>JAUICD010000032.1 GCA_030427965.1 Bdellovibrionia bacterium
TTGGGAGGAGTTTTATATTCCATTGGGGCTGTAATGGAGTTTTTGAGATGGCCAAATCCAATTTATGGCGTCATTGGTGCCCATGAACTTTTTCATATTTTTGTTATTTTAGGAGCTTTTTCGCATTGGGTTTTTGTATATAGATGGTCTGGGTATCCATTGAAAGACCATATGAGTTTTAACGTCGTGGTATTCCCTGATGGTAAGCATATTGCTCGCTCTGTTGGAGACAATGTACTTTTGACCTCGAACTCTATAGAGGGACTGCATTTAGAAATTCGACGAGTTGTGAAGTTGAGATATCACCATGGAGTTCGCCCTAATATTCGATTAAAGTATTTTAAAGAGGAAACATTAAGTGTGGATTGATTGCCTATGATAATTTCAAAAATTCTCGGAAAACTTATATTGTCTATTCTGAATTGGAAAGTCGTGGGCACTTTGCCTGATTTGAAGAAATATGTTCTGATCGTTGCTCCTCATACCTCCAATTGGGATTTTTTTATTGGGTTGTTTGTAAAGTGGGCTATGGGTTTTAGAGGGAATTGGATTGCAAAACACACGATTTTTGTGGGACCAGTTGGTTGGCTATTAAAGAAATTTGGAGGAATACCAATTAAAAGAGACACAAAGTCTAAGATGGTGGATTTGATTGTGGAGCAATATCAGCAAAATGATGAGTTTCGCTTTGCCCTTGCTCCAGAAGGAACACGAAAGAAAACAAATCGCTGGAAAACAGGGTTTTATGCAATTGCAAAGGGAGCAGGGGTTCCGATTTTGCCAGTTGCGTTTGATTATAAGCATAAGACCTTTGTCATAGGGAAGCCTTATTATTTGACAGAAAATCAAAAGAAAGACTGTGAGAATATTTATAAGTGGTACCTTCAGTTTTCTCCAAAAAGACCTGAGAACTTGGGTGAAATCAACTTCGATGAAAAAATCGAGTGAAGGAATTGGCGTTTCAGTTAGCCTGTTGTCATCATACCTGAGGCTATACCAGTTGTTGTCTCTCTTAAAAGAATCATGTCTTTTCTAAGTAAGGATATGATTTGAAGAATGTTGAGAGGGTGAATCATGGGAGTTCGATAGAGCACACTTGTATGAAGCCAGGGTTTAAACCAGAGAAAGTTGTCTTCTCCTGTGATATCTTTGAAAAATTGAACTGTTTTTTGATATTCAGCTTGAATTTTTTCATACTCTCTTTCTGCGGTTTTTGCAGGAAGAGAGTGGTTGAGGTAGACTTGAAATACTTCAAGTTCGACCTTTGATAAGGTGAAGCCAAGAAGTTGCATAAAACTTTTGAAAACATCAGAGCTTTCAAAAGAAGAGCGAAGTTCAGATTTTTCACTAGCCTCGAAAGATTCCCATGCGCTGCCAACGCCCCACCAAGCGGGAAGTAGAGTACGAGTTTGGGTCCAACACAAAACCCAGGGTATGGCTCGAAGACTTAGCTCAGCAGATTGAGTTGTGCGTTTTGATGGTCGAGATCCTATTTTGAGTTGATCTAAAAACTGATATGGTGTGGAGGTTTTGACCATTTCTTGGAAAGCTTCATTTTGAATGAGGTCACCATAAGATTGGGCTGTTTCTTTTGCTAGTTTATAGAGTCCATCATGAATAGGAGTTTTTGTGCGTTTCTCTCGTCGAGCATGTTCAGATGCGAGTTTTTGAGTGATGCTCTTCATAATAAGAGGATCTCCAAACTGTCTTTCGATCATTTCCCCTTGGATTGTCGATTTGAAAAGAGTGAGTGCGCTTTTGGGCCACCAAATTGTTTGCTCTTTGATAGAGCCGCCACCTCTTTCGATACTTCCTCCGGACCCATGGAAGAAAACGGGGATTAAGTTATGTTTTTGGAAGAATTTATCCAAACGTACCAATGTTTGTGCGATAAGAACTCGACTCATTAAGACGCCGCTTTCTTTTGCTGAATCAGAGTAGCCAAGCATCACTTCAAACTTACGCTCTCGGTATTTTGTAAGATGTTTCAAAAGCTTTGAGTCCAATTGAAAGAGGTCTTCTAAAATTTGTGTGCAGTTTTCAAGTGCAAAACGTGTTTCAAAGAGAGGGACAACGGGAATTGAATGAACTCCAAACATTCTTTTAATAAGGAGAAGTCCATTCTGAATGTCTTTGGCTTTTTCTGTCATGCTTATGACAAATCCCTTAACATAGCATTCAGGAGGGAGGCCTCTGCTGGTGGCTTTTAGCGTTAGTAGCATTTGTGCAATTGGAGTTTTTTTACTATGTGTTGCTATTTCAACAAGTTCAGAATCCTCTCGGATCTCGAGAGGAACAACCAGTGCTGGATAAAGCTCTTCAAGTTTTCGTAGTTTTATAAAACAAGGTCCTGGGCTTCCAATAAGTTTTGAATAAAGAGTTTGAGATTTTGAAACATTTTGCCAAAACTTTGAGACCTTTTTGCCATCACCAGGTGAGATCTTAGCTAAAGTAGCAAGTGATGTTGTTAGGGTTTTTAGGGAAGAGAGAACCTTTGTTTTGAGATCATTGTTTGGTAAGTGTTCTGTGATAGATCTTTCATCTTCAATTTGAATTCGGATGTAATCCAGAATTCTTTTTCGAGAAATTTGCCAGCTCTCCACCATAGTTTTTGATCCCACAAGAGGGTGACCGTCTTTGTCACCCCCAACCCAACTTCGAAATCGGATATCAATGCCTGTTGAGCGAAGCTCAACTTGTTGTTCGATCAACTGAGGAGTTAGTATTGTTGAAAATATTTGAAGAGCCTCGTCTTTAACTTGAGGGCGAGCACCTTTTGACATAGGAGTTCTTAGAATAATATTCAGGAGGTGTCGTAACTGAATAGAAAGCTCAGAATGTCTTTCAAAGCCTGCTAGAAGGTCATCTTTGAGACATTTTTCGACCTGAGAAAAAAGTGCAAGTATATCAAAAGATCTAGCTTCGGTTGGATGTGCTGTAAAGACAAAAACAACTGTGGCAGGGGAAGTGGGAGGCTCTAGGTCTTTGCTTCTTAGGCGAACATGTCGATATGCAATCTCGCATCGATTGATAACTTCAAGATAGACAGAAAAAATATGAGCGAGGTTATAAAGACTAGTTGAGCGCTTTTTTTTCAATTGATCAAAGAGCTGGCTTAATACATTGGATTTGTGTTTAGCTTCACTCATTCGAGTGCTCTTCATTTTTTGTCGTATCGTTTCAACTTCGCTATAAACGGTTGGGCCATATACTTCTTGTATTGCGTTTCCAAGTTCGTCTGATGCAAGTCGAGTGAGAGTTCTTAAATCTTCTGGTAGAAAGTCCTTCACAAATCCTCAAGGAGTAATGCGTTAAATGAACAATGAATTTAGTAGAATTTTACTTCAAAAGGAATTTCGATGCAATGAACCCCTAGAAAGAGTTAATATCTAAATTGTAGTTTGAGGACGAGTTAGATGAGAACAAAAGTTGTGATAGTTGGCGGTGGTTTTGCTGGACTTAATGCCGCAAAGACACTGGGAAACAAGAAGGATATAGATGTACTTCTTATTGACAGAAGAAACTATCATCTGTTTCAACCACTGCTTTACCAAGTGGCAATGGCAGGCCTGAGTCCTGCTGAAATTGCAGCACCGATTCGTACACTTTTGTCGAAATTCAAGAATATCCGAGTTCTTTTGGGAAATGTGGAAAACATAGACTTGAAAGATCGAAAGGTTTTTTCAGATGTTGGTTGTTTTGAATATGATTATCTTCTTCTAGGGTGTGGGGCAAAACATAGTTATTTTGGAAATGAAGTTTGGGAGCCACTAGCGCCAGGTTTAAAGACAATTGAACAGGCCACAGAAATTCGCCGACGTGTGCTTATGGCATTTGAAAGAGCCGAGAGTGAAGCTGATCCACAAAAAAGAAAAGCTTTACTGACTTTTGTTGTTGTCGGAGGTGGTCCCACAGGGGTTGAGCTTGCTGGGGCCATTGGTGAAATAAGCCGATTTACGCTTTCACGTGACTTTAAGGATATTCGATCGAGTCAGTCTCGAATTGTTTTAATTGAAGCAGGAAACCGAATACTAGCAGGTTTTGATGAAAAGCTTTCTAAACGAGCAACACGGGATCTTGAAAAACTTGGGGTACAGGTTTGGACGAATTCAAGAGTTTCAAGTATTACCAAAGAAGGAGTTTGTGTTGGGGATGAGTTTCTGAGTGCTTCAACAGCTCTTTGGGCAGCTGGGGTAAAGCCATCATCACTCAACCAGAAACTAGGAGTGAGTTTAGATTCAGGTGAAAAGGTTGAGGTCAGTTCAGATCTTTCAGTTCCTGGGCACCGACGAGTTTTTGTTATGGGAGATCAAGCTGCAGCAAAGTCTATTGAGGGACAACCTCTCCCAGGGCTTGCTCCAGTTGCAATGCAGGCAGGAAGACACGTTGGAAGGTGTGTTTTAAATGACTTAAGTGGCAAAGAGAGAAAAGACTTCAAGTATGTCGACAAAGGACAAATGGCAACTATTGGAAGAACGAAAGCTGTTTTGCAGGTTGGAAGATTTAAGGCCACAGGGTACTTGGCCTGGTTGTCATGGCTTTTTGTGCATGTGTACTATTTGATAGGATTTAAGAACCGTCTTTTTGTACTCTTTCAATGGGCTTGGAGTTATATTTCGTACAGTAGAGGCGCACGCCTCATTCTGCATAAAGAGTGGCGTTCCTATCTCAATAGGGAGTCTAAATAAAAAAGCCAGGTATTTCTACCTGGCTTTGCTCTTCTTTACTTTTTAGTTCAAAAATTAGTTCACAACGCGGACGTTGACTGCACATGGGCCTTTTTTGCCCTCGCCAACTTCGTATTCCACTTTGTCGCCATCACGAGGCTCATTACCTTGGATTTCTGAAATGTGAAAGAAAATATCATTTCCATCATCTGGAGTGATAAAGCCAAAACCTTTGCTTGCATTAAAAAACTTAACTGTACCTTTTTGCATGTAAAACCCTCGTAAAAACGTGTTATAAAAAAGAAAAAACATAGCACAGACCCAAGTGGCCTGGCCTCAATTATTTAAGTATTTTAATGGATTTTGGTCAAGTGAGTTTAATTGGAGCTGAGGGTCAACGCGGTGTGCTGTAAGTCGAATTAAAATGGACGAGGTCGCCTTAATATCGGGGAGAGTCTGCGAATGAGATGCTGTGTTGAAACGGAGATGAGTCCCCATGGATTCTATTGATTTGGAAATCTTAGGTGTTTTTGTTGGTAAGGGAAGGTTTTTAGAAAACTCCAAGGTGAAAAGCGCGATTTTCAAAGAAAGAGTCTTGGGAAAGCTTGATATACGTTTGGATAGTTTGCCTGGAGACCAGGCTGTGGATCTCAAACATCATGGTGGTCTGGATCGGGTCATACACCACTATAGCAATGAACAGTATGCCCATTTGAAGAGAGTGTTCCCTGAAAGTGCAAGTCTATTTGTGCCGGGAAGCTACGGAGAGAATATAACAACTGAAATACTTACGGAAAAAAAATTGTGTGTGGGAGATGTTTTTCGTTTAGGAACAGCACTTGTTCAAGTCACAGAACCACGTAAGCCGTGTTCTATGATAGATACGAGATATGGTTTTAAAGGAGTGTTAAAAGAAATTGTAAAATCTCGACGTTATGGATGGTTTTACAGAGTCCTTGAAGAGGGGAGTGTGGAAGCTGGAGATAGGATAACTCTTTTGGAGCGCCCTTTTGAGAAGCTGAATTTAGACCGATTGATTGAAGAAATTTTTCAAAAAAAAGAAAAAAACATAGAACTGATTCGAGAATATCGTGACTGCAAAGCCCTTTCTGAGCGATTTAAAGTGTATTTAGAAAAATACAATTAAAGTTTTTTGTGACTGTTTGATTAGAGGAAAATAACTATTGCTGTGATAAGAGAATAGAAATTCGAAGTTGTTGAAAAGAAGGCAATTGAAACAAGCGAGATTGACATGCAAAATCCTTTAGCCTTTTTTTGCTAAATTTTATGTAGCGTTTTGGTAAGGATTCCATCGATTTGAAAGTTTTGATAAGAAACTCTTTTAAAGTCAGATTGGCAACAGAGCTTGCAACAAAAATTCCAAAATAAATCCAAGGGAGCTTGTCATTTGAAATGCTGAGCATTGGAAACTGCGAATTTAGAGCTTGAAAATTTAAGATAAGACTGTCCCCGGTAAGGTGTATGGCTTGAAATGGAGTCATGGCAAGGACCGTTAAAAATCGACTCCACTCAGAGGCACGGGTTAGATCTTCTTGTCTTTCTTTGCTTTGTCCATCAGAAGCTTGGGGACCAAACAATCGTGCGCGAATGGACTCGTAAGGGGAGCGGCCCAATGAGGTCATGGCTGTGTTGAGAAGAGCATTCTCGGCAGCCTTTTGCACAACAGTATGCGTGATTGAGCCCATGGCGCCAGAGAGGACTGAGACAGTCTTTACCAAAGTGTTCACAGCAAGTTGGAAACCAGTCCGCTTGAAAAGACTGTACATAACTCCACCTTTGAACTCTCGATCAAAGTATTCAATAAAATTGGCACGAGAAAAACTGATCATGGCTTGAAGCACTCCCAAAGGAACTGCAATGGGAGCGGGTATAAGGGTCAGCCATTTCTTTGTTGCAACATAACCTCGTGTGATTGCCACGATTGTTCCCATAATAGAACTTCGTCTTGTTGCAATTTCCCTTTTTCTTTTATGGTGCTTTGTTATGTACTCTGGATATAGAATGCTTTGAACCTCTTTGTTAAGAACACGAAGGGTGGGGCGATATCCCTTGGCCTGTAATTCATTGATGATTTCGTCAGCTTCTTCTAAATCAGATTCAAATGCGTATATATCAAGTGTATTGGGTTGATCTTCTGGTGCTCTTGGGAGGTTTTCAATGTTTTCAACTTCTTCATGATAGCTTGTGATATTGAGAGTGCCGTTAAATTGAGATTGAGACCAAATTGGAATCCTGTATTCCATAAGTTTTGGAACTTCCATATTTGCAGCCATAAGGGGCTGAGCCATTAGTAGAAAGAGAATTGGGATACGAATCATACTTAAGGGTAGATAAAGCAAGCAGGGTGCCAGAAAACACGCTCTAAACTCTAAATAAGGGTTAAGAGAGGTGCTTTTTAGAGTTATTGACAAAATTTGTTATACGTTGATCATATCAGGTCATTTGTCTAGCTCGTTTTTAAGTTTGAGGTCCACTGAAAAAAGCGTCTTTTGGAGGAGGTTGTACTTCAAGAAAGGCAAGGAAATCACCGATCTATAGTTCTTAGGTAAGTGAACGTATAGGATAGAGTTGATGCTCAAAGTTTTCAGAAAATTTGAATTACCTTCAAATTTCCTCAATATAGTTCTCTTGAATGTCTGTATTGGAAGTCTTTATTTTGCTTTTGCTCGACTTGGGCTTCATTTAGCAACGATCAATGATACAGCATCAGCAGTTTGGCCAGCTACAGGGTTGGGGATTGCTGTAAGTATTTTTTTTGGCTTACGAGTGTTGCCTGGGATTTTTATTGGAGCAGCTATTGCCAATATTTTAACCCCACTTCCTATTCTTTCTGTTTTTGGGATAGCAACAGGAAGTACTCTTGAGGCCTTTGTTGCGGCTTGGCTCTATAAGTTGATATTAACAAAAAAAAGATCTTTTAACTTCCAATTCAGCACATTAGCTATTGTATTAAGTCTTCTAGTGGCAGCTACGCTGAGTGGTGTTATTGGAGTGTTTTCATTAATTGTTCTTGGCTCAGTAGACTCGGGGAATATTTTAAACATTTTCTTAACATGGTGGGCTGGCAATTTTATAGGAGGGTTGCTATTTGTCCCCCTATTTCTCTGTTTGTTTGAAAGGTATAAGGAAAAAAGATACTGGAGTGGGTGGCGTTCAATTGCAAAGTATTTGCTTGTAGCTATTCTTGCAATCATATTACTTGATTTTGTGTTCAAGTTTCCTACTGGTTCAGGATATTTGTTTGTACTTTTTGTTCCTATTCTTTTTGCGAGTTATTTCCCTCAAAGAATGGGGATATTTTTCACGTCATTGGTTCTTTGCACAGGTTCAATTTTCTACACACTACAGGGCTTTGGCCCGTTTGTTATTGGTAGTGTGAATGAGAATTTATTACATCTTGAGCTTTTTCTGACTGCATTAGGGGTTACGGCACTGACTTTGTCAGAGATCTCTCGAGTTGGCTTGCGAAAAGTGGCGACCATCGTTTTTTTACTTTGTTGGTTTGTGGCTGGCTTGATGTTTTATGAGTTTTTAGAAGGTGAGAAGAAAATTGAGAACGATGAGTTTATTCGTATCACGGATGAAATGCAGTACTCAATTGAAAGACGAATGGATGCCTATGTGGAGTCCCTTTGGGCTGGTATAGGTTTGTTTTCAGCGTCAGAAAGTGTTGAGCCAGATGAGTGGAGAGATTTTGTAAAAACCCAAAACATTGTAGAAAGAAAACCTGGCATCAACGGCTTGGGTTATGTTCACCCTGTGCATTATAAAGATATAAAGAGATTTGAAAGAAAAATGAGAAAAAATGGACTTAGTGGTTTTAAAGCTAAAGAAGTGCCCAATTATAAATACTCTCCAAATGATGAGAACAAGGGATATCGTTATCTGATTACTTATATTGAGCCACTCAAAGCAAATATTGCTGCTCAAGGATTGGACTTAAGTTCTGAACCAAATAGATTTATGGCTGCAAACTTAGCTAGAGATACAGGTAGAGTTTCAATTACTGGAAAAATAAAACTGGTTCAAGATGAGAGCATTGGCTATGGATTTTTGATATATGCCCCTCTTTATAAAAAGGGAGCACCTATTGGAACATTGGAAGAAAAGCGCGAGGCTCATATTGGCTGGGTGTATGCTCCACTTTTTAATAATCACTTTTATGATGAGGTTTTAAAACAATTTGATCTAGGGGTGGATGTCTTTCTTTTTGAAGGGCAAGGTGTGGATGAGCAAAATCAAATTTATCAATCCAAGAAAGGGGCGGGGGATACTTTTGATGACTTTGATAGGGTGACTGATATTGTTATTGGGCAAAAGCCTTTTACCTTAGGCTGGATGAAGAGCGACAAATACAAAGAGTCAAGAATGACAATTGTGGCGTGGGTTGGTTTTTTTGGTGCAATTTTTAGTGTTTTTCTAGCGACAATTGTAACAATTCTTCAAATTACAGGTGATAAAGCTCAGCAACTTGCAGATGAGATGAGTCGTGATAAGTCTCTTGCAATTTCACGACTTGAAGCAGTTATCGGCGCGAGTCCTGTTGGAATCGTGTCATTGGATTGTGAGATGAAAATTACGGTTTGGAATTCCGCATGTGAAGAGATTTTCAATATCCCACAAGAAGTAGCCATTGGAAAAACATTAGATGACATCTATCCCGCCTCACTGAATCAAATAAATAAAACGTTTCAAGACGTACTTGATACGAATGAAACTGTATTTTTTCAAACAAAATGGAAGTTTTCTGAAGACAAGGTTAAGATTACAGAAAATGCAGCAATTCGACTTGAAGATTCAGAAGGAAAATCTGTTGGAATAGTTGCTGTGATGATTGATAAGACTGAAGAGGTCCGACTTGAAAATGAGCTCAAAAAGACAAATGAATTCCTCAATGAAACTGTTAAAACCCATAAGTTGATCACAGACAATATCCCAGCATTGATTGCTTATTGGGACAGTGATCAAAATTGTACATTTGCAAACCAACCTTATCTCGAGTGGCTAGGGAAAAGGAAAGAAAATGTAATTGGCCATAAGATGGAAGATGTACTTGGTTCAGATATGTATCTGGTCAATCAAGATTATGTAAACTCGGCACTTGATGGCGAGGTACAGTACTTTGAAAGAGAAATGTTTTTTCCAATTTATGCGGAATCAAGATATGTACAGGCTTACTATATACCAGACACTTACAACAATATTGTAAAAGGATTTTTTGTGCTAATCACTGATATTACAGCACAAAAGAAAGCTGAATTTCAAGCTGTGGCACAAGAAGAAATTGCAATTGCAGCCTCTCAGGTTAAATCAGAGTTTTTAGCAAATATGAGTCATGAAATCCGAACTCCAATCAATGGTGTAATTGGTATGACGGGATTGCTTTTAGACACATCTTTGAAGAAAGTACAAGAAGAGTACACGAGGTCAATAAAACAAAGTGCTGAGAATTTGTTAACTATTGTAAATGATGTTTTGGATTTTTCAAAAGTCGAAGCAGGCAAGTTGGACATTGAAGAAGTGGAGTTTGACCTAACTGCAGAAATCAAAGACACAATTCATCTGTTGAAGTTCTCTGCAGATTCTAAAAATGTGTATTTGAATCTCAATATTTTTGAGCTTGATAAAATGGTTGTTGGTGACCCTGGGCGAATTCGGCAAGTTCTAATTAACTTAATTGGAAACGCCATTAAATTTACCCAAGTAGGTGGAGTGGATGTTCGAGTTTCAGTTTCTGATTGGAGAGATGAGACTTGCAATATAAAATTTGAAGTGAGTGACACTGGAATCGGAATACCTAAAAATGCTCAGGAGAAAATGTTTGATGCATTCTCTCAACAAGATAGTTCTATTACACGAAAGTTTGGAGGATCTGGGTTGGGTCTTTCTATTTCAAAGAAACTAGTTGAACTTATGGGTGGTACTATTGGAGTAAGAAGTGAAGAAGGAAAAGGGTCGGTGTTTTCATTTGAATTACCCCTTAAAATAAGTGAGCAATCGGTTTCCGGTATTCAGATGAAAGACAGTCTAAATCAACATCTAGATAAAGAGTTTTCTGAAAAAATACTTTTGGCTGAAGACAATATTGTGAATCAAAAAATTGCAGAGGCTCAACTCAGTAAGTATGGTTTTCATGTGGATGTTGTGGCAAACGGAGAGGAGGCCATTAAGGCTCTTGTTGAGCAACCATATGATTTGGTTTTGATGGACTGTCAAATGCCGATCATGGGAGGGCTTGAAGCTACAAAAGTGATCCGTAATAGTGAGGATGTTCTTGATTCGAATATTCCAATTATTGCCATGACTGCTAACGCCATAAGTGGGGATCGTGAAAAATGTTTGGAAGTTGGAATGGATGAGTATATTTCTAAGCCTATTCGTGAAACTTTGCTGATCCAGACTATTGAAAAGATATTAAGTAGAAAACCTAGTATTGGTAGCTTGGAGAAACATCTAGGTTCAGGAGTTTTAGATAAAAAAGTTGTTGAAAATCTTAATAAAATAAAAAGTTCAAGAAATGGAAACCTTCTTGGAGAACTAGTAGATATTTTTATGAAAACATCTAAAATTTCTTTGAAAAAAATAGAAAAAGAAATTCAAAATAAAAACTTTCAAAAAGTTAGAGTTCTGGCACATGAATTGAAATCGAGTTCTGCACATCTGGGTGCAAGTGACCTTTCTAAACTATGTGAAGAGTTAGAGAATATTGAGTCAAGGGGAAGTGTTTCGTTGGAACCTCAGGAGATTTTTGAAAAATTAAAAAGAGAGCATCAAATGGTGCTTCAGGAATTATTGAAAAATAGAAAAGATGTAGCCTAATTCTCTTTTTTACTATTTGAGCTAAATTTTATTGCTTCTTTTTCTTTTAGTGTTAAAAATAGACTTATGCGATACGATCGTAAAAAAGAAGAATCTCTTCTTGAAATGTCTGAAATTTTAAAAAACAGAGGAATCAAATTTGCTTTAGGGGGCAGTGGCTTAGTTGCTTTCTATGGGTGCAAAACTGAAGTCCATGATTGGGACCTAACAACTGATGCTCCCATGGCTTTGGTGGAAGATACTCTAACTGGTTTGGAGTACACAAAAATTGGACCAAATGGCATTTTTGCATCAGAGTATTTGTTTAAGATAAATTTTAAAGGAACTCCAATTGATTTGATTGGAAAGTTTGCTTTGAGAACATCTGAAGGAATATTTGATGTGCCTACGATTGTGTCAGATTTTTGGGGAGAAATTCCAATAGGGTGTCCACACAGATGGGCGAAAGCTTACAAGCATATGGGGAGGCTGAAAAAAGCAGAGCTTCTTCAAAATCAGATAAAGGAAAGAGCTGTTTCGTCCTCATAGGTTTGATTTGGCGTCGCTACTTAAGAAAGTCGTATTTAGATTCTTTATCGCGTATTTACTGTGCGTGGGGTTGGTATAGATCTCGCTTTATTTGGGATATGCAAAGAGTTGAAGTCTCCAAATATCTGAAAACACTTGGGCAAACTGTCATATATTTAGTTATTGTACAGGCGTTTTTTGTCAATCCCGTTCAGGCTAAAGGTGATCCGTCTCTGGGCCACTTGATTCAATGTTTTCAAAGAGTAGATCAGTCCTATATCGACCTTGCTAGAGATGAAGAATATGAGGAGCGGATTTTAGAACTTAAGAGTTCGATTTTCTTTCATTTGGATAGAAGCTCAATCGAAGAGTTTGATTTTGTTGATAAGTCGACATCTGATTCAATAAAGAGATTTGAGGATCCCAAGTCTCTTGTATACGTGGATAGTGAAAGTGAGCGTATTCTGTGGATGAACAGTTCTGGTGTATGGGAAATCCCTCTTCCAAACCCTGGGATACTGAAGCACAAGATATTTGGTAAAAAATTGATCAAAAGAAATGATCAGAGAGCTGTTGTGAGAACCAGTGGGATTGGTAGCTTACCTCTTTATATTGTTTATGAATACCTCGGCATGGATTTGAAAAATCTAAAGATCCATAGCATTGGAGAGAATGAGATACCTCAACGCGAAAAATTGCTTTTTGGAAATGAGCCAATCCCAGTGCAAGTTGTAGTTTCAAATCGAATTCTTTTAGGTAAAGAAAATTTTCGTCGATTTGCAAGCCTAGCAAAAAAACGAATTGAATATTTAAGAGAAAACTTGAGAAATGATCTAGAAGATCGTTTGGAAAGATATTATTACTCGACTTCTTCAAGGGGAGATTTTGTTGATGGGGATGGAGTTTTAAAGCTTGCTGAAAATATTTGGAATATATCCCAAAGTTGTCGAGGAGTGATTCATATTTTTAAAAAAGAATTGAGATCTGATTTCAATCGCTTGTTACATGGAACTCGAATTCAAGCAAGACAAAGCTTTCAAGAGTATCACCCAACCGCCCCGGGATATCAGTATCCTAAGCTTTTAAATCAGCCTGCAAGTATGGGAGCGCAAAGCCGTGTTCAAGCAAAATCTAAAACAAAATTGCCCGAAGAAAGAGTGGAAGAGGAGTCTGAAGAAATAAAAATCCAACAAACTGAACTTTCAAATAGATCACGAGTTGAGGGGCTCAACTCTCAGGGATTGGAAAATGTAGATCAAAAGAAAAGAGTTGAAGTTTTAGGTGTAAGTAAGCGAACATACTCAACTCTGATAGAGTTGAAGCCAATGCTTCACAGAAAAGTTTTAGAGGAAAGCTTCAATCGTTCTGAAACAACTCAAATTCAATTTACAATTCGAGATTCTAAGGGCTATCGTCGAGCTTTGAGAAAAGAGAGCTTTGGGATTCTAGATAGTGGCAAGGCCATTGGCAGCTCTAGTTTGAAGTATTTAACGCCGGAAAGAAGGCTTAAGGTTTTCATTGATTCAAGCTCTAAAACTAAAAATTGGTTTGAGAGAAACTCGATTGGAGCTTTTATTCAAAAACTCACTCCATACTACTCGGAAATTTTGATTTGTCGAACGACTATAGAGTGTCAAAAATATAAAATAGGTTCAAATATACGCGTAAAAGGGTCATGGGAAAAAATCCTGACAAAATCTATAAATGATACTGAAAAAGAAAATCACTATTTGTTTTTGACGTCTAAAAAACTAGGTATCACCGAAAACAAGAGAAGAACCATAGAAGAGAACTTTCAAAAAAGAAACATAAGAATTCTGGTGATATCTGAAAAACTTGGCAAGTTGACAAAGGGTTGGATGAAGTTGTCCAATGAAACATCGGGAATGTGTGCAAAGTTTGAAGAACTTGAGACAAGCACTCAAATGATAGAGTGGAAGTTGACGGAACTTCTGAGTCTAGATCAACATTTGAGTTTGTCTTATGATAGAGTTCGCCTTTTTGATGGCGCTCCTCAAGTTGAATTGAGAGCTAAAGATTTATGGCTAAACTTGGACGAAGAAAGGTCACTTTCTTTTGAGATAGAAAGAGTTGTGGATATTTCTAGTAAATTTGAAAGCTTGAGTTGGAAGCTTTCAGAAGACATTGATTTTGAAAATATATCGCTTTTAATAGGGGGACAGAATATTTCTAGAAACCATTTTGATTTGATTTATTTGGAAGAGGGGGATTTTGAGCTTATTCTTAAATTTATTCCAACGATCCATTCAAAAATTGAAATTGAGTATTACTCTAGAAATTCATCCCGCTTTAAGAATGATTTTGAAATTGAGGATGCTACGCAAATAAAAGAAGTTTTTGTAGATGGAAAGCCTCTTTTGGAGACTCAATATCGTTTGCTAAATTTAGATGCCAAAACGGTACTTCGACTCAAATGGGCTCAAATTCTTGGAGTTGAGGATAAAGATGCTGTTGAAGTCAGAGTGAACTATTTGAAATAGATATTTTGGCGAATGATTTTTATAAAAGAGAGAAAAACTTTATGAATAAGAATGAATATGACGGAACAATTGTGCTTGAGAGACTTTCTGAAATAGAGATGTTGGATGAATTCTATGAAGCAATAGATCGAGATGATTTTTCTAAAGCTAAAAAAATCATGAAACAGGCTGGATTGAAATTTGAAACTATTGAAATGGTTTTAAATGAAATGGCAGATGTGTAACTGTTGGGTCAGTGTAACTGAGATCAATCTTTGGAATGGGTTTTCTTTTTTTGCGTATTAGGCCCAAGTAGAGTCATCTCTCCAGTTATGTTTTCCATAGTACTTTGAGAGTTGTGATAGGAAATTTCCCAGTGCACACCTTTCTTCCCTGTAGGCACTTTTTCAAGAGAAAATTTGATAAACAAGTGAACCCACTTTGATTCGTTTGGCTTTAAGGGAATGGAAAGTTCAGGAGAGATGTTTTCCAATTCCTCAAAGTCTTTGAGTTCAAACTTATCTAACTGTATATCGTGTGCTGTTTGATTTGTGAGATGAAGCCTGAAGTGGTTTATAACAATGGTCTTATCATTGCTTGTAACCACGCTATAGGGGGATTCGATAGCTCGAACGATTTTTATTTCAAGAGGTTTTCGATTTAAAAGAATAGTTGAGAATGATAGAATCAAAACTATCAAAATGCAGAGATAGATCCAGCTTCTTGTTGTAAAAGAGGATTTCTTTTCTCCTTTTAACTCGGATTCACTTGTGTATTTGATCAACCCTTTTGGGTAACCGACTTTGTCCATGATTTCATCACAAGCATCTGCGCAGGCGGTGCAAGCGATGCACTCAAGCTGTAGGCCATTTCTTATGTCAATTCCTGTTGGACATACATTGACACACCTAAAGCAATTTACACAATCTCCGTGGTCTTTGAGGCCTCGTGTTTTCCTAGGTTCGCCTCTGTTGGGGTCATAAAGGATTGCTTTTGAATTTTCATCCATCAAGACGGATTGAAATCGTCCGTATGGACAAACAATGAGACAAAATTGCTCTCTGAACCAACCAAAATTAAAAAGAGTGATTGCTGTAAAAAACTGAACAAATACAAAAAGGTCCAAGTTTTCAAATGGAGAGTGGGTGGTGACCCAGACAAGTTCTTTGGCGCCAACAAAGTAAGCCGTAAAACTATGTGCAATATGTGAGCTCATTAAAAAGAAGACAGTCCATTTTATTATTTTTTTAAGTATTTTTTTGCTTGTCCAAGGTTCTTGATCGAGCTTTCTCCGATATATGTACGTTCCCTCTATCCATTCCTCAATTCTTCTAAAAATAGAATCTATAAAAACAGTTTGAGGACAGGCCCATCCGCACCAAACACGACCCCATACTGCTGTCATAAGAAAAATAGAAAAGACTCCAATACTAATGAGAAAAAAGAGAAGAGGGCTGTCGTGTGAGTAAAAAGTATGGCCGAAAAAAACAAACTTTCGATTTGCGATATCAAACAAAATGGATTGTTCCCCCTTATAGGGAATCCATGGAAGAATCAAAAAAATAAATATCAAGAATGCTTGCATAAGCGTACGGGCTTGCTTGAATTTGCCTCGAACTTTGGCTGGGTGAATCTTTTTTCGATTCCCTTTTTGATCCAGGCTGGGAGGTCTCTCTGGAATAATACCTAGGTGCTCAAGGTTGATTTCTTTTTTCACTCGATGGGGTTACCCTGAGGAGCTTTTGCATTGGGAGGGTTTGTTCCCTTTAAGGATATGACATATGCAGCAAGAGGAGCATGTTTTTCTGGAGGAATAACTTGCCCCCACGGCGGCATACCCTTTTGAGGAAATCCGTCACGAATAGCCACTAGAATGCCAGTGAGGTCTCCTTTGGAATGCATCCAATATTTGTCTGTTAAGTTTGGTCCAATTGTCCCCTCTCCTTTTTGTCCGTGGCATGCGATGCAAAATTGCCCAAAAGCCTCTTCTCCTATTTTCATAGCATCGCTATTTGCCAGAAGAGCCTGAACATCGATTTCACTAGAGTCAGTTGAGGTAGATACTTCTGGTTGATTACTCTGAATTTCTGCTAAGTCTGCATTCAGTTCTTCTTGGCTGGTGGGTCCGTCAAAGATTTGATAATAGGCAAAATAACCAATGGCAAAAACAATTGTGGCATAAAATGTCATCAGCCACCACTTTGGAAGTGGATTGTCTAACTCTTGAATTCCATCGTACTCATGGCCTTCGATCAGTTTGTCATCATTGCTCATTTGTGTTCTCCCTCAAAGTGATGATTCTCAAATGGAAGTTTCGATAGTTTTTTGTAATGATCTTTTTGTGAAATAAATAAGGTTCGAATTAAAATTCCGATAAAACATAAAAAGAACAGGCAAAATGCGAATAAAACTAAATCAGGATTTCCAGCAGAGCTTAAGGCTTCTTTTTTCATTTTTCATCCTCTTCATTTTCGTTCGCATTTGGGGTTTGATCTATGCCTTTTTGTCCCAATGCTTGAAGATATGCAATAAGAGCCACAATCTCTCTGTCTTCAAGTCGATCGCTGTCAGCTCCTTGCTCTTGTAATTCTTTGGCAATTTGTTTTGCTTCTTTTTCAGCAAAAGTATCAGCGTTTCCTACCTGATCATCACTGTAAGGGACTCCGAGCATCTTCATAACAGAGAGTTTTCTTCTGAGGGATTGGAAGTCTGTTCTATTTTTAAAGAGCCATGGATAACTTGGCATAATAGACATTGAGATAACATCTTGAGGGTTGTACATGTGTTTGAAATGCCATAGGTGAGGATATTTACCACCCACTCTTGCCAAATCAGGTCCTGTTCTTTTTGAACCCCACTGATAGGGTCTATCATACATGGACTCATTGATTGTGGACGGCTCTCCAAATCGCATAACATCAGATGGAAGTTTTCGAATCATTTGAGAATGACATGTGTAACAGCCTTCACGAATATAGATATCTCTTCCGGCAAGCTCTAATGGCGAGTAGGGGGCCACAGCTTTTTCTGAATTGACGTAGGCTCCAACTCTTAAAATTGGTAAAAATTCAATTACAGTCCCTACAGCAATAGCAATAAAGGCGAGTATGCTAAAAGCAAGCGCTGCATTTTCAAGTTTTCGGTGACCCGTTTCTTTTTCTGTGGTTCGAGTTTCAAGGGGCTCAGGGATTTTGATGTTTGGGCATTCTTTTGAGCCAACCATTGTCTTGTATAAATTGTAGAACATCAAAAGTGCTCCGAGGATAAACAAAAGTCCTCCAAGAGAACGGACCCAATAGAGAGGAACGATACGGGTTACCGTTTCCACAAAGTCGGGATAGGTCAAGCGACCTGAACTGTCGATATCCATCCACATCATACCTTGAGTGATGCCCGCAGCGAGCATTGAAATGTAATAAAGAAGAATCCCGGTGATAGCTATCCAAAAGTGTTTAGTTGCTAAGCTCTTAGAGTGAAGTTCTGTGTTGTAGAGTTTTGGAACAAGATAATAGATCATTCCAAATGTGAGAAACCCATTCCACCCAAGAGCACCTGCATGCACATGAGCAATAATCCAATCTGTATAATGTCCGAGTGCATTTACAGATTTGATGGAAAGAAGAGGGCCTTCAAATGTTGCCATCCCATAGAACGTGATTGCTGCAACAAAAAATTTAATCACGGGATCTGTTCTAAGTAGGTGCCAAGCTCCTCTTAATGTGAGGAGTCCATTGATCATCCCCCCCCAGCTTGGAGCCCAGAGCATGACACTAAAAACAACTCCAAGAGTTTGAGCCCAATCTGGAAGTGCTGTGTTCAAGAGGTGATGTGGGCCAGCCCAAATGTAAATAAATATCAATGCCCAAAAGTGAATGATTGAAAGTTTGTAAGAATAAACGGGTCGGTTTACAGCCTTTGGGACGTAATAATACATAAGACCAAGAAATGGTGTTGTGAGGAAGAATGCAACAGCATTATGTCCGTACCACCACTGTACCATGGCATCCTGTATTCCTGCATAGATCGGGTAGCTTTTGAAAAAGGCGACAGGCACTTCAATTGAATTTGCAATGTGGAGTACTGCAACCGTGATAATTGTTGCTATGTAAAACCATATGGCGACATACATATGTTTTTCTTTTCGAATTTTAAGTGTCATAAAAAAGTTGATTGCAAAAACAACCCAAATGGCAGCAATAGCAATATCAATTGGCCACTCGAGTTCTGCATACTCTTTACTCTGTGTAAATCCAAGAGGTAAAGTGATCGCAGCACTCACAATAATGGCTTGCCAGCCCCAAAAATGGATTTGACTGAGTTTGTCTGAAAACATCCGTGACTTACAAAGTCGTTGTGTCGAGTGATAGATTCCTGCAAAAATCGCATTTCCTGCAAATGCAAAAATTGCAGCATTTGTGTGAAGAGGTCTGAGTCGACCAAATGTCAACCAAGGGAGCTCGAAGTTGAAGAGTGGATTTGCCAGTTGTAGGGCGGCTAGAAGTCCTGCTAAAAAAGCAATTAGACCCCATAAGAGTGTGGCCTTTATAAATTGTCTTACAACTTGGTCGTCGTAATATAAGTTAGGCATTTCTATTGTCTCCTAGTTTTTTGTTCTTCAATTGTTGGAAATTCGTCATCACTGAAAGGGATATGTGCTGGAGTTTCTAAATCATCAAACTGTTCATTTTTTACAGCGCTCAAATAGGCAAGGACAAAGAATACAACTAAGGTGATTGCCACAGGAATAGTCATGATCAATATATTCACGCAGTTTCTCTTTGGTTGAGTTTAAATAGAGTAAATCCTGTAACAGAGAGGGAGCTCAGTGGCATTAAAACAATAGCAACAAATGGGTTTATCCAGCCTGAGAGTGCCATGACGGCAAAACTGAGATTGTATATGCTAGATAAAACAATATTAATTTGGATTGTAGAAACACATTTATTGGAGATTTTAAAGACATCTAATATTGGGCGAAGGTGTGAGCCAAGTAAATGGATACTTGAGATTTTGAAGGTTGTTTGGGCTGCTGATCGAGTCGAAATTGAAATATCTGCTTCACCCATAGCTAAAATGTCGTTTATTCCATCGCCTACGTAAAGAACTTTATGTTTTTTCATTAGTTCTTTCACAATGCTCATTTTTTCTTCTGGAGACTTACGTGAATATACATGACTGGGGTTTAGCCCTAAATCATTCCCTATCTTTTTTGAGGCTTGGGCTGTGTCGCCTGATAGTAAGAAGATCTTTTTACCCCACCTCGTTAATTCTTGAATCAGTTCTTTGGACTCAGTATTGGATCTGTCTGAGATATTAGCCTTGAGTAAGAGTTTGTCATCTTTGAAAAAACCAACCTGCCCGCTTTCACTGTCTAAGCGAGAGAGTCGGTATGAGTAATCATTTGTAGAGATTTCAACTCCATAACCTGGAATTTCCCTTTTTAAATTGTATGGAATTTCTTTTTGATGACCGACAAACCTCAGAAATGCCTTTGCTATGGGGTGCTCGCTTCCATTTTCTATTGAAAATAGAATTTTGTTTTCTTCAGAGGTTGGGTTTCTTGGTGACCATGAGATAATATCGATTTTTCCATCTGTTAGAGTGCCTGTTTTGTCAAAAATGATGCAATCACAGTCTTTGATTTTTTCAAGAGAAGAAGGGTCTTTGATAAGAATAGATTTTTTTAAAGCTTTCTTGATTCCCAGACTGAGCGCAAGAGGGGAGGCGATAGCAAGTGCGCAAGGGCAGGCTATAACAAGAAGAGCAAGAAGACGATTTATGATGTCGACTCCTCCAAAATGCTGCGCTAAAAAGAAATATCCAATTGCCAAAATAACGACACATATAGTTAGCCAGTGTGCGCCCTTGTCGGTGAGGGTCGTTAGAGGAGTTCGTTCCAATAAAGAGCGATTCAGCATCCTTACCAACTCATGAATTCGAGATTCATCGACCCTTTTTGAGGCTTGAATTTTTATCTCTTTCAATGTTTTCATCCCAGCAAATACAGGATCCCATTTAAACAATAAAGTAGGCAAACTTTCGCCACTAAAAATTGAATTGTCGACCTCAGACGCTGCATCTAACAGTTTTCCATCTACGGGCACATACTTATTGGGTCCAATAACGACAACATCTCCGATTTGTACCTTTTCAGAGGAGATTTGCTGTTCTTTGCCTTTTCTTATAACTTTTATGAGTTGAGTTTGTAGTACATCTGAGACGGCTACGGGGTTGAGGTGTTTGTCTTGTACACGCATAACAAGATAGCGGCTTCCTAAAATAAAAAAGACAAACATAGAAATAGAATCAAAGTAGACTTCACCTGTATCGCGTAAAAGATTGTAGTAGCTAAGTGAGCTTCCTAGTACAACAGCTAGAGCAATAGGGGTGTCGACGGATATCCGTCTTTTAAATACCGATATGGCAGAGTTCTTAATAATAGGCCAAGCGCAAAAAGTAATAATAGGTAAAAATAGAGTGGCTCCGATCCAATCAAATGGTTTTGCAAATTCGGTGGAGGCTGCTCCCAAATAGTTAGCAAATGAAAGAAGCATAATATTTCCGGCGCATGCCCCAGCAACTCCAATCCTTGAGAGTTGGTGTCTATTGCGAATAAGAGAGTTTTTTTGAGTATCACCACGAGAGAGTAGGCGAATATCAAATCCTAAGCTCTGGACAATTTCCATAAATCCTTTGGGATCAAAGTCTTCAGAGGCTAAGGTACTGACTTGGTTTCGACTGAAGTCGACTTTAAGATCTGTTAGATTTGAAAAATTTCCAGCGACATCTTGGATTTTGCGAACGCATGAAACACAATGCATCCCTTCTACACTAAATTCGTATTTGATTGGGACGAGTGAGCTGTCCAATTGAACCTTCTTGATGAATATATCGAGTCTGAAGTTGAATCCTAGATTAAGGTACATTAATATTTAATTGATTACAAGAAAGACGCCCCTTTAAAGGCGTATGGTGGAAGCTATGGAAACCGAGAAAAGAGTGCATCCATGCCCTCAATTTATAGGGGCACAAGTCCGATATTTTCGAAACAAGAAGGGCTTCACTCAGAAAGATCTCTCTGAGGCATCGGAAGTGAAACTTAGGCATTTACAGGAAATTGAAGCTGGCCGAGTCAATGTGAAGCTTCGGACTTTGGGTTTTCTTTCTTTGGGGTTGGGGATTTTTCCCCATGTTCTCTTGACTCCGGTCCAGAAAAACCGAGATTTGATGTGCTCAGAATGTCAGCACATGCTGCCATAGCTTAGGTTACGCCCCCTTAGGGGCGCTCGGCCTTTTATCTTTTAAATTCCATATAAGTTTGACGTAGGCTTATGAGATACATCAATATTAATTATTCTATTTTTTACGGGTTCTAAATCTGAAGGAGAGTACCTATGAAACATGTTTTAGCTGCACTGATGGCATTGGGTTTGTTGTCTTCCATTGGCTGCAAAGATGGATCAACAATTCAAGGTGAAGAAGAGGCAGCTCTGACTTTTGCACCAAACGTTCCTCCTCCAATTACGCGTAAGCATCCGACGAAAGTAGTTGTTAAATTAGAAACAAGTGAAGTTGTTAAAAGACTTGCTGATGGTGTGGAATACACATTTTGGACCTTTGGTGGAGAAGTTCCAGGGAAATTTATTCGTGTACGAGAAGGGGATCTTGTCGAATTTCATCTCAGCAATCACCCTGATAGTAAAATGCCACACAATATTGACCTTCATGCTGTTACAGGCGCAGGAGGAGGGGCGGCGTCTTCCTTTACTGCCCCTGGGCACACTTCAAAATTTTCATTTAAAGCGATAAATCCCGGCCTTTATGTCTATCACTGTGCAACTGCTCCAGTGGGGATGCATATAGCCAATGGCATGTATGGATTGATTCTTGTTGAGCCTAAAGAAGGATTACCAAAAGTGGATAAAGAGTACTACGTCATGCAAAGTGAGTTTTATACAAAAGGAAAGTATGGAGCTCCAGGCTTGCAGCCATTTAGCATGAGAAAGGCTCTTCAGGAAATCCCAGACTATGTTGTTTTCAATGGCTCTGTTGGCGCTTTAGCTGGTGATAAAGCTGTTGGTGCTGAAAAAGGAGAAACAGTTCGTATGTTTGTTGGTAACGGTGGACCAAACCTTGTGTCTTCTTTTCATGTGATTGGAGAGATTTTTGACAACGTCTACACTGAGGGTGGAAGTGTCGCCAATCACAATGTTCAGACAACATTGGTTCCTGCTGGTGGATCGGCTATTGTAGAATTTAAAGTGGATGTTCCTGGTACATTCATTCTGGTGGATCACTCGATCTTTAGAGCCTTCAATAAAGGAGCTCTTGGGATGTTGAAAGTTTCAGGCTCTGAAGAACTGGAGATTTATTCAGGGAAACAATCCGATGAGATCTATTTAGCAGAGGGCGGAACAATTCAAGAGGTTGAGGGAAAAAAACCAGCACCTCAGGTTGCTAAAAATAAAGAAGATCGCATTCAGTTTGGTGAGAGAATTTACAAGCAGAACTGTGTGGCTTGTCACCAAGCAAGTGGTCAAGGAATAGAGGGAGCTTTTCCACCATTAGCTAATTCAGATTTCTTGAATAAAAGTACAAGAAAATCTATTGAAGCGGTTAAAAATGGCTTAAGTGGAAAGATTCGAGTGAACGGCGAAGAGTACAATGGTGTGATGCCTGCTTTGGGGTTGAGCGACGAAGATATAGCCAATGTGCTGACATATGTTTACAACTCTTGGGGTAATTCAGGTAAAGTTGTGAGTACGGGAGAGGTTCGAGCTGTTAGTAAAGATGTCGGCCATTGATTGAGTTAAGATGATTCAAGTTATTTTTTGGATTTTGCTTTTAGGCCCTCTTTGTGTTTTTGCAAGAGGGCCTTCTAGTATGGTAAAAATCGATGGGGGTGCCTTTACACCATTTTTTAATAAAGACAAAGATGGCAAGGACGTTCCAATTCAAGTTGAAAGCTTTTACCTAGATGTTACGCCTGTGACAAATTCTCAATATCGAAGCTTTGTAAGAAAGCACGCAAAGTGGAGAAAATCCAAAATCAAAAGAGTTTTTGCAGATGACTCTTATCTTAAGCACTGGAAGAGTGATTTAAGTTTTGAAAAAAAAGAGAGCGAGAAACCAGTTCGATTTGTATCGTGGTTTGCAGCCTCGGCCTATTGTGAGGCTTATGGAAAGGAACTTCCAACGATTGTTCAATGGGAATATGCAGCTTCTGCAGATGAAAAAGAGAAGTTGGCGACACACAAAGAAGAATATCGTCAAAAAATACTGGAATGGTATAGTCGACCAAGTATTGATCGTCTTTCTAATGTAAAGAGCGGAAAGAAAAACTATTGGGGAGTTTATGATCTTCATGGACTCGTTTGGGAATGGAATTTGGATTACAATGTGGCTATGGTTACGGGAGAATCAAGAGAGGATTCGAGCTTGAATCGAAATCGATTTTGTGGAAGTGGAGCTCTGGGTGCGAAGGACAAATTGGATTATGGGGCTTTTATGAGGTTTGGTTTTAGAAGTTCCTTGAAAGGAAATTACACAGTGGGAAACCTTGGCTTTCGCTGTGCTAAAAAGATTGAGAGCAAAAAATGAAAAAACTCTTTATAGCTTATTTGGCACTACAAATTTCTTTACTGACTTTGCCACTAGTTGCAGAGTCTAAAGGCGCTTTTCCTGATGAATCAATATTTCATTTGGAGGCTTCTTGGAAAACCCATGATTCAAAAGATATTCAATTGAAAGATCTTTCAGGAAAGCCAACTGTGGTTGCGATGGTTTACACAAGTTGTAAATATGCTTGCCCGATGATCACAAACCAAGTGATGAAAGTTCGCAAAAAACTCTCAAAAAAGAATCAAGATAAGGTGAGATATCTCCTTGTTTCTTTTGATACATTAAGAGATACGCCTAAGGTTCTGTCGGATTATAAGAAAAAAAGAAAACTTGATGACAACTGGATGTTGTTAACTGGGAGTGAATCTGGAGTGCGCCAACTTGCCAATATGCTGGGGGTGAATTACAAGAAAACACCTGATGGTGAGTTTTCACACTCTAATATCGTGAGTTTAATTGATTCCAAAGGGGTTCTCTTAGAAGAACAGGTGACTGGCTTGAGAGAAGATGTTGATAAAATTGCAGAGAAGCTGAAGGCTCTAATTAAGTGAAGTTGAGTTAAGTTTGCTGGCTGTCGGGGCTGAGAATCCAAATGGAACACATAAATAATCTTTTTAATTTATAAAAGTGTATGACATCTAATAAGAAATTAAGAATTCTGAATTTTTACAAGTTGTAGTAGAAAAAAACAGAAAGAGTTTTTAATTCATCTTTGATGGGTTTGTTCTTTAAATGATGTGGCCTCTTGAACTCCACCTATCTAAATACAACTGATTGGTTCTGGGGCCTTTTTGAGGAATTGGCATGAAACCATACCAACCGGATAGACGGAGAGGGGGCTTTACGGGCTACAAAATTTGTCATTTGATCAATTGTTCGACTCATGTAAATTCCCATAAATCTACGTAAGATATTGAAATAACTTGACTATAACGGGATTCGGAAACTTGTGCTTCCGGCATATTCTTCGCAAGCTAAGCGTTTGATTGAGGAGAGAAATTGAACGTCAATAAACGAGTATTCTCATTTCTATTTGAATGGAGATCATTGGGTTTTATTCTTGCCCTGGTTCTTTCTGTATCTGTTTCTAGCAAAGCTAAGGATACAAATGAATTGGAATCTCGTCAGTTAACGTCATCTGAACTGAGTAACCCTCTTTCTCTAACAATAGCTCAGCGTAATCTCTTAGATCGAATGGTGGTGGGTACAGCTGCTGCTCTTCTTGGAATTGGAAATCATCAGGTCATTGAGAATCAATTGGGTTTACTTGAATTTGCAAGAGCTCTTGAGAGTCGATTGTACAAAATGACAGCAGAAGCAAAACTTTTTTTTGATGATGTCGACTTTGGACCGAGCAGTTCTGTTCGAAGTGCATTGATTGAAAGTGAATGGAAGATGAACCCTTTGTTGGCTCTTGTCCTAGAATATGTGATTTCTCCAAAAACATTTGCTGTGCCCGTATCAACCTTAGAGGATTATCTTGCTTATTCTATAGCAAATGAAATAAAAATTGAGCTAAGTAAGTCCAATCTTGAAGAGATAAAAGAGAAGTTAGTGGAAATGCCATTTAGAATACCTTCAAGTTACAATCTTTCTCTTTACCCCAGTCTTGATGCTTTGCTTAGAAAAGAGGCTCATGACTTTGCTAAAAGCAGAGCTTTTCATTTAAATGAAAAAGGCCAGCCTCGTGCATATGAACCAGATATTCAGAATGCTTTAGCTCATACGTATGCGTGGGGCGAGAGGCTTATAGAAATTGGCAAACGAGGTGCTGTGGGATTGTTTGAGCAGTTTTCAAGTCACTTCTACAGCTTAGATGAGAGCTTCAGTGTTCTTTGGTCTATAGTTGAAACTGTTGAGTACGTTGCTTTGGACATGCAAGGATTGATAGATGCAATTCGATATAAATTAACACTTGAGGAAACAAACAAGAGAAGCGAGCAGAGTGCCTTAGAGGGAATGCTTCATGAGACTCTTCAATTGAAAAGAGAGTTCTTGAGTTTAATGGAAAAGATGAAAAAATCTCATAAAGGAGAGACTGCAAGTTTGCCTCAAGAGTATAGAGCTATGAAAGATATTGTTCGAGAGTTAGAGCAATTTCGGCGTAAATTTAAAAGACATGCTGGAAAAACCATTGATGATATAGATCGAGAACTTGGGCTTGATGGAGATGTTGAGAAAACACTCCGGTATGATACTCCTTGGGAAATTGAGTTTGCTCTTGAAAGAGAAGAAGCTAGACTTTTTAATCTTGAGGGGAATTGGGATGAGATTAGAACTTTTTCTATTATTGTGAGTGAGGAGTATAGAACAGCCCACTGGACCACTCAAGAAACTGAAATTTATACAGATTCCAATGGAGAGACAAAAACAAGACAAGTTACGCGCCATCATAACACATCCAGTACGGACTACGAAAGAGAGACAGTGCATACGCCTCAAGAGGAAATTGGTTTTGCTCGAAAGATTGAAGATCTGAAAAACCGATTGAGTGATATCCGTCATTTTCCTTCAAACGAGAGAGAAGCTGAGCTAAAGCAAGTGATTGATGAAGTTCGATCGCAAAAGACGGCACATGCGCAATATGCTGAAATTCCAGCAAGAGGAAAAGATGAAGATGTCCACCGAGTACAGAGAATTCGTAATCTACAGGAACAGTTTAGAAATTTAGAACACACTGCTAGAATTGCAGGGGTTGCGGCTAATATGAACATTGCTGATTTTAATCGAAAAATAGAAGGTGTTCCTACTGTTATACCAAATGTACGAAAAAATTTAAAACAATTGGACGTGAGGCACTGGCAAAGAGTGAAGTGGACAATGATGGGTGCAGGAACCACAGGAGTCGTAGGAGCTGCTTGTTGGTACTTCCTTTCTTCGGGAGCTCCGCTATGAAAAAAACAATAACTGTTTTTCTCATTTTGTTTTTATTTTTGCCTGTGGCCTATGCTGAGTCAGAACGGGATCTTGTGGCAAAAGCAATTCGCAGTCTTATGACAGATCGAGAGATAAAAGGGGTAAATGGAGAAGCTATTATTGTTGGACCACAAAACAGTTTGAGAGATGTGGTTCGTGTCATGTTTCATAACTATAATTCAGAATATATTTCAAATGACAGTGTGGAGCTTATTGTTAAACACTTGGGTGATAGCAGAGAGTTGGTTGCCCAGGCTTTGTATGGCTGGGGATTCAATTACAGTGTATTAGAAAGACTTAGGCAAGTTTTTAACTATGGTCCATACGCAAGAGGGAGTCGGGAGATAGATCTTGCTGGAATTGATCCCAATTTGCCTGCAGGTATTCCAGAATATTTGGTGTCGGATTCGGAGTATTGGAATGTGAATATTACTGGACAGGTGGATTTGGATTATCGATCAGATATATACTGGTTACTTGAGCAAATTCGATCGATGATGAATTTGGCTATAATTCGAGCCGATGAAACATCACATTCTCCGATGAATCTTTTTCTGAATCGTTATAGGCAGATTGATCAAATTATAAATTTCACTCAACGAACAGAGAGAACATTGACCCAACTTCAATCTTTAATCATTACATTGAGAATTAAGATAGCCAAATATAAAAACGATCCTAGTAAAGTTGAAGATTTTCAAAAACTAAAAATTGAAATTGAAGGGGAGTTGAGTCGTTTTGTGGAAAGTGTTCGTGAACTTATTTCTAGTGGGCAGCCCAGCTCTTCGTCTGATAAAACTCCGTGGAGAGAATTTGCTAAATCTATAACATTGAGACAGGACAGATTGCGAGTTGTTGAAGATGCTGTCCGAGATAAATCTATTCAAGTTCTTACTGAAATTGATGAAATTGAAAACAGAGCTTCTACAAATGGGCGTTACACAGATGATGAAATACCAGAATTGGTATTAAAGCTTCAGGAACACCGTCAAGAGATCAAAGACCTTCTTATGAATTGGGAAGATGTTGTTGTGTACAAGTATCATGCAAGGGTTCATCGGTGGCTTTATACACACCTTCATTCTGAAGAAAGAGGTCCTTATTTAGAGGTTGAGAGATATTTTAAGGAAAGAAATATCGAAGGTGTTGAGCTTGCTCCAATTGAAGATGAATTGGAAGTGATCAATCAGTTGGTAAAAGAGAGTGATAGAATCACCAATCGAAAACTCGACAAAAATCAAATCCTCGAATTGAGAGGGCGTGTTCAAAAATTAAAAGACGAACATGATGTTTATGTAGAAAAAGGACCACGCATGAAGAACCTTCATCTCAATCAGAGGACTGGTTTTGAAGAACGATTTAAGGTCAGAAATGAAATTATATCTGACTTATTGGATTTGGTGATAGATAGCAGTTACAGACATGAAGCTCATCAGGCAAAAGGTTATTTGGGTATTAATTTTGAAACAGAGTTGAGTGAGCGGTATGGAAAGGTTATGGAAAGACTCAAGAAAACTGCACTTTATTTTAAATACAGCAGATGGGGCTTGATGGGTGCCAGCGGCGTAGGTGCTGCTTGTTGGATCTATTTGATGTGAAAAGGTACGAACACACTTTTGGGACTGGATGCGTTGATAAATGGATATCTACTAGTTAAGGTCATATTAAAGTTTTTCTTACCGCTCTTCTTCACAAAATTTTACCGAAATTAGAGAAGCTCCCAGGATTTTCATGGAGTGTAAATACTTTGGAAGAGAATATTTTCTCAACAAGCAAATCAACCTAGCACGACGCGCTATTTTGAATTGGAAATATCGTTTTTTCGCAAATATTTTAGAAAAAAAAGATTTTTTAAATTAGGCTATCAATTATTCTAATAACTTAGAAAGTATCGATCACTTATGGTCTGTTTATACGTACCATTAAGTCGACTTCGTGTGGAAGGTTGGTAGAGGGTGAGATTTTACATTCTATTTTTAGCTTGGATTGTTTCTGTTGTATCAACCTTAGGAAGTCTTTTTTTTAGCGAAGTATTGGGTTTTCCTCCATGTTCTCTTTGTTGGTATCAACGAATATGCATGTACCCTTTAACGCTTGTATTTGGATTTGCTTTATTCCCTGTGGAGAATCGTGTTTTTAAGTTTTCTTTTCCATTGGCTGCTGTGGGATGGTTTTTTGCTCTCTATCACAACTTGTTGCACTGGGGAATTATTTCTGAAACAGTGGCTCCATGTAGACAGGGTGTTGCTTGCTCAACAGTTTATATAAATCTGATGGGATTTCTTACAATTCCTTTGATGTCATTAATTTCGTTTACAATAATTTTAATTTTGCTTTTGGTATTTAAAAAACAGGGAAAAGAGGTTTAAAAGATGTCGAGTCAGAAAAAACTTTTTATTGGAACGTTGATAGCTCTAATAGGAATATTTATTGGTGGGATATATTTTTATAACTCATTGGAATCTAAAAAAATTCAGACTGTAGTAGATAAAGATCCGAAAGCCTTGGTGAGAGATCATTCTCCATCAAAGGGGAGCGCGATATTGAGAGTAACTCTTGTGGAGTTTCTTGATCCAGAGTGTGAGTCTTGTGCTTTTTTTCATCCAATTGTGAAGAAGATTTTAAAGAAACATGAAGGAAAAATTCATTATGTGATTCGCTATGCGCCTTTTCATCCCAACTCTAAGTTTGCAGTGGCTATTTTGGAAGCTGCAAGACGACAGGGGAAGTATTGGGAAACACTTGACTTACTTTTTAGCAAACTCTCTGAATGGGGAGATCATCACAATCCTCAACCAGAACTGATTTGGTCCTATCTACCAGCTCTTGGTTTAGATGTAGATCGTCTAAGAACTGATATGAAAGACGAATCTATTACAAATCTCATTGAGCAAGATATCAAAGACGGAAAAAGCTTTTCTGTACGTCGAACGCCGACATTTTTTATCAATGGACAACCTCTTCAACGATTTGGAGAGAATGAACTTATTGAGGCAATTGAAAGAGAGCTGTCAGTTTTAGATTAGTTTTCAGCAACATCAACGTGAAAATTTGTAATTTGGAGTTTCTTGGCTCGTCGAGTTTGGTAGGTAACAAACTCTTTGGGATTCACGGCTTTGCCAGAAATGTGAATTTCATAGTGCAAATGAGGGCCTGTGGCGCGTCCTGTTTTTCCGACTGTTCCTAGGGCTTGCCCAACAACGACGCGATCACCTTTTTTGACCATGATACGGTTCATGTGGGCATAAAGAGTAAGAATTCCCATTCCATGATCCACTTTAACCCAAAGTCCAAAGTCACTGGATTTTTTACTCTTTACTTCTACAATGCGGCCGGGAGCTGCAGAGACGACGAGTGCTCCGGCTTTGGAGGCGATGTCGAGTCCTTTATGACGTCTTAGGTATTTTTGTTGTTTTAACTTTCTCTTGCCATAAGAGCTTGTAAAGTATCCATTTAAGGGAGGAGTCAGAGGGCAGTTGACTAAAAATTGATGAATATCTAAATCCTTCATCACCAAAGATTGTGATTGATAATGTTTGAGAAGGGCCTTGGGTAAGAGGCTTAATTCCCGTTGATTTATCTTGGATATTAATTTTTGGAATTCGATTTTTTTTTGTTGTGTAACGAAGAGCTTTCTTTGAACTTGATTCAATTTTAAAGAAAGTGATTCGATTTTTTTCTTCGGATTTTTGCTCTCTTCTAGGCTATTGAGACCAATCAGCAAAGAGAAAAGAACTCCCACCGTGAACCATCGGACTGGAGCTAAGAAGTCTTTGACTTTATCTATTATGTATTGAGGTTTCATTTCTTGATGGATATTGCAAGATTGAATCCTTAGAGAGGCCCGTTGTTTCGAGTTGAGCTTTAAGGGGGCTATAGATTTTTCACTTTTGTCGTCTTTGAACCCATACTCCAACACGCCTTGAAATTTTATTGAAGTTCTTTAGTCTTTTTTCCTAAAGATATATTCCTTGTCTTTTTTAACGCGACGTCTGGTTGTAGAGATATTTTACTTAGTGCAATATCGTCTTTTGAAAGCTACTATATGAAGAGTTCTTTATTTCGATCTTGTGGCACTATTCAGACCTTCGGCCCCTTCTTTGGATAACTAATTCAAAACTACTGAAGCCAAGGAGAACTATATGCCCGATGAAAAGTGCGACAATCAAAATCATTCTAAAATGAATGTTGCAGTCCGATTTTGTCCCAATTGTGGAATAGTTGTAAATAGCAGCATCCCACACCGGAAATGCAATCGAGAGTATCATGTAAAGAGCCGAAAAGAAGGAAGTCACTTTTGCTCTGATTGTGGAGCAAACTTAAAGGCGTCGTATTGAAAAATCTAGCCATAGGGATTTTGGGTGCTTCGTTGAAAGAGAACGAACTTAGAGTCCCCATACATCCAGAACAGTTTAGTTGGATAGATGACGACATCAAGGAAAGCATATTTTTTGAAACAGATTATGCTAAGAACTTTGGCATTGGTCCCAAACTGTTTGAGGGCTTTGGGGGTGTTTTAGAACGAGCCGAGATTTTTGAAAAAAGTGATGTTGTTTTAGTGCCTAAGCCTGTGCTGAAGGACTTTCAGTCGATGAAAAAAGGAGCGACTTTGTGTGGTTGGGCACATCTTGTCCAACAGAAAGCGGTGACTCAAGTTTGTATTGATAAACAGCTTTCTGTGTTAGCTTGGGAGTCTTTGCACAAATGGACAGACGATGGTGAATTTAGGCGACATATTTTCCACAAAAACAATGAAATTGCTGGGTATGCAGCAATTTTAGATGCACTGAGGCTCCTAGGAATAGATGGAAACTATGGACCAGCTAAACATGCTATTGTCATCGGTTTTGGATCTGTGGGAAGAGGGGCTGTTCATGCTCTTCTTGGGCTGGGCTTTAGAGATGTTTCAGTTTACACCAATCGGCAGCCCAATCACATTGACGACCAAATTCACGGAGTACGATTTAGACAATTAAAATCTAGTCCCAATGAGTCACTTTTGGTGGTTAATATGAATGGTAGCAAACGTTCCTTTATTGAAGAGATCTCTACCTCCGACATCGTAGTCAATGCAATGGTTCAAGATACGGACGAACCAATAATGTTCATTGATGAAAGTGAAGTTGGACGACTAAAAGAAAACTCGCTCATTGTTGATGTGAGTTGTGATGAAGGAATGGGCTTTTTTGGTGCAAAGCCTACGACTTTTGAAAAGCCGATGTTTAAAATTGGGCGCGCTCATTACTATGCAGTAGATCATACCCCTTCATATCTTTGGAATAGTGCTTCTTGGGAAATATCTCAGTCCCTATTACCCTTTTTGTCAGATTTGATGGGAGGAGTAAATATTTGGAATCAAAATGAAAGTTTGGCCAAGTGTTTGGAGATAGAACAGGGAACGATTAAAAATCAAAAGATTTTAACTTTTCAAAATCGATCTACTGACTACCCACATGATACGGCTCATCCTGCTTAGTCGTGGAATACATGATTTCTTTATGTGAATGAGTAACAGTAAAGCAAGAAGTACCTAAAATTAACAGAACAAAGTGGTCGATTTTTGGTGCTTTGAGGGTTTGGACATAAAGTTAGTTCAGCCTTAATGGAATAATATAGAGTTTGCAATAAAAACTATTGAATCAAAATCCCACGGCTACTAAAAATACTCAGTGGGCCATTGGACTTTTTAGAAGTTGCCATTACTGCTTCAAATATAGGGGGTAGTGCAATGGGGGAAGCATTAAAGAGCACAATAAAATTCGCACCTGAACCTCCTTGATTGTCACTTTTTTTAATAAAAATTTCTTTAGTTTCCAACGGACCGAGTTCTATCCCTCCTTTTAAGTAGTAACGAATCAATTCGCCCTTTGTGTTAAAATATCCTACTTTTAAAATTGTGATTTTTTCTTTCAAATCAGTATTTCTTAGACTCAAAGTGACTGCTGCTTCCTTTGGGTCCCCATCAGAGGAATAAATATGTGAATAAGCTGGAATGTAACTATATTTTGTGTTCGGCGAGCTATTTATTCCGAAGACTTCATTTATACTATTGTTTAAATTCTTAGCATTTTCATATGCTAAATCAAAGGTTGGAGTGGGACTTCCTAATGTGTTTAGTTTTTGGAACAGTACGAAAACTGCCAGTACACTGATTCCAAAAACAATATATTTAATTTTAGAAACCAGTTTGTTTTTCTTGTTTTTCATAAACAATTCCCATGATAATGTTTCTTTAGGGTTTGCCTTCAATTGGCCACCCTTGAGCTTTAGGGCAAGTTTACCTAATATTATATTCTCATTAAGTTAAAAGGCAACTTTTAATATTTTGGAGTTTGGGTTTGGATAGTCTCGTTAAAGATATTGCTTTGGTTCTTGGGGTTGCGGCAATTACTAGTGCAATTTCTCGACGTTTAAAGCTTCCAACTGTTCTTGGATATATGGCAGCTGGCCTTGTTATTGGTCCCTATATTCCCATACCACTATTTGCAGATCATCACCGTGTAGAAAGCCTTTCAGAATTTGGGGTAGTTCTGGTTATGTTTTCAGTAGGTCTAGAATTTAGGATAAAGAATTTTTTAAAAGTTCTTCCAACATCAGCATTAACAGCATTATTAGAAATTTTCACGATGGGAATGCTGGGAACTATTTTAGGTCGATTTTTTGGGTGGTCAAATATTCAGTCGATCTTTTTAGGAGGCGCCCTTGCGATTTCTTCTACTATGATAGTAAGTAAAATTTTCGAAGAACGACCTCCTAGTCCCAAAATTCGTCAACATGTCTTTGGTATTTTAATAGTTCAGGATATTTTTGCAATAATTCTCCTTACTGTATTTGGTACACTTGCTGTCAGCTCCAACTTACAAATGGATAGTATTTTGCCAACTATGCTAAAATTATTAACTACTCTGTTTATTTCAATGGTAGTTGGATTATTTGTTATTCCTAGATTTATTAGGTTTGTGGCAGTTCAAAAAAACAATGAAGTTTTAACAATAGTCGCGATAGGAATATGTTTTTCATTAGCCCTATTAGTTGAACAAATGGGGTTTTCTGTTGCGCTGGGGGCCTTTTTAGCGGGAATACTTGTATCAGAAAGTGGTGAGGGCAATAATATCGAAGACCTTACTAAATCTCTGAAGGATGTTTTTGTAGCTATTTTCTTTGTTTCGGTTGGAATGTCCGTCAACCCCTCTGTAGCACTTGATGTGCTTCCTTTCTCTCTAATTTTGAGTCTATCTATTATTATTTTTCAGTTTGGGGTGGTATTCTTGGGGGGAGTGCTCTCCGGCGTAGGGTTACAAAAATCAGCTATTTCGTCACTTGCTCTTGGGCAGATTGGCGAGTTTTCCTTTATCATTTCAGCAATTGGCTTTTCGGCAGGTTTGGTGGATCAAAAATTTCAGGCGGTTATTGTATCTGTAGCCGTTCTTACTTCTTTATCGACCCCTCTTTTATGGGCTAGATCTGATAGAATATCAAATTATTTAACGAGTAAACTTCCAAATAGAATGCGAGTTGTTATTGGTCTGTATGAAACTTGGTTTGAAAAAATTAACAACGAGAATAAAGTTTCTGGAGTTTCTGTATTTGGCATTCCTAAAAGAATTGTTTTTTCAATTTTTGTTGATGCAATTCTTTTGATAATACTTCCGCCTATTTTGTTGAGATACCTTCCTAGCTTATTTGAAGGCTTTGTCAAGAATACTAAGTACAGTTATTTGGAGAATTCAATAACATTCGTAGTGATTAGTTTGATATTTGTTCCGATTTTGATTGGTCTAATTAAGAATATATCTCGATTAAATATTCTGGTTTCCGATAGATTGTTCTCTGACAGTGAAGAGGTGCGGGAGAAGGTTCCAGCTAGGAGGTTATTTTCAGTGACTGTCTGGGCAATAATGTTTTTGCTTATAGCCCCGGCGGCAGCGTCAGTGCTAGGCGCTTTCGTTGGCACAGACATTTTCTGGATTTTGTTATTAATAGTGTTTATATTGATTATGATTTATATTTGGAGGAGTGCTGGTAGCTTTACTAATAACTTTGAAAGTGGAAGCGCAACAATTGAAAGCGTGCTCAGACAACAAACATTTCCGTCAGGCAAGAAGTCTGTTGATATTCCAGGCCTTGAAGATCTTATGAGAATTGATATTGAGAATAAAAATTTGATTGGAAAATCAGTAGCAGATTTAAATCTAAGAAATTCTACAGGGGTTACTATTGTTGCTATTGAGCGAGAAAACAGGAGAATGCTTTTTCCTGGGCACCAAGAAGTGTTTCAAAAAAATGACATCTTGTTCGTTTGGGGAAGTCAAACGTCCAAAGAAAAGTGTAAGCAGTATATTTCTGAATATCCAAATATTTTAATACCGGAGTAGAATATGAGTAGAAGCATAAAACAGATAGGACTTATAAGCTTGTTTTTGATGATTGGTGGATGCAAAGACATAAGGTCCTTAAGTAATCCTGATATTCCAACAGCAGAAAATTTTATTCCGTTGAAAAATGTTCCAACAAGGCTAGTTCATTCTCAAATTGTGTATGTGCCTATCTACTCTTCCATACAACGTCAACTTGATAGACTAAACCATCTCGCTTCAATTTTAAGTATTAGGAATATTTCTCCTGATGACTCCATAATTATATCTAGGATTGAGTACTATGATACAAATGGTAAACTTTTAAAGAGATTTATTGAAAAGCCATTTAAGTTGGACAAGATGTCATCTAAAGATTTTTTAGTTCCTCAAGTCGATATTTCTGGGGGCTCTGGAGCTAATTTTATTGTAAAGTGGGAAACAGATAAAAAAGTGCCTTCGCCATTGATTGAATCAGTAATGATAGGAAACTTTGGACCACAGGGGTTTGCCTTCTCATCGAGAGGCAAGGAAATTGAAGCAAAATTTGGCCAGAAATAAGAGAAAAGAGAAAAAATTTTGGTAGCGATATAACTTTAAATTGGAACGGAGTATCATGAAAACTTTGATACAAATGGGATCTAGATTCTCTTTTGGTAGAGATGTTTTCTTAAAGTTTTGTGCCCTTTGTTTTCTCATGTCTCTATGTTTCCATGGGCTTCCAGTTGAAAAAAATAACCCTGATAAAGGCTCTATTACGTGTTCATGTTCTTTATCCCTATCGCCGATCACCTTTCTTGAAATTGGCAAAATAGAAGAAAAAGGAAGTGAAGATTCCTCATTCTTTAAAGCAAAAATCTTGCCAATATATCTTACTCACCACCTTGGTGCTTGCTCAGGACATTGTGAAGTTTATCAACCAACTTGTCTGTATAAACTCTTCTGCTCCTTTCTAATATGAGATTATGAGTTCTATTTTCTCAAAATCACAAATTTAAAGGAGATATAACATGTCTGATAACGGTATAATTGTAACAATGTTGATCGTTTTAATCCCATTTACACTTTGGTTAAAGAGAGCATTTGATGGATCGAACACGGATGATTCGAAAAAATCTAATAATTTTGAAGAATAGCCTTCATAACTCTCGACGACTTGAAGAAATAAAACGTTTCCGGGTTAATGGTGGGTAATAATTCGCATTCAAAGATTACGCATGTATCAAATTAGGGGGAGTATTTCCCCCTAATTGTGGTGCGTAGTGAGGGGCTGTTCGGTCAATGTTTCGACAAGGTTTATTGTGCACAAAATTTGATACTACTGAAACTCAAAAAACAAATTAATTATATTTCACACTGCATCCATAGGGCTTGCTAAATGATTTCGTAACATTTTTTCCACTCATTGCTTGATCTAGTGCTGTTGATACATAGTTTTTTGCTGATGGAATTGTTTTTGGATCTGATGAGTCATTGTTGTCCATTGCCCCTGCATAAATCACATAGCCTTCAGGGTTTATAATAAATATATGGGGCGTAGTTTTTGCTCCGTATGCTCTTCCCATATTCCCATCTGAATCAAGTAATAGAGCAGTAGAATAAAGTTTTTCTTCAAAATGTTTTTTTGCTTTACTAGGTTCGATATATCCCTGTTTACCTTTTGCTGAAGTTGAAACAGTTAACCATTGAACATTTTTAGAGGTATATTTTTTCTGAAGATTCTGCATATTGTTTGAGCCATAATGTTTTTTTACATAAGGGCAGTCTTCATTATACCATTCGAGAACAAGCCATTTTCCTTTATAATCATCGAGGCTATGTGTTTTTCCTGATTGGTCAAGTTCATTAAAAGAAGGAGCTTTTTCTCCAACTGTGATTTCATTTGAATCAGTAAATCCGGCGACATTTATAAAAAAGATAGCAATTGCAATTACAACTCTCATTTTTTATCTCCTTTTTTAAACAATTCGATTATCATTTTTTTAGTTAAAAGTTCTGGCAATATTTTAGCAGAACTTCCATTTCTATCATAGAAAACATACAAAGGGACAGAATTCCTTCTAAAACTAGCGAGGGTCTCTGTTATGTTTTTATCATAATTTGTCCAATCCGCCCTTACAAGATAAACTCTATTTTTTTTAAATAAGTCTATTATTTCTTTTGTTTCCAAAACGGTCTTTTTGTTTACTTGGCAGGTGATGCACCATGAAGCGGTGAAATCTATAAATACGGGATATGTTTTTAAATTTTTAGCTATTTCAGATTCATTATAATCCGTCCAAAGAGAGATATCTTGCTTGGCATCAGGTGTTTTCATCTTATTGATTTTTTGAGCTCCCCAAAAAGGTATTAAAAGTACCAAGCCAAGTCCGAATAATTTGATGATTGTATTCCTATACTGGAGGTTTGTTAGCCAAATTCCTAACGCAAATACTAAACAAGTTCCTAAACTTAAAAAAACAGCATCAATGCCTTTTTGATGAGAAAGTATCCAAAAGAGCCAAATACATGTTGCAAACAGAGGAAATGCGAACAACTGTCTTACTAAGATCATCCAACGTCCAGGACGGGGAAGGCGTTCAATTAAGCCAGGGTAATAAGCTAATAAAACCATCGGAACAGCAAATCCTATTCCAAGAAATAGAAATACAGTCAAAGACTGCCAGGCTGGTAAAAGAAGTGTCAAACCGAGAGCTGAACCCATAAAAGGGGCAGTACAGGGGCTTGCGACAAGAACGGCTAAGATGCCAACTCCAAAATCCCCTGATAGCCATCTATGGGAAGAGAGAGCACTAGTTATTCTCGGAAAAATGCTGGAAAACTCAAAAGCTCCTAAAAAATTAAGGCCTACTCCAAAGAAAAGTAACGACAATAAATAAACCAACCAAGGGTGTTGGAGTTGAAAGCCCCATCCTAATGATTCTCCTGAAAATCTTAAGAACATTAGCATTCCGCCAATGATTAGGAATGTTGTAATTACTCCAGCACCATAGGCACGGCTTGATTTTCTGATACTTTTAACTTTTCCTTCCTTTACAAAACTAAAAACCTTTAGGCTTAATATGGGAAAAACACATGGCATTAAGTTTAGGAGTAGGCCACCTAAAAAAGCCAAAAAAAGTGCCATAGAATAATTGGAAGTCGAAGTTTTTGGAACAACTCCCTTTGAAAAGGAAATCACAGATCCATCATTTTTGTGCAAAGCAAAAACAAATCGCTCTTCTTCTTCAATAAATGAATTTTTTGAATAAGGAACGGAAAAGTGAAGAGACTTGTTCGTTAAACTCACATTTGGTTGTTTTGATAAAAATACAGAACCATTTTCAGGATAGACAAACGCATTCTTGATTTCAGTTAGGATTTTGTCACTCTTAGGCTTTAGACTAAACTGAAACAATCCATTTTCTTTTTCAACATACTGAGTCTCCCAAACTTTGGAATCAGGGATTGGAACCCTGCTTTTAAACTTATCAAAAATCTTCTTATGAACTCTCACGGTACTCTCATCGATAACAATTTCGGCAAATCCAGGAATACACTCAACTTTGCAAACAAGCCACTCGAGGCTTAAGATTGGGCTAGGCTTATCAAAAACAACATCTAAAAATAGAATAACTTCTTTGCTGTATCCGAAATTAGTAAAATCTCCAACAGGGATTCTTTCTGGGTATGGCCACTGAACAGAGTTAATGGATCCATTTGAAAGTTTGAATTTAGGTGCGGCTCCTGAATCTCCAGGGTTTTTCCAATAAATATGCCACTCGGGGTCTATTTGAAAATAAACTCCAAGTACAAAGTTATTAGAAAGCGTTTTATTTTCTGATATTAATTCAACTCTGACGTGATTGTCTTTAACAACGAATGCTTCCGATGTAAAAGCAAAAAATAAAATCATAAAGACAAATGGGTAGCAAATACTTTTGATCAACTTAGTCTTTCCTTA
>JAUICD010000033.1 GCA_030427965.1 Bdellovibrionia bacterium
AACACTCATCGATTTTGCCAATTCAGCAACAGTGATTTTACCATTCATTTTGACAATTCGCTTATGTGCAGATGGCTGAGTGATTTGTGTTTTCTTAGCCTCTCGGTTTAAAGCCAATTTTTTCTTTTTTGGTTGAAATAAAACTTCTCGTTTTCGAAACTCGGTTTGTGCAAAAGCAGGCGGAGCTTCTTCTTTTGTTGCCCCTCCCTCAGTTGCTTTCGGAGGCGGCCCTGCTGCCACTTTTCTTTTTTTGTCGTCTCTTCGAGAGGTTTGATTCAAAGGTTCCGGAGCTGCAAATGGCATCTTTGCAGAATCCACTTTCACAAACCCAGTTCTTAGAGTTCTCGCCCCAGAGGCCCCTCCTCTATTTTGAGATGGACCTCTGTCATTGGAACGCGCCCCAGGCGGACGACGAGCTTTTTCAAGATCAATCTTTCCAACTATATTTTTACCAGTAATTTGTCTTTTTCTTGGCTCAGGTCTCGGAACCTCTGTCGCAGCAACCGCAGCAACCTTAGCCCCTGTTTCTTCAGTTTTTGTAGGGGAGCTTTCTGCACCCTCAACAACTTCACCCGCCTCAGCTGCCCGAGCAGCTTCCTCAGAGGCCACTTTTTCAGCCTCTTTTCTTGCTCTTTCTTCAGCCTGAATAGCAGAAGGTACATTGCTCGCCTTTCGACGGATCACCTTTTTCCCTGCTGCTTTTTTCTTAGTTACTTTCTTTGAGCTTTTCGCCGAAGTTGTTGTTTTTTTAGCAGTTTTTTTCTTCTTCGCTTTGGTCTTCGTCTTAGTTTTTTTCTTCTTACTTGAAGATTCTTCGGAAAGCTTATCCATTATAGCAGAAATCGTGTCTTCATCTAGTGCCGCCATATGGCTCTTTACAGGAATTTTCCATTCCCGCAATTTATCCATTAGCGCCAAAGTTTCTAACCCTATTTCTTTGGCAAACTCAAATACCTTTGGTTCCGACACTTACTCTCCTTATGTTCCTACTCTGATTTACTCGATGTTGATTCATCGTTTGTTGCTGGTGCATCAACTTGCGGTTGAGCCACCTCAGAAACATCTTCTTCATTCTCTGCTTTCACATCTATAGGTTCTTCGCTTTTGGCTTCAGCCTCACCATTTGTACTACCAGCCTGGCCAGCAAGTTGTGCCATTTCTTCCTTCAACCGCTCTTCAGCCAAACTTTTTGCTGATCCACCAGAAGAGACAGCACCTGGAGTCGCAGAATCACCTGCTTTCACCACAGCGCCAGCAATAGTTGCTCCTCCTGTTGGAGTGGGAATCTCCTTGCCCTCGTCTTCATATTTTTTAAGAAGTGCTGATGACTCATTGATCAGTTTTTCAGCCTTTTCTGGGTCATCATACCCTGGAATTGTCATCACTTCTTCAACAGCAGCTTGAGACAAAGATTGAAATGAGCCAAACCCACTTTGATAAATATTTTGAGCCATAGTTTCCGACATATTTGGAATCAGCATTAAGTTGAAAATCGACTCCGCTTGTTTTGCTGCAACATTTGTTTCTGAAATAATGTCGATGTGCCAGCCTGTTAGTTTGGCCGCAAGCCGCACATTTTGGCCTTTCTTACCAATGGCCAAGGAAAGCTGGTGATCTGGAACAACGACTTCCATCTCTTTACTTGATTCATCAATAAACACTTTTGAAACTTCAGCAGGCTGAAGAGCCTTACATACAAAACGTGTCACATCTTCTTCATAGTCAACGATATCAATTTTTTCACCCTGAAGCTCTTGAACAATATTTTGAACACGACTTCCCTTCATGCCAACGCAAGCTCCGATAGGATCTACAGCAGCATCTTTACTGACAACCGCAATCTTTGCTCTTGAGCCTGGTTCACGAGCAGCAGCCATAATATCCACAATCCCATCATGAATCTCAGGAACTTCCATTTCAAAAAGCTTAACGAGATACCTTTCATCAGCTCTCGACATAATAATTTGAGGACCTCTGTTGGTCTGGCGCACATCTGAAATGTACCCCTGAACTCGATCTCCGGCCTTGTACATTTCCCCTGGAATTTGCTCTCTTTGCGGAAGATAAGCTTCCGTTCGACCAAGATCTACAACAACAGTTCCACGCTCCACTCTCCGAACGATTCCTGAGGCAATATCTCCTCTTCTCTGTTCGTATTCTTGAAAAATAATTTCACGTTCTGCATCTCTTACTTTCTGAGTGATGATCTGGCGAGCTGTTTGAGCCGCAATCCGCCCCAAATCTCCAGTTTCAAGTTTTATCCCGATATAATCCCCAACACTGCAATCTGGATCCAACTCTCGACCCTCATCAAATTTAATTTCAACCTCTTCATCCACAAATTTTTCAGGTTCTACAACTTCCTTGAACTCAAAAAGCTCAACCTCTCCTGAGTCTTCATTGTATGAAGCTTCGATCTCACGATAAGTTCCATACTTCTTCCGCGCAGCCATGAGCATGCCTTGCGTAACAGCATCCACTATAAGATCGCGATCGATACCCTTATCTTTCCCTATTGACTCAATCAACTTCGCTAAGTCTGAAAATCCCTCAGCCATGGCTTCTCCAATTTCTAGCTTTTTGCCTTTAAGGCGTTTTCAAAATCCACAAGAACCTTTGCTTTCGAAATACTTTGGATGGGCAATAAATAATCCATACCATCACATCCGAGAACAATTTTTTCTCCATCTACTTTTTTCAATAATCCTTTTAACTTTGTTTGTTTTTTTGCGCCTTCAACAAATCTGTCTAAAGACTCTTTAAGTTTGACAAATATTTTCTCACCAAGAGAACTCTCAAAATGCCATGTCTCTCTCAGTGGCCTCTCCAAACCTGGACTTGAAACTTCTAAGTGGAATGAACCTTCAATCAACTCTTGGTCTTCAGCATCGAGATAAAACCCAACACCGCGTGAGACTTTGGCGCAGTCTTCAACCGAAACACCAGTATCCGGCTTATCTATGTAAATTCTCAGACAGCGCCCTTTGCCTTTTGATCCACCAACGAACTCGATATCATAAAGCCTGCAACCTTCGCGTTCGCAGATTTCATTTGCAATGTCACCAATCCGGCGACGAGCACTGTCATTTAATTTTAAGCTCATTAAAGTATCACCTACAAAAACATAAAAACAAAAAAAGGTGGGCTCCTCACCCACCTTGAGACTAAACGAAGACCACTTAACTAACAGGATTTACAAGTGAATGCAAGGGCTTAGTTCGTTCTGACAGGTCCATGAAAGGCATATCGCATCGATATTTCCTTTATAATAACAGGGCCTTACACCAATTTGGGAAAACCCCTCTGTTTGATAAAACTTTAAAGCAATCAGATTGCTCTCTCTCAGCTCCAAAAAAATTCTCTGCCCATTTTTTAAGCTTTTCTTGAGTTTTTGAATCAATTTACTCATCCGGCCCTGTCGACGATATCTTTCATGTGTTGTAAGAAAAATCACGTCAATTCCATCGTCTGTTTCAATATAGCTGACAAAAGCCACTGGGATATTTCCATAAAAATCAAAAAGGATTTTTTGATGATCTTTCTGAGGCAGGAAATCTGAAACCGAAAGACGACCCTTCAGACACTCCTGCGATCCCAACACTCTTTTTATCCCCCCAACATAATCCATCTAATTCAGAATCCGCCTCACATTGTATTTACGCTCTAAGACTACAAACCATTCTCTCAACCGTTCTCGTGCACGATCCTGGCTTAATTTTTCTTTAATCTTATCTTTGACTGAAGAAAAAGTTTTTCCAACAAACTCTTTTCGATTGCGCTGGAAGAAATTCAGTGCTTCAGCATCTGTAGCAGGAACCAATGAAGCCTCTTTTTTAAACTTAATAAAATTTCGCGCCTGTATTTTCCGACGAATGATTTGTCGTAACTCGCCCTTTTTCACATCTAACTTTCGCCATTTACTTTTCACTGACGATGAGTTCAACGACTTGAGAAACCTCGCTTCCTGCCTATGGACTTCTCTATTTGAAACCTGAGACACACCAAATGCACGAGCTTCACTAAACACCGTCCACTCTCGAATGACATGATTGAAATACTCCCCAGAACTCCCGACTGCCTTCTCTCTCATCAGATGTGTTTGAACAATTCGATCTATTTCAATTTCACGACTCGTGATCACCCAATTGTCGACCTGAGCAACCACTTCAATTGTATTAGCTTCTAGAGATAGGTTTAGAAACAAAAGAAGGGCGACAAGATATTTCATAGGAATAGCATATCGGTAATTTTGAAAAAAGAAAGCCTCAAAGAAAGCGGACCTTCCCGGAATGCGTCATTGAGATGACACCTTCCGGGAAGGTCCGCCGTTGAGTATTATCTAGAATATAAATTTCGCATTTGCACCGAAGATATAATAATTCTTCTCTTCAACACTATCGAGATCATCTTCGTAATCATCGTAGCCATAACCATAGTCGTAATACCCGTAAGAGTAATCCTTGTAGTAATCACCTTCTTCAATACCATCTATGTCATTGTACATGTTGATAAGATACTTCATACCAAGACCAAAAGTGAAAGACTCAGTCACAGCAAAGTCGACTCCAAGGTTGATACCAAAGTCTATACCATGAGTGGTGACGTCTTCGTTTGGCTTTCTATAGCCACTGTACTGAGTGTGGACATAGTCTCGGTAACGGTATTGCATCAAAACACCAGCAACTGGGCGAATTACAGATCTTAAAAACTGATAACTCACACCAAGTGAGAATGCATATTCGTCAAATGACGTCTGATCAAACGGATCAAAGTAAGAAGAAGTGTCAATTTCAAAACTTCCATAATTGAAACCAAACTCAGCGACAATATTTTGCTCAGTTATAATACCAACAGAAACACCACCTGAAGTTCCCTCTACATTATCCGCATCAATAAAACTTCCAACACCTCCATTTAATCCAATGAACATGCTGTTCCCACTATCCTCTTCCTTTGGCGCCTCTGGGAGCTCAGCTGTCTGAACTGGGGCTACAGCTTCAATTGTTTGTTCTTGTTCAACAACAACTGGTACAGGTGGATAAACTGGAGCCACCTCTTCTTGAACGGGCTCTACTGGCTTACCTTCCAATTTCTCCATTATGTTTTTTCTACGCTCTTGTTCTGCTTGAATTCTTTCTGCCTCAAGTTTCTCAACAAGCTTTCTTTCAGTCTCTTGTTCAAACTCAACACGGCTTCTTCTGAGTTTATCAGCATCGCTCTCTACAACAGGCGCTGCTTCAACAAGAGTTAATGGCTGTTGTCTCACCATTATAGGCTGCTGTGCTTGCTGTTGAAGTTGAGCTTGGCCCTGAACTTGTGGTGAAGCCTGGATGTGAACCTGATTCACTTCAACTGGAGGAGTTGACTGAACTGGTTGAGTCTCCACAATTTCTCGTGTTTCAACTCGTACAGATCTTGGTTGAGGTTTTGCCTCAGGATACATCTCTTCGACTTCTCGATTCAGCTCAGTCCGCAACCCATTGTTGTATGAGTCTTGAGCTGATGCCAGTGGGCTAGATAGCGCCACGCTCAATAGTATGAGCCCATATGTCTTAGTCATTGGAACCTCGCTTTTCACATGACAATTTAACGACTCAATAGAAAGCAAAGCCCATGCCTAATTGCGTCATTTTTTTAAAGTGATATAATATGTTGATATTATTGTATTTTTTAAAAGTCTAGCTTTTGAAAAATCCATTCTAGCAATTCAAAAGTGGCCAAATTGCTACCACTTTGGGAAAATCTTTCAATCTCTAATTCCCTTAAAGGAAGTATGTAAATTTGGACCCATTCTGGGTCTTTGGCTGAAACTAATTCCAAGTCGATTGGGCTGTTCTATCACTCAGTTTGCCCTAATGACTGGCACTTTCATTGCTTTAAGCTCTCTCCGTGAGAGCCCATTTATCTCTCACAAGTGACGGACATCCACCCCCCCCCCAGGCTGTCCGTCACACATTGCTCCTTGCCCCCTTTCTTCGGAAAGGGGCATTTTTTTATCAGCTCTAATTCCAGAGATTTAAACGGAAGCCCCTTTCCACCAAACAGAGCCTCACTCCTTACTGTCGCTTGCGGCGTTCTCCATTTGGAGGACATTTTTTATCCGGAGCATCAACTGTACCTAAACGATTCTTTTAGAGATAACACTTCAAAGTCATCTACTTAGCTCAATAGGATCAGTGCCTCTGTGGCGGAATTGGTAGACGCGCTGGATTCAAAATCCAGTTCCGGTAACGGAGTGGGAGTTCGATTCTCCCCGGAGGCACCATTAGTCAAGGAAAATCTTATCTTCCAGCATCGCCTGGCTCTGAGTATTTTAGCGCAGGGCCTCGGAGTGCAAAGCTCTCACTCTTAAAAACTCTTTTTAATGACGGGCACTTTGACTTAGATCCACTTCTTAAGGTGACAGCTCACTTGATACTGACAGATCTCAGATCCTCTCCGCCTGAATCAAATGGATTTGGCTACTGCTTGTGAGTCACCTTTCTCTGCTTTGCTGATATTCTGACTATTTTCTAAAAAACAAATAGATTTGAGTGTTTGATGTACCAGTTTCCTTGGCCTTTCAGTATTGATTCGGGTCTTTATCTTAGATGGTCTTAAAAGGCTTAAAAAGAGTGCTTAAGTGGTAGGCCCTTAACTAGGAAGCCTTGCTACTTTTGAACCATTTTTGAGCTCTCGATAGATCCCTGGTTCAAAACCCAATACCTCGAGACCGCCAGCTCTCAGTTTTGCATGTATGCATCTGAATCGCCTTAGGACTCCGATCAAAATGACGCCCAAGCCTTGAAACTGACCATCTTTCAATCTGAGCGTAGCTTTGCCCGGGCAGGCCAATTTGGTTCTGAATAAGCTCCAAGTATCTCTAGATTTATAACATATTTATTTTATAGAACCGTTTCCCAGTCGATCATTTGAAGATTGAGAGCATAATGTTTAGGGAGATTGCTTTTTTCACAGGCAATTGAGGAAATCCGATTCAAAGAGTCCTTCAGTATTTGTTTTACTTCCTCAAGTTTAGACGGCGAGAGAGTCAGACAGACAAAATAGAAATCATTTTTTTTCACTGAGGACGCCAGTGCTTTCTCCGAAAGCTTCAAAGTTTCTTCAAAATAAGATTTTATTTCTTTTGGATCAGATAGCTTTGAATATACATTAGTTGCCGCATCCGTGGCGTCACTTTTTAATAAGTTACGAATTTCTAGTATGTCTTCTATTTTAGAGGCTCCAATGAATTCATATATTTGGCTAGGACTTTGGTGATGAGTCATATTTTTGACCAAGTTATGAATTGGCGAAAATCGATACTTGTCTGTTTGCTGTGGTTGCCGAGCCTCTTGTTTGAGTCTCTCCATTTGCTCCAAAATTATAGAACGAAGGTCTTTCTCTTTAGATTTTTTTAGATACACCATCAAAATAAAAAAAAATGTCTCCTTTTCTGACAGTGAAATTTTCTTTGCTAGCAGAAGTGCCTTATCAGGATTTAGATCAATTGCTCCTTTGATAAGTTTTGAAAATGCATTATGAGATTTAAAACCAAGAAAGTTTGAAAAAGCAGTCATTGTGAATGAACTATTTATAGCTTTTTTATCTTCATAAATGCGGATCAGAAATTGGCGATAATTTATGAAGTCGAATATGTCTACCATGAAATAATTCTATAGAAATGCCGAATTTGATCAATTTGTGTTCGTCTATTTTGCCATAACACTGGACTTAAGCCTCGTCGGCGCTTAGATATGTCGTTACACCCAAGGAGGTTTTTATGAATATATTAGTATCCATATTAATGACAGTGATTTCATCTTTAGGGATTGCGCAAGGGACTGGCACCGGGACTCTTGGATTTAGTGGAGATGAAAACCCTATCTGTGCTTCGAGAGTAAACGAAACCCTTATCAGTAATTTCATTCAAGATTCAGGAATCCCGAGAGATCGATTAGTTCTTAGCACTCGTTTTGTTAGATTCAGATGGAATCGCAAATTAAATACAAAAGAAGAAGAATTTTCCGTTTATCTGGACGATCCAAATCAAGCAGGAATTAGATATGTAGCACGAGCACTTCCAGTTGACGGTTGCATGTTTTCCTTTCTCAAAATACTCGAAATGGAATAAAAACCTGTTGAAAGAATAACCCATCAACTGCCCTGATATCGGTACAGCATAAAATTATAATTTGGTAAAAGAATTTATAAGCAACTGGCAGCTCAAAAAAATGGATTTATTGGACGACTTTGATTGGCACTGTCTAAAAAAGTAAGACTGTCCCAGAAAAACATAAAGTTTCTTATACTTGTTTATAAACGATGTCCTTCAAAAAGTTTTTATTCAAAGAGAAGGTGTCCACTGACGCCTTTATCTCCGAATTTTAACTTGAGGGTTGACCTGCTGCGATCGACCTTTCGTGAGAAAAATTACAATACCTCTAATAGTCGTAAATAGTATTGAAGTACGTCTTGAGCAGCTTGGTCTGCAAGAAATTCAGCTTGTCTTCGATCAGCTTCCCTCTCGACTTTATCAGCCCCTGTGAGAAAAGAGGCAATTGGGGTGGTCACAAAACGAGAAATTCCATCGGTCAGAACATGGCCTCCAACTTTATCCAGAGCATGGATAGCAATGCCCGCCTGAGTTCCAATAACAAGTCCAAATACAACAACTGCAGAAACCATCCCGCCTCCTCCAAGAGCGACCTCTGAAACACCAGTCGACAGTCCCGTTTTTAAAAGAGAATAGATTGTGCCAGTTGTAACTCCCAAACCGATAGCTACAAAGAAAAATCCCGTTCGATCATAGTCTGCGTGGGCAAACAAATTGGCATCCGCAGGCATAGTTTCAAAATCAGGTCCAAGGAAGGTAACACCTTTAGGATTGGAACGAAAACTGGAGGGAAAAGCAACAAAATCAGAACCACAAATCTGTAGTTCAGGGATAAGTTTTTCTGCATCTCCTTTTCTTAGAAGTGGAATGAGCATTGTAAAAAAGTCCGCTAAAGCACTTTTTAATTTTTCGACTCTTTGAGTCTCCATAACTTGAACATAACCCGCATCAATACGGTCCACCATTGAGCATATCAATTCTCGTTGATTTCTTTTATCCATTCTGATTTGAGCAGATTCTGCAAAAACAACTTGGGAAGAAAGGATCACTAATATAGATAAAAAAAGGGCTCTCATTGGTTTATTTCCTTTTTGATTTGTTCATTTCAAATAACAATCTTCTCAAAGAAACTTCAAAAACTGTGCCACCAGACAACCCCCTAATGCTGAAAAGAAAACACTCTCTATAGAAAGTACTGTTCAAATTGTCGACAGCATAAATTCTTTACAAAGCTTGAGAATCAGATCTTTAATAGAAGGCAACACCCTCCGCACTTCTTTTCTACAAACTTTTCTACAAAAAATTATAGCACCCCCAATCACCGTAAACAGTATTGAAGTACGCCTTAAGAAACTCTGTTTTCAAGCGACACAGTCTATCTAGGTCGGGCGATATTTTTCAATTTAGCATTGTCACTTCTGCATAAGTTCAATGTGAGAAATGCGAGGGCTGGGATTGAAAACAAAGAGAAACCTTTCCGTCACTGCTTCCTTAAAGTCAAAGGACGAAGTATCCGCAAAAGATTCGATATCCCATTCTAGCAACACATCTTTATAACTTCGGTAAGACTTGACCCAAATCTTTTGTGTCGCACTAATCGTGAGAGCATGACTCTCTGATGAAAGTGTCACCACTTCCATGCTGAATGCAGGAATAGAAAAAAACTTCTTTTTAAGGGGACTGAGTTTATTCTTTGCAACAAGAGATCTTGCGTATTCAAAAAGCATCTCAAAGATTAAAAACCAATCTCTCTCTTGAGCTTTATCAAATCCCCACTCCAAAGTTTCTAAAGAGTTTTTGCTTCCATAAATAGACTGGAAACTCCTGCGCTCAAAAGCGTGTTTAAGTAAAAGCTCAAAATCAAATTTAGACGCCAGTTGACTGCGAAACTGTCCCGGGTCTTCAAAAAACTCCAAAAGTTCAAAAAAGAAACCGTAAGGCTCTCCTCCTTCTGTTGATAACGGATCTGACAAATAGTTTATTTGCCTATTAAAGGGTGGATGACTTTTCAACTCAAGATAGCCATAAGGTTCAAGATCTAACTTCATTTGATTTTGGAACCACAAAACTGTAGCCTCATTGAGCCAGTCATCAAAATCAATGCCATTGATATCACAAAAAACATGAATCCACTCATGAGCAAGAGACAAGAGAAGCCCCTTGGTATCGAGATAGTTCACATCCACAAGAATATGCGCTGTCTTCTCTTTCCGATTCAAAAACTGATAGGCTGAAAGTCTCTTCTCCTGATTTCCGTTGTAATACTCCTCAGTCTTAATATTTTCAAAAAGGATCAAAATTCTATAGGTATTCATCTGTTCAATTAAAGAAACATCAAACGTTCTCTTCATCACATTCAAAAAGCGCTGATACATTTCAGCAATACTCTTCTTCAATGCTTGAGGAAAACGTGATGGTTTTTCAGAAAAAATTAAATCTGCAAATTCATGAGAAACCAAAATCTCCACTTCAGAATCTTCAAAGTCTAATTCCTCTGACCTTCGAAACTCCAGCAATCCAATGGAATCTAGAAAAAGACAAGGCACCCTTCGAATCATTTCCTTACTCTTAACATCCAATGTTTGACATGAAAGTTCTTCTTCAGCCCATATGCTGTTATTCCATAAGAAAAAAAGAACAAATAGAAACAGAGATTTTCTCGTCACTTTTTACTCCCTTTCTCGATAAGATTAAGAAGGTGGGTAGAAAGCTCTGTAAGTCCTTTAAAGTATAAAGCCCCAATATCAACACTGTGTTTTTCAGAATGATAACAGGAGATTTCTTTTTGAAGTACCTGAACTTCAGTTTGAAGAAAGGATTCTATCGAATCACCGCCCAACACAGCAATGACTCTCACCAGTTCCTTAAGATCTTTCAATAAAGCTCTTCCAAAAGATTCCTTCAAATTCACAGCATAGTAATGTTGACTGAGGGATAGTGGTCCCTCATGTGGTATATTTGTCTCCACTTTTCCTTTTGAAAACGAGTTATTTTCACAAAGCGTCTGAACTCCATAGTTCGCTCTCCATTCTACAAGCCAAATATAATATCTCTCTACAAAAAGAAAAATGGAATCCTGCCTCCCCAATCTTTCAAGACCCCTTGCACACCTCAAATAAGTGTAATGAGGAGATTTTGAAAACAATGTGTGCTCCCCTCTATCAAAGTCTTCACTCAGGCACCCTTGAACTAGTGGAATAATACGAGTGTCTTCCAGAACGGCAAGAATTCTTACCGCAGACGCTCGAATTTCCCACCAAACTGCACGATCTCTATAGATTTTTGAAAAAACTTCGATAAATAAAGGAACATCAATAGGAGGTGAGTTCCTCTGAAGCTCTTCTTCAATCTCTCTCATACAGAAAAGCCATAACCCAGGAAAACTATGTACACTATTTTTCAGAAGCTCTGCCATACAGAAGTCCACTTTTTCAGCCCTCAACGCTCCCCACTCCAAACTGTTTCTATATTGTGTTATTTCCAGAGAAGCTTTTATTTGCTTTATTGATCTAAAAAAATCACATATGTCTCCCAACCCTTTGCAGGCACATACATCAACACAAAGGCCTCCAATCCTTCTTTGTTCATACTCAGTTTCTGATATCAAAGTGATTTTAGGTTGCAATGATTGCCAGATGTCTTCTTCTTGATTGGCAATACCAAGAGGCGACCTTGAGTCACCTATGGCACGGGAACCCCAAAGAAAGGTCACCATTAAAACAGAAAAGAAAATGTGCATATTTTGGTTTCGCATTTGCAGCTCTGCACTATATATGCTCTTAAAGACAGCTCAAGAACTTTACAAAAATCTCTAAAAAGAATGTCCTTATTTCATAGATTGTGGAGACCATTTGGTGAAAAGTAACCAATGGTCTCCAATTCATCTAGGTGATTTTTCTATGGACCTTTTCTCCATCAATTTCAAATTCTTTTAGAAACTCTCTCAAGCTACTAAATGCAGACTTTGCAGCTTTAAAAATTTCTCTTCGAAGAGCGCAAGGAGCTGTTACAAGAACCATCCATTCATTGAGTTGACTCGTGAGTACTTCCAGCGAGGAACGTGCATCAATGGTGTTTCCCTCCTCAAGGAGTTGAGTTATCTCATTGTACGTTCCCACAATCTCTTGATACTGCTCATTCAAAATCGGCTGCTGCTTACTTTCCGCAATGGCATTGACAAGAGCTATCCCATAGGTGTCGGTAATCGTCGGAGAAATTGTGTGGAAGTAAAAAGTGTTTCTGTTTCCACCTCTGAGTGAAAGAAAAAGCGATCTATCCATCTTAAAACCCTGCCGCAGGGCCGTCCAATGAACCTGACTCAATGCCGTGAGAAGGGTGATTGTCTTTTTTGGAAATATCTCTTCAAGTTGATCTTGGATGTGTGTCTTTCCCACAAGGTGACTTTGTCCATGAAGTAGAAAAACTTGAGCCTCAGGATTTCTCTCTAGATGTTTCTGAACAAGTTCAACAACATATGTGTCCCTTGTCACTATGTCTGCCCAGTTTGAGTTTTCATCTCCGTAAAAGGCAGCAAGCACAGTCGCCTTTCGTTCTTTGAGCATTTCTAGAATTTTTGCATACTCGGGCCACCACGAAGGATCAAAAGTTCCATCAAAATGAATCAAATCATGAAGCTCATCTGTTGTTAAAAGACCTTTCATAAAATCATCCAGATAGTTCTGATATTTTGAATACACAAACTCCGCAATAAAAATCTTTTCTCTGTCATTTGTCTCATCCAAAATTTCAAAAGTCTCTCGAGCTCTCTCCTGAATCTCTGAAATTCCGTGTAAATCAGAAAAGAAAACAATGGAGGCCCTCTCTGCTTTTCTTATTACGGTTTCTTCATCAACAGCTTTGTGAATGCGAAATGATGCAGCTTCATCTTTGGTCTGTTGGTCATATTTCAAAAGCGCTTCAATAATCTCATCCGATGTCCCTTCATCGACTAAGAACCTCAGACTCACATTGTGAAGAGCTCCGATCTTTCTTCCCAATGTTCGCATCACATTATACAGATCGCATTCCACAAAAGCATTTGAATCAAAGCCCAGCACCAAGATCAAAATCGCGATCATATTAAACTTAAAAATATTCATTTCCCCTCCTCTAAGAGTTTTAAATAAGCAAATCTTCACTTAATTTTTCATGCAGACCAACTCATTCGGTAATTGTCTGTCTAAATAAAATATATTTTCAACGAATGAAGGAACTATCTGTAGCCACCTAAGTCTACAGTGGGATTTTGTCACCAACCTCTAGAAAGAGGTCTCGCGACTTACGGCAAGGTTGTATTTATTTCATGTAGCATTATTTAACTACACTCTGCAGTTAAATTTCTTGAAAATATGAGAACTCGTATGCCATTGATTCATTTAAGGAATATATGACAAAGCAAAATGTTCTTAGATCTTATCTCAATTGGGAATTTCTGCGTAGAAAGGAAAGAAATGACAATTACTCTCTCAGGGCATTTGCAATGTCCATGGAAATCGATCCAACCTTTCTCTCTCGATTGATGAAAGGAGAAAGGGCATTCACAAAAAAGACTGTGAACCGAATCTGCACCCACCTGAAGACCTCCTTAGATGAAATTGAAACTTTCGTTGAAAATTTGCAACTCAATGATATGGGCGTTTACAAATTAAGTGATATCGAATTTAGCCCCGTCTCCAAATGGTATTTCTTTGCAATTTTAGATCTTTTTTCTTTGAAGAACTTCCAGTCCAACATAAATTGGATTGCAGAATCTTTGGGCTTAAGCCTCTCTGAGACTTCGGATGCACTTGACGTACTTGAACAAAATGAAATGATTTCTAGAAGCGAAAGCCCATGGACAGTCAACAAAAAGAGTACCAACTGGGTCAATGTTCGAACGACGTCAGCAATTCGCAAAGACTATCAAAAACAAGTTACAGAAAAAGCAAAAGAAGCCCTAGATAAAGTCGATTACACTAACCGAGAGAGCGTCAGCTTAACAGTTGCAGCAAGCAAGTCTTTGGTTCCTGAGATCAAAGAACGGATAAAAAAATTCATGAACGAACTACGCGTTTTGACCAAAGAACATCAGTCCTTTGATGAAGTCTATCAACTACAGATTGCTTACTTTCCCCTCAGTCAAATAAGAAACAAAGAGGTAAATAATGAATAAATTGATTTTGATTCTTACTGGGATTTTCTTCTACACGCTCCACGGACTCGGCAGTGATCATGCTGGAAGTGGTGAAATTCGAAAGAAAAATCCAAAAATAGAATTTATCTCCAAGTCCGAATATCAAAAAGAAAAACTAGAAGAGAAACTCTCTTCTCAATATGATGTGATTTCCTTTTGCCTTTGGGTTTTGGAAGAAGATATTCCCCACTCTGATGCCTGGAACTTCTGCATGGAAGTCATCCATTCTTCTTCTGAAGAAGATCGTGCGCCGCATTGGCTCGACTTGCTTTAATAGGAATCTTCGTAGACCCTTTATTTAGAGTCACGACACCCCAGTTGCTTCATCAGATCAGATTAAGACTTGGCCTCCTCCACTGAAACTGCTAAATCTTGCTACAACTCACAGATCCTGCTCTCTGCAGTCTTGGGGTGAGCCAACTTTTTTAACATAGAGATCATGACTTTTTAGGGGGGGAGAAAGTGAGCTTTGACCACATTTTTATAGCTCCAAAAAATTGGGATGCCTCACTTTCATTCTATAAAGACACTTTGGGATTCGAAATGATTTCATCTTGGGGAAGTCAAGAAGAAGGACGAGGAGCTGTTCTCAAGGGTGGAGGATTCACAGTTATTATAGCTGAAGAGCACAAAAATAAGGGTGATAATGCTTGGGTTTCGGGCTTTAATGGCCAACGCCCAACCATTCATCTCAATGTTGAAGACGTCGATACCGCTTTTCAAAATCTAAAAGACCCTGAAGTGGCAATTATAAAACCCGAAGACAATCACTGGGCAGGTCGATGGATGGTCGTAAAAGACCCTGACGACAACCTCATTGCCTACAACACTCCAAAGGGAAATTAGAAAATGGCCCACTGCCCTTTTGAGCAATTGGATGATCTCAAGCAAGAACTCAATAAGATTAGAGATCTTCCCAAAGTCAAAGAGATAAAACCAGGAACTTTTTATCTCAAATCAAAAGGATTTCTTCACTTTCACATAAACAAAGAAGGACAAAGGTGGGCAGATGTTCGAAACGGCTCCAACTGGGGCAGTGAAATACAAATACCCCCCAACTCTTCAAAAATTTTTCGAAACAAGTTTATAACTGAGGTTCAAAAAAGATATCAAAATACCTATAAAGAACTTTATAAATGAAATCATTTTAAAGAAACAAAGTGAGGCAAACTTGAGGAAAACATCTTTTGGTAAAATGGACCAAATTCTTAAAACAGACGGAAAGGTACGGGCTGAGTATCTTATTTTTGAAAAACAAGGTCGCGGTCACAAACATCCCGAATATGAGTCCTTTACTGTTCTGTCTGGTACAGGAAAAGTCATTTGCGGAGACAAACACTACAATGTCAAAACGGGTGATATTGTTACAATCCCTCCACATACCAACCACTATATGATTCCCTGTGAAGGTTCGGAAATGAGTGGCCTTCTTTGGTATCACAAAGAGGCACCAAATCACTATTTAGAGAAAACGAAGTGATGACCTGCTCAAAGTAAGCTTAGATTAACACCCAATTGAAACATCAACGATATGACTGAGAGGAACTCTTGTGAAAAAAAAAGCAAAGAAGACGTTATTACTTGTTACAGGAATCACAACCCTTGGCTCTTGTGCCTACCTATCAAAGTCCACACTCGATATTCCAGAGAAAAGAAATTTCCCAGTCAATAGTAAAATCTCCCCTTGTGAAGATTTTCACAAATATACTTGTTCTGTTCTTGAAGGGGATTTCAAACTTCCATCCAATCGATCGCGCTATATCTTTGCTTTTAGCGATTCCTCTGAAAGAATCCTCAATTTCAAAAAAGAGTATTTCAAGAAGCTAAATACTCTTGAGCCAAAAGATAAAATCGAAAGTACTTTAAAAACAATATATTCCGCTTGTATGGATAAAAAATCCTCTTTTAACGATGAAAATAGTATCAAAAACAAGTTGATCTCAGATCTCTCTCAGCTCAATACAAGGACACAACTTCTTAATTACCTTTCAAGACAAATTATTTCTCCCCAAGAAGGGTTCATCCGAATTGGAGTGATCAACAATCAAGACAAACCCTCTTACAACGATCTTTTCCTTCTCCCAAATACGATGAGTCTTCCTGAAAAAACCTATTACCAAAACTCTCAGCTTCAAAAAGATTTTATTGCTCTTACATCTCTTCTTTTTCAAAAGATTGGCAAGAAAAACCCTGAGCAAATTGCAAAGAACATCTTCGCCTATGAGAAAGCCCTAGCAGATGTTTTTCCGACACCTCTTCAATTTCGAAAACTCATTACAACTCGAACTGGAATTACTAAAAAAGAGATTTTAAAAAAATACCCAAACCTCAATCTCAAAGAGCTTCTAAAGAAAACACCAAACAGAACACATATTAGAAACTTTACGCCCTTAGCACTCGCTTACACAAATCAAATGCTTGGGGGGCTCTCACTTGAAACCATTAAGAATATATATCTCTTTCAAAACCTAAAAGACATACTTGACGAGTCTGCTCCAGAATACATCGCTGAAAAAACCGAGTTTGAATCAAACTATTTAGGTGGTCCAAATGAACGTCCAGATCGACAAGAAAGATGCACTCGTGTAGTTATGGACAACTTCCAAATGGAGCTCGACTTCATCCTTGTACCAAAGATGTTTCCCAATTTTCCTCGAGAAAGATTTGTCCAACTTGCAGAATCTATCCGACAGACCTTGATAAAAACCTTGAAAGAGAACAAATGGCTTTCCAGCCGAGGAAGGATTGGAGCAATAAAGAAAATTTCAAAAGCAAAACTTTATCTTGTAACACCTTTGAACGAGAAAGAATGGAATTTCAATCCTACCGGAACATACTCAAGAACCACCCCAATCTCAAATATTTTGCAGTTACATCATCTCAAAACTCAGAAGAAAATTTCAGAACTTGGTACTTCTATATCTGACGGCAGATGGGAAATGGGGCCACTACGGGTGAATGCCTACTATGACCCAACTATGAATCATTTCGTTTTGCCAATTGCAATTCTTCAAGCACCATTTTTTGACACAGAAAATACAAGAGCACAAAATCTGGCTGCTATCGGAACCGTTATTGGACACGAACTTGGTCATGGCATTGATGATCAAGGGCGCAAGTACGACTATAAGGGACAATTGCGCAGCTGGGTTTCAAAATCTGACATCAAAGAACTAAAGAAAAGAACCGACCCACTCATTTCTCAATTTAAAAAGGTGAACCACAATGGGGAGCTCACCTTAGGTGAAAACATTGGAGACCTTGTTGGACTTTCAACGTCTTTTCGTACAGCCTTTCCTAACTACAAATCTGGAACTGTTCCAAAAAAACAGCTTCAAGAATTTTTTCTTCAATATGCAAGAGTTTGGTGTGAGGTCCAAACACCAAGTATGAGAGAGAGGAGATTAAAAACTGATCCACATGCTCTTGGCTTTGCTAGAATCAATGAACAGATGAAACATCAACCTGCATTTAAAGATGCCTATTCATGTAAAGAAGAGGATCCCATGGTTTTAAACAAAAATAAGGTCATTCAAGTTTGGTAGTCCAAACCTCAGTCTCTAGCTCGTTAAAGAAACCTACAAAACCCTAAACGTGAACTTCCTTAGATGTTGTCGGGTTGAACCGAGAGAGCTTCCAATTTGAGATCTGTTTATTGACACTATTTGCAAGCTCCAATATGAGATCCAATTCAGATGAATTGGACATTTTGTCCCAAAACTTTCCTTGAAAGGAATTCACATTAAGAAATCCTTCAAATCCATTTCGAGTCTTCTCTACAACAATTTCAATAGATGACCCAGAAGGAGCCATTGCTTTAATGTTTTTAAGAGTGGATTGCGCAAGGTCCTTTAAATCCGAGCTTGGCTCAAAGTTTTCAAACTTAAATGATTTGTGCAAAATATCCTCCTGAACAACAAACTCAATGAATTTGCAAGGGTCAGACTAGCAAAGTTTCCCCAATTCTACAACCTTCTGCGTCGAGCATGAGTGCAATTATCTTTATGGGGGCGATAACATGGGCTAAACAGTTTAAGTAACTTTAACAATTGGAGGACTTATGAAAACCACTTTTGCACTCGGAATCACCTTATTCGCACTCAACATGCCCTCCACGGTCTTTTCACAAGATGCCGCTCAAGGGGAAGTCATGTTCAAGCAGGCGTGCGCCACATGCCACTCACTGACAACAGAGCAAGGTTCTCTCTTGGGGCCAGCTCTTCATGGAGTCACAAAACGCCCAGGCCGCACTGATGCTTGGTTAACGCAGTGGATTTCAGACCCTCAAGGAATGATTGGTAAAAAAGACCCTCTAGCTATCAAACTTCTCAATCAGTACAACAAGGTTCCCATGACAAACATGCTTCAAGCTCTAAAGGGCGGAGATAAAACTAAAATCATGAAAGCCACCAAAGACATTCTTGCTTTCCTCAAACTCAACGATGCAAAAACACCTAAGAAGGGGAAAATGAAGCGCAAAAAGAAGGGGTGAAAAACTTCATCACAGAAAGATTGATAAGCTTAAGTTCATTTAGACCACTAGTGATTTGCTTAGCTATTACTCATTCAAACCGATCTTTAGAATCCAAAGATCGGTTTTCTATGTAGCGAAATACAAGCCCAATGACTCCGATATCATCTATAAACCCCAGATACGGAGTCAAATCTGGAATGGCATCAATCGGATTAATAAAATAAAGCAACGCCCCTATAACAAGAGCTTTGTCTGAGGTGCTCAACTTTCCTTTTGTTAAGTATTCATACATCGCCTCTAATTTTTCAGGAAAACGAATACTATTTTGATTCTTTTTAAAGTAACTCAAAAAGGACTTATGAACTCTTTCTTCTGAATCAGGTTTTTGACCCTCTTTTTTTAGATTTTTAAACTTTTCAGACATCACTCACAACTTGCTGAGTTTTCGCAGTATTCTTCTAACTCTAAGTCTGGTGCATACTCTGTCAAACAAAGTGACCAGTAGCCACCCTCTACCCCTACACCGATTGAAACAAAGTTCGAGTTCATGATCATGGCTTTTGGCCCAGATTCTGACATCCAAGTTTTCAAAGCTTCTTCAAAGCTATCAGCTCGAACGTTGAGTTCCGTTACCCACGTCCCCAATAACGAAAATCGCGCAAGTCGGTTACGAAACCTCTCGCCTTCTCGATCACTATTTGTATCTCCTGTAGAGGCCATGTACTTTGCTTGCTCAATCGCCATCTCATGACAGCTTGAAAAATATCCAGCTAGAAACGGAATATCAAAATCTCCAGCATTCAGGCGTTCGTTGTTCAGTAGTTCAATAAAGTGACAATATTCGTTTGCACAAGAAATCACAGGTGCGACAACACCAGGCCCTTTTGAACGCTTCAGCTCTTTGACCTCTTCTTGAGTACAACCAACGGCAAATACCAAAGAAATAAATACTATCGACATCCGGATCATAAAAGCTTATCGGAGCCTTGGATGGCTAAGACTATTGCTTTTTGAAACTTTAGGAAAAGTGGCTAAATTTTAAACGCTAAGGAGTTAGAACCTTCAATACCTATGAAAATCACTATATCAAAAAAGAGTTAAAATGGTTTTCATAGCAACAACTGAAGTATCAACAGCACACTAATCAACGAACTTAAGACCTAGTACTTCATATTCCTTTTGAGCTTTTGCTGTTGAAAGCTCAACAACATCCCCCACTTTTTTGCCAATAATCGTTCTTGAAAGGGGTGACATGATTGAGATTCGCCCCTCTGAAACATCAGCTTCTTCTGGGCCAACAATCTGATACGTGACTTCCTTTTCAAGTTCCAGATCCATCAGTGTTACAGTTGCACCAAAAATGACCGTTTCAGAGGAAAGCCTTGATGGAATCACAATCTCAGCCCCTGCAATTCTCCCTTGGATCTCAGAAATTCGAGCCTCAATCCAACCCTGTCTTTCTTTGGCAGCATCGTAATCTGCATTTTCGCTCAAATCGCCTTGCTCACGTGCTTCTTCAATAGCACGCACAACAGCAGGTCGCTCTTCATGCAAAAGCCGCTTGAGTTCTTCGTCTAACTTCTTTTTTCCACGCACCGTAATCGGCAACTGATCGCTCATAAAATTCGCCTTTACCTCAAAACAAAGGAGAACCTTATATGCAAATTTCGCTCAAAATTCAATCTTTTAGAATTTCCAAGTACTTAATTCTTTATCTCTGTGATATCCATAGGTTATGAACCTCAACGCAACCAATATAGCCATAATAAAGCGATTACTTGGAGGGCGAAACAGCCGCTCCCTTAAAGCTATATTGCTTAAGATCGAAGCTGCTGACCTTTCAAAACTCTTCAGCCTCTTAAATGACAGAGAGATTCGCCTCTTCGTAGATGCCCTTATGGCAGTGGATAAGGCCAGTGATGCCTTAAAAGAACTCCCCCCTCCCAATCTCATAGAAATATTTAAAAAAATTGATACTCAAAAACTTGTCACCCTTCTGACATACAGTCCCGAAGACGACTCAAGCTATTTTCTAAGCCTCCTTGATGAGGAAGAGGCCATCCAAATCCTTAACCTTATAGAACCAACGCTCAGAAAGCGTCTTAACCAGCTTTTAAGCTATCCAGAAGACAGTGCTGGACGAGACATGAGTACACAGGTTTTTACCCTCTCATCATCCCTTCGAGCTCAAGATGCGATAGAGGAAGTGAGAAACCGCACTCAAGAAGAGTCCGTTTACTATATTTACTGCACCGATGAGTCAGGTCGCCTTGTCGGTGTCATCTCTCTTCGAGCTCTTGTAACAGCTCCAGCTGAAACGCCCTTATCTGAAATCATGAAGAAAGAGGTTGTAACCGTAAAACCAACAACCAACTCTCAAAAAGTGGCCGAACTTGTGAGCCACTATGATTTTGTTGCTATCCCAGTTGTAAGTGAAACAAGTGAACTTCTTGGCATCATTACCGTTGATGATGTTCTAGATATCATACAAGAACAAGCCACTGCTGATATCTATGCAACTGCAGGTCTCCAAGAAGATGATCGAGTTTACACAAAACCAAAGCACAGCATCAAAAATCGCCTGCCATGGATGCTACTCAATCTTATGCTTGCAATACTCGTCAGTGGAGTTGTTGCACTTTTTGAAGAAACAATGAGCCAGTTGATTATCCTTGCGACACTCAACAACATTGTTGCTGGCATTGGAGGAAATACAGCCATTCAAACCCTCACGGTTGTAACTCGGGGACTTGCTACGGGGGACTTTAATTTTATCAGTTACTATAAAGCGATCTTCAAAGAAGTTAGAGTCGGCCTTACACTCGGAATTGCGACAGGGACTTGCGCTGGAATTTTGGTTTACCTCTGGAAAGGAAGTGCTGTTGTTGGTGCTGTGATTTGTGTGTCGATGATACTCAACTCTCTTGTGGCTTCCAGCATGGGCGCCATCATTCCAATTTTACTCAAACGATTCAACCGAGACCCTGCAGCCGGAAGTGGAGTCTTAGTCACAACACTGACAGATAGTTTTGGTTTTTTCTCCTTTCTAGGAATAGCTACCTTAGCCTTGAAATACTTTACATGACTTCTAATGAAAAGCCCCCCATAGATCCTAGACGTAAGTCGGTCATCCCATGATCCAAATTGGCCGATAAGCTTAAGACAAGATGAAACAACTAGTGAAACTCATTGAGAAATCAGATCGCATTGCACTCTCCACCCATCGCCAGGCTGATGGTGACGGACTTGGCGCACAAATTGCGCTCTATTATGCACTCAAAAAATCAGGAAAAGATGTTCGAATACTCAATGTCGACCCATCCCCTATTCGATATGATTTTTTAAAAACAAATGAGATTATCCAAAACTACGAATCTCCACACACTCCACTTGAAAATACGGACTTGGTTCTTATCTTTGATACCAATGATCGCAGACTCCTTGCTCCTCTCTATGAAGAGTTTGAAAAAAAATGCCACAATATTGTATTTATCGATCATCACCCTCCCCTCAACACAGGTCCAAAACCAACAAAACACTCTTACATAAACACCGATGCAGCAAGCACAGGTGAAATTGTTTTTCATTTGATCAATGAACTTCAAATTGAATTGGATGCCGATATAGCGCGCGCGCTCTATGCAAGTATTGCATTTGATACCCAACTTTTTCGATACATCCGAGGCTCAGCAGAGTCTCATAGAATTGTTGTAGAACTCCTCAAATATGAAAAAAACCCAGCAGAAATCCATCAAAAAATATTTGGAAATCATACAATTCAAAAAGTGACTTTTCTCTCAAAAGCATTGGGGCGAATTGAATACTTCGCTGGTGGTAAACTTGCTTTTTTAAAAGTCAAAGACAAAGACCTGCTAGATCATGCTTTAGACCTAGATGAGGCAAGAGATGTCATAGATATGATCATGAACATTGACTCTCTAGAAGCTGCTATACTTTTCAGGGAAGATGGGGTTAACTACTATAAAGTGAGCTTAAGAAGTAAGGGACAAATCAGTGTACTAGATATTGCCGAAAGCCTTGGGGGCGGAGGACACCTTCACTCCTCGGGTGCATTTGTTCATGCTTCGTACGATGAATTAAAAGAGCGAATCGTCAATTCACTTCTTAAAGAAATCCGAAAGCTCGGCTAAGAGGTTAATTTGGGTCAAAAAAAAAGTGAAGTCATTTGTTTCTGTAACAATATCTCACGAGAAGAGATTGAATCCGCAATTCAAAATGGCGCTGACACTCTCAATAAAATTTTTGACCGAACAACTGCTGGAGTTGGAGCTTGTGGTGGATCTTGCAGAAGAAAACTTCAACCCATGCTTGAGCATTACTTGAAAACTGGAAAATTTCCTGAAAAAATTGTCGCCTCTGGTGGCAAAAGACGAAAGAAACCTCGAACAGGCTAAGCCAACCATACACTCATTTACCTAAATATCAAAAAGAGATTCAACTTAGAGATCAACAGGCGCCCTAAGCGCCTTTCCTATATTTGATAATTTCCTCTGTAATTGGACGACACGTTCCACACCCTGTGCCAGCTGTGGTTTTTCTTGCCACCTCTTCCACATGATCTGTGCCAAGCTTTACAATTCGATCCACAACTTCTGTTGGAACCATACGACAGTGGCAGAGCTCTTCCTCTTTATACGGAAAATCCCATTTGTTCTGAGCCTTTAAAATCACTTCTCTCAGCAAGACTTCACCGTGACCATTTCCCTTAGGAAGCACCCATTCACTTGGTTTTCCCCTCAATTGAGATTTGTATTTCCTAATAACATCATACACAGAACGACAACCCGTCCCCTTGAGCGTAAATGCTTCATCCACTTTTGATAGCTCCATCCAATCTTGTGGTGATATTTCGGCTCGATATTTCAGAAAACTCTCCCTATTTCAATGCGTCATGCTTCAAAGACTTCACATATATCAGAGTCTTAGCTATAGACTTCGTATCGGAGTAAATGCTTTACTTCATTAGAAATGAATCGCGAACCAACTTGCTAGGGAGATATCTCAATGAGCACACGCGCCCACTGGACCAATAGAATTGCATTTATACTTGCCGCCACTGGGTCGGCGATTGGACTCGGAAACATATGGAAGTTTCCTTATATTGCAGGTGTTAACGGCGGCGGCGCTTTCGTTATGATTTACCTAGCCTGCATTCTCGCAATTGGTGTCCCCATTTTTATTGCAGAACTCTACATTGGACAAAAGGGACAAGCCAACGCAATCACCTCCTTTGAAATCACAGATAAAAAAGGAACCCCTTGGCAAATTGCAGGGTGGATGGGGATGCTCGCCGCTATTCTAATCTTAAGCTTTTACAGTGTCGTTGGAGGATGGATTCTCGATTTTGAATATAGATCCCTACTTGGTGAATTTATGAGCCAAACAGATGAGCAAATCCAAGGAACTTTGGGTGGATTGTTTGCAGACTGGAAAAGACAAATGTTTTGGCATTTCATATTTATGACTCTAGTTATTGGAATTGTTATTGCTGGTGTTAAAAACGGTTTAGAACGTTGGAACAAAATTCTTATGCCAGCCCTGTTTGCTATTTTAATATTGCTACTCGTTCGGGTCACAATGATGGATGGATTTTCACAAGCTATAGGTTTTCTTTTTAGCTTTGATGCCTCCAAACTTACAAAAGCTGGTGTTCTTGAAGCTGTAGGACACTCCTTCTTTACACTGAGCCTAGGGATGGGAACAATTCTCACTTATGGTAGCTATCTCTCTGAGCGTGAACGATTGCCACGTGTAGCTGTACAAGTCGCATTCCTAGACACTTTGATTGCACTTATTGCAGGTGTCGTTATTTTCACAGTCGTCTTTTCATTCAACTTAGAGCCTGGCGCAGGGCCTGGGCTTATTTTCAGCACCCTTCCCTCTCTCTTTGTTAAAATGACAGGAGGGTCGATTCTTTCCATTGCATTCTTTTTGCTCGTCACATTTGCAGCTCTTACATCAGCCGTTTCTATTTTGGAAGTTCCCGTTGCCTTTGTTTGTGAGAAGTACGGAATTGGAAGAAAGAAAACAACCCTGCTTATTGGTGGATTCATTTACCTTATGGGTTACCTTTCCATTTTCTCTTTCAATATCATGTCCGATGTTAAAATCCTCGGCCTCAACTTCTTTGATCTCTTTGACAAAATCTCTAGTAACTGGCTCTTACCAATTGGAGGAATGTTGATTTCATTATTTGTAGGCTGGCGACTTGGAAAGAGTGCTGTAGACTCAGCACTCAGCGACTATCCTCCGTTTGCACGCACCACTTTTTTATGGTCCATTCGGGTCCTAGCTCCACTGGGCGTTGTACTACTCATGGGACACACCCTCGGTTGGTGGTAAAAGCTTTCTCAAAGGGGATCGAAATTTTTTTGATCCCCTGCTTGGGAGACAATCAAAATTACGCAATAGTTGGAAGGGAGTCTTCCCAGAATATTGGATTCACAGTGGACTCCCCTGATCCTCAAGTTATAACCAAATTCTTTGAATCCAAAAACTGGAATCTCGACGTTATACTCAACACCCATCACCATTGGGATCATGTGGATGGAAACCCTCAATTAAAAAATAGGTGGAACTGCAAAATTTATGGACCTGAATACGAAGAAAAAAGAATAAAAAAAATCGACTTTAGCTTAAACGAATCCTCAACTTATCAACTTGGTAAACATAAATTTGAAATCATTCATCTTCCCGGACATACTCTTGGGCATATTGCTTACTACTCAGAGACGCTTGGGGTTCTATTTGTTGGAGATACACTCTTCTCGGCTGGCTGCGGAAGACTTTTTGAAGGAACACCAGATCAGATGTGGGAGAGTTTAAAGAAACTAAGAACCCTACCCGATGAGACACTTGTGTTCTGCGCCCATGAGTACACATTAAATAATATTGAATTTGCCCTTTCACTAGAGCCAAACCGACAGTCTCTACTCAATTTCCAAAATGTATCCCAAGAAAAACGTTCAAAGAGTCTACCGACAGTTCCAACAACAATTGGAGTCGAAAAAGAAATCAATCCCTTTTTAAGAGCTGATGATATCGAGCTGAAGAAAAATTTAAATATGACTGAAAACTCTGATGTCGAAATTTTTGCTCACATAAGAAAATCAAAAGACACTTTTTAGGACGCTAAGTCGCTTAACGCCTTTTTGAGAAAATACGGCTGAACAACTCATCATCGATTTGAAAGTCAACGTCTTTGAGTTTTTCTAAAAAAGAAGTCTTTTTAAGGTTTTTTGGCTCACCTAGTATTTTTCGGACTCCAGATTTTTTTTGCACCTTTAGTGGGTTTCTTTTCATAACCCAAGCCTCGTTGATATCTCTTGAGCCAGATCTTCAAATTCAGTTCTGGCTTGTGATTTTGGAGAGTATTCAAAAATAGATTCACCCGCCCCCGTGCTTTCAGCCAGTTTGACCGAGTTTGATACCTTGGTCTTAAAAAGTTGATCGCGAAACTCTTCTTCAATCATCTTACAGATCTCACCACTCAGTTTTCTTCGACGATTGAATTGGTTCACAATGATTCCCCCCAAACCAATATCGGGATTCCAATTGTGTATATCTTCAATTGTGGATCGAATTTGCGAAAGTCCTTCCAGAGAAAAGTACTCCGCCTGAACAGGAACCAACACCCAGTCACAGGCCACCAGTGCGTTCAATGTGAGCAAATTGAGAGACGGAGGGTTGTCGATCAAAATGACGTCAAACTCGGATTCAAGGGATTTGAGCTTCCTTCTTAAAATTCTTTCCTTTTCAGGCCTGGACATCAGATAGTACTCAACTCCAGACAACATCGAGTCTGTCGGCAAAAGGTAGAGATTCAAAGAGAGTTGTATCAGTCGACACAATTGAAGTTTTTCATTTCTTCGATCTAGATAAACTTCATCTAAAGTCAATTGATCTTCACTTAAATGACTTAAACAATAGGATGTCAGGTTTGCTTGGGGGTCATTGTCCACATAGAGGACTTTTTTACCCATTCTTGAAAGGGCAGCACCGACGTTAAAAGTTGCCGTCGTCTTCCCGACCCCGCCTTTTTGATTCGTAACAGCAATTACAGACACCCCAATTTGCTCCTATCAAGCTGATATATTCAAACTAGTTGACCAAAAACGCAAGCCTCCATACATATTTGTAGATGCCTTTAACATATAGTGAATACCTTAAAATCGACCCGCTTCTTAAGCTCCAGAATACAAAATCAGAAGATCATGATGAGATGCTCTTTATTATTGTCCATCAAGTGTATGAGTTGTGGTTTAAGCAAATTTTATTTGAAATGAAACTCTTGCAAAGTCGACTTGAGGAAGGCTCAGGCCCTCCTGCTCTTAAAACACTCAAGCGCATTTTGACGATTCTCAAAGTCATGGTCTCCCAGGTGGATGTTATTGAAACTATGACCCCACTTGAGTTCAACTCATTTCGCTCAAGGCTTGAGTCTTCTAGCGGATTTCAAAGCTCACAGTTTCGGGAATTTGAATTTCGTCTTGGCAAAAGAAACTCTCGTTTCCTAGAGCAGTTTGAAGTTGGCAGTGAAGCTCGAAACCGCCTTGAGGGCCTGATGAATTCCAAATCACTATTTGATTCATTTCTTATTTATCTCAAAAACTGCAGCTACAAAATTGAGGACTCAGCATTTACACAAAATGGCCGTGTCGCCACAGATCCACATCCTGAAACTCAGAAGGTACTTCTTAAAATTTACAACTCAGACCCAGGTACAACTCAAATCTGTGAGATGTTGGTGGACCTTGATGAAGGGATTCAAGAATGGCGTTACCGACATGTCAAGATGGTCGAAAGAACCATTGGAGCAAAAATGGGGACAGGTGGGTCCATGGGAGCTGAATATTTAAGAAAAACCCTCTTCACTCCAATTTTTCCAGATCTTTGGGACATCCGAAGCCAATTTTAATCAAACCAATCAAACTTTCATGACGTTTTGATTTCACTTACAGTCTCTTGTTAAGATCTTATAAATCTTCTTATTTCTATCAAAAGATTCGCTTATTTCTGCAAAACGGCAAAAGCAGACAAAAACAAGTCAACTGCTTTAAACCACTGTTATTATTCTATATTTCAACCCGTCCTCCAATTGGACACCGTGGTGTGAATCAAACAAACTGTTTGTAGAGATTACACACAAAAAATTCCCTCCTTTAGTTTTACCCCAATTTTTGAAAAGTTTAAGTCCACAGCTCGCTATTACAAACTTGTAATATGAGGGATTCAACGGCGTCGGCTTTCAGGGGTTGGAAGCAGGCAAATTTAACGGTTGAGCCATGACGGGGTCACGGGGGGAACGTGGCATAATCGATTGAGGGGATAGATTATGCGTGGGGCGTTTTCTTTATTGGCGCGAATTACACTGACAACACTTCTTTTTATTTCGGTTTGGAATTCTCAAGTCCTAGCCAAAGACAAACTACCTCCTTGGGTCAGCAAAGCTATTATGCAGACGGTGACTTACATTCAGTCTGGCAGTACCAAGCAGGACCTGACTCATATTGAAGAAATCTCAAGTGAGCCATCTTTTATTGTTTTAAGTGCACTCCTACTAAGAGCCTCAAGCGAACTTATAGGCAAAAAAAATCCACAGAAAGACGCCAGCTTTGAACTGATTCAAACATGTATTGAAAATGCAGCTATGATGGCTGAGCCCAAACACCTACATCTCTTTGAATCCCTTTTTGAAGTCTTTGAAAAATACCTTAAAGGGGTTGAAAAGTATGAAACTGAGATTGCGCCTATAATGGCTGAAATCCCTCAGTTTGTAAAAGACAACAGAAACCTCCCTCTTTTCACTGGCCCAATCGATATTGTCGATATTGAAGTTGATGAAAACAACTCGCCATCTAAAGGCCTTGGTCAACTTCTGAGTCGAGTGGAAGAAATTCGAAATAGTACAAATCCAGATAACCAACTTAGCGACACTGAAAAACTACGCAAACAGTATCAAGACTTAGAAGAACAAGCTGATGAAGAGGCATCTCTTACAGATGAAGAACGTTTTTCTAAGGCCATCACACGAATCAAGGAAATGCGAAAGTTTCTAGAGGATCGAATCATTGGTCAGCCTGAAATCATCGATGCAATTATTGATACAGAGTTCAAAAAGGCAGTTCTTGGAACTAGCGGCCCAAAGGGTATTTATCAAAAATGGATGGGACTTCCTGGAGTTGGTAAAGACACATCTGTTATGGCTTGGGTGGATGCTATTCACAACACAGAAGATGCGTGGCTAGAGCATATGTACACCATCTCTCCTTTACGAACAAAGCACGATATTTCCAGCTTAATTGGTTCAACAGCAGGTCTTGTTGGCTCAGATGATATTCCCGCTTTTTTGCAATTTCTTGTGAAGCACTCTGCAGGAAGATATATGATCTTAGAAACAGGAGGAAAAAGCGCTGCAAAAAAAGGTCAGAGTATTGTAAAAAACCCCAAGTGGAAGCCCGGAATGGTTTTTCCAGGTTATTACACACCAGATCAGGCCGTTGTTTTCCTAAACGAATCTCACAATTGGTCAAAGGCTGGAAAGGATATGATCAAGACCTTCATTGAAGAAGGAAGAATTCAAGTCGCAAACCCAGGAACAGCCCCTGAAGGATTTGAGATTGCAAGTGAGCTTATCGTTCCAGTTCGACGTGTTGAAGCAAGCAATGAAGGCATGGGCCTTATTTCCAATTTGAGAGTGGATGGGTCTCGAATTGGAAGTCCCTTAAGTTTTGAAGACACGTTTAAAAAGTGGGAACAAAATCATCTTGATTTTGAACTTATAAGACAAACGATAATTGATGAAGGTGTCAATAAATCAGGAGCGGGAGAGGGACAGGAGTCACAATTTGGAACTTCTGTTGAGACACTGAACCGCGTACCGGATCGACATCTTTTACTTATGCGCCCCCTTTCTCCTGAAGACCTTAAGAAAATTCTACGTATCAAATTGTCTGCAATGGCAAAACTCTTTGCAAGAAGCAAAACTGGATTTAAAGGTCTAAAGCTTCAGTTTACAGACCGTCTTATTGATTTTCTTCAAGAATGGAATTACGTAGTCGATAGTGGAGCTCGCCCTATGCAAGATCGGGTGGAGGGTCTGGTTGAAACCTCTATCTTTGATGCGATCCAAAGTGGAGACATTGAACCCGGTATAAAGGATGACATTTACTTAGATGTTAAGCGAAACGAAGATGGGACCTATAAACTGGTCTTTAAGAAAAAGGATGGCACCTCTTTTGAACAGTTCATTCGAGGAACTGAGTCCGCTAAATATCAAGAGCCACTTAGTAGCGAAGAAATGATCGAGCTCTATAAACTCGGCGAGCGCTTGAGTCGCCATGTCTTTGGGATTGAAGAACTCACAGACGAAATCGGAAAACAAATTGCCATTCAAATCAAGAATAGAAAAAACCACGTGACTCCTGAAACAGCAGAGTTTGGAGCTGTTTCCTTTGGATTCTTAGGACTTTCATCAACAGGTAAAACCGAACTCTCAAAAGCCATTGCTCGTGAAGTCTACGATGATGAAGAGCGCATGATCACTATTCCATTTGGTGATATCAAGACCGCACAGCAACTCAATCGCTATATCTTTGGAGAAAAGCAAGGAAATCGAGTTATCAAGTCGCGTCTTATGGAAAAATGGGATCTCTATGATGGAAAATTTGTTCTTAACCTTGATGAACTCGCAAATGCTCCTGCTGAAATCCAAGAGGCATTATATGATCTACTCAGAGAGAAAGTTTTCAATGGATTTGCCGACGGAAAATCTCGACCAACTGAAAATCTAATTATCACAGTTACAGGAAACACTGGGGAAGATGAATATCATCAATTACCGAGACAAGGAATACCTGTGGTTGAGCAACAAGCCGCTCTTTATGAGATCCATCGACAACTTCAAAATGACCCCAATAGACAAAGAGAAATCTTAGAGAAGGGTTTTAAAAAAGCACTTTTGAATAGAATCGGATTCAATAATATTTATTTCTTTCCACCTTTGAGCTATCAAGCCATACGAAAGCTCACCCAAGTTAGACTTGCAGGTGCCATTTCATCACTAAAACCCGAGCGTCACAAAGTGGGCTGGAATATCCAGTTCTTAGATATGGATGCTTACCTGGGAACAGTGAGAGTGGTCGAAACGGAAGGATTTGAACTCTTCTCTCAAGGAGCCTCCCTTGTTCAGTTTGCCAGCGATTTTAAGGATAACTTAGACATAGCTCTTGGCTCTAGTGGCGTAAAGTCTGGAGAAAATGTCATCTTATACATCAAAGATATCACTCCTCAAAAACTCAATGGGATGGATACCGTTCCAGGGGAAGTGGTGTTTGGCCTTCTTATCCCAGACGAAAATCGTGAAGTTGAAATGCGAATAAAAAGACGAAAAGAAGTGGAATCACCTGAATTCAAACAGGAATATCGCATCTTCACAGCAGCTCATGAGACTGGACATGAATTGGTGAACAAAGTTCTATTTGGCGATATTGAACAAAGCAATTTTATCACGATCGTTCCAGGAGTCACAAAAATTCAAGACAAATGGATTCGATATGCAGGCCTTGCCTCTTCAACCACTCAAGTGAAAGTCGAAGTTTCAAGAGAGTTTGTTATTCGAAGAATGGCAGTTCTTTCAGGTGGTGAGATGGCCGAGGCTCTGCTCTCCAAGGGCGCAAGATCCAATGCTGGAAAATCCAACGATATGACTCGCTCCAATGGACTTGCCTACCAAGCCATTCTCTGTCTTGGACTTTCCAAAAATTGGCGTGAAAAATATGGAATGCTCTCCTGCCCAGATAATAAAGATCCTTACACTTGGGTCCAGGAAACCTTCAGTGATGAGATGAAGGTAGATCTTCACAAGGAAATAAAAGTTTGGCTCGATGAAGCACGGGCTCTGGCAAGAGATATTCTACTCTCCAATTTTGAAATATTCGAAGAAATGTCTGTTGAACTTGCTGAAGAGGGAACTCTGGATCGAGAAATGATCGATGGGATTTATTCAAAGCACAAACTCGTAAAGCCAGAGAATATTACAAATAGGTTAAAGATTCGACAATTTAGATGGGGCAAACTCTTTGCACGGTTCTCGCACTGGTTTCCAAAACACAGACAAAGAGATGCGGAGTTTATCCCCGCCATTCGACTTCCTGAAAAAATTGCGAGCATAGAAGAAATATTAACCCAACAGAAGACTGAAGCCTTAGAGAGCGTTCAACTTCCTGAAGACATTCCACTTGCGGCAAACACGGAGAGCCTTCTGCAGATGATTGACAAAATGGACCCTGAGAGCATGCCCGAGACCTACAAGTATGGTTGTAAAGCGGCATTAAGATCTACCAGATAGACTTATTGGAAGTGGCCCCTCCTCCTCATTGTTGGAGGGGGTGGCTTTAGTTTTATTTTGACTAGACTTTTTTAAACTGCATTAAAGACAAAGTCTTCGCGCGCGACTTGGTGTCACTCGATCCAGTGCATGATAGAGCGACGCTTCTTCAGAGGCCCGCATGTCTCGAATACCTTGCTCAATACTTAAACGAGTGGCTCTTGCACTTTCTGCCGACATATTTGCAATACGTGCAATTCCCTCTGACACACGCTCTGGCACCTTATAAGGCCCACTTAAAGCCAAGCCATCCAGAAGGGCATCCACAAGACGGTAATGCTCTTCGTGAAGTGGTTCGCGTTTGGATTTTGCGATCAGCCATGCCTCACTCAATCTTGAAAGCAGAGTGTCCACTTGCATATTGGACGATGCTGAGTCCATAAGAGCGGCTCGTCTATTTGCACGCCCTGACAAAGCTCGCACTCTTGCATCTGTTCGGGAAGCTCCTGTTTCATTTGTTAAAGTCGATTCGATTTTTTCAATTCTTTGAGAACGAACAGTGATTTCCGCTTGAGAATTCCGAAGTCGCACTCGTGACTCTCGAGCATGTGTTCTCACTTGATCTCTTGTTCTTTCAAAGAGATGATCTCGACTCTTAAGGTTTGTCTCTCGTCCGAAAACTTCAGCTCCTCGGCTTCGACTTCGCACACGACCAGTTGTTCCTGCCGCATTTACGAGTTCTGTGATCAAAAGACCAAAACAAATCGTAAAAATAATGTGCCAATGTTTCATATCACTTCTCCTTAAATTTCTTGTAAACTCAATAAACTTTCAAATGCACGATTGAACCTGACTGCTTCAGAGATTCCTGAAATCAATTTATCTCCATAGCTCTTGTAAGCTCTCTGCTCTTCACCTTGTCCTTGCCAGTGGACATCCACCATATGAGCAAGTTCCATTCTCAAATCTTTGATATATGTTCCTATCAACAAATTGTAATCGCGAAAAAGATCTTCTTGATTGCGCTCACTTGCAGCCACAGCACCACTTTCAACTGCTGTATCCAAAACTCTATCTAATTTTCGAGCATACTCATCTCGAACTTTTGCAAAGCGTCCCCCAGGGTAAGAAGACAGATAGCTGATATGATTGAGATACTCATCTATTCTGTTGATTCGATCTTCTGCAATCATCTTGGGGATTCCAATTCGAATAAGATCAGCATAGTACTCCACAGTTTGCACTGTAATCCCAACAACTCCGTTTGCATATTTCTTTTGCCCAATAATACTGTCTGTTTTCTTCTCTAAAACAGGATGAAAAATATTGAAACTCAGAGGGAGACCAAAGCCTCCTATCTTGATATCTTTTAAAGATAAGAAATGGCCATATGTCGGGTTATCAAAAATTTGAGAGGCCTCTTCATACAAAGCCTGATTCTGTTTGATCATAAAACTCGCCCAAACATCTGTTACAACAGACTCCACTTTTGAAGCCCAATAAGCATCAAAGCCACTTTTAATAAAGATTTTTTTACTCATGTAATCCAATAAACCTGAATAAGTCTGTTCTCTTCCATCCACCTGAACAGTCACTTTGTCATGTACGCCTTTGATTTTTTGACACAGGTTTGGTCGAGTGGAATACATACGAGGTGGATTGAACTCCAAATGCCCTTGAAAAAGAGAAAAGCCTCGACGCTGTGTCATTTTATTCTTCCAACCACCTTGATCATTTGCACAAACAAAATCTGAGAGCATTTTCTCTAATTGGTTATCAAACTGAATTCCATTTTCAGATAAAATCGGGCCACCAAGTCTGCGATCATAATAGTCCCGACCCTCAGCCACAACGCCAGGCCGTGTGTTTTCCATATCAACAAGTGCATCATCAACTTTGTCCAGCATGTGAGATTCAACAACTTGTTCACCACCAATTTCACTCACAAGAACTTCGGGGCTCATCTTCATAACAAAGTTTTTTGTAATCTTATCAGAATCCATAGATAAATTGAATCCAAGAACATATATTGGCTGATCCCAAGAGGGTTTGGATTCTAGAAAGTCAATAACAATCTCTAAGTTCGGGCGCTCTAGACTTGAAACAAAGGAGACATCCAGTCCCATTTCAACGGCTTTGGTTTTCAATTGATAATCATATTTTTGATTTTTATTAAAGTCTGTAATCAAAAAACCTGCATTGAAATATCTTGTGTAAAGCTGAGTTTCTTCAGTCGGTTCCCTTGACCCTCGAGACAGTGTTGAAAAAAGCTTAGAATTTAAAGTATTCAAATTCTTGACCCATACTTCTTCAAATTTCTTTTTTGCTTTTGGATTGGCTCGTGTGCGATCTATACCTTCAATAAAATCTCCTCGTACAAATTTGGGACTCAGACCATAAGAAGCGGCTTTGACTTGAGCAAAAAGTAGATTGGGATTCACTTTTGCAGCTTCAGTCAGTGTATAAACATTAAAAAACACAGCATCTAAAATGGCTTTCAGTTCATCTTTTGTGCGATTTGAAAAATCCACCTCTCCACGTGCTTCAATTATCATTTTGTAAAACCGTCTTGCTGATTCAAGATCTTTTTCAAATGGCCCAAAAAACCTATCCCAAGACATTTGAACATTTTGATAAACACTTGAGAGCGCATCTCTATAAAGAGCCATATTGGCCTTATGTTCTGTGATATGTGTATTGATGGCGTAACCGAAAGCTTTGTCTTCATTTCCAAACCTTGAGTTTTCAATTGAATTTTGAAAAAGAAGTCCGTTTTGATTGAGATCATAAAGACCCAAATCATCCATTATATCAAGTCGATTGGAATCACTTGATTTGCCTAACAAGTCTCTATACAAAAACTGCCTTAGTTTTCCTTTGATTTGCTCGCTTTTTTCTCTAGAACCAGAATGAAGCTTGCTCAAATGATCTAGAATAGCAGACTCATGATATCTGAGCTTCATCGCAGTGTCTTCAAGAAGATAATATCGATTTGTATACTTAGCAATCCAGTGATCCAACGCTATCATAAGCGCAAGATCTCCAACTGCAAAAAGAACGTTGGCATACCGGAGTTTCGGCCCCCATGTGTAGAGATAACAAAGTCCTGTAACAACAACATGACGGGTTGTTTTTTCAACAGCTTTCTTAGCCGCTTCCTGAGTTCCGTACCTACTAAAAACTTGTGCTGATTTCTTGATTCCCCAAAAAGCTCCCTTTGCTCCAAGCCGACCCGCAGTTCGAATGGCTGCTGATTTCATGAGCTTTGCAATCAGAATCTTTGCTCCTGCTAAACCAATAAACGATCCAACAAGTGAGGAAATTTTAGGAGCGTAGGCGCCAAGACTTGAGGGGTTGAGCCATTTTTCTGTTGCGGAATCAAATGCTTTGTCATAGTTTTCTTTGTCAATAGGCGTATTGGAAAGCCCTCTTCCTGAAACATTGTACTTTACTATTTTCTGTACATTTGGATCATGCATAAATTCAAATGAAATCTCTGAAGCCATAAGACCTGCTGCCATTCCAAGAGATTGGAAGAGTATTTTTCGAGTCGCTGTGCTTTTCTCACTCAACCACCCACCAAGCCTTGCAACTTTATCTACACTTCCACTAGTTAAAACAAACATAAAAAAGGACATGTAACCAAGTGGATCCATCAATTGCGTAGCAAAGTCTTCACATGCAGATGGGTTATCTTTTATTTGAATAGAACACTGATACATGCTCAGAGCACCAATCGCGGCATAAAATACAGCAGCCTCAACAGGAAGACGAGCTGCTGTTTCCACAACATGCTTTCCTGTTGCACGTGTGCCTGCTCTTACACCTTCTATATAGCGCTTCATGCGTTCTCTAAGATTTCGAGATTTTGCAATATTAAGCTCTGACTGCGATGCTCTTTCAATTGTCACACGGTCTACACCTTCAGCAACGTCACCCTCAATCACCCAACCTCTTTTGGTTTCAGTGACAGACTGAACATCGCCATCCACCGTGTGGTGAATGGTCTTCTCTATAACATCGCTGCCGTCTTTTCCTTCAGATGAAATCGCAGTTGATGTGGCAAACTGAAATGCAATCAAAAATGAAAGAACAAGTCTATAAATCATTCAGATACTATGTCCTCAATTTTTCTTCTTATCGGGGTTACAAAATACCCATCCTCATTTCCATCAATTCTAAGTTCCCAGTGAGTGATCATCTGTCCATCATCATTGTAATTGGCATCATTTTCTAAAAATCGCTCTTGCTCACGAGCCAAGAGTTCATCAATACGTTTTCGTGGAATACGCGCACCTTGAGAACGGTTTCCTGGATTCATGGCTTCGTTGACAATAGCCTCTCTTCCAGCATCTGTAAGAGTCACAATGGAATTACTATCCTTTTCAAATTGGTAATTTCTTTTTGAAACAAAACCTTCTACAATTCGTCCTAGCGTTTTTGCTCCCACAAATCCCGTAAGAATTTGTTCTGTTCGCCCTAAAAATGCCGGACGCAGTGTCGTTTCCAAGGCCTTTGTCATTTCAATTTGACCACGTGGAGAAAGCTGCACAAGTCCTTCTGGAAAATGAGGGTTTGCCATTCGCTCCGTCAATTCTTCTTGAGTCAACTCTTTGATCGGTTCAGATTTTTTAAACGTACCTTCTGTATAGCCATATGTCCGCATCACTTCAATCGCAGATTCATGATTGATAGCCATAATAAAAAATGTGTTTTCAAAAGAGGCGACCTTACTTCCATCATGGTTTTCAAGGCGACCTTTGTCAAAAATGGTCTCAAGCAGTTCAAGGGCCTCTCTTGTACCTAAGTTCACTTCATCAATGAACACAATTCGAAATGGTTTTTCATGAACTTCACTCACAAGATCTATTTTAGAGTCACGACTTCCTTCTAGTCTTTCACGTGTCAGCTGTTGCCCTTCGATCTTTGTAAATCCAACATCCAAGTTGTCTGCAAGCTCTTTTGCCATACTCTCAGTCGACATGGTCTGCCTTGCCGTTTCGGTTTTACCGTTTCCTGATGGACCTACAAAAAGAATATTTCCTCTTGTTTGTCCCGCTTCACGAGCTCCCATCATTCCACCCACAAAGAGAGTCGCAAATTTTTCAACAATCGTGTCTATACCAAAGACATTTTTAGCTAAATTGTCTTTTACATTTTTCAAGAAACGTCGAAAAGCTAGGGAGCGGTAATTTCCTACACGTGCTCCTCCCAGCTTTCTCTCTGAGGCGGCTCTTTCTACATCATGTCTTGTGATTTCAACTACAGACTCCTTGGCTCCACTTTCAATCATACGGTCATTGAGCATAACCACAGTTTCAAACATCAACTCCAGTTTTCCTAAAAGCCCTGGACCAACAGAAGGATAGCTTTCAGCCACATCAACTACGATCTCTAAGAATTCTTCTCGATTTTGAATACTATCAATCGACATATCTCTGAGTGCTTCATTTAACTTTATTTTCGCAATTCCCGTTAACTCTTTAGCCGTAGGAGCTTTGAGCTCCACTCTTTCCATAGTATTCACAAAGGGATTGTCGGTCAGCTTTCTGGCCTGAGTTTTGTTGCTTAAAGCAATCATTTGGATACCTGACTCAGGATCTCTTTGTGCATCTTCAAGCATTCGCATCAACTTGTCTGCAATACCTGGATTCTCTTTGTCACCACCTGTTTTTAAAAATATTCCCAGATCTCGCACTATAAGTTTGTATTTGCCACCTGCTTCTTTAAGAGTTTTGGTCATTTGCTCTAAACGTGCTTCAAGTTCACCTCGATACTTTGTTCCCGCCATAATGGAATTGGGATTTAGTTCCAAAAACTCCACTTCCGTAAACTTATCCAGCATCTGTCTGACGCTTTCCTTCTGAGGAGTCCACTCTCCAGCTTTGTATCTCTCAACTGCTTGAACAAGACTTTCTAAAAAAGATTTTCCACCAGCTCCAAGATCACGTGTAATATGAACGCTGTTCTTCTTTCCTCTAGATGTTAAGTGCCTTAGAACAACCTCAAGAAATTCTTCTCGAATCACCATTTCGCCATCTCTCAGTGCAGCTTCTGGTGTTTCCTTGATCTTCTCTCGAACTCTTTCTGAAATATTTTTTAGAATTGAATCAAATTGAGCAAGCTTTCCATCACGCTGAGAAAAACTCTTATAGGCGACTGCTCTTCCCGTATAGTACTCATGAGCCCTTGCTGAGTTGGTGCCTTTTTTGTGATCCCCGCGTTCTTTTTGAACAGCCTCCATCACACGCTCTTTCACTTTACTACGACTTCCTGTGATTCCTTTTGAAAGATGACCTGATATCAATCGACCCAAATTTGAACTTGCCTCAACCATTGCCAAAAGAATGTGCTCGGGGCCGATGAAGTGTGAGGATTGAATCCCCGGAGTCCCATTTCTATCCGCATAAGCGTTGTCATATTTTGTTTGCTCTTGAGCAATATCTAAAATTTCTTTCAGTCCTTCAGAGATTTCCACATCCTTTGCACTCACGGGTTTGTTGCCTTGAGATTTATCTAGACTGACCTCACCCGCCTCTCCTCGAATCATCGACATATTCTCTCTCAAATAAGTTGTCACATGATGATAGATTCCAAGAGATTCAAGGACGCCTGTCATTGTACCACTAGCCATACTGTGGCCGCCTTCGATTCGGATAAGTGAAGCTGCCATAATGTGGTTTTCTGTGAGCTCTCTTGAACCTTCAGCAACCATGATCTTGACTGCAAGTTCGTAGATGTCTTGAGTCTGCTCTGTGGCTATTTCGACCGCTCTGTGAGTCTTCTCTTCTCCTGCCATAAGGCAAACGCCACCAGCAAGGGCCAACTGCGTGGAACTCATTAGGGTTAAAAGTAGAATCCATAGTTTGATCATAGCGTGTCCTTTGATCCAGAGTAGGTTTTGTAGGTGCCAGGCATATCCTGCTGATTCGACTCAGCACCTACACGATTTAGTTCAAGATCTATGCCCAAACTATGGAAATAAGGGGGGATATAGCGCTGATAAACAGGTGAGTTGAGAGGAAGGACAATTTTTGCTCACATCTGTTTAGGTGCCAGGCATATTCTGCGGATGCGACTCGG
>JAUICD010000084.1 GCA_030427965.1 Bdellovibrionia bacterium
TCCACTGAGGGACCATCAGTGAAGGTTGTTTTTCTATTTTCTGTATTTCACAAGCTGTTGTTTAAGATGTTGTCTCAAACAACAGTCAAAAATGTCTTTAGTTTTGATAACTCGTTAATTTTACTCAGATTTGAATTTTTAGACATAAATCTGAGTGAAAGTCAGTAGACCTATAAGGAGGTGCAAGATTAGTAAAGTTACGAGAACCATATTGTGTGTCATTATTTTGGGAAATTTTGGGTGTGCAAGTGTAGAACGATCAACATTCTTGGGTGCAGGGACAGGTGCAGCTATGGGTGCTGCGACTGCATCAGCAATGGCAACCAACGACCATCAACAAGTCACTTTGAGAGGAGCTGGCATTGGTGCAATCGTGGGTGGTATCACAGGATATATAATACATAAGGTGATTGATAAAAAAGAGAGCCAAGTTCGGCGCGAGACTCTTTTCAATTTGGAATCGCATGGAATATCAACGGGCTTTGACAATATTGATTTGAAAAAGTTTGATACCTTTGTCTCTTCGCCACAGGTGCGCGAGGATTATGTTGAGACTCACACAGCAGACGATGGCAGAAAGCTTATTCAAGGGCACAAGGTTTGGTCTATTATTGGAAATCCTCAATTCAATATCGGTAGTCCAAAAAGAAAAAAGCGACAATGAGAAAGCCAACCAAGTCTGGGCGATTGTATTTGGACGGATTAGGAAAAGAAAAACTAAATGAAATGATAGGAACTCTCGAAAAGGAGGGTTCCCACTTAAACCTTACCCCATCGAAAGTTGCGGGTGCAATTTTGGTGAGTTTTTGCGACAAGTATTTTGAAAGGGAAAAGAAGCGACTTGAGGCTGATCTTTTTGACAAGAAGAGTTATCTGGCGTGGGCAAGCAAACAGGCGAAGACTCCAGACGAGTTTATAGAGCTTGTTTCAAAAATTGATGACCTCGCTCCCAAGAGTAAAAAAAGAAAGCCGTCAAAGCCAAGAATAAAGGCTCAAAATGTCTCTGGTGAGGGGGCTTTAGAATGACTTTGAAATCGCTTAAAAGTCTTTACCAGAGTGCATTTTATTTAACTGGGTGGGGTCAATATTTATTGATCCCATCCCGATCTAATTTTATATTTATAGGTGAGCTTACTGATGGGTAAGCACTCTCCAATTGGAGATGGGCTCTTTGACAATTCAATATGGTTAAACACGAAAGAGGCAGCGGCATACTTGAGAACCACTCCCAAACAAATTAGGAACTGGGTTTATCAAGGACGGGTCAAGGCTTATAGGTTATTAGGTAAAAGCCTCCGGTTTAGAAAATGTGATCTTGATGGTCTTCTGAAAGGAGGTCATTAAGATGGGAATTTATTCTTATTTTAAACAGGAGAACGGAAAGAAGAAAAAACTTTATCTTGTCACGGCTGAGGCGATCAATAAATACACTGGTCGTAGACAGCAAGGCAAAAAGAGAGGGATTCCTTCTTTACCGAAAGCTGAAAAAATTTATAAAGAGCTTTGGAACCAATGTCGCAATCAAAAGCCAGATGATTTGTCTGTTAAGAATTGGAGAAGTCTTTTAGAGAAATATCACTCCGAGCTGAAATTAAAAGTTCGGAGTGAGCAAAACCCAACGGGTCTAAGTCCTAAAGTTGTTCTGACAAAGATAGGACGCTTAAAGCACTTGAAACATTGGGAAGATTTGCACCTCGATTTGATTACTCCAAACTTTGCTCACAATGAGCTTGATGCTCTAGAAAGCAATGGGATCGCTAGTCGGTCATTAACTCGACATATTTTAAAAGAAATAAAGTGCATCTTTACCTATGCAGTTGATTCTGGGGTTCTCAAATACAACCCCTTTTTCAATTGCAAGAATCGAAAGCTGCCCAAAAAGAAGAAGTTGGCATTTACTCATAGCGAGGCAAACTATTTCTTGAAGGAAGCCTTTCAAAGAGGTCACGAATTTTATTTCATTTGGCTTTTAGCACTGACTCTTGGGTTGAGACGAAGTGAGTTGGCTGGACTCAAGTGGATGGATGTGGATTTTAAGAATCGTTTGGTTCACATTCAACGGCAATTGATTCCCCATGAAGGATTGGTTGAAAAAACCAAAAGTTCTGTGGATCGGGTTGTGGCAATTCCATCTTATTTGGTTCCGATTTTGAAAGAGTACAAGCTCAAAGCAAAGACGGACTTTATTATCGAAACAGACTGCTCTCGCTGGAAACGGGGTGAGCAAGCAGCGGTAACAAGGGAGTTTTGCCAAGAAATCGGAATAAAAGAGGTTACATTCCACCAATTGAGGGCAACTCACATCACTTTGGCATTGATTGACGGCGTTCCGACAGGTATTGTCAAAGCCAATGTCGGTCACGGCAAGCTCAGTACCACAGATGAGTATTTTCGCTCATCAGGAATTGAGATGCAGGGGCAGACAGATAAGCTAAACCTGATCGTTCCGCAGTCTGGTAGCGTAATTGATTTGGCTCGGAATCGGCAGTAACCCTGCCATTCCCTGCCAATAGTGTTTAACTTATTGAATTTACTGGTGGGTATTCGGGCCGACCATTTTTGCACGGTATATACCGGACACCTAGGTTACAGATTGTTCCGATCACATGGGTAACACTTTTGCTCCAAATGGGTTTTCTCCAGGTTCAACCCTGTTTGTTTCCTCATCAAAGTACCCTAAATCGTAATCCATAAAACTTACTAGCCAGATCTTATCATCAACTTGTCGAACTCCTACATCCTGACCGGCAAATACCCGACTAAAATTGATCTTTCGTCTGTTCATGCAGATGCGACCACAGTGTGTGACTGTGATTGTTCTGTCGTGCATGGGGTATTCTATATCTGGAAGTCCTTCGTATATTCGCCGAGAGGGTCGGTAAATCTCTCCTGGGTATTTCATGCCCAAAGCTTCATGAGGCCTGTCATGGTTGTATTCATGAATGAAGTGATCAAATTTTTCTTGTTGCTGGAGGAGGTTGGCTCCTGCTGGCTTTGTCGCTTCTTGTTTGAGTGTTCGATGCATCCTTTCGTGCCGTCCATTTTGCTGTGGGCAACCAGGGGCCGTTCTCTCGATTCTAATGCCAAGTCGTAGCCACCAGACAGACAGGCGACTCAGCCCAAACATGGCTTGAACATTGGAAAAAGGATTCCCATTATCCGTTCGAATAGCTGTTGGGAGTCCATACTCCTTAAATGCTCTCTCAAAAACTGTAAACGCATAGGGTTCTTTGGTGGTTTCAAGAGCTTCACAACTCAGCAAATACCTAGAGCTATAATCAGTGATTGTGAGAGGGTAGCAATAAGTTTTATTGCCCATTAAAAATTCACCCTTGTAGTCGGCGCACCAAAGCTCGTTAGGCTGATTGGCATAAGACAGCTTTGTGCCTTCAGCCTTATACCTTCGCTTTTTTCTTACATTCACCAGGCCATTGCGGTCTAAAACAGCATGGATGGTGCTATTTGCTGGAAGTTTAATGTTTGGATACTTCCTTTTGAGGCGCTCTCTTATTTTCCGAGCTCCCCAGTTGGGCTTGTCATTCTTAGTTTGGACAATGAGAGTCTCAACTTGTATGGGCAGTTTATTGGCATTCTTGTAGGGTTTTGTTGATTGAGGAGGCAGCCCCTCTATTCCACATTCTTTGTATCTGTCCCATATTTTATAGCCAGTTTTCCTTGAGATCCCAAACTCTCTACACAACTGAGACATTGGCTCGCCATCCAGTAACCGTACGATAAACTTCAACTTTTCATCCATGACGCTACACTCCTTCCAGGGCATAAGACTTTCCTCCTATGCCAAAAAGTGTAACCTATGTGTCCGGTACAAAGTGTTACCCAAGTGTCGGGTCACTCATAAAAAATAAATTCTAAAAATTTTTAACTTATCAATAACATTCGAGGATTCTAAACGTCATAGGTTCGATTTGAATAACGCGCGAATCACTTTACGTCACGCATAATCACATGGTTTGGCTGGATCTTGGCTGGCATTTGGCTGGCGTCATAACCTAGGAAACGGCTGCCGTGTTTAAGTTTTGGTAGGGCCGAGAGTGTTCGGCTCTACCTTTTTCTCAAAGTGGAAAAAATCTTTGGAGAGGCCTTTCGAAATAAAAATTATTGATGGGATAGTTTGAGCAGGATATCAAAATATCAAATATTGAGGAGTTTTATAAATGGTAGAAAAGTACTTAGACGCATTTCCATACTCGGTAACGTATATTCCGGAGGGTACAAACTTCTTATTCTTTCTGAAAGAACTCGGAAGTGAAAAAAAATTGCAATTTTTAGATTTAGACAAATCGCAAAATTTAGAGGATTCGTACTCTATTTGTGATGAGGACTTTTCAAAACGAAGCTATAGGCCGATTCGGTTCAATTCAGAGAATAATAAGCTGTATTTAATCTCAGATGATGACAACAAGGAAAACTACAACATCTACTCTGTGAATCTGAGTTCAAAAAAGTTCTCCCAGGTTACTGAGACAACATATTGTGGGGTCTATGGATTTGATAAAAACTTTGGGAAATTGGTTTTTGGAGATAGGTATAAAAAAGAAAAAGGAAAGTACTTTACTCGTTTGTTTTTAATGGACATGGAGAGTGGAGTAATCAATGAAATTTGTAACGACTTTGATTGGGAATACCGACTTTCCTGGTCTGATGTTGCATTTGATGAGAAGAATAATTTCATAATTGTGAGTGTTGATTGGCAAAATCAAAGGAAAAAACAAAATTTAATAAAAATATCTTTAGATTCCGGAGAGTACAAAAAGCTCTTAAATGAGCAGTCTGAAAGCTCCTATGTGAGTGCGCTATCGAGGGATATCACAGATGATAATTTTTATTTTGTTTCAGATAAAAATGGTTTTGAAAATATCTACTGGATAAATCCAAAATTAGAAGTTCAAGATTCCATTGCAATAACCACATTTGACATAGAAGCTTCTGGAACTATTTTGCGAGATAATGAGGGTATCGCATATATGACTTTGGCTGATTACAAAAATGATGAGTCTATCTTGAATAAAATTTACCTAAATGGCCAATCTAAACCTCATATAGAAAAAGTAAATCTAAAGGGATCAAATCGGCTTTCAAGCAGTAGAGATCTATGGATTTATTCATCAAATATTGATAGCCCTCCAGAGCTTACAAAATATCTATTTGACAGTGATTTGATGAAAACGTGCCAGATCAATCTCTATAAGGGGAAAAAGGAGGAATT
>JAUICD010000034.1 GCA_030427965.1 Bdellovibrionia bacterium
CTGAGAGCATTCTTTGGTGTTTTTTGCTCCATGGGCATGAGAGGCTCTTACTGATATGGCTGTAGCAAGTCCCATACTGAGCACCATTGGAATGGACATGATATTTGTCACAAATGAGGCTGCGGCCAGGGGGGCGCCACCTAGGCGTCCGACCATCACAGAGTCAACAATCCCCATGAGGACATGTCCCAATTGGCCGAGAACGATCGGGGCGGCGAGGGTCATGGTTTTTTTGATTTCGGCTTTTAACATAGGCTCAAGAACCTAGGGGAAATGTCTTGATATGGCACTCTATTTTTTGGCAATTTGAAGCTCATTTTGAGGCAAGCGGATGTCCAAAATCTAGGCACTTATAAAGCCTTTACTGAAAATGAAAAGTCCTATTTGGACCTCGTTCAGATTATGGTAAACTACTTGGATGAATCGCTCTAAATCTATGAAATCTCTAAATTATAAATTTATACCTGCAAGGCGATTTCAGCGTGGAGTTGCAAGTCCATACCTTATGATTGTTCTTCATGGAAGGGGGGATAGTTCCTCCTCTTTTTCAGAGTTTGATCTTGAATTAAAAATTCCTGGAATGAACTATGTTGTTGTCGATGCACCTCGCTCGTATGCGGGAGGATTTACATGGTATGGCTTTCCTCCAAGGCAAGCTAAGGGCATCCAACGTTCTGCACTTTATCTTGAAAATCTGATTATAGAGCTCAACGAAATGGGCTGGGATTCAGAAAATATATTTATCTTAGGTCATTCACAGGGTGCACTTATGACGAGTGAATTGGCTATGACTCGGGATGAGCTCTTTGGTGGGTTTATTTCTATAAGTGGCTATGTTTATTTTTTCGAGAATTGGTTGAAACGAGTTCGACCTCATGCATTTCATCAACATTGGCTTATCACTCATGGGAGCGAGGATTTGGCTCTGCCAATTCAAGAAACAGAGGATTGTGTTGCTAGGCTTTTAAAGGCCAACCTTCCTGTTGAATGGAAGATTTTTAAGAAAGATCATTTTTTAGAATCTGAAGTTGAGTTTGCGTTTGTGCGTGAATGGGTATTAAACCGAATGGATCCTTTAAAGGTCATGTCAAGTATGAGCTATCCTTTTGAAATGCTCAAACGACTTCTAAAGGGCTAGCGCGCTCTTTTGTTTTCTCAAAAATTTGACAGAAATCTCGTCACTGTAAAGAGCTTCTCCAACAGACAAAATAAAACACCTTCAGCTTAACTCTGCGCCAAGATCCGAAAGTCGATTTGAAGGAGGGTCTTTTAACACTTATTCCTAGTGCTATGAAAAATATCCCAAGTTTCAGAGTTCATTTGGGAGAGGTTGAGTATAAGCTCGGCCTCAATCTTGAATAGTCTTTATCTATCAATTTACCTTGTGCCCCGGAGCCAAAATGTCATTGAAACATAAACTTGTACCTCTGTTTTTTGTACTTCTCCTTCTCTGCAGTCCGGTTGTGGGAAAGGGGTCTGAGTCGTTGAATCAATTTTGGGAAGGTGGCGCGCCAAAATCCTTTGATCATGTCATGGTATTTAATGGAATTGGTTTGGACTTTGGAATCCACATTGGAATGTTGGATGCTGCCATAGATCAAGGTAAAAAGCCGGATCTTATAATTGGAACCTGTGGTGGAAGTGTGACCACTGCGATTCACCAAGCTTTTCCTGATCGTGAAGAGCGACTGGCATTTTTGACCTCACCTGAACTTCATCAATTTCTTTTAGCTCCATATAGAGTGGCTCAAGAAGAAGGGGTGGAGATGGGGAAGATGAAATATCTTCGAATTGCCTTTCAATCTTTTTTGAGAAAATGGGGTATTAGAAAAAGCGTTCAAAATTACTTTCCACACAAAATGGCTGTTCTTCCTCAAAATGCAGTTCCAAGTGAAATCGACGGGGCAATGGTTGGAGCAGATGGGATACGTTACATAACACTTGCCGCGCGGACAGAACTGACTCCTGAAACCATAAAGGGGAAGAGGCATGATGGAACAAAATACTATCAAGAAACACTTTTCACAGACCCAGAAACAGCAACACTTCTTAGAGGCTACAAGTCTCCAATAGGAATACTCTTTCCAGAAAGTGCTGTGGAAGTGGATACAGTTGTAAGATCGGATCAGACTTTTGGTATTGCAATCAGGACAGGTGTTTCTGACCCTTATGTTTTTGAACCAGGTATTTTAGATGATGGGAGATATTTAACAGGTGGGATTAACCTTCACCCCATTGAGCTTGCAAGAGGGCTTGGAAATGAAGTGACTTTTGCGTTTCGAAATGGATTCAGTTCTGTATTTAATGCAATCACAGAAGGTGGGGCCTTTATGTACGACACACGCGAAAGACAGAGGATTGTTGCGGATCAGTATGCCGATCATTGGGTGGACTTTACAGATAGAAAGCATTGGAAAGTGGGCTTTAGTTTAACAAAAGGTCTTACTTCTGAATATAGTGAGTTTCGAGAAAAAGTCTTAAAGCAGTACATTTTGGGATATTTGCGTACGGCAGAAAGTTACTGTTTGCCAAAAAATCAAAAAGCTCATTTGAGAAATGCAACCAAACGTGAGATGCATCAAACACTGCGCAAATCCCTAATGACAGATCGTCAAAATACCCTTACACGATGTGCGAAGCTTCCTGAGCTTCAGACAAGCCTGGAAGAGCGTTTTGGAGTTCAACTTCCACCGATTGATTTAATTCGTATCTACGAGAAGAAAGGAGATATTACTGTCATCCGTGGGGGTGAAGTGATTTACGATACGGCAGTTGAGCGTCAGAAGAAAAAAGAACGTAAGAAAAGGGCACAAGAATCTACCTAGGTTTCCTGGACACTTTTTTGTATCAAAATAAAACGGAGAGAAGGTTGAGGCTTCTCTTCAAAGGTCCGATAAGTTTGCTAGAGAGGCCCTGATGTCAAAGGCAAAGAAGTTTCCCGGAATTAAGAATGCTGTTGAGGCTTTACAGAATGTCGACTCAACAACCTATAAGTCGATTCTTAAAAATATAGCTTCTGAAAATCCAGAATTGGTTTCTGCCATTTTAAAAAATATGTTTGTCTTTGAAGATCTCCAAAACATCAATCCCAAAGGTCTTCAGGGTTTGATTGCCAAATTCAAATATGAGGAATGGGCTTTGGCATTTAAGACAGCAAGTGATGAAGTGAAAGAGGCGATTTATGCTCAAATGAGCGAGCGAGCTGGAAAAGCTTTAAAAGAAGAGGCTCTTTCAATTGGTCCAAAAAAACTTTCTGACGTTGAAAAAATTCAAGCAAAGATTGTTGAAATTGCCCTTGAAATGGAGAAAAAAGGCGAGCTCATTCGTTCTAAAGATCCATCAGACCCACTGGTTTAGGGAAGGCGCTTCCCAAACTTTTCACATTCTTCCTCAAGCCACTTTTGTGTTTGTGAATCAAATGCATTTTGAATATTGGAATCAATGTCAAGCTCACCGACAATAAGGCCCTTCGAGTTCATTAAAGGAATGACGATCTCACTTTCAGTGTTTGTGCTGCAGGCCAAAAAGAGAGTGTTGGATTTCACGTTTGGTTCGTTTACGGTTTGAGCTTTTTCAACGGCAAGACTACAGAGACCATTTCCGGGAGTGATTCTTTTGTGTGGTGTTTCGGGGCCAATGAACTCTCCCACAACTAAATCTTCAGATGAGGAGTTTGGTAAGAGATAGGTTTCTTTCCAGTAAAGTCCAATCCAATCTCTTTGAGATGGTTTGAGGTTATCAAAAAGGTATTGCAACCACTTGCGAGATTCTGCTTTAAGGTCCACAATTTGAATGGTATCCATGGGAAAACATATGTCAGACAAGTTTTAACAGGTCAACTGAGTGAGGCAGAAAGAGTGATTCAAGTTTTTCAAGAGTTATCCTATTTCAAGCCGATGCAACTGAGGTTTTCTGATGTCAGCTAAGAATCACACCCTCATATTTGATGGAAACTGCCATTTCTGTCGTATTTGGATTGAGAGATGGCGAGAAGACTTGGTTGAAGACATCGAAGTCATAGCATATCAAGAGTTGGACGATAGGTTTTCAGAGATCCCAAGAAGTGAGTTTTCCAAAGCAATATTTTTTATTGAGGAAGAGAAGAGGGTTTTTCAAGGAGCAGGTGCCTTATTTCGAGCACTCTTTCTTTCGGAGCGAAAATGGCCCTGGAGACTTTATTCCAAAATCCCTTTCCTGTCGAATCTTCTAGAATTCTGCTACCGCTTTGTTGCAAAAAGACGATATGTGTTTTCAAAGCTCACCCGTATTTTTGTTGGAAAGGATGTTCGTAAACCGCGATTTTGCATCACAAGAAAACTTTTTCTAAAAGGACTATTTCTGACTTATCTCATTTCGTTCTTGTCGCTTTGGGGACAGGTGCCAGGTCTTGTTGGGGAAAATGGAATTGTCCCAATAACCGAACAAGTCCAAGATTTTAAGAATATTGAAAGTGTAACGAAGTATTTATGGAAACCTTCACTTGTATGGGCATCACCAACAGATGTGATGCTTGTGTCATTGATGGCTTTTGGGATTGTATTTTCAATTCTAGGTCTTTTGGGTATCTATGAATCTTTGATCGCACTTTTCTTGTGGGTCGCTTATTTGAGTGTTGCACAGTTTGGCGGACCATTTTTGCGATTTCAGTGGGATGCACTTTTACTTGAAATGGGAGTGCTTGCAATTTTCTGGCGTCCAAATTCAAATGGAATAGTGTTTCTGTATAGATTTTTGTTGTTTCGTCTTATGTTCTCCTCAGGGCTTGTGAAAGTTATTAGTGAAGATCCAAGGTGGTCTGAGTGGACAGCTCTGAACTTTCATTATTGGACACAGCCTCTTCCAAATCCACTGAGTTATTATTTAGATAAACTGCCTGAGTGGATAGATAAGCTAGCAGTGGGACTTGTTTTCTTTGTTGAATTGATAGTTCCATTTTTTATTTTTTTAGGAACTCGACTCCGTATGCTTGCATTTTACATATTTGTGTCTTTTCAGTTAATGTTGGTTCTTTCTGGAAACTACGCGTTTTTCAACTTTCTTACATGTGTGCTTTGTCTTGCTCTTCTCAACGATTCCATTCTTCGAAACTTCAATTTTCTGGGACTTCGGGTACGACTACCAAGACTTAGGATGCCCAAAATGCTAGGGCTTTTTTGGAATAAGGGCCTGTGGGCTTGTGGGGGAGTGGTATTTTATTTGGGGTTGGCGCGTATCATGATGCCACTATTCTCAGTAGACCTGATTCCTCATCGACTTAAGCAATTCAATGCAATGACTGAGAATGCACATATTGTGAATAGCTATGGGTTGTTTGCTATTATGACAACAAAACGTCTAGAGTTGATCGTTGAAGGAAGCAATGATGGCAAAATTTGGAAGAGTTACAGTTTTAAATATAAAGTGAATTCTCTAGGGGATGATTTGCATTTTGTGGCTCCTTATCATCCTCGTCTAGATTGGCAAATTTGGTTTGCGGCCTTAAGAAGATTTGAGCAAACTCCATGGTTACAAAGATTTTCTCGAAACTTATTACTGGGAAATGAATCTGTGTTAGATCTCTTAAAAGACAACCCTTTTCCAAAAGATCCGCCAGACATGCTGAGGATTCGTTTGGACTTGATTTCTTTTGACCATGAAAGTGCAAATATTTGGAAGTCTGAAGGAGATATTTATTTTACTCCAAATATGTATCTTGGTCCGAACAAAGAACTTAAGTTTTTTTGAGGACTCTTATGAAAAAATCGGAATTGAAATTTGATTACCCAGAAGAACTCGTTGCTGATGCACCAGCACGCCCCACCCGAGTGATGTTTGTTAAAGATCATCCAGAAGAAATCACTCTCTCTGAAACATTGGAGAAAATACAACCAGGAGACTGTCTTGTTCTAAATAATTCAAAAGTTGAAAAACGCCGAGTGTTTGGGAGGTTGTCAAACGGTGAAGAGGTGGAAATTCTTTTTGCAAAAGAATTGGGTGAAAAAAAGTGGGAAGTTCTGTCTCCGGCAAGAAAAATTGGAACTCAAGAAGTCAAATTGCCTGAAGGCGTCTTCCTCACCATTACAGAACGAGGACGTCCGCAGGTGGCAAGTGTGAACAAATCTGTTGGCCTCGAGTACTTTGAGAGGTATGGGGAGATGCCCCTTCCTCCCTATATTCGAAGTCAGAGAAAAACGGGACATACGCAAGGAGAAGACAACTCTTGGTACCAACCTGTATGGTCAGAGGTGAGCGGAAGTAGCGCGGCTCCAACAGCAAGTCTTCATTTTAAAAAAGAAGATATTCAGAATCTACGAGATCAAGGAGTCCATGTGTGTTTTGTGACTCTTCATGTGGGACTTGGAACATATCTTCCTGTCGATACAGAGGACCTTGAAGACTTTGATATGCACGGTGAGTGGTGTTCTTTAAGCAAAGAGTCTTGGAATCAAATTCAAGAGACAAAGGCAAAGGGTGGGCGTGTTTGGGTTTTAGGAACAACGGCTTGTCGGGCTGTCGAGTCGATTTCAAAAGGGTATTTGAGCGAAAGTGACAGAGCTTTTGAAGGGGAGACCTTCCTTAAAATACTTCCTGGCCATAAGTTTCAAATTGTGGACGTGCTTATGACCAATTTTCATCAACCAGAAACAACACTTCTGGCTCTTGTTTGTGCTTTTAAAGGGGTCGATCAAGTGCGATCAGCTTACAAGTGGGCTATAGAGAGGCAGTTTCGCTTGTTCAGCTATGGTGATTTGACGGTCTGGGATTGAATGCTTGGGTTAATAGAATTATCATGGATTATGATGACTTTTCTTTTTTTGGTAAATTTTGTGATGGCTGGTGAGCCAAAATGCTTTGAGCGTACTGAGGGTGAAGTCCCAACTCAAGTTTTTGAACGACAATCCGTTCAACTTTCAGAATCTGAAATTTTAACTCGTCTGATATTTGCCGAAGGAATTTCTACAGGCTTTTCTCATCAAACTGAGTGTAGAGAGCTGGGGCCTGAAATATTTAAATCTATTGGATACGGGGTTCGGGCTCGAGTGGAGATGGGGCAGAACTCATCTTCTGCAAAGAAGAGGTTTGGAGATTCTTATCAAAGTGTGATTTTTAAAAAGGGACAGTTCAACCCTGCTGTTTCATCAAGGTCGAAGTATTCAGAGTATTTTCTTTGTCCTCAAAAACATAATTCTTGGCCGACTTATTGGAATTGGGCAACTCTTGCTGCTGAAGAAGTGATCGATGGTAAAGTGATGAGCCCACTTCTTATCAATGACTTTGAAAAGTCGACAGGGCTTTCACTTGTGAGCCACTTTTATTATCCGAGTTCCTCTCAAGCCACTCCAAGTGGGCCTTCTTGGAGAGATAACTCAAAAAGAATTGAAAACTTGCTGGTTGATGGAAAACAGATACCTCATACCTGTATTGAGTTTTTTCGTCTTGAGCGTGAACTCAACTATCGCTCTGTTCAAAGAAAAAAATCCATAGATTCAACAGGAATCTCTGATTGATTAGACATCCCTCTGATATTGTCCTATTTAGACTGCATGTCAGAAATCGGTGCATTTTCAGTAGAGAAAACCTGCGGAGAGGCAAGAGCAGCGTCTCTTACAACTGCACACGGAGAAATCAAAACTCCTGTTTTTATGCCTGTGGGTACGAAAGCCACTGTTAAAGCGATGCTTCCAGAGGAACTCACAGATCTTGGTGCTCAAATCATTCTTGGAAACACGTACCATCTTCACTTGCGTCCAGGTGAGAAAACGATCAAAGAACTAGGTGGTCTACACAAGTTTATGAATTGGAATCAGCCCATATTGACAGATAGTGGTGGTTTTCAGGTTTTCTCTTTAAGTGGGCTTCGTAAAATCACAGATGAGGGTGTGGACTTTAAAAGTCATATAGATGGTGCGAGTTACTTTATTTCTCCTGAGAAAAGTATGGAAATCCAAATGGATCTTGGAGCTGATATAATCATGGCTTTTGATGAGTGCCCCCCATACCCTGCGACTTCTGGAGTTGTGAGTGAAGCCTCGGAACGAACCTTAAGGTGGCTCAGACGATCCAAGGAAGCCATGACACGTAAGGAGAGTCTGCTTTTTGGAATTGTACAAGGTGGACTTGAAGAGTCCTCAAGACGTAAGAGCCTGGAGCAAATCACTTCTGTGGATCTACCGGGATATGCTTTAGGTGGTTTGAGTGTCGGTGAGCCAATTGAAATGATGCATGACCTTGTCAGAGTTATTGGACCTGAAATGCCAAAAGACAAGCCTCGATACCTTATGGGGGTCGGCACCCCTCTTGATTTGGTGCTTATGGTGGATTCTGGTATTGATATGTTCGATTGTGTGATGCCAACTCGTACCGCAAGAAATGGAACTCTCTACACTTGGCAGGGAAAAATCTCGATCAAAAGGTCGGAATATAAAAATGACCCAAATCCTCTGGATCCAGAATGTGGGTGCTACACGTGTAAGAACTACTCCAAAGCCTATCTCAGACATCTTTTCACATCTGGTGAGATTCTTTCTGCGAGACTCCACACAATCCATAACCTGAGTTTTTATATCAATTTAATGTCGCGCATTAGGGAGGAGATCCTTCAAGGAACGTGGGATGAGTTCAAGCGTTTTTGCTTGGATCGGTTTTCAAAGTAGAAATTGCTTAAAAAAATGGCAAGAATCTTGTTTCTAACGCCACTTGGCACTCTTGAGCTCAGGCACTTAATCGTTGATTCTTCTTATGAAAAATGAAATTTTGGCTCTCTGAATTTGAGTTGGAGGATAGATATGTTGTGGTCCATCGCCTATGCACAAGAGGCAGCGCAAAAACCAGGTGGTATTGAACAATTCGTACCTTGGATATTGATTTTCGCTGTATTTTATTTCTTTTTGATTCGTCCGCAATCTAAGCAAAGAAAAGAGCATGCGAAGTTCTTAGAAGCTCTTAAGAGAGGGGACCAAGTTCTTACGGCAAGTGGAATTCTTGGACGAGTTGAAGGCCTTACAGATAAGTTCATTACTTTGGAAGTGGATGAGGGTGTTCGATTTAAGGTGTTGAAAAGTCAGATTGCAGGTCACGCAAAGGAGACCAACTGATGAATATGAAGTGGAGAATGTTTTTTATACTCTTGGTTGTTGTTTTTGGTGCAATGTCTGTTATTCCCAATTTTGTCGAAATTCCTGAGGACTCCTTTCTTTCAAATAAGTCTGTTGTTTATGGGCTTGATATTCAAGGAGGACTACACCTTGTAATGGGTGTTGATGTTCGTGAGGTTATAAAAGAGCAAACAAAACGTGATGCGGTTTCACTTAAGGATTATCTGACAGAGCAAGGCGCAAATGTTGTGTCAGTTGCTCCACAGCAAGCTGGGACTCGTGAAGACATTGTGATACAAACCTCTTCTGTGGATGAGGTGAAGCGTCTTATCACGCAGGACTGGACAAGTTATCTGATTATTGATGATACCCCAAGCTCTGTGTCTATTCGGAAGAACGAAGTTTCACTAGGGGATTTAAAAAAGAGAACAGTGGATCAGGCCATTGAAACAATTCGTAATAGGATTGATGAGTTTGGTGTTGCTGAACCAAGCATCACCGCTCAAGGGGATGATCGCATTCTTGTTCAACTTCCTGGTATTGAAGATTCCACAAAGGCAAAAGAGCTGATCAATCGAACGGCTCGCTTAACTTTTATGTTGGTGGCAAAAGACAACAACCCTGCAGAGCTTGGTGGGTGGATCACTGAGGCTGAAAAAGCCGGGGACTATGATATTAAGAAAACTTCCTATAGAGAGTATGTAAAGAGAATCAATGTAGATCTCAAAGACAAGCTCAAAGACAATCAAATGGTTTTGTTTTCTCGAGCCGAAAATGCAGAAGATCTTGAAACGGGTAAGGTGCCATATCTTGTAGAAAAAACAAGTCTTGGTGGGGATGATTTACGTGATGCTTTTGTCGCTATGGGTGAGTTCAATGAGCCTGAGATTTCATTGACGTTCAACCCTGAGGGCGCACGAAAGTTTGCTGAAATCACAGGTGAAAATGTAGGACGACAACTTGCGATTGTACTAGATGATGTCATTTACTCTGCTCCCAACATTCAGGGTAAAATCCCGGGTGGGCGAGGGCGGATCACCCTTGGTGGTGGTCGGAACTACGAAGCTATGATGGAAGAGGCACGCACAATTTCAATGGCCCTGCGAGCGGGTGCGCTTCCTGCAAAGCTTGAGCAACTAGAAGAGAGAACTGTTGGACCAACACTAGGTGCAGACTCCATTGCTAAGGGGAAAAAGGCGATTTTGATTGGTGGTGTTCTAGTTATTTGTTTTATGCTTTTTTACTACAAGGTTTTTGGGCTACTTGCCAATTTGGCATTGGGGCTGAACATGTTCTTGATTTTGGCTGTTCTGACTTCACTGGAAGCTACGTTGACTCTTCCTGGGATTGCCGGAATTGCGTTGACCATCGGTATGGCGGTGGATGCGAACGTTATTATTTTTGAGAGAATCAAAGAGGAACTAAAGAAAGGCTCGGCCTTAGCAGTTGCTATAAGGGAAGGTTACTCCAAAGGATTCTCAGCAATATTTGATGCTAACATAACAACTGCTGCGACTTCGATTATACTTATGTATTTTGGAACGGGCCCAGTAAGAGGGTTTGCTGTTACATTACTGATTGGAATTATCACTTCGGTATTTACTGCCGTTTTTGTTACAAGAACTGTATTGGAATATATTGTAGGCCGATCAAAAATTGAAAAGCTAGCGATATAGGTTGGAGAAAAAAATGTCAGAGATGCAAGGTTCAGGTCGGTTTGATTTTGTAGGAAAGAACAAAATTTTTGGTGCACTTTCAGCTCTTTTGCTAGTTGCAGCGATTGCAGCAATTGCAACAAAAGGTCTCAATTACGGGATTGATTTTGCTGGAGGAACTGAAGTTCAGGTGAAGTTTTCAGAAAGTGTAGAAGCCAGCAAAATTCGAGCTCTCTTAAAAGAGAATGGAGTTGAGTCTGCGCAAGTGCAAAGATTTGGTGATGAAAATGAATATTTGATTCGTTTTGAAACTTTAGTGGGTAAAACAGACCAAGAAACGAACAAGCTGACCGCAGATCGGATCGGAGCAATCACAAATGGACTTAAAAGTTCATTTGCAAGCATTGCCCCGGATATTCGAAGGGTGGATTCGGTGGGACCTCAGATAGGTGATCAATTGAAACGAAATGGAGTTTTGGCTGTTTTTTATTCACTCTTGCTTATCTTAATTTATGTTGGGTTGAGATTTGATTACAACTTTGCTCCAGGCGCTGTGGTTTGTTTGTTTCATGACTCCCTCATCACTCTAGGTGTCTTTGCAATCATGGGTAAAGAAATCAACGTTCAAATTTTAGCAGCAGTTCTTACAATTATTGGTTATTCATTGAATGATACAATTGTTGTTTTTGATCGAATTCGTGAAAATATCGGAACATTTAAGAACAATCGGCTTCCGTGGGTGATCAATCGAAGTATCAACGACACGCTTTCTCGTACGATGTTGACTTCTGTGACGACACTGCTCGCTGTTGCGGCTTTGATTTTGTTTGCAGGAGGAGTGATCGCCGACTTTGCTTTTGCATTGGCTATTGGGGTTCTTGTTGGAACTTATTCCTCTGTTTACATCGCATCACCACTTGTTATCCAGTTTGAAAAATTAAAAGGGGCTAAGTCTAAAGCTTAAAGACGTTTGGGGGATTTTTGCAAAGAAGAGAATGGGCTCCGCGAAATGAATCGACTGAATCTACAGAGGCACCTCTTCTTATTCCCCCTGTTCTTTGGGACGTGCTGACCCGCCGTGGGTTTGATTCAAAAGAAAAAATAGAAGAGCTCATTGCACCATCATTAAAAGATCTCTCTGATCCTTTTAAGCTCAATCAAATGGATGTGGCGGTCAGCCGACTTATAGAAGCATATAAGAACAATGAACTGATTGTGGTCTATGCGGATTTTGATCTGGATGGGACTTCAGCACTGGCTCTTTTGATCCAAGCTTTTGAGGATCTTGGATTTCAAAATGTGAAATGGTATCAACCGAGTCGTTTAAAAGAAGGTTACGGTTTTCATGCCGATGCAGTGGATGAGATCCACTCTTGGGGGGCAGACCTCATTGTTACAGTGGATGTTGGTATAAATGCTTTTGAAGCAAGTCTTCAAGCTAAGAAAGTGGGGATAGATCTTGTTATTACAGATCATCACCTTCCTGATTCCAGCCTTCCTGATGCGGTGGCGATAGTGAATCCAAATAAAAATGAGTGCAAAAGTGATCTTGGGCATCTGTCTGGTACGGGGGTTGCTTATTATCTTGTTATTGCTTTAAAGCGTGAGTTAGAGCGTGAGGGTCGATTGGAGAATGTGATCGATCTTAAATCTTATTTGGATGTTTTTACGATTGGAACAGTCACTGATATGGTCCCACTTGTTCATGAGAATCGGCCACTTGTAAGACATGGTCTTCATGTTTTGAGTTGTACGAAACGGCCAGGTCTTAAACGTCTTATACAAGAATTGAAGCTGGATCGAAGAACGCTTTCCACCCAAGATGTGGGAATAGCTCTTGCTCCAAAACTCAATGCTCTAAGCCGTATGGAAAAGGGGTTAAGACCAATTGATATATTGCTTGCAAATGAGGAACAGGCCGATGAACTGATTGGTGAAGTTTTGGAAGTGAATGAAGAGAGAAAGCGTCTTCAGAAGTCTGCTGAAGCAATAGCTTCCTTTGATGCCGAATCGCAGGTTGAAGACGGAGTGATATGGGTTTTTAGTCGTGAATACCACAAGGGAATTATTGGGCTTGTGGCAATGAGACTTGCTGGACGATTTGGACTTCCTTCTTTTGTAGGGTCTGTTTCTGAAGATGGAGTGATTTCAGGAAGTGCACGTATTCCAGAGGGAAGTGATGTGCATTTGGTGGAGTCTCTTTTGAGCGCAGAAGAGGCGTTGGTGAGTTTTGGGGGGCACAAAGAGGCGGCTGGGTTTAAACTGTCGGAAACGACTGCTGATCTTTTTCATGAATTGTTAAAAAAGAGATTTTCAGAAAAAAAGGAGAGCTTACTTAGGTTTTTCTATGACTCTGTTGCAGAGGTGGATGATATCAATGGAGAGCTCATGCTTTGGCTGAGTCGATTGGAGCCATTTGGAAAAGCTTTTCAGTACCCTCAGTTTAAAATTAAAAATGCAATGATTGAAAGTGTAAGAATACTCAATGGTGGGCATTTGAAGATTGTTTTTAAAGGGCAGAAGAGTCGTTTGAATGGAATCTTTTTTTCACCTCCGGAAGAAATTTCTGTGAGTGAGGGGGAGATTGTGAACGTATTAGGTGAACCTCAATGGAATGAGTTTAGAGGGATCCGATCTGTTCAACTTATGATTCGTGATTTGAAAGGAAATTGAGAATTCACCTTTTTCTTTAACTCACGCGTCATATATGATAGGGTCCAGCAGTCCCAGGGGGTAAATATGATACTGGAGATTGAAGTGAGTGAATTTAAAAATAAGTTTAAAGGAATTCGAGATACAGTTCAAAAGCGTGGGAATGAGCAGCTTGAGCAGATTATTGACAATGTAAAATCTCCTATTTTGAAAGATCTTATTTCCAAAATTCGAGAGGAAGATCTGGGGTCAGCAACTGAGTATTTAAAAGGTCTTGCTGATAAGCAAAAAGAAAAAATTGAGAAAGCTGCCGATGATTTCTTGGCAAAAGTTCAGGAAGTCAAAACTCAGGGGCAAACTTTTTTTGAAAAAGAAGTGACTCAGGTTTTAGCTAAGGGTGTTTTGGAGCGTGCAGATAAAGTCCGTGCAAAAATCGATGAGAGTCATAAAAAAGCAACACAGCAAATCCATGACTTTAAGGAAAAGGTTGAAGAAAAAGCGAACTCAGTAAAAACCAGAGTGGCTGTGAAGAAAGCGTCGAAGAAGAAACCAAAAAAGAAAACTACAAAAAAAGCATCTAGTAAGAACGCAAAGAAAGCCACAAAGAAAAAATCTAAGACCAAAAAGACAACAAAGAAAGCAAGTGCTAAAGTCACTAAAAAGACGACAAAGAAAACTCGCAAAAAATGATTGTTTTGCTCTCTGGTGGGCTTGATTCCACCGTAAATTGTTATAGAGCAAATAGTGAAGGTCAGATCCAGTTGGTTCTGACCTTTGACTATGGACAACGTGCAGCCAAGAGAGAAATTGAATCCGCAAAGAAGACATGTAAAAAACTTGATTTAAAACATCAGGTGATTGAGCTTCCTTGGCTTAAGGAAATCACGCAGACAGCTCTTGTTAATAGAGATAGTGACGTTCCAGTTAGTTTTGATATTAACGATGGAGAGTTGATTTTTGAGACAGCTCGTAGTGTTTGGGTTCCAAACCGTAATGGTGTGTTTATAAATATAGCGGGATGTTTTGCTGATAGCCTCAAGGCTGATAAAATTGTTGTTGGTTTTAATGCAGAAGAAGCGGTGACATTTCCAGATAATTCTGAAGAGTATCTGGCAGCAGTTACAAAGAGTTTGTTTTATTCCACCGAAATCCGCGTAAAGACTATCTGTTATACAACAGATCTTTTTAAGAATGAAATTGTGGCGCTTGGTAAGGATTTAGAAGTGTCATTTGATGATATTTGGCCTTGCTATTTCGGAGAAAACGAACCTTGTGGAAAATGTGAATCTTGTATGAGATATCGTGCGGCAATGGAGATGGAAGGGTGAAAAGTCTTTGGGTAGAGGAGTCGAGCCAATATGATGGCGGACAGTTGAGGTCTTTGTTTGGATATCTGGAACATGGAATACTTGGAGATTCGATTGTCTCTTGGAGAGGAGCATGCGACATCCCTCCAGAAAAAATGGTGGATGGTGAGGATTTGTTGGAGCATGCAAAAATTGAAGGGTCTGATATGATTCACTTTATAATTGAAGCCTTTGATAAATCGCTTGCAGCAGGTGTGGGGTTTCAAAGACTGTTTGCCACAATTGTTCGAGATGTGATTTGTGAAATGAATTCGGACTGGACTGGGAAGCTCAAAAGAGATGGGGATGATCTTTATTTTGAAGATAGGAAACTGAGTATTAGCATTGCGACCAAAAGTCCGATTTCATGTCTGATTCACTTTGCAGTGAATGTGAGTTTTGAGGGTACCCCAGTTCCTACAATTGGTTTAAGGGATCTTGATATTGATCCAACTCTCTTTGCTGAGAAAGTGATGGGCGTATGGACAAAAGAGTATACGGAAATTTGTCAGGCCACTCAGAAAGTTCGCTCGGTTAACTAAGTGTTTGTTTTATAAGTGGGACGACTGATTTCTTGGGTTCACTTGAACTCTAAAAACAGACAAGTGTTTGAGCCTGGCCAATAGTCTTAATTCTGATGAAATAGACACAAAATAAAAATTAGTAGTATCATAGGTCATGCGGTTTGTTTTGGTTTTGGCAGTCATGTTTATTTGGGTTGAGTCGTTTGCTCAGAGTTCGGTAAATATTGGTTATGGAAACCCTCCAGGCTCGATGATAGGAGTCAATTATCTTTACTTCTTTCATCCATGGGCTCTCGAGCTTGGCTTGGGGTATGTGGCAACTGAGGGTTTATCAAGTAGTGGAGATGCTGGGGAAACAAGGCAGAACGGGGCATTTAGTATGAATGGAAAGTATCTTTTTGGATCTGGCCTCTTTATTCCCTATGCTCAAGTTGGAGCTGGGATTGGTTCGGGTCCAATTTTTGGTCGAAATGGCGGTAAGGCTGTAGGTTATGTCGACTTTTATGAGGGTTTTGGTTTGATGATCAAAGATTCCGCTTTTTATTTTTACACATCGTTCAACTTTAAAAATTTATTTCAAACGCAGTTTTTTCAAATAGGTCTTGGTTTTCTTCTTTAGAAAAGGTACGGAGCCTAAAACTTCCTGGGTGAAAAGGTCCACTGTTGAGTTTTCATGTTAAATAGAATGGGGACAGGGTTTTCGCTAAATGAAGCATAAAAATCCATTTTTTCAGACATGGTATTCTTGATGGCTTTTAGGAAGAGTCTCTTGGTTTTGTGAAGACGAAAGAGACTCAAAAAAACCTCTGTGGAAGATTCCATCATTGCGCGTTCGAAAGCAAGTTTTTGACCTGAATTATACAATCGAATATACCCTCCATGAAACCACTCGACCTGTGGGAAGCTTCGAGAGAGCTTGTTTTTAATTTCCGAATGAAAGGAATGATTCCAGGTGATGATTTGAGGCCTTCCTTGGTATAGAACAAGGGCATATCTAACAGTTTGACGGGGAAGTTGGATCTCATTGAAACTAAGCTCAGAAAGGGGTTTTGTTTTTAAGGCTGTGGCAATATCATAAAATTCCATTTTTCCCTCAAAATCTGCGACTTCCAATTCTTCATCAAGAGCTTCTCTTCGGAGCTGGCCTGTAACAATGGCAAAAACCAATTCTTGACTGTATCGATGTTTGTATTGAAGAAGCTGAAATTCAAGTTCTCCTGGCTTTTTATTTTCAATGACAACGTATTCAATCTCTAAAAATTCAGGGGAGTGTGTCATCATTTTTAAATGTCTTTGAGTGTGTGACTCCAATGATGAGTAAAACTTTTTTACCGACCGTGTGAGTCTTTCATCAATCTTGTCACCCTCGACTACAATTTGAGAGTTTTCATCAAGGCTGAGGGTTATATTCAGACTTTTTGCTTGAGCATTTGGATTTGTTGCTTTTGTCTGATTTCCCACAACCAAGGTGAGCTGCATTTCAGGCTCATCATCTTGATTGAGTTGGATTTTTCCGACTCCATTGTACCTCTCGTGTCCAATGTACCTGTGAACCAAGATTGGCATTGAGAGATTCTCTTCTTTTAATCCCCATGCCTGTCGTATGGAATACGCACGATAAGTGAACATGGATTCGTAGACTTTACGTATAGCAGTTTCAAGATCACGCGGTTTTCTGCTATCTGCTTTTGCACTTGCATATAGTCCAGCTCCAATAAGATCTTCCACATCGTTGTTGCTTCGAATGGAGAGGGGGCCTTCAATTGGAGTGTCATTTGAGAGTTTAGCAAATATGTCTGTATACCCGGTACTGAGTTGGACTTCTCTAAAGGCTTGTCGAATTCGGGCAAGTGCGCTCTTTGTTGCTTGAGGTGTTTTATGTTGTAAGTCTCTTGTTTCAAGCTGAATGATTTTACGAAGAGTTTCTCCTTTGTAGGCGTATGTATTTATAAATGTTTCGTAAACACTGGCTGTGTATGTGTAAATCTCTGGAGAACCTGTGAATCCGTCGCGCGTGAGTCGTGCCAGTGGGAAAAACTTGTCGCCAACGATTTCCCTGGGTTTGTTGGTTCCATGGGAAACGACCCAGTCTGATAGGTGACGATCGTATCTTTTGGGTAGTACAGATTTTAGATTTCGATTTGAGTGTGACCGATTTGTTAAATCTAAATGAGCTTGATCTATTGTACGGAGAGTTGCGTATAAATCATTGTCGATTCCATTAAATTTTGAATATGCGTTTTTACTATAGATAAGTGGAATATTCATCTTTTCACAGAGGACTTGAATATGAGTGCCTTCAATAGAAAGTGGTTGTGAGAGGATGACGCCTGAGACAAAAGGCATATCGATTTCAAGATCGATGTCTTCAAGAATAAGTACTGAATCAGGATCAATATCTTCATTGAGTGTTCTTTCTCGATACTGAGCCTTTGTTAGTCGCAGAGCCTTACCGCTAGGACCAATGGCTTCGACGTAGATATGGTGATCGTTTTCAGTGAGGTCAATTCGTTGCTCTTCGCTCTTGGGTTGTAGGGCCTTTTCACATCCAAGTTGTGTGGAAGTTTTGGGTAAAGAGATGTCAGCCAGAATGCTTGTTGGAATAAAAGCGAAGCAAAGAGCAAAAAACGTCAACCACTGTTTAAACTTAAACATCTCTTTGTCTAGTAGAATGGCCTTTGTGCCGTGGTTTCTCATGATGTGGATCGAAAATGCAAGTCGGATGCCGGGTACGAACGATTCTTTATGACAAATAGTCCACCTCTAGACAGATGTGGTAACAGAAACCGAAACAGACTATGGTAGGAACGCAGTCCAACATGCTGAGTCCCAAAAGTGTGTTCGTACCCGAGGCATAGATATTGCGATACTTGGCTTCAAGAGAGGAAAAGAGAGACAAAAAGGCATTGTCTTACTTGATTTGTGCCGAGTTTTGTCACTCTTTCGAAAATCTTTCACGAATCTCTATTGGAGGAAGAAATGAGAATCGCATTGGCAATTTTGATAGTGAGCTTTATGACAGTGGGTTGTCAAAAAAAGAGCGATCCTCAGAAAGTAAAGGTATTTAAAGACAAGGCCAATAAGAAATCTGCCCAAATGCTGGCGCGCGAACTGGATGCGAGTGTCACGAAAACATTGAAGTCTAATATAATAAAAGATGAGCAGAGTAAGATAAATCAAGTTCGATCCGATTTTTCAGGATCTAGATTAAGCGCTTTAAGCGGGATTGTAGATTCCAATGAAAATGGTGAGAGACGAGTCCTTATGTTTGTCAAAATTGATGGCACACTGACCACTCAAGAAACCAATGAACTCTGTGAGATTCCTTTAGTGAAAAGGGATGATCTTGTTGTCGGCAAACGGAAATCCTGTGGTGGGGTTTCTATTGAGCTTGCGTGTGTGAATTCAGACTGTACAACGATTGCTTTTTATCTGATTCCGCTTTCATCAAATAACGATCGACTCAAAGAACTCTCCATTGCCGGAGTGATGTCGATTTTACCAGTTGTTACAAGTGATGTTGTGAGATTTTCGGATAAAGATAAAGCAACTGAAACGCAGAGAGGGTTTGCACTCAAAATAGAAGATGAAGCGACAGTCTCATTTTCTGAAGTTATTAGTGGTGGACGAGCCCTTAATTTTAGTGGATTTGGAAGTCAGAATGCAGGGCTTGTTGTTGCTAGAGCAAAGAGTGACGTTACACTTTTTGGAACTGAAAATTCAAGCGATGTGAGCGTTGGTTCAGTTGAATTTGAAACTCGCCCAAAGGCTCTGAACACTTTGAAGCTTTCTTTGGAAGACCCAGATATAGAGCTTGAATTGGACTATGTTTTAGCTGGTGAGCTTCCTGAGATCTATAAGATCGATGATGATATGGCCGTTTTGGCACGTAAATATCTTCCTACACAGCTCTAAGAGTGTAGTCCGGGGCTCTTAGAGAGTGCCCCAAATTGTCAGTCTCAAGCGAAGTTTGACGGCTAAACTCCTGAAATTGTGGATAAAACTCGACTCATTTTGAGATGACGAGATTGGCTCTGGCCTAAGGCTTGCTCTTTATGGCTTTAGAAGGTCGTAATTTCACGGCCAGGTTCGGAGGATCTAATATGAAGAAATCAGGATTGCAGGCTATGACTCGATTTATGGTGTTGGGCGTGGCCGTTTCAGCATTTGCTATCGCATGTGCCCCAAGAAAGAAAAATTGGAAATCAGACAAAGTTGAAAGAGATGGCGGCGGTGGTCCTCCAGCTCCACCTCTTCCGTCAAAAATTCAACCAGGTAAAATTGGCGGTGGACTTTCAGTTGATGCCAATGGAGTACAGTCTTCTACATGTAACACCCTTTCTCCTGACACTGGTGTTATGACAGATGAAGGCCAGATACTCAGGTACTTCCAAATTTTTAATAATGAAGTTGAAGGAAAAGGCCCACAATCTTTAGGAAGACAATCTTTAATTTCACAAGGCGACAATTCCATTGTTGAAGACTACGCACTTTATATGGCTCAAAATGGAAGTACTCAGATCATTGCAAAAAACTCGTCATCTGAAGTTATCTATGAATTTTCTCAAGGTATGTTAAGTGATGCGACAAACTGCTATTTTCTTGCTCTAAGAAATTCTGAACTTTCTGCAGAAATAGAAACAATAGAAGATGATGCTGAGTATGAAGTGGCTCTTCTTTGGAAAAATACAGGACGAACAGATAAGCAGGTTGCGGATATTCGACTTGTCAGTGGTCGATTGATCAAATTGGTCTTAGGGCAGAGAGGAATTGAGGGTCCTCCAGCTCCACTTCCGGTGAATGCTCTTGCAGACCTTCCTATAAAGGGAGTTTTGGTTGCAACTTCAAATCATGTTGAAGTGACTGGACTTGAGCTTAGCCCTTTGAATGAAGTTGGTGTTGAAAAATCGAATTCAATAAAATCTTTGATGGAACAAGGTTCTGCACTGGCTTGGTCTCAACAAAAGTTAACTCCAATTTTAAGTAAAAGTGGGGTTTCTATTCAAGGAAAGTCCAGTCTCTCAATAGTTCTTCAGTCTGGAAGTCATGACGAAGATAAGATTCGTTTGTCAGTGCCATCTGTTGAAATTGAAAAACTGGTTTCTGCAACTGAAGTTTTAAATATTGAAGTGACATCTCAAACTGAAGTGATAGCTTCTATGAATCTTAAATCTCAGTTGAATGAAAGAGTTTTAGACTCAAGTGAGAGCTCAGCAAGTATGAATATCAGCCTTGATCTTGGTGAAGAAAGCGGTACTGGAGTTCTGAGCCTAGCAGTTGAAATTGGAGCTGAGAAGAAAATGATTGATCCTTCTGTTATTGAGATCAATGAGATTCCTCAACCGGAAGAAGTTTCTGAAGATTCAGCAGATCAAGGTGTTGAAGATAACGGAACAGAAGTTATGGAAAACGGTGTTGAAATTGAAGAAAGCGACCTTGAAGAAGAGTCCATTGAAGTTGAAGCAACAAACTCAGTAGAAAACTCTGAGTCCATTGAAGAAGTGGACAGCAGTGAGTCTTCGGAGTCTGAAGAGGGCTAATTCACGATTAAGTACGAAAATCAAAAGAGGCTTTCCTTTTCGAACCGGGAAAGCCTTTTTTTATGCAGTCTTTCGTAAGTATCGTTCAATCACCTCTTGATTTTGACGGCGATACTCTTCAATGCTTGTGTATCCATAGATTTTCTTTCGGGTCATCTCAAGGACCTCATCTCTCAGGTCATCTTCTAGGACTTTACGCATCTTAAATGGGACGATCATTCCCTGGCTCATAAGACGAGACAAGTAATCCTCAATCACGTTTTGAACAAAAGTACCAACATCTTCGTGATGAAGTGTTAGGACAAAAAGGTTTCTCTCAAAAACACTGTAAAGGAGCTCTTGGCTTTGAATCATTTGATATCATCCTTCATTTTGTGTGGAACCTCATTCCTGAGAGATACCGCTCGGTCATTGAGCTATAATGATTTTTCGGAGTAAATCTGCATGAATTGAATGAATTTACTTGGATCTTTGAAAATCTCGCCCTAAGTTTTTAGACATGAGACCAATACACCAAGACGAACTAACAGAATATGTGTCTCAATTTCAAACGTTGTGTGGGGGGCAGTTGCAAAAAGTCCTCACATCTTCAAATTCTTTGATATTGGGAATCCACAAAGAAAAAAAGACACATTGGTTACATTTTGTTTTAAATCCTCGAGCTCCATTGATTTTACTAACAATTGACTTTCTCCCTAAGATAAAAAGAACAACAAAACCGATAGCACTCTTTCTTAAATCAAATCTGGAGGGAGCGCTTTTGAATTCAGTGACTCAAAATCAAAAAATCGGAAGAGTTATTGATTTTAATTTTGGAGATCGTGGAAAAATTGAATTTCGCCTTTTTCCTCATGGACAAAATATTTTGGTTCAAGCTGGTGCCAAGTCTATTTCTTGGAATAAAGTCAAAGATCTTCCGCCCCCACTTAACAAAATCGTTCCATCTGAAAATCTACGAACTCTTGATGAGTTGTATATGGAGTGGGAGAGTGGGCAATCAAAGAAACCTCAGAAAAAAACGGATCCCAAGGCAAAGCAACTCAGGGCCATCAAGAACATTGAAGTGGAGATTGAGAGAAAGGAAAATCTTAAATGGACTGAATTTGCAGAGTGGTTGAAGCAAAATTTAGATTCGGAAATTCCAAAAGAGTATATGGATTATGTGGATGAAAACTTGACCCCAGTTGAGAATTTGGAACGAGCCTACCAAAAAGCAAAGGATACAAAACGTAAAATTGAAGTGGCAAAAAACCGACTGCAGGAGTTGAAATCAAATGATCTTACTCCTCAAAAAAAACAACAGGAAAGTCTTTTTGAAGCCTCCAAATCCAAAGGACGTAAAAAACTTATTCAAAACTCACTTGAGATTTATGTGGGAAAGTCTGCTAAAGACAATTTAAACCTTTTGCGACGCGCAAAACCCTGGGATTACTGGTTTCATTTACGTGATTTTCCAGGTGCTCATGCGATATTGCGACGTCCAAGAGGGTATGAGGTGGGAGAGAGTGAGTTAAGAGAGGCCTGTGAGTTTTTGATTCAAAACTCTGCAAAAAAACTTGTGGGTGAGCGTGTGGATGTTGTTTTGGTTGAATGTCGATTTGTGCGACCAATCAAAGGGGATAAGTTGGGCCGAGTGAATTATCACAGTGAGCGTGTACTCAGTTTGCGCGTCTAGCTATAACTTCTCTTACTGAAATTGACAGAATTTCCTAAAGTATTAGAATTCCTTGATAGCAGCAACATCTGGAGGTTTGAGATGATCGAAGTTCAAGGGCTCACAAAGAGCTATGGGAACAATCTTGCGATCAATAAGCTGAACTTTTCGGTTAAGAAAGGCGAAGTTGTTGGTTTTCTAGGGCCTAACGGAGCTGGAAAGTCCACAACAATGAAAATTGTTACGGGATTTATGGCCCCAACAAGTGGGAGCGTAGAAGTCGCAGGATTTGATGTTTTTGAAAAACCCATCGAAGTCAAAAAACGCATTGGGTACCTTCCTGAGACTCCACCTCTTTACATGGATATGCGTATTCGAAAATATTTGGAGTATGTGGCTGAGATAAAAATGGTGGATCGTGCTTCTATTCAGAAGAATGTGGCTTATGCCCTAGAGAAAACAGATCTTTCAGATGTTCAAAATCGTTTAATTGGGAATCTCTCAAAGGGGTTCAAGCAACGGGTTGGTATCGCCCAAGCCCTCGTCTCTGACCCTGAGATATTGATTTTAGATGAACCAACAGTGGGGCTTGATCCAAATCAGGTACTTGAAATCCGAGACTTGATCACAGGTCTTAAAGAGACTCACCATACGGTTCTTCTTTCTACGCACATTTTGTCAGAGGTTCAGGCAACGTGTGAACGAATTATTATTATCAACAAAGGTGAAATTGTTGCTGAGGATACTTTGGAAGGCTTGAACCAGAAGATGTCTGGAACTCGTCAAATGAAGATACGTGTTCGACGTCCAGATGGTAGCTTTGAAGGCAAAATTAAGGGGATATCTGGTGTTAAAGAGGTCAGTTCCGTTGGTATGGGAGAATTTGCAATTGAAATTGACCGAAATGATGATGTGCAAGAAGAACTGGCCCAAATGATCATTCAGTCTGGTGCGGGCTTGATGGAGTTCCGATCTGATACGAAGTCTCTTGAGGACATTTTTATTCAATTGACTGGAAAGTCACAAAGTGAGGTGAATATATGAAATCAGTTTGGGTAATAGCCAAGAAAGAATTTCGTTCTTTTCTATCGAGTCCGGGTTTTTATGTTCTAGCTGGTGTCTTTCTTCTCATTTTATCTTTCTCTTACATCAGTATGTTTCAGGCGTTTGCCAATGCTGTTCAGAAAGGAAACTTCAATCCCTTTAATGCTCCAGAGATGAACCTTCATAATGGGGTTTTTATGGGGTTTATTCATTGGATCAATCTTCTTTTTATTTTTGTGGTTCCAGCGTTGATGGGACGAGTTTTTGCTGACGAAAAGAGAATGAGATCTTTTGATCTGCTTATGACAAGTCCACTAACGTCAACTCAAATCGTTTTAGGTAAGTTCATCGGAGCAGTCCTTGCCATTTGGCTTATGGTTTTGATTTCCTCTATTTATCCAATTAGTGCTTCATTGTTTGCTGAGCTTCAATGGGGGAAGTTATTTACGGGCTATATGGGGCTCTTTTTTGTCGCAGCTATTTATACAGCAGCGGGTATGTTTTGCTCAAGCATCACAGAGTCAGTTGTTTTAGCAACAATTTTTGGGGTGATTTTGAATTTGGGTTTTTGGATTGTTGCATGGATGTCTGTGCATGCAGAAAGTGAGCTTGCAATGACCATTGTAGAGCACATTTCAGTTGGGCAACATATGGAGCTTTTTAATAAAGGTTTATTGGAAAGTGCCAGTGTTGTTTTCTGTCTGAGCCTGATTGCATTCTTTTGTTTTCTTTCAGAAAGGATTGTGGAATCTGCTAGGTGGAGGTCGTAATGAGCAAAAAATCAAAAGTACTATTGGGGATTTTCTTTTTAGGTTTAGTTGTATTTGTTGTGACAAGATTGGTTGTTTTGCTGTGGAACCCTTGGATGTATACGCCACTTGCAATCTCAATAGCTGCACTTGTTGGGGCTATATCTATTGACTTTAAACAGTTTGTTGAGTTTATGACGTTAAAAACAACAAAGAAGGGGCTTGATATGGGGACTGTTATAGTTCTTTTTATCGCACTTCTTGTGGCAATCAATTACATTGGTTCAAAACACAATCACAAAAAAGATTTCACAGAAGAAAAACTTTATTCTCTTTCTGATCAAACGAAAGAGATTTTGAAGGGGCTTGACTCAGATCTTTACTTCAAAGGTTTTTTCCGTAAAGGGAAGCCTGAGCATGATCAGGTGAAGGCACGACTCAAAGCCCATCTTCGGCTTTATCGGCAGGCAAGCTCTAACGTAAAAGCTGAGTTTTTTGATCCGATTGCAGAGCCTGCTTTGGCCAAAGAGTATGAAATGGGAGATGTCGGAGGGTTGGTTGTCGAGTATAAAGGAAAACGCTCCAAGCCCGACAAGATGACTGAGGAAGAATTGACCAATGCCATTATCAAGGTCACTCGTACGAGCAAAAAAGCTCTCTATTTTCTTTCAGGCCATGATGAGTTGAGCTTGGAGGATGAGAAGGGAAATGGAGCTAAGGTTCTCAATCAAGAGTTACTTGGAGCGAGTTACGAAGTTAAAAATTTAAATCTTGTGGAAACGGGTGGAGAGGTTCCTAGTGGTGCAGATGCTGTGTTTGTTTTAGGTCCAAAGGTAGGGCTGCTTGAAGGAGAAATTGCCGCTTTGAAAAACTACCTATTTAAAGGGGGGAGTCTTCTTTTAGCAATAGATCCAGGTGTTAAGACTGGAGTGGAGTCATTTCTTGCTGAACTTGGTGTAAAATACAAAGGGGACTTTGTTATTGATCAAGCGGCGGGGTTGTTCAACGAAACTCCAATTACGGCAGTTGGGATGAAGTATTCTGAATCCAGTGAAATCACAAAGAAACTTCCTCGTGCAATGTCTCTTTTCTTTATGGCCTCAGGTCTTGAGAAAACAAGCCCAATCCCAACAGGGTTTACTGTGGAGGAGCTTGTACAGACGGGACCCTCTGCCGTCTCAACATCCAAACTTGCACGTCAAGTTGAAGTTAAAGAAAAGGGACCTTTCACGCTGGCAATGAGTGTTCGCGGAAAACTGAAGGATGGTGAGAAAGAAGGAAGAGAGTTTTCTGTGGTGGTTTTTTCAGATAGCGATATTTTTTCTAATGAAAGACTTTATCAGCAAGTCAACCGTGATTTAGTTCTTAACTCAGTTGCATTTCTTGCCAAAGATGAAGATTTGATCAATGTCAGGCCAAAAGCAGCAAAGCAAACTGTAATGGCAGGGCTTACAAATACAAAATTTATGCTCTTTAATGTTATTCCATTTTTTGGATTTCCCCTTCTTCTAATTCTTTTTGGTGGGTGGATCTATTACGTTAGGAGAAGTGCATGAGCCGTGGGACATGGATATTTTCTGCTATTGTATTCCTAGTGGTGGCTTACGCTTATATAGACTATCAGTCTTCTCAAGAAGCCGATGAACTAGAGAAACAGGAAGCTAAGGTTTTTGGAATTTCAAAAGAGGATGTTCAATCTGTTAAAGTGACTCGAAAAGAAGGAGTCTTGGCCTTTGAAAGAGATGGGAATGCTTGGAAGCTCACTGAACCTATAAAGGACTCTGGAGATCTTAAGGCCATTGAAGGTTTTGTGGGCTTGATGGTAGCTGAGAAGTCAGAAGAAACTGTTCTTGAAGGAGGTGTTGATTTTAAAAAATTTGGCTTAGAAAACCCAATGGGTACAATTGAAATTGTCAATCTTGATGGGAACTCCGTAAAAGTGAACCTTGGGAGTGTAGAAGGAGTCGGGAGCCAAATTTATTTAAGACGAAACGATGAAGATGTTGTCCTTTTAGGAAGTGGAACTTGGAAAACTCAACTCAATCGTCGAGTGAAGGATTTTCGAGATAAATCTGTTGCAGAAATTGATCTAAAGCAAGTTCAGGGCTTTGTAATTTATAGACGTGGTAAACGTGATGTTGCCGTCCAGAAAGAAGGGGACAAGTGGATTTCCTCAGGTTATGTTTTAGATAAAAAGACTGTTGAAAGCTACCTAAAGCAAATCAACACGTTGAAAGCAAATGATTTTGTGGCTGAAGATAAATCAAGCAAGAAAGATCTGAAAAAGTTTGGCCTCAATAAGTCTGAAATTGAAATTCAAGTGGATTTGGGAGATAAAAAAATTGGCCTCTACGTGAGTCGTGCAGATGGTTCTTATGCGTTTGTTGTAAGTACTGAAAGATCTCAGATACTACAGGTTTACAAGTCTGCAGCAGAAAACCTTAACAAAGACCTTTTCTACTTTAGAGACAAGCATCGTGCATTTCATCTTGCTGAAAACAAAGTGAATCAAATGAGTATACAAACTCAGAAGACTCAAATTCATTTGGAAAAAAGGAATGAAGAGTGGAAACTTCTCCAGCCTATTGAAGGAAAAGAACTTGATAAAGAGAAAATCCATGCACTTCTAGAAAAATTGGGAGAGTTGAAAGTAGAAGAATTTCATGGAAAGAAAAAGCAGGTGAACCAACCTATGGGGCAAGTGGTTTTTCGAAATTCTGAGGGTGCAACTGAGCTTGAGTTAAAATGGGGAAAACCTTATAAAGATGGAACTCTTACATACGTTCACTCGAGTTTGGAGGGGGAGACCCTGGGTGTGCGTACTTCGGTTATAGAATCTCTTCCGATAGAAGAGCTGTTGGTCAAACAGAAGAAAGCAAATCCTAGTGTAGATGTAAGCAAAGATAAAAAGAGCGACAATGATCAGGGTTGAATGCCCTACGCGTGTGGATTTGGCTGGAGGAACTCTTGACCTCTGGCCACTTTATTCCTTTTTAAAATCTACACGAACAATAAACATTGCCATTGATATTATGACACGTGCTTTGTTGAGCTCGGTGGAGAGTCAGCAGATTTCTATCCACATTCCGGGCTTTGATTACGACAAAAAATTTGACAATTTGCAGAGTTTCTTGAGTTGTGAAGACCCTGAAATTGAAATTTTAAAACCCCCTATTGAGTTTTTTCACCCAAAAGACGGATTTGAACTTACGATCGAGTCTGAAAGTCCTATAGGGGGAGGTTTAGGCGGAAGCTCCAGTTTGATGATTGCAGTATGTGAAGCTTTTTTGCAATTTACGGGAAAGAGTTTTTCAGAGTTAGAGAAAGTGCACCTTGCTCATAATCTAGAAGCTCAACTTCTTAAGACTCCAACTGGAACTCAAGATTACTTTGCACCCATTCTCAAAAGCGGTTTGATCCATATTCAATATTCTCCGAGTGGAATTGAATTTAAAGTTCAATCTATCCCGAAAGAAATTTTGGATCATTTTTTACTTGTGTACACTGGAAAGCCTCATCACTCAGGACTAAACAACTGGGAGGTTTTTAAATCTATTGTAGATGGTGACCAAAAAACACTGAATGGATTGCGTGAAATACAGTCTGTTTCAGATTGTATTTCTACAGCAATACAAGAAGGGGACTGGTCCAAGTTTTCAAGTGAATTGACTCGCGAGTATGAGTCAAGAGTTCAACTTGCAAAGGCCTTTGCAAGTCCAGAAATTCAAAACCTCAGAAGCATTTCGAAAGCCTCTGGTGCTGATGAGATAAAAATTTGCGGCGCTGGCGGAGGAGGCTGTGTTATGATTTGGGTGTCACCAGATAAACGAAAGGATGTGGTGGACTCATGCAAGGCCGAAGGGTTCCAAGTACTAAACGCCAAACCCGTTCAAAGATAGCGGATCTTGTCGTTCATCGTTTTCTTGGGGTTTCTCTCAGTGGGGGAAAAACAGATAAGACATGTGCTGTGGTTCTTGAGTATTATCCCGAGCACGGACGATTGTTTTTAAGCCAAATACATGAAAAGTTGAAATCAGAAAAAAATATGTCATCTGATTTTTTACTCTACCAACTTGTGACCAGCACTTATAAGGCTATTGAAAATGTTGCGATCAATGCACCACTTTCCTTTCCCCTATGTATGACGTGTGAATTGGACTGCCCGGGTTTTGAAAGTTGCAAAGAAGATCACATCACTTGGATGTGGAAGAATTATAGAAAAATACGGTCCAAGAAAAAGAATCATCGATTGTTTACTCCTTACACACAGAGAGCTGTTGAAATGTACTTGGGTTCTGAATTTGAAACCCCTTTCCATCCAGATGATGCTTTTGGATCCAACTTGGCTCCAATTTCTTCACGTGCTCAATTTTTACAAAACCGACTTGAAGAACCTCTGCTTGAGGTGAATACAAAGATGAGTGTTTGGTCTCTGGGGACGAAGTATCGTGTTGCTAAGTCACATATTAAAAATTTTGCTCATGCGATTCACGGAGCTGATTCTAGGCGAGGGTTTGTAAGTCAACTTGAAGAAAGAAAATCACTATTTTTGTATAAGCAAGATGTTGAAAAACTTGCAGACAATCTCTATGCCTTTGAAGCGCTTATAAATGGGTTGACGGGATATTTGTTTTTTATAGGGGAATGTCTTCCACGTCCAAAGGGGTTTCCTACGGATGAGGCCTGGATTGCATTACCTGATACAAAATAAACGAATCAGAACGCCAGTAGGATAAAAACGGCAATATTTGCAATACTAGCAAGAGCTGTGAGAAGAGGCTTTGTTTCTTGAGACTTTGTATCTCGAGATTTCATTTCTGATTTCACAATATCCAAAGAAAGCCGAGTACTTTCAGAAAGAAGTTTTTGAAGGCGTTTTTCTTCCTGTGGAAAGCGGATGGGAGTGTTTTTTCTTAAAATGTTGAGATCTTTTTGGCGCTCGACTTGAACAGTTAGAATATTTCGTTCCTTTTTAATGACTCTGCCTTCAGCAATAACTGTTACGAGCCCGCCGTTAATAAAAAGTGCTCCTGGATTTTGACGGGTGACTCGAATCCATTGGATTGGGTCTCCTGAGCTAACTTTGGAATCCATGGGAATTTCAACTTTAGCAAGGTGAATATCACCTTCTTCATATACGTCACGTCCAATGAGTGGGTCTAGAATTTGGTGGCCTTGGTAAGGAATAGAGGCGACAAATTGTTGAGTTAATCCAAGTGTAGCCTGTTCAATTTGTTTCTCAATTGGAAGTGATGGATGGAGTAAGAGCGTGTTTTTCCAAAGTAAAAAACCATCTTGTGCACTATAAGCATAAAAAACAAGTGTTCGGTCTTTGAGCTCAATTGAAATTAAGGCATGCGCGTCTAAAAGTTTACCAAGTAAGATGCAGTCCGGAGGAGAGAGCTTACCTCGCGGTTGGAAAACGTCTTTTTGTTCCATAAATTTTTTGGAAGCGACTAGAAATCTGCGGTTTTCTGTGAGTGCTTCGCGAATTTTCCACCAAGATGAGTCGACATTCTTTATTGTCTTTCCATCTGTTGAAATTGGAAAAACAACGACCCTTTTCAAAAGAGTGTGATGGACTTCATTTGCCAATACTGATGTCGGTAAAAGAAAGGCTAGGATCAAAAGAAGTCGGTTCATGGAGAAATCTTATCATCCCCAGTGAGCCTTTCAAATAAGTACGAGTGACCTTTGGATTGCGTCATAAATTTGTAGATAGACTTATGACGCAATCCAAAAGTCACTTGTGTCTATTTGAGAACTTAGATGAAACTTTATGCCACAACACTGCCTGTAGGCCAATTTGTAAAACTTTAGAGGGGCAATGTTGTTTTTTGAATATTTCAAGCCCTAGGTCTAGGCTCAAAGAGATCACGAATTTCAGGAATTTTTCTAGGGGTGGATGCCATTGTTGTGGCCCAAGTTTCAGGGACCTCCATGCACAATGTGATATGCCAGTCTCTTGAAGCTTCTTTGAACGTATCAATTAAAAACTGGAACATTTCGTTTCTCAACTCCGAATCATATCTCATTTTTCCAGTGGAGTTGAGAAACATCTCTCCTTGATTGACGAGGCTTTTCATCCCAAAGCGTTCTTTCATCATAAATCGTTGTTCGGGTTGAAATCTGAGACTTCCAGCTGTGAGAATTTGAAGTTCACTTGGAGAAAATGCAGATGTAATAGTTTTCACCATTTGTGAATAGTTCTCTTTCCAGTTCTCATGATAGATCATTGGATCAAAATTGAAGCCGATTTGAAATCCATGATCTCGAGATTTCCTTGCTGCTGCAATACGTTCATTAAAACTTGCAGTCCCATGTTCTTCCCTTTTGATAACAAATTGAGGATTGATCGACCAGCTAATGAGGACGTTGTCTGCGTGTTCGATATCTAAAAGCTGATCGATGGCATTGGACTTAGTTTTCAATTCCAGTGTCCATTTTGGATATTTTTTGAAAAACGTTATAAGCTCAGAGGAATAAAGGGTGAGTGGATCAAGGCTCAGACTGTCTATAGTTTCTCCCGTTCCAACGCGGTAGTGAAGGTCTGGGTGTTGTGTTGCAATTTGATCGATTTCCTGAAGAGCTTCTTCAATATTGCTATAGATTGTAAGAAGTGGGGTGTTGAGGTAACTTTGTAAATAACAATATGAACAGTTCATATTGCATTGAAGACCTAAATTTAATACAAAATAGTTGCAGCAAACAAGGCCAGGCTTAGCGCCTGGACAACGTTTAAAAAAGCTCCCTCGATGTGGAGTGACATAGATGTTTCTTTTTGAATATTCGAATTCGTTACTACTTAAATGCCCTGTTTTCTCAGGTCGGGGTTTTTCATCAACAATATGAATTTTTGATTCAGGGAAAAGTGATATCAGTCGATCTGAAACTTGGGAGTCTCGTGAATCTCTATGTATAAAAACATTGTCAAATTGATCTATGAGTCTTTCCAAATGATTTGACACAGCTCCTCTTTCTTTTGTTTCAAGTTATTGAGGTTTTTTTCAAAATCTTTGGGATTCACTGATAAAATTCGAAGTTCAAGGCCAGCTTGATCTCCCATTCGAACCCATCGAGCGGAAATGTTCTTAGGCAAATTCGAAGCTTGAAGACGAGATTTCTTTCTGTTGTCTTGTTTTGTGGTATTTTGAAAGCGAAGATCTTTGAAATATTCAAGGGTCTTTTTTGCATCGCCCCCGATATTTGGTAGCTCTCCTTTGATAAGTCGTAGATCGACCCCGTATTCGAGCAATTGTTGCCCTTCTTGGCGGCTCAGCTCTGCCACCTTTTGTAAGAGTGGTTGGAGAGTTTTTATAGGAACTTTGTTTTGAAGTAAAAGTTTTAGTGGGTGGAGCTCCATGAGTGAAACTTTCTTGTCATCCACCCAGGATTGAAATTCAAAACTACAATCAGATAAGGCATGAAGTGTTTCCATGGCGTCCTCTGTCCAAAGGTTGGGACGAGTGAGCTTCTTCCAGGCTTCTTGGTCAAAGTTTTCTTCAACCAAAGTGAGAAGTCGTGCATATTCACCAAGTCCGATTTTTGGGTACAGCTCTTTGAACAGCTCCGTCCAATCACCAGGTCTTAAGATGGCTTTTTCTGTGCCAAATCCACAGAGAAGAACATCTTCTGCCATAAGTGCGAGATCTTCAGGTTTGACGGCGTATCGAGGCTTGAAGTCCAATTTAATTACGCTTTGAGTTAATGTTTTAATTTCCATAGCACGGCCTATCATGTGGGACTAGTTATGGCAATTCTCTTAAAGCTAGGTCAAATTAAGGAATGGCTGAATGGCAGAAACGAGCAAAATTGTCTGGAGATGTGGTTTTCTTTGACTATGTGACCTCAAGCCTTGAGAAAAGTTCTGCTAAGGTTTTTATCTGGGACATTGATAAAACTTATTTGGACACTCATTTTGAAACTCTAAAAGGGCTTTGGCGTACTGCAATTGAAAAGGCTTTTCAGAAACGAAATGTCCCTGGGACGGGGTCTTTGGTTCGCGCACTGATTTCCTCCCAAGGAAATGAGGGAAAACCTTTCCCACTTTATTTTATTTCAGCCTCTCCACCTCAGATGGAAAGAAAGATTTGTGGTAAACTTGAGTTAGATGGAGTGAATCCTTTTGGGATGTTTTTCAAGGACAATTTAAAAAACTTAAAACCCAAAAGACTTTGGCGTCTAAATAAGCAAGTTGGATTTAAACTCCAGGCTCTCTTAGAACTTCGGCTTCGACTTGCAGAGGATGTGAAGCAAGTGCTTTGGGGGGATGACAGTGAGTCTGATGTAGAAATTTATAATCTCTACTCGGATATATGCGCAAGACGGCTTGGAGGGAGAGAATTCAAAGACGTACTGGATCGTCACCATGTTACAGGAAGGCAGCGCAATTACATTTTAGAGCTTTCAGAGAAAGTTCCAGAAGGGGACCCGGTAGAGAGAATCTACATCAATCTAGCAAATGACACAGACCCAGATTATTATACTAAGTTTGGACGCAGAACCCTTGCCACATTTGATACCTTCCAAGGTGCTTTAGATTTATTCAATTATGAGCGAATCAATTCAGAAGAGGTTATCAAAGTTGCTCAAGACATGATTACAAACTACGGATTTACTCAAGATGAAATTGGAAATAGTTTTGAAGAACTTCTGGATCGCAATGTTATTGGTAGAGATGTTGTTGAGAAAATCTTACCACTTGCCAAACATCATGGAATTGTTCCAGAAAGCTTTTCACCTCTGTATTCAGAGAGGAATGACAAAGAGTTGGAACACTCACTTTCAGATGAGTGGCGCCCTCCATTTATTGATTACTTAAATGACTTTAGATAAAAATTCTCTATTTCATTCGTAGTTGATTGGGTAGACAAAAACAAATGGATCTCCATCAAAGGATTTGAACTTCATCCGCTTTAACACATCCATAGAGCATTTTTGAAGGACGGGGTCTGATATTGTGGCCCCAACAATAGAAACAGTTGAAACGCTACCAGATGGTTCGATAGTGAATGCAAATTGAATACTACCTCTTTCTTCTGGATTTACTTTTCTAAATCTTTCATAACAATGTTGGAAAAAAGTGCGTTGTTTTTTTACGATTCCAGTTACGTAAGCATCTGGAAGAGATTCTCGTATGCGTTTCTTTTTCTTGCGTTTGCGTCTTTTAGGGGCCTTGATTTCCTCAACTTGAACAGTATCAAGAATATCTTTTTTGGGAAGTGTTGTGGTTGTTGGGGGAGTCATAGTGATTCGAATAGGTTTTGGCACTTTGGGCTTAGAGTCTTTGACGATGGCGCCACTTGCCTGTTTTAAGATGTTGAACTGACCACGTAAAAACGTAATTCGAATGGTACCATCATCTCCTGTTTCGGGTTCTTCAATAATAAATATAGAATTGGGTAATATTTCGAGTTCAAATCCGGACTTGAACTGCACCACAGCCGTTGTAGATTCATCTGTAACAAGCGTATCAAGATCTTTGAGTTCCAGTCCTTTTTTGGCTTCTCTATATCTTAAGGTCTTAGGTAATTTGTATTTTGCTGGTCCGTCGGATTCTTTGAGAATTGCAATTGTTGGACGTTTGTCTTTGGGGCCAAAAATAGATTCGTAAAGATTGTAAATTTCGTCACTAAACAAAAATGTAAGCAACGCCAGAAGCAATAGAAGAACAACTACGATGGTGTCTTTACGCATATGCGCAAATTCTAACTCGGAAGTTATTTATTTGTCGAAGGATTATCCGTATTTGGAGTTTCTTGAGCTGGGGAGTCCACAGGTGCTGTTTGTTGTGGGACACCAGTTTGATCAAGTACACTACCAGAGTCATTGCTCGACATACGAACAAGAAGGAT
>JAUICD010000085.1 GCA_030427965.1 Bdellovibrionia bacterium
CACAACCAAATGAAAGGGGCAAATTCAAACCGGATCGGTATAAAGCAAGACTTTCCAAGTATGGAAATATAGAACTTTTGAATCTCCAGATGGTGATTTCACTAGCTTCGGGGATGGGATTTCCTCAAAAGAGAGTCTAGGCTTGATTCTTCTTCGCTTTTAGTTGGCTTGGTTCCCCGCCCCTGACCGGGGTCTAAGAGCGTCATTTTAGACAAAAATTGTCCATCCACAGATTCCTTGATCTGATTTTCTTGCAACAAAAACTAGCAAGGGAGTCAGGGATGGACTTTAAAAGACATATCATTGAGATGTTAGGCCTTCAAGATGTTGAGATCGAAGACATCAAGCGTTCAAAAAAGAAGTTAAAAATTGAAGTTAAAGTTCGCCAGAAGCGATCTGAGTGTTTTTGTAGAAAATGTGGTCAGCAATATAGCCACATCAAGGAATGGGTTCTCAAAGAACTTCTGGCGCCACCCCTTGGCATCTATCAGAAAGTCACCATTAAGTTTTTCCAGCTTCGTGGATACTGTGAAGACTGTGATCGCACATCGATGGCTGAAGCCGATTGGATTCAGCCAAAATTTGACAATATGACTTGTGGGTTTGCCGAAGTGGCCGGAAGGCTTATGGAGGAGATTACTTGTGAAGGAGTTTCTCGGATACTGTTTACTGATTCAAAGTTAATGTGGCGTCTAGATCAACACCGCATGGAGGTGATGCTGCAATTCTTAAAACTTCCACCGAGTGTTGATCTAACTTACCTGGCTGCTGATGAAGTGCACTTTAAGTCGATGAAAAATAAAAACCGAACAGGTCTTGTTGCCAAGAGATATACGCCCCACTTCGTCACAAACCTTGTCGCACCAAAATCTGGAAAAGTCTTGTTTAATGCTATGGGAAGGGATTCTAAGGCATTAACGGCAGCACTGAGTATTCTTTCTCCGGGTCAAAAGCTGGCTGTAGAAAACTTTGCTGTTGATATTCATGAGGCCTTTATCTCAACGATAAAAACTGAATGTAAAAATGCAAATATCTGTATCGATAGGTTCCATCTTGTACAAAAAGCCAATGAGGCTTTTGATAAAGTTAGAAGAGCTGAGTTTAAAAAAGCAAAGGAAAATAACGACAATTTATCTCGTAATATGCTTGAGCCTCATAGAAGATTTATTTTGATGGCCAGGGAAAAAGAGCTTTCAAAGTCCGAACAAAAACTTCTTGATAAACTCAGGAAGCATAACGAGTCGATTCACACGGCCATGCTGTTGGTTGAATATCTTCACAAAGCTTTGGATAAAAAGAACGTGAAGTCCTTCCGTAAAGTTTTAACAAGTTGGTATTGGCTGGTGAGAGAGTCTAGACTGGAGCCTTTTAAAAAGTTTGCCCGACTTATTAAACGGTATAGGAGGAATATTGAGGCCTATATATCTTCTCGATTAACGACGGCCGTGGCAGAGGGACTCAACAACAAAATCAAGGTCCTCAAGAGAATGGGCTACGGCTACTCAAACCCCATCTCGTTTTGCAGAAAGATATTGCAACGCTGTGGGTTTTTGAACCATCTATCTATAAATACTGATGAATTCTTTTTCAAATGGCCAAACCCCGCTTAGGGGCCGTATTTCCTCATAACTAAATGATACTAAGGAGCTCTGAGTCACTGTGCTACCTTAAGGACAGGTTCTTTCATCTTAGCGACATATTCATGAAGTTCCTTTAATTTTATTTTCAACTGGGTACTAAGGAAGATCGGGTTCTTCTGCTTGTACTGCTCCTTAAGTTTCTTTTTCTGAAGCTTAGAGAGGTATGTGGAGTCCATCAGTCTTTGGTAAGGAGTCTGAGGGTCTTCAAATTTCTTTTTTATTTTTGAACCTTCCCTTTCTTTGCTCTTCAGCTTTTGAGAAGGAATGAAGAAGTTTTGTAAGGGGTTGAAGTAAGCCTGGTAAATCTCATTCATCATCCCAACAAGCTTGGAGTCATCGAACCTCTCATAGCCCATGATCTGACGAACGTGAGTGTAGTTCTTTTGTTCCACATGGGCATTGTCGTTCTTCTTGTAGGGTCTTCGTCTGACGAAGTTTAAAGGAGCCTGACGTTTGGTCAAATACCCGTGAAGATCATGGTTTAAGAACTCACTACCGTTGTCCACGGCCAAGCCCACCATCATAAATGGAAGCCTTGATTCAACTCGCTTCATTTGTTTAATTACTTGTTCACTAATCTTGGTCCACAAGGCTCTATTCTCTGTCCAACCACTGTAAAGATCCGTCATGGTGAGAGTTGATATAAAATCTCCACTTAAACTCTCTCCACAATGAGCAACTGTGTCGGCTTCGATAAAACCTGGGTAATCAACCTCACGATCAAGAAGCTTTAACGGGATCTTGTTCTTAATCAACGATGGTCTTGTGCTTGAAAGACCTTTTGGCTTTTTATTTTTATAGGGCTTAAGCAGCCTATCGATGGTTGCCGGGCTCACTTCAAGCAACAGTGAACTGATGTTGGCCGCTACATCTTTGTAATACGGAAGCCACAAAGGGATCGCAGCCTTCATCTTTTTTGAGTTAATTCGCCCCATCAGCTCCCACAACTCAATCAAGTGGAACAAGAACTCAGCACCACTGTACTTGGCTTTTCTTCCAGGTTTGACCAGCTTCAGATTCACTTTGCCGTTCAGAGCCCTGATCGCGTGTTTCCTAGAAAGCTTGGTTGTTGCACAGAACTCATCCAAAATCTTGGTTTTCTGCTTTTTGGTGCTATTTTGGTAGCGTGTCCTTATGGAATTGATATATGATCTTTTTAGCTCGATGGTCATGGGTGCCTCCTCTTAAGGTGTTAGATTTTTTGCCGAAAACCTATTTCCTTAAGGTAAGCATTTTTGATTCAACGGGCTTTTTAGTTTTGAGTGCGGCAGGACCACAGTCCTGGTTGCCTCACTAAAAACCGCACCCAAATCACGTCAAGTGACATTTTCGATCACTCCATTTCGGTATCATTTAATTTGAGTAAATTCGGGGGCGGAGAGGCGTAAAAAGAGGCTTAAAAACGTCACTCTGTGTCTCATTATTGGACATCTATAAATTCGACACGCTTTATAAGCATATGAAATTACATGTATTTTTCTTAACCTCCCCCGCCAGATATCTGGCACACATCTCGCTATATAAGAAAGTCAGCAGCCCCAATTATGGCTGCTTTTGACAGTGCCTATGAAAGGCCCTCTTTAAAGGAGAGATAACATGAAAATTCTGATGTCTACATTATTGGCTCTTGCTGTCTCCAGCCCCGCCGCTTTCGCCAAAGATGTTCGGTCCAGCAAGCAGCACGCCATTGTTGGTGGAAAGCCTAACACTTGTAACGCCCGACAATATCAGGGGCCCAGGCACCAACGAACAGCGCAACTGCCAAAAGAGTACCGGGCGAAAAATGTACTTAAAAATGGTGAGGCCGTGAGGTAAGAGTTTGAACCTCCACTTTTATGGTTGATGGTACTTACTCGCCTTCCCATTCATTTTTTTCGGATGGCCCTGCCTTGGCATTTTGAGACTCTAACTGGGATTCCACTTTACGAGCCACCTGTTCTGCCCGCTCACGTATGTACTTGCGGCTTCTTTCTAGCTGAAAATTCAGATCCCGATGTCCAGGCTGCTGCCTCAACTGACCCTTTAGACTCCAATCAAACAATCCCGTCAGCCTACCGAAGCTTTGCTGCAAAACTCTGACTCCCCCATCCACAACTCTCTGCATGGGCCGCACCAGAGGAGAGGAGCGAAACCAAAATACAGCTCTCTCCTCTAAAGTACTGTCTCCAACTTTTACCTGCAAAAGTAAAACAATAAAAAGAGTCAGCACCAGGCTTTTTACAATAGATATCAATTGAAACATTTTTGCCTCCCATCAACCCTTAAAATAGGCTGTGAACCTTTTCCATAAGATCTTTTTTCTCAAACGGTTTGGTTAGATACCCCAAGCAGCCAGCGTCCAATGCCTTATTAACCATTAAGTCATCATCTACTGTTGAGCAGGCTAAGACTTTGGCCGCCGGGTCGACTTCAAGTATTTCGACCGTGGCCTGTAGCCCTGTTTTATCTGGCATAATAATGTCCATAATCACAAGGTCTGGCTTAAGGCTTTTATAGAGATCTAAAGCCATAGTGCCATTCTGGGCTTCACCAACAACTATAAGCCCCTCAGACTCCAATGTGCTCTTTAAAACCTCTCGGATAAACGGGGCGTCATCAACGATCAAGACTCGTATACTCATACTTTTGAGTATATAAATTTATGGTTACGTTCCCAAGGTAAAAATAAGGCTTATGGACTTTCACTCACTCATCAACTCCCTGGTTGTTTTTCTTACTGGTTTGACTGGCCTAACGGCTTACGTTGTCATTCTTGGACTTCTATTGATTTGCGGACTGGGTGTGCCCATTCCTGAGGATATCACTCTTGTTTCAGCAGGCCTGCTTGCTGGCATGGGAAATATCAGCCTAACGGGTGCATTAATTGCCGGATTTATAGGGGTGATGATTGGAGATGCATTCCTTTTCAGTATGGGCCGCATTTATGGCCGCCGAGTTTTTCAACTGCCGGTATTTCGTACCATTTTCACTCCAGCCCGAATTGCCATGGCTGAGGAGAAAATTCTCTCTAACTCTCAGTTTATTTGCTTCACGGCTCGATTTCTTCCAGGGCTCCGCTCTCCTATTTATCTCACTGCGGGTATACTCGGGGTTCGTCCCATTATTTTTTACGGATTGGATGGCTTTGCTGCACTGATCAGTGTTCCTATTTGGGTGATCATGGGGTGGTGGTTTGGCCAAAATATTGAGGCCGCCCTTGAGTTTGCCCGATCCATGCAAAAGTGGGTCTTACTTGGCGTTGTCGTTCTTATTCTAAGCTATGTCGGCATT
>JAUICD010000035.1 GCA_030427965.1 Bdellovibrionia bacterium
TTTTTTGTCAAGGGCTTCGCGCGGAACGGCCTAATTATTGACGGCGAGGACCCCTTGGATTTCAGGCAGGGCTTGCTTAAGTCGAGTTTCAACTCCGTCTTTTAGAGTCATCATGGAACTTGGACACCCAGCACACGCACCTTGCATTTCAAGATAGACCACATGGTCTTCATATTTAACGAAAATGATATTGCCACCATCCATTGCAACTGCAGGTTGAATTTCAGTTTCAAGTATAGATTTAATGATCTTCACTTGATCTGTATCAGATTCATTGCTTTGTGATTCCTCAAGATTTACTTTCAATTGAACAGGCTCTTCGGACTCAATATGTTCCTTTAAAAGCCCTGCAAGGGGGTCTCTAAGTACGTCCCAATCCACCCAATCTTGCTTTGTGATAGTAACAAAATTTTGGCCAATATAGACAGCTGACATCCAGGGAAATCCAAAGAGTTTTGCCGCTAAAGGGGAAGCCTGTGTTTTCAGTGAATCTTTATACTCAGCTGAAAATTCAGAGATATTCTGATCAAAATTGAATTTCATTGTCTGTGGATTTGGTGTTTCTTCAACTGTAATTTCAACTGGCATAAGTTGGTCCTTTATTCTTTGTTTGAGGAACTTTTCAGCTCAATCTGGTGGGCTAAATCTTAGAGGCTATATATACGAAAAGAGACCCTGTTCGTCAATTGACCTAAATGCTCAGTGCCTTCAATTGAAATTAGGAAATAAGGGGTGACACTTATTGTCTCTTTAGAAGAATTAGAGCAAATAAGAGCGAGTTTCGATTGGGCATCAAGTTTGCTCTATCTTCAAAGTATGAAGTGGCTGGCGTATCTAGGAGTATTATTTCTTTTTGTGGCTTGTGGTGATGCTGGCAAATTCGTCCCATCTGATCAGCACAGACGGTTGGATGACCTCAGTCAAGAGGCGCTGAAGAGCCCTTTTCAGATCGAAGAAGAAAATGCGGTACAATTGGAAGCTCTCACAATGGAAGAGGATGAGCTCTGGTCAAGGCGTGAGGCCTTGAGAGCTAGTAAAGTGAGTCTTGAAGCTCAGTTGAAGGAGAAAGAATCCTCAGATGATGTGGACAAGAATGGATATACCGTTCTTGAGCAGGAAATTGCAGAAATAGACAGTGAGATTCAAAATGTCTCTTTGAGGCTTTCAGATGTAATTTATGAAAAAACTCTTGTTCTGCAGTCACAAAACTTTCTTTATGCAGGTTTAAATAAATATTCAGATGTGCGAGTGCGTGTTTTTCCAGTTACAACTGGAGATAGACTGTATCCACAGACCAAGACAAGCGACTATGAAAACATTGAACTTGTGGCACGGGATAAGTTTGTGGTGAGTATTGTGGACCTTTTAAGTGGAGAGTCCCAGTCTATTTTAGGGGAGAGTCAAAGTGTTAAATTCTCAATATTTTGCCATAACAGTGTAGAATGTGGTGCTGGGAAAACAAATCGTATGGAGATCAATGGTAGTAGGTATGATTTAAGTGATCTTTTCTCAAATGATAAGAGACGTCTTTTTGCTATACGTATTCGACCTGTTGTTGAGAACGCAAATTCTGAAGTGAGTGGGTTTAAGTGGGGTAAATCACGGAAAGTGGAGAGGGAGTATCGAGGTGAATTTCTGTTCTTCTTTGCAAAGTTCAGTCGAAATAATAAAAGTGAAGTGTTTGAGTCTAAGACTTGGAGACGTTGGTCTGTAGTGAATGTTTTAGATATTGATCATTACTTGAGATCCGTTGTTCCCGCTGAGCTTAGTCCATCAAGTCCAACTGAAGCTCTAAAAGCTCAAGCCCTTGCTGCGCGAACCTATGCTCTAAATAAGGCACGAGAGTCTCGAGTGGTAAATAAGCGCTTTTTTGATCTTGATCCAACAACTGTTCATCAGGCCTACCCTGGGGTTAAGAGTGAAGACCCTCGGACGGATAAAATTGTTCAAAGCACTCGTAGATTGGTGATGTACAATCGAGAGAAAATAGCTTCTACGGAATACCATGCGTGTTCCATTGAAGAGACCAAAGAGGTTCCTGACAACTCTGTGCTTTCAGCGCGTGTGAATCCGCCGAATGTAACATGTGCAAATTATTATTCTAAAAAGGGGACTTTCTTAGGTGGACACAATAGAGGGCTTTGTCAGATTTGTGCTGTTGAACTTGCTAGAACAGGTTGGGACTCTAAAGAAAGAGAGCCGACTCGAGTTGAGGGGATTCCTCAAAAAGCAGATATTGAAGCTCCTTGGGACTATGAGCAAATTCTAAGATACTACTATGAAGATATCGAAATTCGACCAATTTCTGAAGATCAACTTGCCATGATTTGACTTCAATCCTCAATGCCTCTTTAATATCTCAGATTTGGAGGTACTTCGTTATGGATATGAAGATCATCAATACAGAGAAAGCTCCGGCGCCAGTTGGACCCTATTCACAGGCGATTGAGTGCAACGGCTTTTTGTTTTGTTCAGGACAGATTGCAATTGACCCAGACACAAATGAAGTGATTCAGGGTGATGTCACAGAACAGGCTCAGCTTGTTATGAAAAATATTGGAGCTGTTTTAGATGCGAGTGGACTGAACTACTCTGATGTTGTAAAAACAACGATTTTTCTTTCAGATATGGGAACCTTTGCTCAAGTCAATGAAGTCTATGCAAAATACTTTGGTGAAACAAAGCCAGCTCGTTCGTGTGTTGAAGCAAGTGCTTTGCCTAAGGGAGTGGATGTCGAGATAGAGGTTTTAGCAAAACTACAATGAAGTTCTTTTTGAGAAAATCTATCCTTATTGTGTTTGGAATATTGAGTGTTGTGGGGACTTGGTATTTTATGCGGGAATACAGTCGAATCAAATCCACTCCTGGGACAGCATGGGTAGAGGACCATAAAGCAGATTGTGCAGTCGTTCTAACTGGTGGCCCTTTCCGAGTTAGAGAAGGGTTAGATCTTTTGTCACGTAAAGATATACGAAAACTTGTTATTGCAGGCACAAATCCTGGAGCAAGATTGCGTGAGATTTTCCCTGAGTGGCCTTATTATGGAAATCTTGATGAGAATGATGTAATCCTAGAGAAGAATTCAAAAACGACTTATGGAAATGCAATGCAAACGTTGAGTCTTATGGAGGCGTTGAACTGTCGTGACATTGTGTTGATCACAAGCAGAGTTCATATGCATCGAGCTTATCGTACTTTTCGTGCTGTTTTTCCAAAAGAATTTCCAATTTATCAAAGAGCTGTTGTTGCAGGAGAGTATGTGCCCAATAAGGGGCGAGTGATCGTTGAGTCTATAAAGTCTCTTTTCTATAGAGTTCTTTGGTTTTTTTATTAAATGAATTGCTTAAGCTGCTGAATTTGACTTTTTATCTGGAATTAAAAGACCTCGAAAAATCTTAAGTAGTTTTGGATCATATTTTCCAGATTCTGTTTCCATAAGAGCTAGGGCATCTTGAGGAGCATAAAGTGCACGTCCTCCACGACGAGTTGTCAATGCACTGAAAGAATCTGCGATGGAGATGACTCGAGCTGGATAGAAAATCTCTTCTCTTTTGATTCCTGCAGGATAACCTGAGCCATCCCAATTTTCGTGATGTTGTCTTAAAACAGCTCCTACTTCAGTTGGAAAACCTTTGGTTTCAAGTGCCATTTTAGCACTTATTTCAGGGTGTTTGCGTATGAGTTTCCACTCATCCTCTGTTAGTTTTCTATCGAGATCATCAATACCTTCGGGCAATTGACTCATTCCGATGTCGTGTAAGAGGCCACTCAGGCCAATGATTGTAAGAACTTTCTCATTGGACTGTTTGTCCGCTCGAGCAAGAAGAATTCCAAAAACAGAAGTCGCAATCGAATGGCGACACATATAAGATTCTTTTCTCGACATTGAAATAAATCCGACCAAACTTCTGATGTCTTTTTTCATAAGATCAATGTATTTATTTACGACTTCTGAGGCACGGCGTACAGAGTGTTCATCAAATACCTTGTCTTCATATATTTCAAAAATTGTTTGCTCGGTAAGCTCTTCAATAGCGCGTTTTGCATCATCGCCAGTGATATTATCATTGTTGGCAATTTTTTTGACAAGACGCTCTGTTGCTGCAATATATTCTCTTCTCTCATCTTTGTGGATGTAAAGAGCTTCAACGCCTTTTTCGTGATAAGATTCAAATCGAGTTCGATCGATTTTATCTCCGGGTTTAAAAATTTTGGTGTATTTGCCTTCAGAGAGGCGAATATAAACAGAGAAAGGAAGTTCTCCTTCCATTGAAAAGAAGTTTTCAATATTGATCTGAGTGTAATCACTTAAATTCGCCAAACTCTTACTCCGTCACTCTTTATCGGAGAATTCTCAAAGAAAATGAATGAGATTGGAGGCAATCTAGATAAATAAGTAACACATTCTGGTTTTGTTGTAGACAGATGGGGAGCACGAGACTTTTGCATGAAAAACCCAAGGTATTACGAACCCCTTGGTTTAAAATGGCCAAACGTCTAGCAAGGAGTGCCTCTTGTATTCCGAATAGAATTTGAGGATTTATATGGTATTGACCCGCTTTATTTTTAGCCAAATCGACTCTCTTGGAAGTCGAGTTATAAGTGGTATTACGTACACAAAAAATGTACTAGCAATGGTCTATCTTTCTTTTCGAGCCGCTATTTTTGATCAAGCACAAAGTTGGAGGTCTGTATTTGGAGTTGTATCGGCTCAAATATACTTTACAGCGTGGCAAGCGCTACCTCTTATTTCAGTTTTAGCTGTGGCATCAGGAACACTTGTTATTATGCAAAGCTCTGCTCAGTTGTCTCTTCTGGGTGGCGCAAAAATGATTGGAGAGTTGCTTGTTGCAATTGTGGTGAGAGAACTTGGTCCTCTTTTGACGGCACTGATTGTTATTGCTCGTTCCGGAACGGCCGTTGCAAGTGAAATTGGAACAATGAAGGTCAATCAAGAAACAGATGCACTTGAATCTATGGGGATTCATCCTTTGAGCTACATTGTCTTTCCAAGATTATTGGGCGGAATTATTAGCGTTGTTTGTCTTGCATTTTATTTCAATGTTGTCGCATTGATTGGTGGATATATCTTCAGTCGACTTGTCCATAATATGCCATTTCATTTCTATTTTGATTCACTTGCCAATGCACTGGCACTTAGTGATGTGGGGCTTTTTCTTTTAAAAAATCTTTTTAGTGGAACTATTATATTTGTGGTTTGTTGTTATCAGGGATTGCTTGTACAGGGAAGTCCGCATGAAGTCCCTCAGGTGACGATGAAGGCGGTTGTAAATAGTATTGTTTACGTAATTGCATTCAACCTTGTCGTGACAACAACTTACTATTTAACAAAACTTGCCTCATTGGGGTTGTTATGAGTCAAAGAAATTCAATTGGAGATGTTGTTTTAGAGGATATTGATTTCACTTACCCCGAGCATGGCACTGTCTTAAAGAATATTGATTTAAAAATTCCTTCAGGAAAATCTATTTGGGTCAAAGGCCATGGAGGAAGTGGTAAAAGTACTTTATTGAAAATTATCTGTGGATTGCGTGAACCAACAGATGGAAGAATTTACTTCAATGGTTGTAATATATGTGAACTTTCTTTTGAAGAGTTCTTACCTTATCGTTTGAATATTGGTTATAGCTTTGACTATGGTGGATTGATCAATAACAAATCCTTGTGGGATAACCTGAGGCTTCCATTAGACTACCATAGATTAAAGAAAAACAATGAGATCAAACAAAGATTGATAGAAATATTTGAATACTTTGAAATATCAGACGTGAGTGGAAAACGACCTGCAATGGTTATCGGTGGTGTGAGAAAGCTTTTGTGTTTATTGAGAGCCTTTGTGCATGAGCCTTCGTTGATTTTGCTGGACGACCCAACGACAGGCTTGAATAAACAAATGCGCAAGAAGTTTTTTGAGTGGGTGAGTCAGTACAGAAAGGATTTTCCAAGTTCAAAGTTTTTAATCACATCTGAGGATGAGGAGTTTGTAAAGTTACTGTGTGACACCTATGCTGAAATTGATAAAGGGCGAATTGTCGATAGTGGAAAGATTCAAATGGAGCACGTGGCATGAAAGTGAAATTCAATAAATTTGAGAGAGTGGCTGGTGCATTTGTTGCTTTGACAATATTGGGAGTGTTCATCAGTTTTGTGGGGGTTGCTTTCCAAAAAGGATGGTTTGACTCTAAAGTTCCTCTTAAGACATCTTTTGATACAGCAGACGGGCTGACTCCGGGTACGCATGTTCACATGAATGGTCTTCGAGTGGGCTCTGTCGAGGATGTTGTACTTTCAAAGGACAACAGGGTTGAGGTTCATTTTTCGATACTAGAAAAAGTTTTTAATAAAGTCAGAAGAGATTCCGTTGTTCGAACATTTCGTCCCTTTATTATTGGTGATAGAGTGCTTGAAATCAGTGTTGGAAGTAGCTCATCTCCAAACCTTAGCCCTGGAGATATTCTCACTTCTGAACAAAGTATGGATGTTATGGATTTGATTGGTGGGCGTCAGCTTGGTCCATATATGGACTCAATGAAAGAGTCGATGGCGAGCTTAGCAACGCTTTTGGAAGCTTTCCGAGATCCAAAGAGAGTGAATGCTATAGTTGAAGTATTTGATGAACTTGCCCCAACAGTCAAAGAAGTGAAGGCTATGGCTCGTCAGGTAAAAATCATTGGATATCAAGCAAATGGAAAGAGACGTCTTTCTCATGTCCTTTCGAATTTGGTTGTATCTACGGATCATCTAAATAAAGTTCTTCCAGAAGTTGTAACTGTTGTAAATGAAACTCCAGATCTGGGAGGAAATCTTTCACAGGTTGTTTCCAATTTAGCAACTCTGACTGAAGAGATGAAGAAGCTTATTCCTGCAATTGCTGCTGTTGCTCCTGAATTGCCACAAGCAAGTAGACGTGCAATTGATGCTATGAATGAAGCGGTGATTACGCTTAAAGCGATGCAGAAAAGTTTTCTGTTAAGAGGAGCTGTGGATGAAATTCGAGAAGAAGAGGAAGAGAAAATTAGACTTGCAGAAGAAGAGAGAAGAAGAAAACTAGAAGAAGAGCGAAGTATTGCAAGTGAGCCGGAAGACGATGGGACTCTTAAAAGTGAGGAGTCACCAAGTGAGTAATCCGAGGTCTGAGCAAAAAATTTTCAATCCAAAAATCTTTGGAAAAACTCTGAGAGAAGTTGCAGTCGATTATATTGAAGTGGAGAACAAAAAAGTCACAAGTAAATGGCTGAAAAGTGAACATGATGCGGATCTCTTTCTTTGGTTGGATGAGTCTCAAAAAATTATCAAACAACAACTGAGTTTGTTTGGTCGAGTTGTGGAATGGAATCTTCTCGAAGGAGTTAAGACGGGCGTCATAATTGAGTCTGAATTTGAAGCAAATAAGAGTTCAGAGGCAATCGAGTTTGATCAATATCCTCATGATTATACAATCCAACTTGCAGTTCAAGTCATTGAGTACGCGATTCACTTAGCAGAGAAGGAAAGAGATGAGGTCATTTCAAATTTTTTAGCTCCAAGAGTGAAGTTAATAGCCCCTGATTCGAGCCAAGGCTTTTTCAAGAGAGTTCCCTATTTGATTAGAAAGTTCTTCTCATAAATTGTAAATAAGAACATAATACTTTTATGTATTTTGACTTTTTTAAGCACTATTTATTTTCAAAACATGCCGGTTCCTTGGTGAGAACAATTTCCTGGCTCTGTTTGGTGGGAATTGGTGTTGGTGTTATGTCCATGGTTGTTGTTCTGAGTGTGATGACTGGATTTGGCGATAATATGAAAGAAAGGCTACTTTCAGTTGAGCCTCATCTTGTGTTTGAAGTGACAGATAAATCTCAGATAGAAACTTTAAAGGGAATGCTCTCAAAAGAGAAGGATTTGAGCTATTATCTCTACGAGGAGCAAGATGTTATGCTTCGTACGGCCTCGGGCTATTACGGGGGGGCTATTGCAAAGGGCATCGAGAGAGGCGAACTTAAGAAGATGCTAAAAGAAGTGTCTGTGGTGAATCAATCTCATCAAGCCGTTGCGTTTCCTGGAAGGATGCAACAACTCAATTGGGATATCGGTGACTCAGATGTTGTTGTGGGTGTGGATTTGGCAAGATCTCTTGGGATATTTGAGGAAGATGATCTGATATTGGTTGCGCCTGAGGCCTTGCTTTTGCCAAGGGGCGAAGTCCCACCTTATGTGACTATGAAGGTTCACTCTCTCTTACGTTCAAATATGCCAGACTCGGATTCAAAATACTTATTTTACAATTATGGAAGTCGCATTCGAAGATTGGGAAGAACCGCTAGCTATAGACGTGGAATTGAGGTGAAACTGGATGAACCAGAGAAGTATCAGGCACTAGAAGAAAAGTATGTTAAAGCAGGGTTTCGTGTTGAAAGCTGGGCCACTCGTAATTCTGCATTATTTTATTCGCTTCGAATGGAAAAGCTATTGATGACGATATTTCTTGGACTCACATTGCTTATTGGGAGCTTTGCTATTGTGACCGTTTTGGTTTTACTGGGAACTCAAAAAAAATCTGATATGGGGATTTTGATGTCAGTGGGTTTGACTGCAAGAAAGACTCGAAAGCTAATTGCAAGTGTAGGGATGATGCTATCGGGAATAGGTGTCGTCTCGGGACTTGTACTAGGTGTGTGTATCTCACTTCTCTTAAATAAAACTTCTCTGATTCAACTTCCAGATATTTACTATGACACGACGATTCCTGCCAAATTGGATTGGAATGGAATAGGTGTGATTCTTCTTATCTCAGGAATTGTATCTCTTATTAGTGCGTGGCTTCCGGCCTATTTGACGGTTTTAAGCAGTCCAGCTTCAGCTTTACGTCCGAAGAGATGATATCTATAGACTGAGAGTAAGATCTCCATGAGACTAATGAGATGTCAGCAAAATGGATTTCGCTTGCCAAGACCCTTCCAAGACTTACAAGAGCTGTTGTTGGGTATGGTTTCTTCGGTTTTCCTAAGTATTCGGCTGAAGAAGTTTTAAAAGGAAATATTCGTAATATCCACTACGCAGTACTGGGAAAAAGTTTAGCTCGTGTATTTGCCAATGCAGGTCCTGTATGGATAAAGACAGGACAAATTCTTGCTGGGCGGAGTGACATCCTCCCAATTGAAATGTGCTATCAATTGGAAAGCCTTTATAGTGATCAAACACCAATGCCATTTCGAGCTGTTAAAAGAAAGATCAGAGGGCAGAAACGATTGTTCAAGCAGATTCAACGTATAGATAGAAAACCGATCGGTGTTGGTTCTATAGGTCAAGTCCATGAAGCTGTATTAAAAGATGGAGGAACCGTTGTTATCAAGGTTCTTAGGCCGAAAGTTCAACAATTGGTTGAATCTGATATTGAATGGTTTCAAATGTTCATTGATTCCATGTTTTTCTTATCTAAGGATAAAGAACTCAAACAAGGACTGACTTCATCATTGAATGATTTGAAAGGAGCAATTTTAGAAGAAACCAATTTGACTCAAGAGAAGGAATCTATTCAACGCTTTCATAAAAAATATTTAAAGAGTTCAAAGTTTTTTGTTCCTAAAGTCTACGAAGAGTATTCCAATAAGGAAGTTTTGGTGATGGAAAAAGTAAAAGGACTCCCTCTGTCGGAATTGCGGAAGAAAAAGGGGTTGAGCGACAAAAAACGTGCAGAACTTGGAGAGAGGCTTTTTAAGGAGCTTTTGACACAGGTTTTAGAAGATGGTGACTTCCATGCAGATCCACATGCAGGGAATGTTTTTTATCTTGAAGATGGGCGACTTGCTTTTATTGACCTTGGTTTAACTGGGAAGTTCACTTCAAAAGACCGTAAGCGTTTGGCTCAGGCGGTGAAAGCTTTTTTTGACCAAGATTCAAAGAGAGTGATAAAGGCTTTGCTTGAATTTGGAGAACACAATGAATCTTTTGATTTGGAACAGTTTGAAGAAGAAATTATTGAAGTTGTGAATCAAAATAAATCTGAAATGAGGAGTTACCTTTCAGGCTCAGGAAAGAAAGGTGATACTTTGGAAAACTTTGTTTCAAAGCTGTTTGAGATTTCCAGGAGACATGGGATATATGTTCCAAGGGACACGACACTATTGATAAAAACATTGGTCACTGTAGAGGGTGTTTCCCGTAGCCTTGCCCCGGAGTTCAATTTGGCAAAGTCTGCAGCTCCTGTTGTGGTAGGCTCACTTGTGCCAAAGTGGATGAAATTCCCTTTTCGTTCGAGATAGAATGGAGCAACTCTATTGTTTTCTTTAGAAGTTCGTCATTACCATGTTTTTTTGAACCCTGAATGAGGATATTTGATTTTTTAAGAATTTCTTCTATCACGAGAGAGTGATGGATTGTTTTATTTGGATTTTTTAAAATCCATTTTGTGAGTGCATAGAGTCTCCAATAGTCCATGGCTCTGTACTTTCGAGACAGTTGGTCTTGGTGCCCACCAAACTTTGTGACAAGACTCTCTGTTATGAAGTGAGCTGGGTGTTTTGTACAGACTCTCAGCCAAAAGTCATAGTCTTCACATACAGGCATTTTTTCATCAAATTTTCCAATGTCAGACCAAAGTGCTCTTCGAAAGAGGCTTGCCGAAGGGCTGATGGAGCAAAGAGGGAGGCATTTATCAAAAATATATCCTCCATATTTTTTATGTTTTTTAAGTTGAGTGAGAGGTTTTCCATTTAAGATCCAATCTTCGTTGGAGTGAATCAGGTTTTGTTCTTTTTCAGAATGACTGAAGTCTTTGATCATTTGAATTTTATTTGGCTTCCACATGTCATCTGAATCAAGAAGAGCTACCCACTCAGATTGTGCATGTTCAATTCCAATATTGCGTGCGTGGCTTACGCCTCGGTTGGGAGTTTGAATCAAGTCGATCAAAGGGTTTTCTATGAGATCTTCTACTTGGTCTTTCCAATCATCCGTAGAGCCATCATCAATCAGGACAATTTTATTTACGGAGTTTGTTTGATCCAATATGGATTTAAGAGCACGCCTTATTGTGGCTGCGCGATTGTAAAATGGAAGAATTGCAGAAATAGTCATTCTTTAAGCTTAAGCTCAAGCTCAGGGTCAGACGTTACGACTTCAGCAAGTACATATATTTTATGAGGAAGAGGAAGGTGGGCTGATCCCTTGCTATCTCTTTCTGGGTATTTGGGAAATAGAATGACGCCATCACGTGGGGCATAAAATTCCTTTCCGTTTTCATCTTTTCCTAGAGATTCGCCTTTATTGCATGGGTCGAGATTTTTAAGCCCTTTTTTGAGAGCTTTTTGAGGATGATCAAAGCTTTCTTGATGAGTGATTTTGAACATTGAAAGAGCCGGGGACTTTTTTGATATATCTGCAATTGGGACTTTGTCGAGGTAAACACTTCGGAAAACTTCAACAGTTCGGCTTAGAACTTTGTCAGCAAGGAGTTCCGAGGATCTGTTGAGTCCCTTTGGCCCTAACTCGATGGTAAGAGATGGAACTCCATGAGAAGTTGCAAATTCGTTCTGAGTCATTGTCTCGGGATTTGAAAGTATTGGCTTTGTCACGAATTCCGTTACACAGCCTATTGCGCGTGCCCAGTGAGCTGAGGTTTTGTCATATCGAAAAATATAAAAGGGCGAAAGAGTGGGTTCAATTGTTTGATGGAGATCCAAAAAAAGATTTGCATCTTGGATGAGTGGCGCTATTTCTTTTGCCCTTTGGCTTTCTAGGGAATTGCGGCTCAAATCTGTATAAACACGGTTGAGGTCTTCTTCTACAAATCGGGTATTTTTCTTTACGGCTTCTGGATTTCCAATAAAAACTGTGACTCGAAAGTCGAACGAATTGGACTTTATCCACTTGAGTATGGCAGGGAGGCTGCCATACTCATTTCCATGTGTGCAAGCAGCAACCACGAGGTGATTCTGAGATTCAATCTGGTTGGACCATGAAGATGGGATTGAACCAGGTGATTTCGTAGAAATATTCAAGAATTCATTGAGTAGCTCAATATGTCGTTCCATTTGCAGGACTATCTCCAAGAATTGTGAATTTGTCTATGTTGAGAGTGAATTGAGAGTAATTAAATAAATGATTGAAATATTTAAATAAATATTTTAATATATGAAGAATATGGCGAAAAAAGCACGTGGCCGAGGGCGCCCGAAGAAGAAAGATCGATCTGTTGATACTGAGAACGCAAGATCCAAGCTTATTGAGGTTGGAAAGCGGCTTTTTGCAAGTTCGGGTTATGATGGAACGACTGTAAAAGAGCTCTGTGATGAGGCCGAATTGAATGTGAGCCTTATCAGCTACTATTTTAACGGCAAGGAAGGGCTATATAGAGCAGTGCTTGATAAATTTGGAGAATCCCGTCTTTCAACAGTCGTAAGGGTTCTCCAGGCGCCTAAAACTGAGGAAGAATTGAAGCTTCGTCTCTCAATGTTTGCTACAGATCTCTTGGACGGGTTTGTGGACGAACCAGATTTAACCACAGTGGTTTTTCGAGAAACCGAAAATCCTCATGAATTTATTGATGATATTTTCCGTGAACGTTTTTTGAAGCTTTACGACACAATCATTGAGTTCCTTGAGTCAGCACAAAAGGCAAAGCTTATAAGAAAAGATGTTGAACCAAACTTGGCTGCAGGGCTTTTATTTGGGTCTATTACGCATTTTTTTAGGATGTCCAGAACTGCAGAACAGTACGGGCGTCGCACAATTGCGAATGAGGCATTTAGAAAATCTGTGGTGGAGCATATTCTCAGCGTTTTCTTAGAGGGCTTGTTAGAGACCACTGCTACTTAGTTTGTTGCTGCAAAGTGAGCCTGATATTCAATTTGGACTTCTTGCTAACTAGATGAATTGTCAACAGACTCTAAATATGTAATAAAAAAAGTTCTATGAAAATCGCTCATTATATTCCTACGCGATATCCTTTTTCAGGCTATGGTGGAAAAGAACGAAAAGCCTACTGGATGGGGAAGGCCCTTGCGGAGATGGGGCATGAAGTCACCTTTCTGTGTGATGAAGGCAGTCGACTTCCATTTGCCAACTGTATTGATGTTCCTAGAAAGATAACGTCTCTTGACCCATATATTCCAAGTGGGGTTGATATCGTACAGTTCTATGCCACCCCAGATTTTGAATTCCATTCTCCGTATTTGGTGCATATAGGCGGAAATGGAAAAGCTGGTGAAAAGTTTCTTCCCAATACAGTGTTTGGAAGTCGCAATCATGCTGAGAGACATAACTGGACAGAGTTTGTGATGAACGGACTTGATCTGAATGAGTATCCATTTCAACCAAAAAAGCAAAATTACCTTGCCTTTTTAGCTCGTGCAAAATGGAAAGTGAAGAATCTCAAAGGGGCCATTCGTATTGCCCAAGACTCAAAGAGAAAGCTTATCGTTGGAGGAGGACGTGCTCCGTTTTGGAAAAGAGGTGTATCTTCTTTAGGCACAGTGGATGGAGAGAGGAAGTTGAACCTTTTAGGGAATGCGTACGCATTTCTATTTCCTATTATTTGGGAAGAACCATTTGGAAATGTCGTCATAGAAGCTCTGGCCTGTGGGACCCCAGTTCTTACAACTCCAAGAGGAGCTATGCCTGAGCTGATTACGCCTGAATGTGGTTTTTTATGTCAGTCGCATTCGGAGTTTATAGAAAGCATTGAGTTGGCTTCGAAGTTGTCACCAGAGGCATGTCGAGCGCGGGTGGAGTCCCAGTTTACACATTACAGAATGGCTGAAGATGCTTTGGGGTATTACAAAAAAGTCTTGAGTGAAGGGAAACTAAGAGAGGGAAATCCGTTTTGTGATCTTTCATCTGATCCTGTTCAAATCACATTGTATGAGGGCTACCAAACATGACATCATTTCGGTGGTATCATAAAGTTTTGTTTTTGATGGGACGTGTTGGAGCTCTTTTTTATAGATTTCTTCCAAGATTTTTACAGCTATTTCTTTCTGATATTTTGGCTTTTTTATGGTTTGATATTGTAAGGCTTCGTCGAAGTGTGGCTATATCAAATATTCAACTTGCCTATCCAGAGCTTAGTGAAAAAGAAGTCCGCTTGATTGCTCGTAGGAGTTATAAAAATCTTTGCCGAAGTGTTTTGGAATACTTTTTATTGATTCATATGACGAAGAAGGACTTGAATTCATACTTTGAGTTTCAGGGACTTGAAAATTTAGATGCAGCAATTGAAAGTCAAAAAGGGTTTTTCTTATTGACTCTTCACTTAGGAAATGGGGATTTGGGATTAGCAGGAATGGCGTTGCTTGGATACAAACTCAATCTCGTTTCAAAAAGATTTAAAAGTGAGTGGCTCAATGATGCTTGGTATGGCTTAAGAGAGAGACTTGGTACAAAGCTTTTGATCGAAGAGAAGACTCACTTTGATATTTTGAGAATTTTACGAAGTGGCGGAGGAGTTGCTTTTGTCCTTGATCAGTATATGGGACCGCCAGTGGGAACTCGCACACATTTTTTTGATCGCGTGACGGGAACTGCAATGGGACCTGCTGTTTTTGTTCAGAGGACGGGGGCGTTGGTCCTACCGGCGTATTGCTATCGAAATTCACGAGGGAAAATTTCAGTTGTGATTGAAGAGCCAATCCCTTTTGAGGAGAAAGCTAGTAAAGAGAAGACGATTCGTCATATGACTCAGGTTTATACCAATAAAGTGGAGGAAATTGTGAGAGCCTACCCTGATCAGTGGATGTGGATTCATAGAAGATGGAAGAGATTTCGAGATTGAGTAGACACCTGATCGACAATTTACGGCCATCAGAGCTAAGAAATAGCTTTGGGCTTATTTAAACCCTAGTAAAATCAATAACTTAGAAATATCAAATTGGCACATTTATTGGATTCTATTTGTGTGAAATACAATCACGAGGTGACAAAATGAAAAGTAAGGCGATCAAACAAAAGACGAAAATGGCATCAAAGAAGAGATCTTCAAAGCCCAAACACGAGTGGCTCCAAGTGGTTTCATTCTTAGCCTTTCTTTTTATTTTTGGATCAATGGCAGGGATGGTGGCTTGTACGTCCACACCACCAACGCAGGCAGAAATTGAAGCAAGTATCTATAAATTATATAAGACGTCTCCTGAGGCCATCAATCAAACAGGTGCTAACGGTCGAACACCTTTATATGAAGCTGTGAAGTACAACGATATGGATGCAATTCGACTTTTTTTAAAGAATCCCAAAATCAATATCTATACAAAACCTTCCGCTTTGACTCGAGCTACGTTCAACGGAAACCTAGAAGTGGTTCAACTTCTTTTAAGTAAGGGTGCACGTGTAAATAATGTGAATCATAGCGGAGAGACAGCTCTTCATATTGCTTCTCGAAAAAAGTACAAAGACATTGTACGGGCACTTCTGGGGGCTGGAGCTGAAGTCAATATTCAAGATAAACGTGGATCCACACCACTAATGAAGGCTGCTCTAAAGGGTGATGTGGAAATTGTAAATACTTTGATACAAGCTGGGTCAGATCTTAATATTCGAAATAAGTTTGATAGAACGGCTCTTATATATGCGACAGCTAAAAATCACGAACAACTTGCGTTGGGTTTGATACAGCCGGGTGTTGATTTGAATCAGAAAGACAAAAAGGGTAAGAATGCATTGATTTATTCTGCTCAAAACGGAAATGTTGCAATTGTAAAGAAGCTCATTCAAGCTGGTGCAACAATTGATTTACAGGGGAAAGACAAATCTGCTCTTGAAAGAGCCGCGATGAACGGTCACACTGAAATTGTAAAATCATTGATTCAAGCCAATTATCAAAAAAGAACGGTCAAAGATTAAGAAGCAGTTTTCATTGTCTTTTGTGGTGAGTTTTTTGACCAATTCATAATTCGCTGAAACTGTTTCTTGTTTCGGCGATTGTAGTAGTAGAAACCATCTGGACGTCTTGTCGAGTTCTTCACAACCCCAAACTTTTCTGTTAACCCAAAGAACTCTTTTTCTAGACCTTTCCTCTTGAGATTTATATTTACCCCACTGTTGACGAGGATCACACTGTATGTCCCCACTCCTCCGAGTTGTGTACAGGAATCTCTATATTTGTTCAAAATAACTGAAAATTCATGAATGAATTTATCAACAGTTGGAAAACCATGTCTTTGGAGTTCTTTGTAATACGGGAAGAGATCAATGAGGATGGCCTGATAATTTGAATAATCGATGTTTAAGGTCGTATCAAAAGCAAGGTGCTTGTGAATAACAGTTTTACTGTACCTTGAAACTTGATTTCCCAACTGAAATTCAATGTAGTAAACGAATCCAAGAACCGACATTAGGGCTGTCGTGAAGAGTACACCAAGGAGAGGTCCAATCATGCTGTCTGTGATACGTGTAAGAGTGAAATGGGAAAGTGCGCAAAATAAAACCACTCCTGAACTAATGCCAAGAGATGAAAACCTAGAAAATCCCACCTTCTGTAGTTTGTGATGAATGTGATCTTTATCTCCGACAAAAGGGGTTAGACTTTTACTCAACCTCCGAGCTACGCTCAGAATCAAGTCTGTCAATGGCAAAGAGGCCAAAAACAGTATTCCTAATACATTGAATGCTTCAGGATTTTTGGGGGCAAATGAAACTTGTACAATGCCGATGAGAAAGCCAGTTGATATGCTCCCAATGTCTCCCAAGAAAATTGAAGCTGGAGGGAAATTAAAAGCTAGAAAAGCAGCGTATGCTCCAACTGCAATTAAGAGAAAGTCATTTGTGGAGCCAGGGCTAGATGAAAGAAATAGAGCTCCTAAGACGAGAAGTCCATAGCTTGTGGCTTGACCATCAATGCCATCAATAAAGTTAACAGCGTTACAAAGTCCTACAATCCAAAAGAAAGAGAGCGTGTACGCCCAAAATGCGGGAAAACCTTGTTGAATCAAAAAAAGCTCTTCTCTTGGATATACAATCAAAAAAATAGCTGCCGCCATAAGTTGTGCGAGAAATTTAGGTTTAGCGGGAAGCTCTTTGATATCATCCCAGAAGCCTGCAACAAGGAGAGGGAGAGCTGAGAGAAATACGAGTAAGGTGTAGTTTGTATCAAATAGAAAGCCTACAGAAAAAATAGAAATAAAAATTGGAACTCCGCCAAGTAAAGGAATTTGACGGCCATTTCTTCGAAAATCAATTGGGGAGTAAATATCAAATCGTTTTGCTAGGTGAACTGTGAGGTATGTACCAATGAGGCAAAATCCAAACGATAAGGCTAATGTGTGAGTGTAATGAGTCAAAACCTGTTCCATCTCTGTTATATTGATTACTTCTTATCGCCATTTTGAGACACTTTCTTAAGCATTCTAGGCAATTGCGAGGTTTGGTTTTTGTTTTCTGATTGTCTTATTTAAAAATCTACGTGAAAATATGCGACAGAGGTCTTGCTTTGAATACTCTTCTTCATTTGATGGATCACCCAAATAGTATTCGGCCATTATCAACAGTCGTTGATTTGGCCTTTGAAATTCAAAAACAATCTTCATGTGAGCAATTGATATGGAGTTTGAGCACGACTTCGGTCAAGGAGTATGGAAAGTTTCAAATTTCGGGGCTCGGGCTTGATGATAGTTTGGAACAAAGGTCTTATAGAAAAGTATTTGCCACATTGAAAGCACAAATGAAGGCATCAAAAATCACACACCTGGCAACCTATGGGAAGTGGTCTCAAGTTATTGGCCTTGCTGCTGCACGTTTTGCAGGAATTGACACTCGAGTTGGATTTATTTTTGATTCAAACTCTTTTAATAAAACTTTTTTTCAAAATACTTTGGATCAGATTTTTTCTGAAAAATTGGTTTTTTTTAGTGAATATTTAAAACGTGAATGGAAGAAACCAGATGCTAAAGTTTTGTATTGTGGCTATCCAGATATTTCGGTTTCTTCAGACTTGCGAGCAAATGTTTTGATACATATAGATGATAAGAAGTACATTGAGAATTTTGAGAATTTCACTAAATTTGTTCAAGGTGATTTTCAATTTGTCGATGAAAGAGAGCTGATAAATGGAGTGGGGCCAGGGTTTTATATAAGATTTGGAGAATCTAAAGGCACCTATGATGATATTGCTCTTGCTATGAAATCGGGGCGAATTCCAGTTCTTCCAAATTTGGGCCCATATTCAGAGATTATTTTAAACGGAGAAAATGGATTTTTGTATGAGCCCTCCAATGATTCTGAGGTTGTTGAGGTTTTAGATCATGTGATTCAAGACAAGGATCTTTTTTTGGGATTGATCAAAATTTGCCAAAATGATTCAAAAGAAAGATTTTCAATTCCATTATTTACCAATGGGTTTCTTGAAATTATGGGGATGAATTGATCATGTGTGGAATTGGAGGAGTTTTTAGCAAGGTGAAAAGCCATGAAGATAGAAAAAAGCTTGTTAAAAAAATGAGCGACGAAATTATTCATCGTGGACCAGATGATTTTGGAGAGTATCACGATGAGAGCATACCCTTGAGTTTGATTCATAGACGACTTTCAATAATTGATTTAAGTGAAATGGGACGTCAACCTATTGAAAGTGAGAATGGACGGTTTGTTCTCACTTTCAATGGTGAAATTTATAATTTTAAAGAAATTCGAAAAAAAATTGAAGTTCCATGTCGAGGGGAATCAGATTCTGAGGTTTTGGTTAATGCCATTCAAAGGTGGGGAGTAGAAAAAACTCTAAATCAGATTGAAGGAATGTTTGCCTTTGCTGTTTTTGATAGAAAGTGGAATCGTATTTTCTTAGCTCGTGACAGATGTGGAGAAAAACCTTTGTATTGGCATTTGAGCCAAAATGAGTTGGCTTTTTGTTCTGAATTGAGTGGCCTCAAAGATTTTCAAAGTGGACTGAATCCAAATTCTGTAATTGATTTTTTTGCATTGAACTGTGTTCCTAGCAGAAGAAGTATTTATTCCAATATAAATAAACTTGAACCAGCTCGTTTTATAGAGATTGACTTAGAAAAATGCTCACTGGTGAATGAGAAGAAGTACTGGAATGTGCCGGAATTTGTAGATGAGAGTCGTTTTGATGAAGAGGCAATAGAGCGATTGGAAACAGTTTTGTATGAAACTGTTGAAAAAACAATGATCTCAGACGTACCAATTGGATGTTTCTTATCTGGTGGCATTGACTCCTCTATTCTCCTTTCTATGATGAGTGAGCAAGGAAGAAAACAGGTCAATACATTTACCGCAAAATTTGAAGATTCAAGGCATGATGAATCCAAGGCAGCTCTTATGACTGCTAGAAAATTTAAAACATCTCATCATGAACTTTTAATAACTGAAAAAGATATGTTGGAATCCGTTTCTCAAATGAGTCAAATTTATAGTGAGCCGTTTTCAGACTCTTCTCAAATTCCAACGTTTTTAATTTCAAAACTTGCAAGTGAGAAAGTGAAAGTTGTTTTAAGTGGGGATGGAGGAGATGAGGTTTTTTTGGGATACAATCGCTATGGATTTGCTCCACGTGTGTATAAGGGGTTGAGCGTATTGCCATACTCTATAAGGGTGAGCCTCTCAAAATTGCCAATCAATAAATTGGCTCCATTTTTGAGAAAACTTCCATTTATCCAATTTTCTCTTCTTCAAAATAAATTGAGCCGCATGGAAAGGCTTTTTGGATTTAAAGATAATGTGGATTTTTATAGGCGATTGGTGGGACATGAGGTTCATGCCAATAGGGTTTTGAATGATTTCTCGATGTATGAAGAATTTTTTTCTGAAATCAATGAAATCAATGTAGAAAATTTGAATGAATTGGATTTTCAGTGGTATTTGCCTGAAGATATTCTTACAAAAGTGGATCGAGCATCTATGGCAAACGGACTGGAGGTCAGAAGCCCATTTTTGAATTCTCGAGTTATAGAGGCGGCTCGTGGAATTTCTCTTTCCTCACATATGGATTCCAATCAGTTAAAAGGTGTGCTCAAACGTATTGCTAAAGATCTTATACCTCTTGATATTTTAGCCCGACCTAAGGTAGGGTTTTCAGTTCCTCTAGACACTTGGCTTAGAGGAGGGCTTCGCCCCTGGGGAGAGGAGCTCTTGAAGATGGGGCGACGTGAAACATCGAGTTGGTTGAACTTTGAGCGGATAGACCGGGTTTGGGAAGCTCTTCAAAGTGGACGACAAACCCAATTTGAAGTTTGGGATATACTTATTTTTCTAGATTGGCTGAAGATCAATAACTTTCCTGAACCTACAAGGTAAAGCTGAAGAACAGATTTGACTGGAGTGGCATTTTTTCCGATTAAGAGTTTGAAAGCAATATTGAGGTACTATTAGTGAATACGAATGATTTTAAGATTGGTGTTATCGGACTTGGTTATGTGGGTTTACCAGTTGCATTTCATATGGCAAAAAAATTCCAAACCATTGGGTTTGATATAAAGAAAAAGAGAATTGATGAACTGAAAGATGATGTCGACGTCACAGGTGAGATTGATTCGACTCAACTAAAAAGTTCTTCATTGATGTATACAGGTCAAATTGAAGACCTTAAGGAGTGCAATTTCTATATTGTAACAGTCCCAACTCCCGTGAATAGCGCCAATCAACCTGATCTCAGCATTGTCTATAAGGCGACTGAAAGTGTTGGTTCTGTTTTGAAAAAAGGAGACATAGTTGTATATGAATCGACTGTTTATCCAGGTGTGACAGAAGAGGAATGTGTGCCAATTTTGGCTAGAGTGTCGGGCCTAAAGAGTGGGATTGACTTCAAAGTTGGATATAGTCCTGAGAGGATCAATCCAGGAGACCATGAACACAGTTTTGATAAAATCACAAAAGTTGTTTCAGCAGAAGACTCAATTTCGCTTGAGAAAGTGAGTTATGTCTACTCTCAAGTTGTAACAGCAGGTATTTTTAAAGCTCAGTCCATTCGGGTTGCGGAAGCTTCAAAGGTGATTGAAAACTCGCAGAGAGATATAAATATTGCCTTTGTAAATGAATTGTCTCTGATTTTTGACCGACTCAATATAGACACGAAATCTGTTTTAGAAGCTGCGCAGACCAAATGGAATTTTTTAAAATTTTCTCCAGGCTTGGTTGGAGGACATTGTATTGGGGTTGATCCGTTTTATTTAACTCATAAAGCAGAAAAAGAAGGGTATTTTCCCCAAGTGATTTTGTCGGGCCGAAGAATCAATGATGATATGGGTCGACATGTGGCCTCAAAAGCAATTGAGAAGATGATTCTTAAGGGAGTTGATGTTTGTAAAGCAAATGTTACTATATTGGGATTGACGTTTAAAGAGAACTGTCCTGATATTCGAAACTCAAAAGTTGTAGATATTGCGAACGAATTTAAGCGATTGAATATCAAATTCAATATTTATGATCCTCATGCAGATCCCTTGGAGGTCAAAGAAGAGTATGGGGTTTCATTGACTTCTCTAGAGAGTTTGCCAAAATCTGAAGTGATAGTTCTTGCTGTATCTCACAGAGAATTTTTGGAACTTGGGGTTTCTAAAATAAGTGAAATGTTGTGTGGGCCAAGAATACTTGTAGATGTAAAAGGTATTTTTGGTTTAGGGGAGCTTGAAGAGCACGGTATTGATCATTGGCGTCTTTGAGAATTTTTGATGTACCAATCCAGGCTTTCATTGAGTCCCATTTCCAGACTGTAGTCAGGTTCATATTTAAATAGTTTTTTAGCTTTATCAATGTCAGCAAGGGAATGCCGAACATCGCCTTTACGAAAGTCCTTATATATAGGCTCTTTATTTTTTATGAGCTGTCCTCTTGTTTTGAGACCTATTGTGAGTTGTTCAAAGAGCTCGTTGAGCGTTGTGCGTTTATTGAATGCGATATTATACGTTTCGCCAAAAGCTTTCTTGTTTTGAGAAAGGGACAATAAAATATTGGCTTGAACAACGTTTTTGACATAACAGAAATCTCGAGATGTTTCGCCATCTCCATAGATTTCAATTTGCTCTCCGGCTAAAAAAGCACTCACCCATTTGGGAATAACTGCAGCGTAAGGGCCGTTGGGATCTTGTCTCGGGCCAAAAACATTGAAGTATCTAAGCCCGGCAACTTGAAGGTCGTAGCATCTTTGAAAAACTTCGGAATAGATTTCATTGATTCTTTTACTTGCGGCATAAGGAGACAGGCAATTTCCAATTTTGGATTCTTGTTTTGGGAGATCTGGATGATCACCATAAACTGAGCTGCTTGAGGCGTAGACAAACGATTTAACACCCTTTTCTTTGGCAGAGATGAGGACATTCAAATGTCCGTTGACATTGCTTTTATGGGTGTTGAGCGGGTTTTCAATAGAACGAGGAACTGACCCAAGGGCTGCTTGATGTAAAACGTGTTCGGTATCTACCATAGCTTTTGAGCAGGTTTCTAAATCTAGAATATCTCCTTGGATGAAGTTGAAGTTTTGAGGATATTCCTCAGTGAATTTTTGAATATTTTTGATATGACCTGTTGATAAATTGTCTAGAGCAACAACAGATTGGTTGGATTCTAAAAGAGTTTCCACAAGATGGGAGCCAATAAATCCAGCAGCGCCAGTGACAAGCCATTTTCGTGGTTTAGCTTTTAGAAGAATGAGGGTTTCGTTGTAATTCATGGCGATTTTTATCCTATTGAAGTATTCTTGCAAATGGGGCTTTGAATGTCATCTCTTACATTCAAGGAATTGGGTTGAGGTGGTCTTATTTGGACTGGTCAAATCCATCTGAACCTGATAAACCAAAATGAAAACCGAGGGTTAAAAGTCATGGCGTATCCGCACTTAGAGATTGAGCAAAAATGGCAAGAAAAATGGAGTTCAGATCAAATATTTGAGGTCTCAGAAAATCATTCTAAACCGAAGTACTATGTTTTAGATATGTTCCCCTATCCCTCATCCCAGGGGCTGCATGTTGGGCACCCAGAGGGTTACACAGCTTCTGACATTGTCACTCGCTACAAAAGAGCAAAGGGATTCAATGTCCTCCACCCAATGGGCTTTGATGCTTTTGGGCTACCTGCTGAGCAGTATGCCATTCAGACAGGAGTTCATCCTGCTATAACGACAAACGAAGCCATTGAAAATTTTCGACGACAACTGAAGGCTTTAGGGTTTAGTTTTGATTGGTCTAGAGAGGTTTCAACGTGTGATCCAAAGTTTTACAAATGGACGCAGTATATTTTCACAATCCTCTATGAAAAGGGATTGGCTTATCAGAAAGAGGTTCCTGTGAATTGGTGCCCGGCACTTAGAACAGTGTTGGCAAATGAAGAGGTTGTAGATGGTAAGAGCGAGCGTGGAGGACACCCTGTAGAACGTGTTCCAATGAAGCAGTGGATGTTGAAAATTACAGAATATGCTGAAAGATTGATACAAGACTTAGATAAAGTGGATTGGCCTGAAAGAACAAAAGAGGGGCAACGAAACTGGATAGGAAAAAGTGAAGGGGCTCAAATGTCGTTTTCACTCAAAGGGGTTGATGAGGTCTTAGATATTTTTACAACCCGTCCGGATACAATTTTTGGCGTAACATTTATGGTGATTGCCCCTGAGCATCCTTTGGTAGATAAGATTGTGACTTCTGAGTGTCGTGATGAAGTTTCTAAGTATAAGAGTTTTGCAAGTAAAAAAAGTGAAATTGATAGACAAGCCAATACGGATAAAACAGGAGTTTTTACGGGCGGGTTTTGTGTTCATCCATTTACAGGCAAAGATATTCCGATTTGGATTTCAGACTATGTTCTTATGAGTTATGGAACGGGAGCTATAATGGCAGTTCCTGGTCATGATGAAAGAGATTTTGAATTTGCCACCAAGTTTTCTATTGATATCCTAAGAGTGATTGATGGTGGAGATTTGCCATATGGTGGTGAGGGTAAACTTGTAAACTCAGATTTTTTAAATGAACTGAGAGCAAAACCAGACGGCATTCAAAAAGCTATTGATGAGATTGAGAAAAAGGGAATTGGAAAGAGGCATGTTACATACAAACTAAGAGACTGGTTGTTCTCTCGACAGAGATATTGGGGAGAGCCATTTCCTATTATCCATTTCCCTAATGGAGAATTGAAAACGATTGATAAAAATGAGTTGCCAGTTTTACTTCCTCAAGTGGCTGACTATGAACCTTCTCCAAGTGGAGAGTCTCCACTTGCCAATAATGCAGAGTGGATTCAGTATAATGGAGGTCGGCGAGAGACAGATACTATGCCGGGTTCTGCTGGTTCTTCATGGTATTTCTTGCGTTATACAGATCCCCATAACAATGATGAGCCCTTTTCAAAAGAGGCTGAAAGTTATTGGATGCCTGTTGATTTATATATTGGAGGCCCTGAACATACCGTAGGACATTTGTTATATTCACGTTTTTGGCAAAAAGTTCTATTTGACGCAGGTCTTGTCACTCATGATGAGCCATTCAAGAAGCTTCTTCATCAAGGAATGATATTGGGTGAAGATGGCGAAAAAATGTCAAAATCCAGAGGCAATGTTATAAACCCAGATGTCGTGATTGAAAAGTATGGTGCCGATTCTCTTCGAGTGTACGAAATGTTTATGGGGCCGATCGATAAAGATAAACCTTGGTCTGACACTGGTTTAGAGGGCGTTCGGCGATTCTTGGATCGAGTTTGGAGACTGGCATTTGATGAAGAAGGAAGGATACAGTTAAAAAGTGGGAGTTTAAGTGAGGAAAACAATCGACTTTTGCATAAGACAATAAAGAAAGTCACTGAAGATATTGAGAGTATGAGTTTTAATACAGCAATTAGTCAGATGATGATTTTTGTAAACGAACTTTATAAATCAGATCTACGTTCTCTTGAGGCTGTTAAAACTCTCTCACAACTCTTGATGCCCTTTGCTCCCCATTTTGCTGAAGAACTATGGTTGAGACTTGGCGGTGAGGGATACGTGTCACTCAGTGACTGGCCAAGCTATAATCCGGAACTCGTCGTGGATGAGAAAGTGGTTTTGGGTGTTCAAGTGAACGGAAAAATGCGAGGAAAGATCGAAATAGCCCCTGATGCAGAAGAAGAGATTGCGCTTCATTTGGCCAAACAAGTGACTGCCGTTCAAAATGCAATGGATGGTAAAAATTTGTTTAAAACAATATACAAACCAGGTCGAATTTTAAACCTTTTGGTAAAATAAGATTTTTGACTTAAGCCACTTTTGTTTTTTGACTTGGCATATTTGTGATTCTGTCAAAATGATCACATTGTCTTTTGGTATAATTGTTTTCATCAAAATGTCTAAGAACTAAATTTTGCCCTGCCAGTCCAATTTTTCTTCGTATATCACCCATTTGATAGACTTCTTTGAGTTGAATATACAATTGCTCGATATTTCGAGGTGGATATAAAAATCCATTTTTACCATGTGAGATGATTTCACGTGCTCCTCGAATGTTTGTTGCAATAGATGGTAGTCCAGTACACATAGCCTCAAGTAGAGAGCGTGGCATCCCCTCTCTATACGAAGGGTGAACAAAGACATCAGATTGGAACAGATGTTCTTCAACATTTCGGACAAGACCAGTGATTTGAACTCTGTCATCTAAGGTAAGAGAGCGAATAAGATCTTTGACCTCTTGATAATTTCCAGAAATATCTTGATCAATATTTCCTCCAATAAAGAGAAGTTTGGAGTTTGGAATTTCAGATTGAAATTTTTTGAAGGCATATAGTAAATCGGTAAGCCCTTTTCCTTTGACGACTCGCCCCACAGCGCAAATTTGAAATGAAGAGTTTTTGTTTTTATGAGGTTTGTTTTTTGGTAAGAACTTTTGAGTATTGATTCCATTACCGATGGTTTCAATTTTATGTGGTTCAATCCAATTATTTTGAACCATACGTAGAGTGTCTTCGTTGCTTTGAGAAAGAGTGTGGTTTGTGATTTTTGTAAGTAAACCTTCAAGGCATTCAGAAAGGAAGTTTGAAATTTTGGATTGATCATCGTGAAAGTAAAATCCATGTGCTGTGTAATGGTTGATAGGAACTTGTGCCAGCCAAGCTGCAACTCTTGCAACAAGACTTGCGTTTCGGTTGTGGCTTGCAACGACGTCATAGTCATTTTTTTTAAGAAACCTATAAAACTTATAGATAGCTTGAGCAAACTGAAGAGGGTTTGATCTTTTAGGAAATTCAAAATTGTGACAGGGAACATAAGCGGAATTCAAACTTTCTAGGGTTTTACCATTTCCATTAAAAATACATTCCACATGGTGCCCTCGGTTTTTAAGTTCAAGGACAAGGGGGGTAAGAAATCTATCAAGGTAGAATTCAGTATTACAGACTTGTAGAATTTTTGCCATGCTCTCTTATCGGCTTTTTCTCATTTGGAGATAAATCAAAGAGTGTCTGTAACTATGCCAAAAGACTTGGGAAAATCCTTTCAAGAAATATTTACTAGAGTCTAGGTAAATGAGTGCTACGTCTAGAGAAACTGTTGTTATTGAGGAACCGACTCGGAAAATACTGGGACTTTGCGTTTTACGGATCCTCTCAAAAGTACCCGACAATGAACTCCCTTAGAGATCAACAGAAAAGTAATCCAGTTCTTAAGCCTTTAAGTTTTTCTGAGTAGAAAGGAAGTTTTCCATAAATTGAAAGTTTTCAGGAACTTCAGGCCCATAGGAGGTCAGTCTCACACCAGCTGAAACATCTGTGTACTTGTGGAAATTTTCAATGAACATATTGGCAAGACGAATCAATGTTTGATCATAGGCTTCTTTGTCTTTCCAGGTATTTCGAGGGTTAAGTATTCTAGAGTCGACACTTTTCAGTTGATTTGGAATATCAAAACCAAACACAGGGAAACGAGTCCAGTCGGCATTTTCAATATCATCGTTTAAAATAGCATCAATGATTTTTCTAGTATCCTCAATACTTAAGCGATGTCCTACACCATAAGAGCCAGAAGTCCATCCCGTGTTGACCAAATATGCTTTGGAATTGTTGTCGATCATTCGTTTTCTTAGAATATCACCATAGACTGTTGGGTGCACTGTTAGGAATGGACCTCCAAAGCAAGGTGAAAATGTGGCCGTTGGTTCTGTTACTCCAATCTCTGTTCCTGCTACTTTTGCTGTGTAGCCGCTCAAGTATTGATATTCAGCTTGATTGACATTTAGTCTTGCAACAGGAGGTAATACACCAAAAGCATCACAGGTCAAAAAGATGACGTGTTTTGGGTGAACGCCAATAGAAGTCGGGCGTACGATATTTTCAATGTGCTCAATTGGATAGGAGACACGTGTGTTCTCCGTTTGGCGACTGCAACTAAAGTCCACCTCACCACTATCGTCAACAGTGACATTTTCTAATAGAGCGTCTCTTCGTATGGCTTTATATATATCAGGTTCGCTTTTCTGAGAGAGGTTTATGCATTTGGCATAGCAACCACCTTCAAAATTAAAAATCCCGTCTTCATCCCACCCGTGTTCATCATCACCTATGAGCTCGCGATTTGGGTCCGTTGAAAGTGTGGTTTTTCCTGTTCCTGATAGTCCAAAAAAGAGAGCTGTGTTTCCGTCCTTTCCTTTGTTTGCAGAACAATGAAAAGCTCCAATTCCTTTAGTGGGTAGAAAGTAATTCATTATTGAAAAGATACCTTTTTTAATTTCACCGCCATACCAAGTTCCACCGATAACAGTGGTTCTCTCTTTGATATGAGCAGCAACAAAGACTTCTGAACGCAAATCCAATTCCTTGAAATTGTCGGCTTGAGTTTTACATGAATCCAAAATTGTCCAGTCGGGCTCAAAGTCTTTCAAATCTTCTTCAGAAGGGCGGATGAACATGTTTTTTGCAAAGTGAGCTTTCCAAGCAATTTCTGTGACAAGTCGAACTTTTAAACGAGATTTCGGATTTGCTCCACAAAATGCATCAATGACATAGAGTTTTTGACCATTGAGTCTTTTAAGTGAAATTTCTTTTAATTTCTCCCACTTGTCTTGAGTAAGTGGATGATTGTCAGACCCAGTTCCACTCCACCAAACAGATTCTTTGGAGTCACTGTCTACAACGATATATTTGTCTTTTGGAGAGCGGCCTGTAAAACGACCTGTATTGACTGATACCGCGCCAGATTTTGTGAGGGTGCCACGCTCCCAGCCCTCAAGCTCAGGGTTCATTTCGTCCTCAAAAAGGCGGTCATAACTTGGGTTATAGATAATTTCGGAGGCGTTCATGATCCCCAATTTATTCAATCCGATTTTTGAAATCATGTTGCTCTCGAGCATCAGTTTCTCCTTCGTTTTCCTTTATTCTCATTTAGCAAATTATGGATTTTGTGAGTACAAGTATATTGATTTTTTGATCTCTCTTTGACTGTGCATAAAAGCAAACGAGAAGACCTTGATGCGCCAGGTCTAAAGAGAGGGGGCTCTATAGAAACAGAGTCTTTAGTCACCTTGACAGCCAAGAAAGAAGAGTGTCGATATGTGTCAGTGAAGAAAAAATATAGGCTTTTCATACTTTTTCTACTGGGTGTTGGTTTTTTGATTTTTTGTCTGAAAAGGCGAGAGATTGTGAAAGGTTTTGTATTAACTTATTTAGATGACTCAAGTGTGGATTTCACAATAGAGGAATTGGATCCATTTGAATTATCTCTCAAGAAAATAAGTTTTCAAGGTTCACAGATAGAGTCAGTTCAAGTTGTTTGGGAATTACCAGGGGCGATTTTTTCTGATCCAGTAAGTTTAGAAATTCAATCGAGTCGTTTGGATGTTGAGGCCTTCGGTGTTTTTGAGGGAGATGAGGCTACTTCTGGTAAAACGCCTTCTCTTTGTTCAAAACTAAAGAATATGCAGATTGAAGTTCAAATTGAAGATCTTCGTTTGCCTAGAATTCCAGAAATTTCTGATGTCCATGTTATTCACAAAAAAGGTGAAGATAAGGTGAGTTGGAGAATGGTTCATTCAAATCGTCATTTGATTGGAGGTAGTTTTGATTGTGTTGTCGGTTCGTTGAGCCTTTCTGGAAAACAGCTTGCCATTGATAGTCAGCCTAAAGTTGAATTTTATGATTTTGTCGTCGAGATTGAATCACCGAGTTTAAAGTTTGAAACGGGTCGCGGAAGAGGAAAGGTTTCAAGAGTTTTACTTAGAGATGAAGAGAATTACCTCAATACAAGAGATATTGAGATAGAGTTTGAATACGATGGCAAAAAGGTGAATTCGGAGATTGAGATAACTTTTGATAAAAAACAAGGTTATGGAAGGGCTCAGGTTGAGCTGGATATTTTGGAATGGAGATATGTTTTAAACTCTGAGTTTTCTTTTAAAAATTTTGACAAAGAACGTATTTCTGAGAATTTTCCAGTGCTTGCAAAGTATATAAAAATGTTGAACGGGAACTTAAAAATTCAATCTACAGGAAATATAGATCCATTTGAGTCGGAGTGGGGTGTTGAAGTTTCAAAGGGACGAGTTTTGAGTTCTTATGGAGATTTTCAAGACATTGTATGGAAACATAGGTTTCAAATACCAGGTTTTTAAAGTCCGAAAGGGCAAGTGCTAAGGGTTGGTCGAGCATTGATTGGGAAGGAGTTGAAAAATTCTCAGCTATTGTACTCAACAAAGAATAAGAGTTTATTTTTAATAGAGAGTTATTCCTCAACTGTAGATGATGCTAAGTTGACGGCTTCTCACTTTGATCTAGACATTTCAAGTAAAGATTTTTCGGGAACAAGAATTGAAATTCAAAATTACAAATTGAGCGAGTTTCTGGCTCTTGCGCTAGGTGGTGCGGTACACGCCAAAGGTGACTTGTCAGGGTCTTTGCAGGTAAACAAGCTGGATACGGGAGTCTTAATTCTGTCAGGTGGGGTACTGAAGACAAACTCAAAAGGGTGGATCAAGTATCGCCCTCCAGGAAATGAGCCACCTCGCCCCACCGATATTCCCAACAACCCGAGGAAGATACTGGAAAATTATCTGTGGGACTTTGAATATGAGACCCTCTCAGCTACGATTCAATCCGATTCTCAGTATAATGCATTGATTCACTTACAAGCCTTTGGCCGAAATAAGGGATATCTTGATGGTAAGCCTTTAAAGCTTTCTATAAACTTGGAGATGAACTTATTAAAATTGTTAAAAAGTTATGCTATAACAAAAGGGTTTCCAGATCGATTGAAAGAGCGCATTATGAAGGTAGGGCGGTGAATTTATGAAGTGGTTTTTGTTTTTATACTGTACGTTTTTATTGATTGCTGGTTGTAGCCCGACGGTGAAAGTTGAAACACCAGACAAACCCCTAGAGATCAATATGAATGTTAAAATTGATCATAATATCAAAGTTCAAGTGGACAAAGAACTTGCAAGTGTGATGGAGGAAAATGATGAGATTTTTTAGTATTATTGTAGCTATTGTGCTTTTATTTCCTGCACTTTCTTTTGGACTAAGTTTAGATCAAGCACGAAACCAAGGATTGGTGAAAGAGTTGCCAACAGGATATATTGTAGCAACAGACCCAAAAGCCAAGTCGTTGGAAACAGAAATTAATAAAAAAAGAAAAAAAGCATATCAGGCTATTGCTAAAAAAACAGGATTGAATGTTGATCAGGTCAGTGTTCAGGCTGCTGAAAAAATCAAAAAGAGTCGTTCAAAATAAGTGACTTGAATTTTTCATAGCGTTTACGATTGACTCCAAGGTCTGAATGTCCGACTCGAGACGCAGAACGAACTTGAAGTATTTTATCTTCAGGGTTGTTTATGACTTCAAAGTCATCCTTAAAACGAAATAATTTTGATGTGAATTCGGCATGTGTGTATTTTTCGTCTTTGGAAAGAATTTCCCCTCCCATCTTTTTGATAACTTCGTTGATCCTCTCTTGTGAAAGAGTCTCGTTGTATGAGATGGGTTCCACTTTATGGTTTTTAGGTCCACTGGTTGAGACACAGTTGGGTTTGTTTGGACATGGACTTAACTTCCCGTTCTGAATCTGTCCGGCTGTGGATTTCATATTGAGTTCTCCGCGACTTAAGTTTACAAATTTGAAGATAAAAAAGAAAACAATGAGTAGAACTAAACCAAGGCCAATTTTTACAAACGTCATATAACTCCTATTGTAACTCCATCTCGTACAGCAAGTAGCTGTGAAGCGACACTGACGGCAATTTCTTCTGGGCTATTGTTACCAATAGGAAGACCTAGTGGACAGACAATTTTCTCTGTTTGTGAGCCGTACTTCCCTAGAAGTTCTGCTCTCAATTTCTTTCCTTTGATATCACTTCCAATAACTCCGATAAAGGAAAATTTTTCAGGAGTCTGTAGAGCCTTGCTGAGAACAGGTAGATCTGTTGAATGCCCCATTGTGATGGAGAGTAACGCCGTTCCAATTGGTAAGTCATCAAGGCCTTCAGAATAGATTTCAATTTGTTTTTTTTCTAGACGAGGAGAGGTTGGCAGTTTTTCTAACCATTCTTGTCGAGAGTCCAACACTCGGATTTGGCAATCCAAGTTGATCAAAATTCTTGTGAGCTCTTGGGTGATGTGTCCTGCTCCATAAACACAGATGTTCCATTTTGATTTGAGGTTGGTTTTAAAAAAAAGAGTCACTTCGCCTCCACACGACATTCCAATATCTTTTTGAAGATTCCATGTTTCTGAACATGAAACCCCATTTTTAAGAATCAATGATTTGGCATATTCAGTAGAGTGGGCCTCAATCTTCCCGCCTCCAACGGTTCCTGAGACTCTGCCAGAGAGGGTCACAAACATTCGTGCACCAACGACTTGTGGAGCACTTCCTTTTATGGCTGTTAAAGTGACTTCAACGTAGGGTTGGGAAATGTCGCTTTCAAGCATCGAGATCTCGGATTCGTAAAAGAAGCTTTTCCTGAGTTGCGGGCACACTAAGAGACCTTGTTTGAGATTCATCAGAGATATTTTTTAAAGCATCAAGAGCTGCTGTCCACACGGAAATAGATAAAAGTAAAGGAGGCTCCCCAACGGCTTTGCTTCCTTTTAAATTTTTGTGATTTACGGTGTTCTCTAAGAGCTTACAATTGAAATCCCTTGGAATGTCTTGAATGCTCGGGATTTTATATGTACTTGGAGAGTGGGATAAAAGTTGTCCACGACTATTATAGTAGAGGTTTTCAGTTGTGAGCCACCCCATCCCTTGGACAAATGCACCTGTGACTTGCCCCATGTCTATTTGATGATTGAGTGGGCGACCCAAGTCCATCAATATGTCCGTGCGTAAAACTTTGAGTTCGCCAGTGTATCGATTGAGGCTGACTTCACTTAGAGCAACTCCATTTGTGTAGTAGTAAAAGGCATTTCCCTTCCCTTTGACTTTGTCAAAGAAGATACCTGGATATCGATAAAACCCATTGTCGGTAAGTGGAATACGATTGAGATAGGCTTCTTCTAAAAGTTCTACAAATTTCATTTCCTGCTTGTTTTTTTCATCAAAGACTTGTGTGTCTTTGAATTGTATGTGATCAAAGTTTTTGACAGATTCAATGTCGAGCTCAGGCACAGTTCCTGCTCCGGCAATTGCACGGCCTCTGAGTTCTTTAGATCTTTGAAAAACAAGAACTGCAGTCTTTTGAAGACGCTCCTTGATTTTTAAGGTTGCGGCTAGAGCAGCTCGTCCATTGATGTCGCTTCCGCTTGAAGCTGCCGTTGCGGAAGTATTTGCATTTTTCTCTGTTGAAGTTGGCATCACTTTGACCCAGCTTGTAGGGATTCCAAATTCTTCAGCGACAACTTGGGAGATTTTGGTATTCACTCCCTGGCCCATTTCTGTTGCACCTGTAGAGACTTGAACAGTTCCATCCATATGAAGGTTTACAAGCGCAGAGCCTTGATTCAAAAAGCGGGTCGTAAATGAAATTCCGAATTTAACAGCTGTCATAGAAAGTCCATGAATTTCTTCTGGAGATTTTGAATTTATCTCATCAATTTCTTGGCGTCTTGTACGGTACTCACCTGATTCTTCTAACTGTGAAAATAGATTTGGCAATATATTGTCTTCAATCTCTTGATCATAATGGGTTTGGTTGCCTTTGACGTAGACGTTTTCTTTACGAACATCTAGAGCATCTATTTTCAAGTGTCGTGCAATTTCTTCTATGATCTTTTCAATGGCAAGAACCCCCTTAGGGCCGCCAAAGCCTCGAAATGCTGTGTTTGGTGAAGTGTTGGTTTTATAAACTTGGCCACAGATGGATAGATTTGGAATATAGTAGGCATTGTCTATATGAAGCATCGCTCTTTCCATAATCGCAGTTGAGAGATCTGCATAAGCTCCACCATCAGAGGATAAAACTGCAATAAGGGATTGAATTTTACCAGAGGTATCAAATCCCACTTTGTATTGAATCAAAAATGGATTTCGTTTTCCTGTCATAACCATATCGTCGTCTTTGGTTATAACGATTCTTGCCGCTTTTCCAAATCTTTGTGTCGCAAGAGCTGCAAACACTGCAAAAGGAGCAGCTTGAAAAGGTATTGGCTGCCGAGCATGTCTTGTTTGGGCCAAATGATGAAATTGCAGTGGCCGATTTCAGTGAGTTTGGCAGAAACTCGGTGTTCTATGACCACTGGAA
>JAUICD010000036.1 GCA_030427965.1 Bdellovibrionia bacterium
AGACTCATCAAATTGCCTTGCCTTATTACCACCTACCTTTTTATCTAAGGTTTTTGAAAACATTGATGATGCCAAAGTTTGTACTTACATTGAAACTTTTCCAGAGGGTCTTTCAGCTTCAATATTAAGAGATTGGCAAACTAGGGGGGAGGCTCTAGACATCAAAGCTCAAACCATTTTATCAAAGGTCGACGAAACTTTCTCTTTAAGGCTTAAGAGACTACTAAGTTTTCCAGGAAATACGATAGGAAGCTTGATGAATACGGCACCTTTTACGGTTAGTTCAGAAATGGATATTTTAACTGTTGTTGAACAGCTTAAAAAGTCTAAAAGAAACTACTGTAGATACGTTTATGTCGTAGATGGCCAACACAGACTTATTGGAGTAGTCTCATTTAAGGAAGTTTTTTATGCTGAAACAAATTTATCCATCTCTCATATAATGAATACTAATTTTACAACCTTAAGCCCAGATCAAGATTGTCGTGAAGTTTTAAAGATTTCGTCTTGGAAAAAATGGAATACACTGCCAATAACTGATTCAAAGCAAACCTTGTTAGGTATTCTTCGTTTAGAGGCTCTTGAGAGAGTAGAAGCTCCAGAGCCTACTCTTTCGAAAGAAAATGAAGAATTATTAGTTGCAGGCTCTGCTGTTGGTGAGGTCTTTCAAATTGGAGTAAGTGCTGCCTTGTCAGCAATAGGCTTCAGAGACCAGAGTAAATAAAGCTATGAAAATAGACTATCAATTGATAAAATCATATATTGAATCTCACCCCGAAAAAGCCTTAGTTCATTTTGAAGAACTGACAGCAGATGAAATTGTTGAAGCGTTAGAAGGCCTACCAATTACAACTATTACTCAAGTTGTAAGCAGACTTCTTTCCTTTAAAGGGGCACGAGTTTTAGCAAAATTGCCAAATCAAACTTTTATAAAAGTATTTAGAAATATGGACCCCGTCAAAGCGACGTCTTTATTTTCAAGAGAAAAAAGTAAAGAAAAATATCTTCTCCTGAGTGATTCCGAGAAGAAGGATATCGATGAACTTTCTAAATACCCTATAGATTCGGCTGGATATTTGATGGATATGTCTGTAAAAACAGTTAGATCATCGGAAACAGTAGAAAATATTATTCGTGATCTAAAAAAGACCAAAGATGCGACAAGAGACCTTTTTGTTGTCAATTTGGAGGGACATTTAGTTGGATATGTACCTGTTCAGGAGATTATTTTTTCCGAGAAAAATCTTATTGTGGAAAACATAATGTATAAGAATCCTCCAAGTGTAAATTCTCTTTCTCCAAGACAGGACGTCATAGAAACATTTGAGACTTTCAAAACGACAGTTTTACCTGTTGTTCATGTTGACGGAAGTCTTTTAGGAGCTATTCGTTACACTAGCCTTGTGAGGGCAGCTCAAAATCAAGCAATTTCAGCTATGGCGTCCCTTGGGGGCGCGAGCCCGGAAGAAAGAGTCTTCTCTGTCCCAGTGTTTTCAGTAAAGAAAAGACTCCCTTGGCTTATCATTAACCTTTTAACGGCGTTTATAGCGTCAGCAGTTGTTGGTATATTTGAAGGCACAATTGCAAAAATCACAGCTCTTGCGGTATTACTTCCAGTTGTAGCTGGTCAATCTGGAAATACAGGGGCTCAAGCAATGGCAGTAACCATGAGGGGGTTAGCTCTAAGGGAAGTGCGTGCCAGACAGTGGATAAAAGTACTATTTAAAGAACTTAGAGTTGGGTTTGTAAACGGAGTTGCAATAGCAATTCTTACGGGAGTTTCAGTTTATTTCTGGAGTAACAATTTTCCTTTGGGGATTGTGATAACTGTAGCGATGGTATTTTCAATGGTTGTGGCTTCAATGGCTGGCGCTGGTATCCCTATTATTTTATCTGCAATGGGCAAAGATCCAGCACAATCCTCTTCTGTTATTTTGACAACTGTAACTGATGTCATGGGTTTTTTAAGCTTTTTAGGACTTGCAACTATTTTCAGCGCGATGTTGTTAGGGAACTAGAGGTTTATTTCTTCGACGCCTAAAGGGCCGGTTATCTCTTTAATGGCCAATTCTTCAGCTTCATTGTAGCTTCTATCCCCTTTAACTTGTACATTGCCTTAAAATGGTTATGCCTATAATCAAGATTGTGTCTTCGGTCATATCAATAACTTTATGTCTGACAAAAGTCTTTCCACATATTCTAAAAACCTATCTGTCGAAATGCCTGATATAACTTTAAGTTTTCGTCTATTTTTTAACCAATTAGTATAATTAAAGTTTAAGGGAGCAACTCCGAATAGTCTTTGGTCTGGTCGACGGGCAATTTAGTAAACGTAAGTAAAAATAAAAAGGAGAAACATTATGAATTTTAAATATTTCATTGCTCTACTTCTCACTCTGGGTTTTACAAGCACCTCCCAAGCTGCACTCACTCAGTGTGAGATAAGGGCTTACAACAGCTTCTCTATCTGCAGTGGACATGCGTGGCTTAATCGAGATTTTTGTGAGGAAGACCCTGAGCACTCGCCTGCTCTTTGTGTCGAAGAGTTTAATGCTGAAATGCAGGTCTGTCAGTACCAGCTCGACGAAGCTCTTTTGGACTGTTATTTCTCTCAGCTTCCAGGAGGGGGCTTAGACTAAGGCAATTCAAACCCCCCAAATAAGCTGTTATGCTTAGGGGGTTTTATACTTACATAAGATTGACGGTTGACCCAAGATTCTATGAGTCAGATTTTCTGATTTTGAGAAGCCTCTACGTGTCGGTTCATTTTTTGATACTCCCTGCAAAGGAATTGAATTTGAACTAGTGAATTTTAAAGACGATGAGATCTCTGATTAAGATTTTTCAGAATCTTATCTATCTTTGCTTGAAGCTTTTGAAAATAATTTTGATGACGGGTTGTCTAGGGCACAAACCCGAATTAAAGCATTCAGAGGAGAGGTCGAAAAATCAAAAGACCTTGTAAATGTCTCTAGAAAAGCTCTCGTGGCGGGTATCTGTCCCCAGCATTAACTGAGGCAATTGGTTTTCTAATTTTGCAAGATTAGTCATCAGCTGAAACAACTTTTGTGACCTCAACTCTAACTAAACGATTTCCGGAAATTTGTTTTACTTTTACTGTGAAATCACCAAAATCAACAAGTTCTCCTTCAATCGGATAATGTCCTAGATGATTGAATAAGAGGTCACCCATTGTGTCGCTTCGATCTCCAGAAATTCCCCACAATGACTCCTTATTGAAATCATGCAAGGTGACTCGACCCAATACTTCATACTTGTTTGGGTTGAGTTTTTTTATTCTCTTTAGTTCTTCTTGATCATACTCATCTCTAATTTCACCAACAATTTCTTCAAGAATATCCTCTTGGCTAAGCATCCCAAGAGTTACACCATCACCATTTGTAACAACGGCAATATGTATAAAAGCAGCCTGCATCCTCGGAAGCACTTCTAAAATTGGAATTCTCTCTGGAATTGTTAGAACAGGTTTGATGATATCTTTCACGACTCCTATCTTGCCACTGTTGTTTGATCTAACGAGATCTTTTAGGTGTACAGAACCAAGAACATTATCTAAGGAGTCTGAATAGACAATTGCTCTTGTGAAACAAGAAAGTGATAATTTTTCTTCTGCATCACTAAGTGTTGTGTCGGAGGGAAAGGTGAACAAATCAGTTCTGTTGATCATTATGTCTTGAGCAGTAAGGTTTGCAGCCTTTGCCGCTAGACTAATAATGGGTAACGGTGTTCCATCGTTGCGTTTTGGATTCAATTGCTCAGCCATTTTTAGAACGGATTCAGCTGTACTCATATGGGGTGTGTTGTCGTTCCCTGGAGTTCCAGCGATTTTTTTAACCAAAGGGTCAATGGTTCTTTCATATGCAAAGTGAATGGGCATAGAGAGTTTGTGGATAATATAAAGTGGCAATGAAAAGGCATATCCTATTTTTGTAGGATTTTTTGCTGCGATTGATTTTGGTAAAATTTCTGCAAAGACAAGAACAAGTCCAGTCATTAAAACTGTTGAAATAACAAGTCCATCTCTTTCGCCAAAAAAATACACTCCAAGTGCTGAGGCGCAGGAAGCTCCAAGAATGTTGACAACATTATTGCCAAGAAGAATCGTCACCAAAAGTTTTGTCGGTGTTTTAATTAAATCTCTAGCAGCCATTATAGAGGGATGACTTTTTTGTTCTATATCCGCATCAATCTGATCTTTAGTTAGTCGTAGCAGAGCTGTTTCACTACCTGAAAAAAACGCAGACAAAACTAAGCAAAGGCCAACTATTACTAAATAGCTCAAAGGATCCAAAGTTACCTCTTTTCTGACAAGAAAAACGCATTTATGGTTTTTACCGAACCATCACTCCAGTTATTGTGAAGCCACGTCTTTCTTGATTGTTCATTTTTAATGCACTTATACTCATTTTCGTCTTTTAAATAAAAATCAAAATTAGGACAAAGGCATTACGACAATCGTACCAGTCTCTTTAGGCATTTTCATTAAATTTCCCTAAATTACTTGAAAATCATCTTCTCTCATTGGGGCGGGGGTAATCCATAACAATCGACAATCCAATGCTGGGGCCTTTGTTCCCATGGCTCTGTTAGACCTACTGTGAAGGAATCACAATCTGTAATCTGTTTCAATTGGGTGTAGAGATGGGTTTAGTGTGCAATGGAGTTTCGTGTGTCTTGTGAGTACCGATACCGTTGAGCATGTTTTACAAAGCTCTAGGGATGTTCCTCTAAGCATTTCAGTGCTCCCAATAACTAATGCGTGCTCATGTTTCAGTGAATTCATTGGGAAATTCTATACTGGCTGGTGAGGGATGTCAGTTGAATTGTAAGTTTGGAGGATACGACTGTCATTTTATTTGAAATTCTATTGAGTCGTTGAGTTGTTTATTTCATGGACTTCGAAGACGCCCGTAGCTCCTCGATAGAAATAATCACCAAACCATTTGCCAAAGTAGGATTGTCTTTGGTTAGTTCCGTAAGTTGCTGGTTTTGACATCGCTTCAAAATAATTTAACTGATAACCCGTACAAGGATCGACAAAGCTAGTTCCTGTTGTCATATCTAAAACAATCGGGTCTGACTCTAGTACGCCAGTAATATCTAGAAGTCTTGCTGTAGGTATTCCAAATACTGTGGATTTTCCGATATAAAGATAGTCTTTGCCATTAGCTGCTTTGGAGTAGTTGGCAACACTAAATGACCTGCCTTGGGCAAAAGTATAACTAAAAATTTCCATATTAGAGTTACAAGAAATTCCGTTAAGCACACAATTGGTAAGATCTAAAATACCCATTTTAAAACGAGCAAAGGTTGGCAGTGATTCGTTGGTAATCAAAAGCAATCTATTGTCTTTTACAAAAGCCCCTGCAATTGGAACAGCTCCAGGAGAACTCATTGTAAGCAGTAAACGTCTTTCAAACTGTGTCCATGAGTTATTGTGGTTTAGAAAACTGAATTCAATTTCTTGATAACCAACCCCCCCCCTAGTTATCAGAACAATCTTATTATTGATTTCAACTACATCCTCTAATATATAGGCTCTTCCTGGCCCGTAGTCAGAAAATGTATAGGGTACTAACTCGGGTGTCGAGGGGTTACAACCTCCAGAAAAGCTCCTGGTGCGCGAGTCGTAAGTTTCAAGACAAGCATTGAGTTGAGATAATAAATTTAAATTAAAAGCCCTAAGCTCATTAAGTTTGTAGATGGCATATTTTTCATTATCTTTGTTAACTATTCTTATAGGTTTGTCGAAGTTTCCTCCGCCAATCAATTGATAGTTCTGTATCAATTGATTGGTACTTCTATTATGTGTCCATACCGCAAATATTTGTAAACCTGAAATCACAATAAGAGTTTCATTGTTGCCTTTATCATAAGTGGCGATACTTTTAGTAAAAAAATCATTCTCACCTTGAGGAGGGAATGACAACCAAGAGCCTCTATCACACAAACCATCACGGATTATGGTTCTCTGTGGATTTTTGGCTTTGTCGCCTGCTATATCCCATATACTAAAACCAGAGGAAGTTGCTAAATACAAATAGTTGCCTTGCTTACTCATATCTACAAAGCGATTTAGACTTCTAGAAGGACTGCCATACCAATGTTCACAAGGTTGTTGGATTGAGTTGTACTCTGAGGAATCTCGCTCTCTTGGTATAGCACCCGGAGAGTCAGAGGGTCTCAAACCAGAGCTAGACCATAAACGATGGTTGGTACCATTGAATAAATCAATATACTCAGGCTGGACAAGTGCAGGAGTATCAGGTTGTTGAAATTCACACTGATAGGTTGGTGGACGATCAATTGGATCTGAGTCATCTGGTTCAGTGCCCCCATTTCCTAACTGCCCATCAGGGGGACCGGCTGGGGGAGGGTCCACAGGAGGAGGGGGTGGGTCAACTGGTGGATCTACAGGAGGAGGCGTTGGTGGAGGGTCAGGGATAACACTTGGTTGTTCTTTTTCTGGTATTACTAAGCGTGCATCTGTACAGTTTTGAAATGAAAGCAATATCGTTAGAAAAACTAGGCTAGAAAAAAGTCCTATTTTACTGGGTTTTCTCATATTGTTACAATCGGCATAAAATGAGAAAAATTTAAATATTAAGAAAAATACTTCAAATCAAATACAATCGAGATAAGAACTAAGCTAATCGAGTGCATCGCTACAGAGATAGAGATACAGATGAGAGGGGAGCGTTGGAATCAAAGAATGTTTTTACATGAGAGAGTGAGTTTGCAATTGCTAAACTTATAGGTTTAGCGAAAAAATCCATCTTGGATTCCAACTTTGGTTGAGCCACCCCCAATAGAGACCAAGGGAAAGAGTGGTGTCATTGTAACTCTCTGTTACCCCTGTGGATATGAGTTCAACTCCTAAAGTTGAAACAGATTGTGGTGTTGAGATTTCAGAGACAAGTCCGTACTCAGTTAAAAAAGCAAGGTCGATTTGTTGGAGAAATACTTGATGATTTACAAGGTGAGAGTTCGGTTTATATATTGGTGTAAAATACTTAACAGTACCCAGCACATGTAGATCTGAAGAAAAGTATCCAGGCGGGTATCCATTCAATTGGGAAGCATTTAAATCAGTCAATAGTATTGCATCAGATCCACCCAAGGGCATTGTATAACTTGTATCTTGTGGTGAGAAAAGAAGACCGTAACTCACTCTCAATTGAACTCCATGCTGTTTACTTAAAAATGATGGATAGTAGAGATCAAGGCTTCCTTGATTGATACCAATGCTTTCTAAATAAGAGGAAATTGGTATTAAGTATGAAGTGGTTTCCTTAAATAGAGCTCCCCTCTTTGTGAATGTTTCCCCATTCTCTTTAAGAGTTGTATCTCGTTGAAGTTCAAGGTGGGGGCCTAGGTGATTGTATGACAAAGAGTCATTACCAAAGCTTTTTCCTTCAACCCCTAACTTCAATGACCATACCTGACTTCTCTTCTCTAGAAAAATGTTCATCAAAGCTTTGTAATTGATTTCTTTGTAAATCTGTAAACTGGAGTATACTGGCAAGCTCACTTTATTTGCTTCCATTGTGATGGGATATTTCATTTGACCGAAATAGGTTTTTCCTCCTCCAATGTAATCTTTAGTAGCAAAATCATAACCAAAATTGATTTCATATCTGTAAAAATAGAGTGGGTCTACAGCACCAAGTTTTAATCCCAATTGATAAGTTTGGCTTGAAAAGAAAATTTGTGGAGACAGGTATTGAGGCAAAAGATAGTTGAAGGCTTGGTAGTTTGATGATTTGAATCTCGTTTTATTAAGGCTTGAGGAATTCTTGTCAAGAGAAGGAGTTTTAGAGGAGCCCAAGGTATTGTTTTCTTCCTTGGTGTTTGAAGAAACAGGCTCAAGAGTTTTAAAGTGTATTTTTGAAACTTTTGTCCACTGTTGACGTTGTATTGGTATACGAGCTATAGAAAAGCCATTACTGTCATAATGAGAAAAGTAAATTTTTTGATTCACACTATCTTCAGAAGGAAAGAAACCTCCTCCGGTAAGGTTGGTGATTTGATAAACTTGAAGAGTCTTCAGATTGAGGGCATAAAGATTGAAAACACGATTTCTATTTGAAGAAAAGTAGACAGTAGATCCATCTGAAGATACAAATGGAGTTTGATCGTTCTTGCCGACTGAATCCATGCATTGAACACTCTGATTTATATTCAAAATACAAATTTGCTCTACATTGCCGTGAGTCTTATGAAGACTGAAAACAAGTCTTTTCCCGTCGGGAAAAAATCTTAGGCTTGAAATTCTTCTGAAGTGTTTGTTTTTCCAAAGGGTTTTTCGGGTTTTGAATTTTGTGTCACTTAAGCCGATATGGTTGTTTCCGCCTTCAGTGTATACATATGCAATTTCTTTTCCGTTGGGGGAAATTGTCGCATCCCTTGCTCTTAGTCCTGAACTGTTTGAGATAACTTTATTCAATTTGAGGTCATAAATAAATATTTCGCTGAAAATAGCGTAATGATTGATTCGTCTGAAATCATCAAAAACAATGAATCTTCCAGATTTGCTGATCTCAGTTTGATAACCATTGAATCTTGTTATTAGTGGAGTTTTTTCTGATTTTATGTTTTCATGTATTTCAATAAAACTTATATTGTTGTCTTCAAACGGGTTTTCAATTGAAGCTACTAACCATTTTCCGTTTGGAGCAACATAGGGCCCTCTAACAAAGTAGCCTGGTTCAAATATTTTTTGAACGTTTGTAATGGATTGTGCTTTTATTTTTTTGAGGTCTATTTGGATTTTTTTATAAACATTCTCATATGTTGAGTTTGATAAATCATCAATCGACTTGAATTCTGTGCTTCCTAAAAAGTCACCCAAAAAAGAGTGAAATAGATACGAGTTGTGGCGGGTCAGTTTTTGAACAGCATTTCCTTCAGTTTGCTCGATATGGTTGACCATCAATGCTCCGAGTAAATAAGGGCGAATGGACCATGGCCAAATGGCAAGATACAAATTTGTTATACTTTCTGTGTTTGTAATGAGGTTCTTAAGACTCTTGTCTTGCAGTGCAGATCTCAAAACCATGTGATAAAAATCACCATTGAGACGACCGGAGTCTATTGCGTATTTGGATTCCAAAGAGACTGCAATACCTTCTTTTAACCAAAGAGGTGTGTGATTATTGGGCTTGAGCCAGCTTCCAGCAATATAGGAAAGATATTTAGAGAGTCCATTTATAGAGTTAAGCTGTAAAATGTGAGAAAGTTCATGAGTTAAAATATATTGGATGTAATTTCCAAAAGGATCAATGTCTTGACTAAGAAGTGGTGGTACCGGGTTAAAGAATATTTGATTATGAGGGTAACCAGTAGTGAAGGCGTTGGTTCTATCTAGGTTTTCTGCGATAACGATATGTGTTTTAAATTCGGGTAGATAGCCAAACTCAGGGGCAATTTTACCAAGTATGGATTCTGCCTGCATAGCGACATCTTCCGCAAAATTTGAAAGATCGTCTGTGTAATGTATAAAAAAGTGTTCGGTGCTGATTGTTTGAAACTGAGAGTTGGGATTTAGGCTGCTTTCTATCAAATCTTTAAAATCAAAGGCATGGGATCTGGAGAAGTGAGCTAAAGTCAATAGCATTACAGCAAGAAACACATTTCTGGTGTTTAAAAAATTATGAACGGATGAGATCACTTTTTAGAGACTTTTACTGACGATTAAAATTCGAGGAGAAATTCCATTTTTAAATCTTATGTATATGAGCATATGGTGTAGTGGTTGCACTTTTTCTACTTTGGTAGGAATCGATCTTAAATTTTGAAATAATTGAGCAGCAGACGTACGACCATCTGTGTATGCCCTGTACTCGACTTGACTTATAGGCAATGTGAGAAAGACTTTGGAACAAGAGTTGTTGGATAATAATAAACTGGGGTTGTTGTAATCAAGCTCTTGAGAGGCTAGTTCAAACTCACAAACATCAGTAGAGCTTGATGCCGGGTTGCTAGAATCCATGACTTCTAGTTCAACCAAAACTCTAAGGCGGGTTTGTTTTTCTATCTCAAGTGCATCTTCTGGAGAAACGATTTGGTTACGTTGTATCTTAGGTGAGATGTGTTCAAGTCGAATTGTAAAATCAAATTCATACCATTTTTCATCATTGTCGTGTTTATAGGTCTCGTTTCCAAAGTAAGTGCCGTGAGCTTTGCTGAGAAAGGCGTTTCGATCTTGAATTCGACTCCAGACAATATTAATTTTTTTATTTTTTGATTCATTTTCTAGTTTTGAACGAGCGACCTCTGTTTCGTGAGCTTCTTCTCTTAATTTCTTTTTTCTTAAATCTTCATCAGAGCATGAGACGACAAATATGAGAGTGGTGAGCAAAAAACCAATCGAGATTTGATAAAGACATGATCTTAGCGCTCGGGTGCTCTTTGCTAAAAACTGAAGTGGTGAGGAGGTTGGTTTCATCGATGAGAGCTTATAGGACATGGCGGCAAATTGGTACACAGTAGGGCCTAGTACCACTTGATTGGTAAAAAATTCATACAGAATTTCTGTTTGCTTTATGGATGAGAAAACCCGTTTGCTTCTTATGTGTTGAGCAAACGGGCATCAGATTTTTATATGACTAGAATCCTTGATTGAGATCGATCTCAGAGTCAGATTCATTTGATCCTGCAACAGCCTGAACTCTATCAGCTTTCATTCCAAGAGCCTTGTTGTCGGCAACAGCCTGGATTCTAGAAGCTTTCATTCCAAGAGCCTTGTTGTCAGCAACAGCCTGAACTCTATCAGCTTTCATTCCAAGAGCCTTGTTGTCAGCAACAGCCTGAACTCTATCAGCTTTCATTCCAAGAGCCTTGTTGTTATCGATGGCTTGTGCTGGCTGCATTGCTACTAGAATGAGCAATATGAGAATTGATCCACTAAAAAATTTCATATATTTCCCCCTTTATCAATAGGTAGGACTACGAAATCTGGGGCTTTCGGTCAATAAAATATAAAATAAGCGGTGATAAATTGTTAAGCTGTCATTTAGACGTACATATTTTCGAGGAGAGGAGTCCTTCTCGGGGCATTTCATCTAAATGATTCAGGGATGCATTGGAGCTGTTTCTCTTTCGTTGACGAAAGAGAAACAGAAAAATCTTTAATTGGAATCAATAAATTCAATAATTGATGAAATTGTCGAATCAAGGTGCGAAGCATTTGCGGGGTCATCTACCACAATCTGATGGGGGGCCTGGAGTTCTTTATCAAGTTCGAGAATCTGCAAATCAGTAAAAGTACTTTTCACAGAAGAGAGCATGTTTTTGATTCTTATTGTCCTATCAGCACCACTGTAGATGAGAAGTGTTGGAGACGTTACTATGGGTTCTTCTAGTTTGCCAATTTGCTTTCTAAGATTTCTTCCAAAGTCTGCAATTGCACTCCCTGCTGTAACTGGAAACTTATTTGTGTATCCATCAGAGTTTCTCAGAATTAATGCAATATCTGGATTCTTGGTAAATTTATAAAGAGCTTGAAATGAAATTCCATTTTTAGGGACATCCATTATGGCTCCAAGAAGGCCTGCAAGTTTTTGTTTTGGTTTAGTGTACGGAGCGATCAGTACGGCTGATGAAATTTGAACTCTATTTTCTTGTGAAGTTTGAGACAAAAGATAATCTATCGTCAAACCTCCTCCTAGTGACAATCCAGCTACGTGAATGGATTTAAAACACTTTCCTAAAAGAGTAACTGATTCTGCATATCCTTCTTTCCAATCACGTGCATTGTAACGATTGGCAACGTTGAAGTCGCTACCAAATCCACGGATGAGAGGCATGAAAACAGTGTATCCTCTTGCTGCCAGTTCATTTCCAAGTGCCTCAACTTCCATGGGGGATGCTGTGAAACCATGATAGAGAAGAACTGCTTCACCGTTGGACTCCTGGGATAATGGAATCAAAAGACGGGGATGTTTATTGGTATCTAAACCTTTGCCGTCTTGAGAGATGGCGAAGTACTCTTGATGAATCGCCTCAGATTGTTGTGAGAGAGACTCGTTGAGATCTTCAGTGCACTGAGTGAGATCGTTTGAGTTGGCGATTCCACTTACAAATAGTAAAATGAGAGTGGAGGCAAGAGTTAGAGAGAGCTTCGTATATCTTAATGATTGAAGTGCAATTGGTTTCAAGGTTTCTTCCTTTGTAGACAGGTTTTATGGGTGGTATTGCATAACCCATGCCTCTTGAGGGAGGGGCGAGCTGTCTTCAATAGAAACGTTGAGATTTATCTCATTGGAGATCACCTGTAGACGTTTGATGACATTGCTAAATTCAAATGATTGTGAGTTTATTCAGATGTAGTTTTTATTTGCGTTCTTGAATTTTTTATTTGCCTTCATTTGGAGCTAGAGGCTCTTCTTAGAGTTATGAGAGTGATTTCCGATGGGACAGCAAATCGTATTGGAGGCCCCCAATATCCAGTTCCACGACTCACATAGACCCAAGTCCCATTGTGATTGTTTAACCCAATATAATATTTCCAAACAAGAGCGACTAAAAACTTCCAGGGAATATACTGACCACCGTGAGTGTGTCCTGAAAGTTGTAGGGAAAAACCATAATCTTTTGCAAGTTGGTACAAATCAGGTCTGTGCGCCAATAGAATGCGTGTTGATTCTTTAGGGGAGTTTTCAAGGGCTTTGATTATGTTGGGTTTAAGTCCAAGAGTCGATTCTGCTTGAACATCGGGTAGTCCCACAAGGGTGAGAGTCGATCCGTCACGAGTGATAACTTTATGAGAATTCTCTAAGATTTGAAATCCCCATGATTGAAAAGTTTTTTCCCAATCTGGATAGTTCCAATAGTACTCATGGTTTCCTGTGACAAAAAAGGTACCATCCTTTGATTGAATTTCAGAGATGGGTTTCAAGTCGTTTTGAATATGTCCAACAAAACCGTCATACAAGTCTCCTGTTAAAGCCACCATATCAGGCTCTAATTTGTTTGAGATATTGCGAACTTTTTCTGTATAGGTTTTACCAATCGTTGGGCCAACATGGAGATCTGAGATTTGTAATATTTTGTACCCATCAAATCCATTGGGAAGGTTTTTTATCGGAACTTCAACGTTGTAGGTTTTGGGACCTCGTATAGCTTGAATTGCGCCAACAAGCCCTGTCAATGCTGTAAGTCCCAAAACTCCAAAGAAACTACGTCTTCCAAAGTCCACATCACCTTTTGCAAAATGGTTGGTTATTGAGACAAGTATGTCAGAAAGGATTGTGTAAAAGAAAAGGCAAGAGAATAGTCCCATTGTTGTATAAGAAACCCAATGTAGAATAAAAGACAAAGGTGTTTCTGAGGAAAGTGTTCTATATAAAATCGGCCCTAGAAGTTGAAGCGCAATGAGAAGAAACAGACCGAACCAAAGAGTGTATTTGTGCGCATTGAGTTCTGGAATTCGAGATAAAAAACGAGTGCCAATATAAATAGAGGACAGGGTTAAAATAAGCAAAATGGTGGCAAAGAATAGAATAAAAGAAAGCTTTATGTTGTCTCCTAGGTGAATCAGTCAAAAATTGTATACACTAAATAAACAGATGGGCTAGTAAAAATACCTTCAATGGATTTTTAAATGTACAAACTTGAGGTAATTGAGCTCAGGACAGGCATGAGGGTAAGGGTGGTCTTCTCCTTGTCCTGACGTTCTAAGAATCTGTGCTGTCTTTCGTGTGCCAGTAAGAGAGAGGGAGATAATATTCATAAAGTCGTTGAAATCAATGTGGCTTGAGCAAGAACTTAAGCAGAGTTCCCCATTTTTTGTCAGTAAGGAAATGCTTTTTTCAAAAAGTTCTTGATAGGCATGAGTGGCCCTTTTCTTTCTTGCCTCAGAAGGGGCCATTGAGGGTGGATCAATAACAATAAAGTCAAATTTTTGGTTTTCAGAGTTGAGATATTCAAAAACATCAGTGGTGACAATTTCATGATGATTGTCCAATTTATTGAGTTTCCAATTCTCTTTGGCTAATAGGAGAGCTCCATTGTCTCTGTCTACGGAAACAACAGACTTTGCATTTCCAATTCCTGCTGCAACAGAAAAACCACCTGAGAAAGAAAAGAGATTTAAAACAGATTTCCCTTTGACTGTGTTTTGAACGTAACTACGATTGTTCCTTTGATCTAAGAAAAAACCTGTTTTTTGCCCACTTTGTATATCAACAAAGTAGTTTCGGCCTTTTTCTTTTATTTGCACCAAAGACTCAGTTAACTCTGCCCCTGACATATGTACAAGTGGAGCTTGATTTCGTTTTTTGACGACAAGTGATTCCAGTTGTGCAAACTTCAGAAGATGATTTTTTGGGATTCGTTCTTTCCAGAAATCTTCAGCATCATCTCCATCAAATTGAATAACACCGATCTTGTTATATATATCGCAAGTCAATCCTGGCAAGAGATCTCCTTCACCGTTGATGAGTCTGAATGAGTTTGTGTTTTGTAAGTTGAAGAGATGTGAACGAAGTTGAATGGCTTCTTGGATTTTTGATTCAAAGTGCTCTTGATTTGGAGGTTTGGAGCCCGTTGAGAGAATCCGGATCGCAAGAGTGTTATTGGGAGAGTAAAATCCCCAGGCAAGCCTTTTTTTGTTGCGATCGAGTACTTCACATAGTTGAGCCTCGATCAAATCATTCACAGGGGTAATATTATCTTTATAGATCCATGGGTGACCTTGTAGGATTTTTTTGCGTAGATCACGGTTTAGACGAACTTTTAGCATTCAAGAAAGATACCACTAGATTAGGGTTCTTTCATTATTCCTAGTTGGATATTGTATAATTTGTAGGTTCAATTCGAGTTTATGTTTCGAAATTTCATATCATTAATTTCAGTTTATCTCTAGGTATTGGAATTCACTATACACGCTCTATCGGTATGGCGATGTCTTGCCTGCTGATACATCTGGCAAGGTAATCACGTTTTTTTCAAATACCTCAGTTTCGATCCAAAGTGTTACATAAGATCTCTCGAGCTGAGATTGGAAATTTCAAAATAGTCAGAGCTTAGGTCTAGGTATTCTCATTTTAAGTCAAGACAGCGTACCCGGAATTTTCAAAATGAGAGCTTAGGTTTAGTATAGAGAGATCAATCTGGAGGAAGTTTGCTCGATCACAGCCCAATAATCACGTTACTTGGTGGCATTGCAATTTTTATGTTTGGAATGCAAATGGCCTCAGACAATATGCAAAAACTTGCTGAAAATCGTGTTCGAGATTTAATGAGCAAAATTTCCAATAAAAATTACCTTTCTATTCTTGTGGGAATTGCTCTCACAGCAATTCTTCAGAGTTCAGGCGCGGTCACATCACTTTTAGTGAATTTAGGTCGAGCGCGCATGGTGACTCTTTCTCAAGTGATGGGAATTATAATTGGAACAGCTGTTGGTTCCACTCTTACAGTTCAATTGATTAGTTTTAATGTGACTCAGTGGGGCTTTGGAGTTTTTGCAACATCGTTTGCCCTTTATTTTATGACAAGCAAAAGAAAACCCAAATCTTTCTTTGCAGTTGTTATGGGTTTTGGAATGGTGTTTTGGGGCCTTGAGGTTATGGGGGCAGGAACTGCTGTATTCAAAAACAATGAGTTACTTGTAAGTGCGTTTCAATCCATGGGAGAAACACCAATTGTGGCTTTTTTGGTGACAGCCCTCTTTAGTGGCTTTGTACACAGCAGTGCTGTCGTGATAGGGCTTGCAATGACGTTAACAGCAAATGATGTCATCACCTTTTACGATGCTATCTACTGGGTGTATGGAGCAAATGTTGGGACAACAGCGACTGCATTGATGGTAGCCATTGGTGGAAATGTTGTGGGTCGTCGAGTGGCTTGGGCTCATTTTTTCTATAAATTTGGAAGTGTGCTGCTTTTTATCGGCTTCACTGGTGTTTTTGCAAAACTTATGGAAGGTGTGAGTTCCAATCCTGAGCGTGGAATTGCAAATGCTCATGCAGTTTTTAACTTGATATGTGCACTTGTGTTTTATCCCTTTATTCCTTTTGGTGTGAAAGCAATTCGCAAAGTGATTGTTCCAGGAAGAAACGAAAAGAAATTTAAAGTGAAATACTTGAAGAAAAGTATTGAAGAGCCTTTGATTGTACTTGCTCAAGCCAGACGTGAAGCACTTCGTATGGGCGACATAGTTCTCAATATGGTGGAAGACTCGATAGATCTTTTTAGAAGACAAGATGAGGATCTCGATAAGAGTATTAAGGAAAGAGACAATCAAGTGGATCTTTTACACAGGGAAATCAAATTTCGTCTTGTGGACCTCTCAACGTACGGTGAACGTGGGAGTGATATTGTTGAGCTTATTGATTTTACAACAGACCTGGAATCTGCAGCTGATGTTGTGGATCGTGGGATACGCCGCTTGGCTCGTAAGATTCACAATATCAAGCAAGAATTTAGTGCAGAAGGATGGAAGGAGATCGAGGATCTTCATGGTGGGGTTGTTCAGCTCATAAAACTTTCACTTGCGGCATATGAGCTCAAAGAAACGGGACTTTCTGAAAAGGTCATAGCTCAAAAACGAGATTTACGTAAAATGGAAAAGAAGCTTCGTGAGTCTCATATCAACCGATTGAACAAAGGTATGAGAGAAAGTATGAACACAAGTGAAATTCACCTTGATGTATTGGCTGAATACAGAAGAATTTCAGGTTTATTAACCAATCATGCATACCATCAACTTGATGCAGGTGATTGATGTTCGCGCTTCGGAGACTTTAAAGTTTTGCAAATATCTATTGTTCTTTTTCTGTATACTGAGATAAATGGGGATATACCCTAAGCTGCATATTCGATTCCGAGCAAGTCCATCACTTTCTTTAAGAAGATTTCAAAATCTACAGGTTTTTGATAAAAGAAAAAGTTGGAAATGTTTTTTTGATCGATGTTTTCAATTTCATCTTTGGCATATCCGGAGACCATCATAATTGGGACGTTATCATTGACAGATCGTACATTTGCAATCAGATCAAGTCCGTTTAAATCATCCATTTTAAAATCTGTGATCACAAGGTCGATTGTTTCTTGATTGTCACTATAGAGTTGTAGGGCATCTATTCCTGAGATACAGCGAATGACATCATAGTCGCTTGCTTCCAATATATCTGAAAGTAGATCTAAAAAATCTTTTTCGTCGTCGGCAACAAGTACTTTTCTTCTCATGATCTATCCTAACTAAACTCATTTTCTTTACTTGTCGGAATATTCTGGCTTTGAGCTGAAGAAAATGAACAAAATATCGTCAGTTTTTAATAAAAAGCGAATCAACTTGAAACATCTTTTATATTTTGTCTCAAAAGGTGCCTGACAACCGCCTGGTTCTTGGGAGCGTCAATACGGCCGTTTTATAAGACGACAGATCAACGCACCAGGCGTTTGCCAGGTGCCTTATGGGAAATAGTATGAATGTTTTTTTGATATGTAAACTAAATTTATTTATTTTACATGAGCTTGGAAGATCTAGGTAGATCTTCCAATGGACTTCAATATTGAAAGAGCTTCTTTTTTCACCTGTTCAACTTGTATAGCTCTCATGCACGAATCTTTTGGACAGGCATAATCAAAGCCCAAGTTTAGGCACGGAGCGCAAGAAAGAGGACTGGACACAGAAATGGCATTTGGGGAATAAGTTGGGCCCCATCTCATACTATCTGTAGGTCCATGAAGAGCAATCAGGGGAGTATTGGTGGTCGCTGCCAAGTGCATGATGCCTGTGTTGACAGATAAAACAAGTTGAGAAGAGCAGATCTCTGTAAGGAGTTCCTTGAGGTTGGTTTTTCCAGCAAGGTTTTCAATTTGTGAAGAGTTTTTAATTCTTGAAATTAATAAATCATTCTTTTCTTTTGCTTCAGGGCCACCTGATAGTTGAACTTTAAAACCATTTTCGATCAACCAATCAATGAGTGATGCCCAGTTCTCAAGAGGCCACTCCTTTTGTTGAGGATGACTTCCGCCTGCAACTGGGTGTATTAAAACTTTCTCCTCTTTTTTTGATGGTTGATCAAGATGAACAATGGGGTCGGGTTTCAGATCAAGTGGAGATAAAAGCTCTGCGTAATTCTCATATTCGTGTTTACTGTTTGAGTGAGGAACGGCAATGTCATAGAGAGTGTGGCGAGATTGGCCGGGTGTTTGAAAACCAACAGTGAACTTTGCTTTTGAAAAAAAACTTAAAAGAGCTGTGAGTCGTGTCCATTGGCTGAAATCGATAAATATATCAAAAGACCCTTCCGCGCGAATTTGTACCACGGCTTTATCAGGCCTTTTTGTTGAAATTGTCACAGTCCTTCCCCAGTTAGGAAGAATTGTAAAAACAGCGGCGTTACTTGGACCATTGAAGATCACCACTTCTGAGTCAGGATATCTTTTATGAAGTTTAGATATTGTCCCTGAAGCGACAATGGTATCACCAATTGCGGCTGGAAGAAGAAGACCTATTCGTTTAATTGTTTTTGGAGCAATTCTCTTTTTTTTTCGAAAAAAAGAACATAGAAAAATAAGAGGGCGTCCTAGATAATAGTCGAGGCTTCGGAGCCATTTGTTACCTCTGTCACTCATGACAAAGATATATATTGTATGAACTTGATTTGCAAAATGTATTGATGATGCAATAATTGAGAAAATACTTTGTAGATACAATGTTGAGGAGATTCTGTTGTTCAGCTTTATTTCAAATTTGTGGGCGGACTCTCTTTCGGAGACCACAGTTCAGAACATGGAAATGATCTGTATATTTTTTGGTCTAGGTACGATGCTATTGATTGTTGTGATTCGAGCCAAAAAAGCAGAACGAAAAGAAGATTAGGGCTCTGTTTCTCTTGTAATGAAGAGCGAGATGGCAACAACCCCTAGATAAATGAGTGCAGATATTTGGTTGAAAAACGATTTGTGTTAAAATCTATGATGACCAGATCCATGCGTCATATTGCGTGATTGGCAGTTACGCGCTGCCCAAGCTATGAAAATAAGTTTTCTAACAACAGTGTCAATAAGCACCATAGGCATTTAAATAAGCTCTTTACAAGACAGATACAGTTTCTCGGTCTTTGCTTGGAATCAAACTCATTTTGAATATCAATTGATAGAAGAGAGAGTGGTGTCAGATTGCTACAATGAATTGGGTACAAAACGTCACTATTGAAAAACCAGAAAAAAATGTAATTTCAATATTTTATTTGTCATTTCCTCAATTTTCTTCGAAACCTTTCATGGAACAAAAGTTATCGAATTTGAAATTCGGTACCAAAAACGAAACAGGGGGAATAAATGAAAAACCTTTTATTGGCACTCATGGTTACATCGACATTGGCACTTGCAGGCTGCGGCGGCGGCGGGGGGAATACAAGTGTTGGTGGTGTATACTATACACATGAGCAGCTGGCATATGAATTTGTAGATGTCGTGAATAGATATATGGCGGGGTATGATCTTGAACTTCAAAAGATCAACACTCACCAGTACGACTACATCGTAGTGTATGACTATGTGACAGACTCTTACGATGCTTATTATCTTGGTTACTACAACCCAGGTGAAAACATCGCAAACTACCTCTATAACTATGACTACAAGTTCTACTACGACCTTGACTGGTTGGGTGGAAATGACTGGCAAGACTGGTATACAGGTTTGATTTTCGAACAAACTTCTGCTTCTACAAAAGACTTGAATCTTATTGCAGCTCAAGTTGAAGAAAAGCGCACTGGTAAAATGGCGGCTGCTCTTCAAGCTCAACTTGGTATGAGTGCAGAAAGAAGTCAGAAGTGGGCAGAAGCCGCTTACAAAGTTTCTGCTTCAGAAGAAGGCTCTTTGACTGTTGAGCAAATCGACAATATGTCAAAAGAACTGATCGGTAGTTCGATTTCTGAGATCAAAGATGATCTTCAAGCTGGAGATCAAAACAGTCTTTCAGATCGTTTAGCAAGAGCTGGTGAGTTGAATGATGGAATGTCTCCAGAGCAAGTGAACGAAATATTAATGTCTGTTTTTCAAAAGTAATAAAATTTAGACTTTTACTTTCAAGGGGCTGAATCAGCCCCTTTTTTTTGGGTGATAAATATCACTGAATTTCAATTGAGGTATCGGGGTGGATCTTGTCTTCTAGAGAAAATACCCTTTAGACATAGAAAAAGTATCCGGTGAAGAAAAGGATATTCTATAAGATTTACTCTTCTTGTACGGCAGATGGCTTAAGCCAAATTCAATGCTAATAGCTTGCCGTGTCATTCTGTGGCGGTCGATTCAAAAGGGGAGTTTGTGATCAAATTATTTAGCGCCTGGATTTTACTTTTTAGTTCACTTGCCTGGGGTCAGGGCTTTCATCAGTTACCTGGGTTTATTCCACTCAAATACCAGAGGCAAGCGGCATCAGATCTTGTTTACAAGGGTCGGGTGTTACTGCCAGATGAAGCTCGCCATCTTTTTGAAAGTGGAGAAGTTCAAGACCTCTCTTTGCTCAATCCGGATACGACATCGGTTCTTTGGAAAGATATATTTCTTGATACGCTGAATGCCAATTCGTTCAGCCTTGATTTAAAAAAAACAAAAGAGATTTTTCAGTTTCGTAGTTACATAACATCTCCTATTGGGTTGTTTCGTTTTAGTGCAGATGCGACAAATCAAAAAGGAGTTCCTGGGACATATACGATTCGTGTTGGGCCCCGAATGCACAATATTCTTTTAAGAAAGGCACTGTTAGAGAAGATTGGATATTCGGTTCCGAATCTTCAGTATATGAAATCTTTTCGAGTCCAATTTGATGGTGCATTTTCTCGAAACAACTTTCTTGATAAAATGGAGCGAGGAAACTTTATTGAATCTAGTCGTTGGATAACAATTCCTGAAGATGAGAGTTTTGATGTTATCTTTCATGATGCAGTTGTCCTCATGCCCCAACCTCCTTTTTATGATCTCTCTCAAGGTCAAATGCCAGCGCAGGTGATTGGAGGGCGTCGTTTGTTGAATTCTCTGATTGTGCCATTTAATTTGCTAGATATCCCTGAAAGTGTGAATGCCTATCTTTGGCATCCGGGGCGAGTTGTAAATGAACAACTGAATTTAGCTTTTGACGGAGCTCGAAATTTTACAACCTCTTACGAAGACGCAAGGTGGGTGGCTCGTCGAATATTGAGCTTGAGCCGAAAAGACCTTGCTGAGGTTGTTGGGGCTGCTGAATTTCCTGAAGTTGTGGGTGAGCTTGTTCTTGAAAAATTGATTTCGAGAAGAAATTTTTTGAGAAGAGTTTTGAAACTGGAAAGTGAATTTCAAGATATAAGGTTTGATGATCAAATCACTAGAGCTCCATTTTTGGTAGATGGAAAATTATTGAGAGATAGGTGGGAAGGATTTGGAGTGCGTTTTGCTCACGATGACCCAGAGTCTCCTCTTGGAAAAGGAGAGATGGGAAGTCTATTTAAGTCGAAAGCACTTTCAAATTTAATTGGACATTTGTTTCGCACAATCAATACAGATTATATTCCTCATACCAATATTGCTGAAGAAGTATTTTTACATCAAATTGACTTGGCAGGAAAGCAGTTTGCTGAATTTATAGGTACTGGGGAAGTCACAGAGATTCCATTTGGATTTTGGTCGACACCATTTTATGGTGGCAATATTATTGCTTCAAGGGACATTGTTGCAGGGTCTTATTTGGGTACAGATAACTTAGTTCAACTGGCTGACACAGTTGGTTTTAATATGAACACAGGTATTTTTGCTCTGGCCGACGGTATGCCAACAGGGTATTCGCTCAACACTCAGGCTCAAGTGTACTTCACTACAACTTACACTCACCTTAAACCCATCACGAGTATAAAAATTGCTCTCAAGGAACCTCTTTCAAACATGATTGTCCCTCTTTTGATGAACAAGTATGGTGAAGTCTTTGATGATCTTTCTGGAAACTCAGATGACACTTTGACTGAGGAAGAAAGACAAGAGCGAGTGAGTGGGATTTTAAAAGTCTTTAAAGAAAATCTCGGTATTGGCGAATCCCTTATCGTAAGTCGAATCTACGGTGGAGGGATTGACATTGGAGCTGGTTATTCGATTTCAGAAAGAATTGAGGCTCAAGCTGGGTTCAATGTTGGTAAGCAAAAATTTTCGAGACTTCATATTCTACGAGTCAATGATGACACCATTCATATTTATAAAGATCCAGCTAAGGTTGGAACTTGGGGGATGTGGGTTGGACTTCAAGCTGAGATTCAGGTATTTCGCCTGGGATTCAAAAATAGAAAAGGAAAGGCAGGAAGTCGTTTTTACAAAGTGAATATCAATCCGGATATGAAAGAAAACCCAGAGGTGGCTTCAAATTTACTGGCCCTCCAAAGAGTTCTTGAGGAGCGTAAGACAGATTATTTAGATCTACTTCAAGACCCCTTTGTTGTAGAGCACAAGTTTAAGGAAAGAGCGTTTGATGTCTCACTCTTTCACTGGAGATGGCTCACACTCAATTCAGTGGATGGTATTCGAGTGCAGACTCCAGATAAACAATCTCGGGATTATGTACGCGCAGCCTTTGGAAAAAGAAAAGGCAAAAATTATGAAGAACTTGGATTGGATGTCATAAATCAGTTACTTGAGGAACACACAGAAGAAGACATTGTTATTGCATCGACGTCAACAGGTGACCCTGGAGACACAATTTTTGGACGATCCCAGTCACGTCTTGCTGTTTTGGATGTTGAAGTGACTCCTCTAGAGGAAGAGGAAAAGGGGGAAATTGGAGAGGCCTATTCTCAGATCACTTACAAGTGGAAAGGGTGGGAGATTTCTTCTAAGAAAATGTCAAAAATTCTAGATAACCTATCGGAGTTCTATGGATTTGAAATTTTCCCCGATACAATTTTAGCACAGACGGATGAAATAAAACTTTACACTCTCAATTTGTATCTTTCTATTTATGACTCAGGTATCGATCACTTGCTGAGTTTAGGACGAGAAGAAGTCGAAGCTATATTTCGTGCATATCCCAGGATTTCTTTATGGGTGGACGACGGAAAGTATGAGCTGCGAGGAAGTCGAGAAAGAAGGCGAAGGCAAGAGGAATACAGACAGAATGTTATTGGTGGTTTTTTTAGATCACTTAAAAAATATGAGAAACACCTTAGAAAGTCCCAGAAATCTGAAAACACGAATGACTTGAAGCATATCAAAGATGCAGTCAAAGATTTGAATGAGGCGATTTCAACTTCAGAGAGATTGGTCTCGCAAAAGGGGCTATTTTTATTATTTGGCGGTAAAGAGAATATTTTTATTCAAGCAGAACTCCAGGGGTTTAAAGCTGGAGATGAACTCGGGGATAAGCCATTCTTTTCAAATTCACTGGGTCAAATTGGACATGAAAAAGTGTCTGGACCTCTTTATCACGTTCAAAGAAAAATTGGGATGACGGAAAGTGAGTTTTTTATTTACTGGCTTTTAAATAGGATATGATGATGAAGATTTTAATAATTTTATTTTTTTTATTGGGATTACTAAATGGTTCATCTGAAGAAATAAAAATCATGGGTGACTCAAATCGAATCATTGTAAAACTATCAGAGCAAGTGCCAGTGATTGAACTTGAAAAGCGTTGGTCTGCAAAACGAGTAAAGCGTTTTTTTCCAAATGGAACGGGATACTTTTCAACGTTGTATGAAGTTTTGCCTGGAGAAATGAAAGCAAATCAAATTGCAGAAGATTCTTTGGTTGCAAGTGTTGAAAAACCTCACCTCATTCAAATATTTGAAGTTCAACCCAACGGAAGCCCTTATCTCACCCAAGATTCATTTTCCAATTATCAATGGGCCTTGAGAGAGGGAAGTCACTATATCACTCGTGATCAAGATGACATTCACCCTGAAGTGCGAGATGTCGTGAGGAACTCAGGATTAGCTTGGGATAAGAAAGAAATTGAAAGAATTGAAAAGAGAATGAGAAAAAATCCGATTGTTGCTGTGCTGGATGGTGGAGTGGATGTGGATCATGAGGATCTTCAGGGTTCTTTTTTTAGAAATGATGTGGAATGTGAAGAAAATGGTCGCCCGCAAATTGGAGATGCAGAGGATCGAGATGAAAATGGTTTTCTTGGAGATTGTTTGGGCTGGGATTTTACTATGGGAGACAGCCCGTTTGCTCGACATGTTAAAGATGAAGTCGGACATGGAACACATATTGCGGGAATTTTGTCTGCAAAAAGAGGGAACTCTATTGGTATAGCGGGTTTTTCAGATCGTATTCAGATTTTACCAGTTAAAGTTTATGGAAATTTGGAGTCTCAAAGACTTGAGGGGACTGTGGGACCTGTTACGGATCGTGTGGCAAAAGGAATCCTCTATGCAGTTCAAAGAGGAGTGGATGTTATTGTCTTGAGCATGGGGTGGCCAAACTCAAGAGATAGTCAGTTTTTGCGTGAGGCTTTTGCACAAGCTTATAGCAAAGGGATTTCTATTGTCGCAGCTGCAGGAAATGACTCGAGTGATACTCCACTCTTTCCTTGTTCTTACAAAGAAGTGATTTGTGTTGGTTCACACAATATTGACAATAAGATGTCAGAATTTAGTAATTACGGAAATCATGTGGATTTCTCAGCTCCCGGAGATAATATTCTTTCAACATACCCATCTGGAGTTCAGCAATCTCACTTTGGTCCAAGTGGATATGAGATTTTAAGTGGAACAAGTTTTTCTGCACCTTATGTTGCAGCAATGGTGGCTCTAAAAAAAGGCGTTGACCCATCCAGTGGACCACTTGAAATCTACAATGCGTTAAAAAAAGCCTCACACCCTATTGTGGTAGGAAAAAAGCGTATCTTAGTAGGTGCGCCCAAATTGAGTCACTTCCTGCTTGAAGAAGAAGAGCGGAGTGAGAATAAGGTTATCCCGTCTTTTAAAGACATCAATCGTATTGTTGTAGATGGTGATGGGCGTTTTGAGATCCGTGTACAACTCAAAAACCTTTCTCGTCTCGTTCAAACTGTTCAAATAGAGTTTTCTTCAAATTCAGATTTGATATCAATGGAAAAACCAGAAGTTTTACAATTAGCTTCAAACTCAGAGGTAGAAGTGCCTTTGTTTGGTGTTGTTCGTGATTTTGAAATTGAATCACAACAGATGTTTTCAGTTAAAATAGTAGGTGATGTACGAGAATATGTATTTCGTGTGCATCTCATTCAAAGAGTGGAGACTGACAGAGTTAAAGAGATAGATCTCCCTATTGCTTATGTAGATAAAAAGGGCAAAAACTTTTCAACGGTCAATCATTTTCCAAATCCCACCCATACGCCAGATTATGTTTTTACAACACAGGCAGATCGTAGGGATCCTATTTTACTACATCGCTTTCTTGTGAAGTTGGAGCATGACAAAGAGCCTTTGACTTTAGAAAGAACATACAAACTCAGAAAAAAAGAAAGTATTTTGAGTTACACAGCAATGGACCTCAACTACGATGGGGTGGAAGATTTTTTACTCAGAACAATGATTCGTTCTGGAACAAAAAGTCAGGTTTTTTATCATTATCTCAATGAAGATTTAGAACCTTTATTTGATAGTTCAGTTTTAGAGCTCATCTATGAAGGGGCCTTACTTCCAGCGAATCCAAGATCTCAAAGATTTATAAAACTGAGTCTTCCCTCTGGAAAGCCGATTGCTGTTCCTTTTGTCTTAGATAAGGGTACAATTCCACAAGCAGATAGAGATCCAGATTTTTTCAGCTTTGAAGAAAACTATGAGCTCCTGAGAGCGTATTATTTTGAACCTGTGGTAAGAGAAGATGGAAAACTTCAGCTTAGAACTCGTATTTATCGAAACTATAAACTTAACCGAATTCTCAAAGAACGTTTGGGTTATAGATTTGAATCCAGTTTAAAGATCCAAAGTCTTTTTCCACAAACCGAGTTGCAATTCTCTGATGGTACTGTTGATGTTTTGTGGTCCTATGGGAATGGAGATATTAAATCCTATTATATGAGTCGTGTGGGGGAGGGTGAGCTAAAGGAAAGTCGAGTTGTTTTGAATGACTTTGATTCCAAACATCAGAACTTTGACCGTAATGTGATTGCAAATGTGACTTCGGCAACTGAGGTGGATTATTACTCCGAAGTGAACACATTTTTCTCTGTATATAGATCCAATCTAGCTCGCATTTCTTTGTTTGACAGAACTGGGCTTATTGAATCAAAGAAAATTGAACAAGAAGAGCTTTCAGATAGCATTGGTAAACTTTTGCAGGTGTTTGAAACAAAAAATGGATATCTACTTTTTTATGAGAGTCAAAATGGTTTGCAGTCCATTGAGATTGAAGAAAGTGAAGCATTTTACTCTACCTACTCAGTTGAGCGAACGAGTTTTTATCCAGGGTATTTCTTTTCTCAGAACTTCTATCCATTGAGAGTGAAGGTTCGAGATAGATTTGCGGCAAGTATTTATGTGGATAATACGCAAATGACAGGAAAACACTTAGCGCTCCTAACATATGATTTAGAGAAAGGAATGCTGAGCTCACCTATTCGCATGAATTTTGAAGTGCCAAGAGGATGTATCAGTAGAAATCCGGTGTTTCCAAAAAATAGTGGTATTCACTATACGCTCTTTTGTGAAGTTGAGGGAACTTTGAAGTTTATTCCAGTTGATGTAGATTCAGATCCTCGCTAAGGTGTTTTGGATACAAGTAGAGGTTCTATATGGAAGTTCAAGCGAAGTTTGACACCCAAACATCCACTTTAACATACGTTGTGTATGACGCTGAATCAAAAGATGCAGTTATTATTGACCCACTTTACAATTTTGATTTGGGTTCAGCCCATCTCTCAACAAAATCTGCTGATGAATTATTGTTTTTCATTGAACAGAAAAGCTTAAATGTTCACTTTCTCTTAGAAACTCATGTGCACGCAGATCATATTTCATCGGTGCAATACTTAAAATCTAAAATCGAAGGTGCTAAAATTGGAATAGGAGTTTCAATAAAAAAAGTGCAGGAAATTTTCATACCTCAATTTGGTATGGAGGGTGATTTAACTGCAGAGGGTTTGGATTTTGACTGTCTCTTTGAAGATGAAGTTTTAATAGAGGCTGGTACTTTGAGTTTTCAGGTTATAGCCACTCCAGGACATACGCCAGCATGTGTCTCTTATCTATTTGGTAAGGATTTGGTATTTTGTGGGGATGCGCTTTTTATGCCAGATTTTGGGACTGGACGTTGTGATTTTCCTGGCGGTGATGCCAAGACTCTGTTTCATTCGGTGAAGAAGAGACTCTACGAGCTTCCTGATACCACTCGTGTTTTTGTTGGGCATGATTACCAACCGGGTGGTCGAGGCATTGAATTTGAAACATCTATTGAACGACAAAAAAGAGAAAATATCCATATTCAATCTGAAACCAGGGAAGCTGAGTTTGTTGACTTCAGAACCAAGCGAGATTCTACGCTGAGTGCTCCACAGTTGCTCCTGCCAAGTCTTCAAGTCAATATGAGGGCTGGTAAGCTTCCTGAGGCTGACAGTAAAAAGAGGCGCTTTCTAAAGCTCCCTTTGACGCTCTAGGTGCCAGGCATATTCTGCGGATGCAGCAAGTTAAACCCAATGCATGGGGGTTTAACTTGCTGCATCCGCAGAATATGCCTGGCACCTGACCACTGGGTGAATCTGTCTGAAAACTCTTGTTCATCTGACAATTCAATTCACATCGGTGTTTCACTATGAGACCCAAGAAGCAAAGAGCATGTGTTTGAGGTCGGTTTTTTGGACCCATACTTGCGTTATAGTAAGTATGAAAACAAGAACAGTGTTTCAAAATAAGATTTCGGTTTTGGCAATGACAACTGTTATGGGCCTAGGCTTTTCTATTGAATTGAAATCAAGCCCCAACAGTGTCAAGTCTGTAGCTAAGACAATATCTAATGCTAGACAAGAGCTTCTTGGGGATATGAAAACTCTCTCTCGTGAATATGTCATGGGTAAATCAGAGTTGGTAAATCAAATCTCAATTCATTTAAAGAAAAGACTGAGAGTTAAAAAAACATTTGATTTTCATAAATTTGCAAAAGTCATTGTGGAAGAATCATTGAAACACAGTTTTGACCCACTGTTTGCTCTTGCTGTAATGAGAACGGAAAGTACATATAACCCTCGTGCTCGAGGCTCGATTGGTGAGATTGGGTTGATGCAAATCCGTCCTTGTACAGCTAATTGGATTGCAAAAAAACTGGGTCTTCCACCAGTTAAAACTTCAGAGTTGTATGACCCGACAACAAACATTGTTTATTCCTTGGCTTACTTTTCATACCTTAAAAAGAAGTTCAACAAAAAGGGAGAGAGATTTGTTCAAGCTTACAACATGGGACCAACGGCTTTAAGAAGAGCTCTCAATCGCGGACGAAAACCGATATTTTATTACTCGAAGGTTGTGACGCACTATAAACAAATTAAGTTTAGTGTTGAGCGTCAAAAAACTCAATACCAGCAAGCCTCTATTCATTGACCATTGAGGGTAAAGACTTCTTAATAAAAGAGACAGTTTTGCAAGGAATTTCACTTTTTTCTCCACATCTTGTTGTGTAAGTCCGAGAATGTATTTCTTAAGAGGTAAAAAAATGAACAAAAAATCGATTTTAGTTGAATTTGAAGGTGAACCTGAAGGTTTCTATGAAAGACTTAATTTTCTTAAAAGTGAATTTACAAATCTAAATCTAAATTTTAGAAATATACCATCTGAATCGAGTTCCTTAAATAAACCTGAACTCTCAATGGCTCGGCGCAAGTTCAATCAACTTTCTCGAAGAGAACAACAGGTCTTTTCTGGAATTGTTGATGGAAAGTCCAATGTGGAAATTGCAAGAAACCTTTCCATCAGTGACAAGACGGTTAGCAGTTACAAAGCTCGTTTATGTGAAAAGTTGAATCTTGAAAACGGTGCTGAAATTGTAAAATATGCTGTGACCAATAATTTGGTGAATTTAAGCAACTTTTGATTGTGATTGAATTTCCTGATTTGTCTTTGATATCTCGGATCGAATAATTGGAGCAAGCTCATTTAAAACTGTAGAAGCTGGAGAGGACCAGTAGATGTTTAAGTTTTCAACGAGAACAAGGCTGATTTCGGCCCAAAATTTTGGATTTTTGAAAGCCTGTTCTCCGTAAGACTCTTTAGACTGAACCCACTGTGCAATAGATTTTGAAAGCTGCCGTTCGACCTGTGTTTTTGCCTTTGCACTTAGTTTTGCAATAAGTGCAATCAAAACCAAAGGCATGATTATGCCCAGAAAGAGTGTGAGAAATCCAAAAACAATTGCAGATCTTGCTGCATCGTCAAACATTTCAAATTTTGTGATTAGATCTCGGTTGAGACTTTCAAGTTGTCTTTTGTTAGCGGTCAAGAAAGTATCCAAAGAACTGTCAGAAAATTTGTACGTTTCTGGATCAATGGTTCCAAGTTTTTCTATTGTGCTATATGCAACTTGGCTTTTTAAATCTTCAAAAGTTCTTCGACGTACAAAGTAATCTTCATAGCTTTCACTGTTGTGGTGGCGAAGTCTCAATAATGAGGATTCCAGTGTATTCACTATATTGAGCTCACTTGTATAGACTTCAATATGCTTTGCTATTTCAAGTCGATGCTTAAAGAACCAGAGAGAAGAGGAGACTCCACCTAGGGTGCTAAAAACTCCTAGAAAGAGGATGATTTTGAACCATAATCCATATCTCTTTATTTTTTTAAATAATAAAGGCAATTCCATACCCTGTTGTATCGGTTTTTTTATGGCTCTAGGCGACTGACAAAAGTCCTGAAATCCAAACTTGAATATGCTTGAAGTTTTCCGATAGAGATATGGAGACTCACCATGGCAAAGCGTCGAAAATACAAATGGATTGGTTTTTCTGATGAAAAATTGTTGGAAAAAAGAATCTGTGATCTGGAGTTGACGTTACAGGAAAGTCGAATCTGGCCTTATGTTGAGCAACTCTATACTGAATTGGAGTACAAAGGACTGAACTTTCGTCCTCATGTCTGGATTTCCTCGGAGTGGTTCTCACCTGATGGAGTTCCGGGAATTGCTATACCATTTTACACTGTTCATGATCGTCTACTGGCTCTTGAAAAATCTATGATGATGGAAGCTGAGGGTGGTGAGCCAGAAGAGTTTATGAAGCTTTTGAGGCATGAGGCAGGGCATGCCATTGACAATGCTTTTCGTTTGAGAAGGCTCAAAGCAAGACAACGGCTTTTTGGAAAAACATCTACGAAGTATCCCAAATCCTATGGGGCAACGCCTTATGATAGGAATTTTGTTCACCATCTTGAGGGGTGGTATGCGCAATCTCACCCTGACGAAGATTGGGCGGAGACCTTTTCAGTTTGGCTGGATCCAAGTTCCAAGTGGAAGAAGAGATATCGTGGATGGGATGCGTACAATAAATTGCTTTTTATTGATGAGTTGATGAAATCTTTGAAAGGTAAGCGTCAACCAGTTCGAAATCGTTATATCATCAGTTCCACATTGGAGTTGAGAGAGACTTTGGCTCAACACTATCGAAGAAAGAAAAGAAGGTGGAAAATTGATGAGCCAAGCGTGTTTTCTGGAGATTTGTTCAAGCTATTTAGTGAAAAGAAAGTAGGGAAACTTCCAACAGCGGCGGTTTTTTTAAGAAAAAACAGAAACGAGATTGTAGATAGAGTTTCAATGTGGACAGGTCAGTATCGCTATCTTGTGGATCCTTTGATTGATGAAATGGTTGATATAAGTAAAGAGAACTCACTTTATCTTTCAAAAAGCGTTGGAAGAACGTTGGTGGACGTCGTGGCTATGCTAACAGCTCAAATCACAAGCCTTTTATGTATGGGACAACACAGGATACCAATGTGAAGAAAAGGCGAGTTCTTGTTTTGTTACACAAAGATCTTATACCTCCCAATACTGTTCCAAAGGGTGAGAAACTTGAAAATGCGGAATGGAGAACTGAGTATTACGTTGTTCGAACTCTCAAGGAAGTGGGGCATGAGGTTTTTGTTTTAGGAGTGGTGAGTGA
>JAUICD010000037.1 GCA_030427965.1 Bdellovibrionia bacterium
ATGACTTTCATTTTGAGTCTAGCTCAGGTGGTTTCTCTTGCGCATATGGTTATCTCTCAATAGCATTAAAGGGTCAGCGTTTATAAGCCAAGGAGACACACCGTGATGAAACGCATTTTGGCGTCACTCCTATTTTTCACAATCATTGTGACTGGTTTACAACTTCTGTCTCCAACGCCAGCAGAAGCGGCTCGTGTTGCAAAAGTCAAAGGCAAGAAAGCCATTATTGTTTTAGAGGGGATGAACCTCAAGCGTGGAGACCTTCTTTATGCCACTTCAAATGGAAAAAAGAAAGCCATTCTCCAAGTCCTAAAAACCAAAGGACGAAAAGCCTTAGTTCGTATTCGAAAAGGTAAAGCACAACGCGGATACCGTGTTGTTCCCAGATCCAACCTGGCAAGAAAAAACCGCCAAAGACAACGTCCACAAGAGGAATCCCATGAAGACTCCTCCCCTTCAGATGACTCTGAATACACAAACTCCGACTCCAAGGCTGATAGTAACTTTGCAATAGGAGCACTTGTTGGTTACGGAATTGATTCAATGGATGCCAATTTGAGTTATTCAAGCAATGACAAAGAAGCCGTCAGTATGACTGGATCTGGAGTTAGTGTAAAAATCCTAGGTGACCTCAAATTCAGCAATTACTTTGGTTTTCGAATCACAACAGGGCTTGAGCAATTCAATGTCTACGGCGAAGGCGAAGAGGATGTCTGTGATGATCAAACAACAACAGAGTGTACAACAGAAATTTCATTTATAACTTTGGATGGACTCTTAAAAGTTGGGCTACTCAATGCCCCATTTGGAATTTGGGGCGGTGCTGGCGTTGGTTTACTAGCTCCTTCATCCATCAACACAACGGCTCTAGATGAGAGCTCTATTACAACAACATTTGCAGGCTACGTGGCACTTGGATTTGATATCTATGCAGGTGATTCACTCTACTTTCCATTTCAATTTGACTACGCACTATTTAATAACTCAGCCGACGTCGCCACAACTATCATTGCAATCCGCGGCGGCCTTGCTTTCCAGTTTTAAAAGATTGAGTTCATTAAGTAAAACTCAAACACCCCAAAAAAGCATAGCATTCATAATGCGCTATTTCCTAAGTATTTAAAAACTAAAGTGAAACTCTATATTGACACTGTTGCAGGCATATCTATTCCATGTTTTTGAAAAAATTCTACGTGCCATCACTCGCAAAACACTTTGTTTCGTGAGTTCTTGTGGTTTTCATTTTGCCTTGGTACTCAGCTATTCATGCGAAGTGTAGCGACACAAAAGAATTATCGCGAGATTCTCAATGAGATCCTAGTTGAGCGGTGCAAGCTCAATCCCAAATACTCACTGAGAGCATTCTCTAGAGACCTAGAACTTGCCCCTTCACGCGTGTCTCAAATTTTAAATGGCAAGCAAGGACTCTCAAAAGAACGAGCTATCTCTATTGCTGAAAAACTTGGGTTTTCAAAACTGGAAACTGAGTATTTTACCAATTTGGTGGAGGCTTCAGACTCTCGGTCCAAATCAAATAGAAAGCAAGCTCTTAAGAAACTCTCAAATTTAGAGTTGGGTAAACTCAAATTCAAAAACCTCAACGACACTTTATTTAAAGTGATCTCTGATTGGTACTTCTATGGGGTCAGAGAGCTAACGAAACTTCCTTCATTCCAAGAAAATCCCAATTGGATTGCAAATAGACTCTCGATATCAAAATACCAAGCCTCTGATGCATTAAAGAAACTTGAAGAAGTTGGATTGATCACAAAATCAGAGAATAAGGGGTTTGAGCCAAGCGAAGACACACCAACAACAACTCATGGTGTCCCTTCTGTGGCCATACGAAACTTCAACAAAAGCCTTTTAAAAAAAGCTATCGAATCCATTGATTTACAATCTGTAGATGAACGAAACTTTACAACGTTTACATTTGCATTAGATTCCAATGAATACGCAGAGTTTGTCGATATGATTGACCAGTTTCGAAGACAGGTGATGAAAAAAGCAGAGCTTGTTCCCAATTCAAACAAAAATGAAGTTTACAGTTTAGCAATTCAATTTTTTCGTTTAACAGATAAAAGGAGTATTCAATGAAAATTTTAAAATACCCTCAAATACTATTTCTAGGGGTGATTTTTGCTTTGGGTTTAAGTCACTCTGCAGTTGGCGGTGAAACTGGAAATGGAGGAGGAGGGATCCTCAGAGATGGTCGAGTTCTCACTTTTGGTAGTGCTTCTATTGAACTTCCTCAAAACGATGCTCAAATTTCAGAAATTCCAGGCATGAAAATGCTCACTAAAATGCTTGTGAGATTGAATATTCCAAAACGCCAACAAATGAAACTCTTGATGGCAATTCTACCTAGCATCGAACGAAAATATTTTCGACTTCCCAAAGACAGTCTTTCAGAAAGACAAGAGGCTGAATTAAAAAAAATCTATGGTGATATGACGGGTGTGGATTACAGTTCCATTGCGCTTTTTGCAGTAACCGATTTTTCTAAAAAAGAAACCTATCTCTTGCCTGAGTTTTTTGAACTCGAAAAAGAAGAGGAACAAGCTGCAATACTGTGGCATGAAGCCGCTTGGGTACTTGGAGCGTGGAGCTTTAATTTAACTAGTGGGAACAGGTTTTCCTATGAATTTGTTCTTCAAGCTGAAATGAATATGCAAAATTATCTTGAAGAACCCGATGTTGGAGAGAATCTAAGACATATGATGAAAGATATTTCCATAATCCTAAATAACAAACTTTTGTATTTGAGCACCTTGGCTCAAATTGATTTAGAAAAAGGCAGCTTTGGTGACTTGATAGATTCAGAGCAATCTATTCCAATTGATAAGATTTTTCCTGATACGGCAGATTGGAATCAGAGTTCTTCGGGGTACTTACACCTTTTAAAACTCTCAGCAGATTACCCTCAGTCTCTATTCTTGGATCACTTGGTTGAAAATACAGATGTCTTCCATTATCGATCTTATGCGAGAATCTGTTTCGAAAATACCTTCCGTAGCTCTACTCGGTGTGAACCTGACTCCATTCAAGACATCCCCAATAGAAATAGGACAGAACTCTTTACTTCAAACTGCTTTATTCGGCCCCAAGAAATATTCAAATTCGAAAGCACACAACCATGGACAAGACATCGCCCACCCATTTATAAGACTCCTATTCCCTCATTTAGTCGTTATACTGTTCTACATATGCAAGTGGTTTTAAGAATTCCAGATCAGCAAAAAGAGAGAAGGCGTAGGGGAAGAAAAACAAAACTCTTTAAGCTTGAGACAGTGAAACGAATTGTCATCCGATCTGGCCATCTTAATGAAACAGATATTCAACCAACAGCCCAAGAACTGAGTTTTTTAGATCAGAATTTTTTAGGTTCAAAAGTGGCATATAAGACCAGTCAGTGGACTTTAGAAAATATCGAAAAGATTGAAATCCCGGGATGCCGTATCAGGAAAAGACTTGCCGATACATCTGTATCTTCCTTTAAAGTCTATTCGACAGGAAATGATACGGATTATGTTGAAATCAAAAAGGTAGATCAGTGAATGATATTTTTTATTCAACTTTAAAAACAACGAGGATTAATATGAATTCAAAAAAAACAAGACAGTTTCTTTTTATTGTGATCTTCATTTTAGGTTTTGCTCAACTCTCAATTGGTTCTGAACTTGGAGTTACAACGAACAATTCTGAGATAATTTTAAAGCAAGTAGAGGATTTTGAAGTTGAAGTTCACCCAACTGGTGAAAATATCCAAATCTATAATCTTCCTCGATACCCATATCTTGTATCCGTTTGGATTCAATTGCCAAATAAAACCGAGTATCGAGGATCTGTTTTATCAAGATCCAAAGCAGAAGCCTTAAACACGGCTTATAGGTGGCAAGAATATCTCTCAACTATTGGAGAGTCCTATGTAGAAGAAATTCCAGAAAAAGAAATCACTCAAACCACACGAAGGGGAAATTCGAGATGGAGTGTAAGTCAATACTGGTCAGATGATTGGTATGGCAGACACTCCAATCAAACAGGGTCTCATTGGGAAGATTCTGTAGAAGTCGAAGAACGCTATACAGAGCAAGAGGTCTGCCTTAAGCATCAGTACCAACACAAATTGCACCTCAATGATGGAGAACTTATTGCAGATATTACCAGAGATACACTGAGCCAAGAAGTGAGTTGCAACTAAAAGTCCAAGTAGATAGAACTGGCCTACAACTACAAGCGATCAAAATTGTTCTAGGCCGTACCTCTTTATACACCTACAGTCCAGAAGCCATCCTTAGAGCACGATACACGTCTGCCACTCCACCTGTTTGTGAAAGAGACTCAAACAAGACAAGGTTTCCATCACTCGGGCGATTGACCAACAGTTTGGATCGATCCCGAACAGTGCCAAGAATCAATGCCTTCAAGGTTTCAGCATCCAGATCTGGATATTTTGTCAAAATCAAAGCTGCCACTCCTGCAACTGTTGGAGAAGCCATACTTGTCCCCGAAAAACGAGCGTATTTCTTTTCCCCCGGAATCGTTGAGAGAATGTCCACTCCTGGAGCAAAGAGATCTACAGCTCGTGTTCCAAAGTTTGAAAATCTAGCTGGAAGTTCGTTTGACTTATTTTGGCTTGAAGCCCCAACTTCAATCCAACCTGCAATCTCACCACCAAGTTCAGCCTGTCGGTTTGGAAAGTTGTCAGCCAGATTGTTGTCTTGAGCACTATTGCCAGCTGCATGGACAATAAGTACACCATTGTCACTTGCGTACTGAAAAGCCTCATCCACTTTGGACTTATTTGGAGAGTATCCCTTTCCAAAGCTCATATTGATAACACTTGCACCATTATCTACAGCATACCTAACGGCAAGCGCTACATCTTTGTCGTACTCATCTCCATTTGGAACAGCTCGAAGAGCCATGATTTTGACATTTTCAGCAACACCGTTTGCACCCAACCCATTGTTACGAGTGGCTGCAATAATTCCAGCAACATGCGTCCCATGATCTGAGTCCAATGCTTTGACATCATTGTTTCCATACCCAATTTCTTCAAAATCATTGAGGTCATCTCCAATAATGTCTGCTCTTGGGTCAAACTCCTCATTGAAGTAATACATCAAATTGTCACTGTAATACTCAATTCGACGATTGATTCGAGCCACATCTGGAGCTCGATTTTTTTCAAGAATCTCTAAGAATTTCTTTTTTGCCTTTGCTTCAACAGCACTCGTTGTTTCCACCCCCTCAAGAAGCTCAGCTGTCACATCATTGAAATTGATTTGAAGCAAATCCCTTAAAACATCATAATGTTCAAGAAGACTCTCTTTCACTTCTGAGTTTTTCTTCACTTGAATCGCTGCAGATTCCACTTCCTCTTCCACTTCCTTTTTGAGTTTTTTGTAGTACTTCATCTCATCATCAGAAAGTGGACCATTTCTTAGTTTACGCTTCATCCGAACCAATTCTCGAGTGACTTCAAGGGTTGTTGGACCTAAGTTTACAATATTTCCGTTTTCATCATAACTGCCCAAGAAATTCCAGCCATGTACATCATCAATGTATCCATTGCCATCGTCGTCTTTGCCATTGGTCGCTCGATTTACACCTTCTGAGTCCAATCCAGTTTCACCTTCATTGATCCAAATTTTACCCTGTAGGTCTTCATGCTTGGTATCCACTCCGCTATCAATTACAGCAACAACAACTGTGGTTGAGTTTGTTTCTAAATCAAAAGCACCGTATGCCCGTTCGGCACCAACCCCTTCAACTCCATCAAGATGACTATCTAGAGTGAACCAATCTGCATCTCCAGCAAGATTTGATATTTTACTCTCACTGTGGATGGCTCCCTTAGCTCCACTTGCTGGAACTTCTTGGGGTTGTTTTTTAGAAAGCTTCACCCCACCTGTACAACCGAATGCAAATAGGCACGCAACTATAACGGACATCATATGTTTCATTTATCCCCCCCGGGAAGAATCATCTGCTGTAAACAGCTTGTAGGGTTTTCTACTGAGTTAGCCACGAATTGACCAGTAAGACTTTTTTTTAAAGAGAATAAGAGTTTCTATGACTTAAAATATGTGTGCTCATTTATCTAGCATGACACTGCTCAGAGCGATTGGATTCGAGCTCGGTACTTATCTTCCAGTATTTTGTTGTGTTCATCTCCCCCAGGCGTATTTGCGCTCTGCAGCACTGGTGGCACTTTGTCATTTTCTGCAAATATTTCTGCAACTCTAGAAACCAGAACTTCAGCAATTGTGATACTTAAAACAGAGCTGATCGGGGCGACTTTCAACTCACCCTTTCCCACAGAAACGCATGCGTCCCCAACAGGGCTTCCTGAGTCCAACACATAATCACACACCTCATAAAGTTTTCCATCAGCACGTGAAGGCACAGATTTTGAATGAATGAGTGAGGTTAGAGCAATCGTTACAAGTCCACTGTCTTTACAAAGCTTTGCAAACTCCACAGGCACAGCATTGATCCCTGAGTTTGAAACGATCAAAACAACTTCCCCTTCACGAAACTCATAGTTATCAAAAATCACTTTCGCAAATCCACTCAGTCTCTCTGTTGGGCCAACACGTTTTGGTCCAAAGTGTGGCATCAACTGTGGCTCAAAAATCGGATTGATAGGAATCAAACCTCCTGCGCGATGAAAAAGTTCAAAAGCAAGTACATTGGAATGACCACTTCCAAAAACATGCATCACACCCTCTTGTTCAAATGACTTATAAACAAGTTGGGCAATCTTATCGATTGTAGAAAATTGGGACTCAATATGTTGAATCCCCTGAGAAACAGCTTCTAAATAGGATTTAGGAGCTTTTGTCATTTAGTTATAAAACTTTCCATTGTTTTGTCCCATCTGAGCTAAAGGAGCGGCAGCTTTAAACCTCGGGCCAATCTTTGAGGAAAACTGCTCAAGGTCAGCCACAATTTTTGAACTCCCCACAGTGTCGGCATGCTTTAACAAACCGCCACGAAATGGAGGAAATCCAGTTCCCATAATCATACCCAGATCCACTTCTCGTGCCGTATCCACAATTTTATCTTCAATAAGAGCACGAGCGGCTTCGTTGACCATGGCAAAGATTCCGCGATTGACAGCCTCTTCAGCATTACCACCAGACTTTGGAGAAGAGAGCCCAAGATCTGCATAGATGGAGTTATCTATTGCACCTTTTTTCCCTCTCTCATCATAGTGATAAAATCCTTTTCCGTTTTTCTTTCCAAGACGCCCACACTCAACAACTTTTGCCATTAACTCTGATGGTTTTGCTCTTTCTCCGAATGCTTCATGGAAAATTTTTGCTACCTTTACAGCAACATCAATCCCAATCTCGTCAATCAAATGAAGAGGGCCCATAGGCATACCAAACTTCAGATAAGCTTTATCAATAAATTCAATCGAATGTCCCTCTTCCAAAAGAAAAACGGCTTCATTCAAATAGGGAAGAAGCAAGCGGTTCACTAAAAATCCAGGGCCATCTTTTACAACAACTGGAATTTTTCCCATCTTTTTTGAAAGGTCAAAAACTGTAGCCGTCACTTCATCCGAGGTTTTCTCGCCCTTAATCACCTCCACAAGAGGCATTTTATGAACAGGATTGAAAAAGTGCATTCCTGCAAAGTTCTCAGGTTTTGGATGCCCTTTTGACATCTCAGTTACACTCAAAGAAGACGTGTTGGTTGCAATAATACAATTGTCGCTACAGTGTTTAGCTGTTTCACCAATAACAGATTGTTTGATCTTCATGTCCTCAACAATGGCTTCAATCACAACATCCATCGTTTGAAAACCATCGTATGTTGTACCGCCACTTAAGAGATCCAGTTTTTGTTGAAGTTGATATTTATCAAGTCGCCGTCGCTTTAACTGAGAGCTCCAAATCTTTGATGCTGCCTGATACCCTTTGGCAATTGCATCCGTATTTAAATCTTTCATTCGCGCTTTAATACCTTTGTCTGCAGCAAGTTGAGCAATACCTCCGCCCATTGTACCAGCACCCAAAACACCAATCGACTTGATTTTTCGAGGACGAACACTTGAGTCATTCACGCCGTTTTGTTTCTTGATGTCTTCAGTCATATAGAAGAGCGAAATCAAATTTTTACTCACACTTGTAGCCGCCACTTCTCCAAACCCAGTGGACTCAATATCCATTGCAAGGTCACGATTGGACATTCCATAGGTTTTGGAAATCACTTCAATCGCCTTTAGCGGAGCGGGATAATGACCTCCAGACATTTTCATTACAGTTTTCTTAGCTTGGCTAAAAACAATGGGGCGCCCTAAGAAACTTTCTAAAAAAGCATTGGCAGCACCTTTTGGTGAAAACCGTTTTTTTCGTTTTTTAGCTCCCTCATCTATCACTTTCCTTGCAAGCTTCATTGCCTGTTGTTCTAAAATAGCTTCTGGAACAAGTTGATCCACCAAACCAAGTTTTAGTGCTTTTTTTCCAATCACACTTTTTCCAGCTAAAATTATATCTAAAGCTCCTTGAAGACCAATCACACGAGGAAGTCGAACACAACCACCAAACCCTGGGATAATCCCAAGTTTCGTTTCAGGAAGCCCAATCTTTGTAGACATATCATCTGTGCAAATTCTGTAGTCACAGGACAAAATCATCTCACACCCACCGCCTAAACAAGCCCCATGAACAGCTGCGATCACTGGTATTGGAAGGTCTTCAAGCTCAGCAAAAATTTGCTGTCCACCTGCCGCCGCTTTTTTGGCTTCCTCGGGTTCATTCAGATCTTTGATTTCCGCAATATCTGCACCTGCGATAAAAATCTTTTTCTTCCTAGAAATCATCACGACAGCTTTGAAGTTGGAACTCTTCAACTCTGCAATCATTTTTTGAAACTTCATCATCACAGCAGAAGAGAGCTTATTGACTTTCTCACCTTCTAGGTCCCACTCAACAAGAGCAATATCATCTTTGGGAATGATCTTTAGTCCATCTTTCATCGCCATCTTATGCCTCTCTTTCTAAAACCATTGCTCCACCTTGACCACCACCGATACAAAGTGTTGCAAGTCCAAACTGAACATTTCCTCGACGTAACATTTCTTTCATCGCTGTTAAAACAAGGCGTGTTCCAGTGGCCCCAACAGGGTGCCCTAATGCAATAGCGCCACCATTTACGTTGAGTTTTTCATCTGGAAGTTCTCCAACTTTACCAGACAGTCCCAGTTTTTCTTTTGCGTAAGAATCACTATCAAAAGCTTTCTGACAGGCCATGACCTGAGCCGCAAATGCCTCGTTGAGTTCCACAACTCCCATGTCTTTTAACTCTAGACCAGCTCGCTTCAAAGCAACAGGTGTGGAGTGCACAGGACCAAGTCCCATTCTCTTTGGGTCAAGTCCAGCAAAACCATAGCTTCGAATCGTCACAAGAGGCTTAACACCAAGAGCATCTGCTTTTTCACGACTCATAAGCAGCACCATCGCTGCCCCATCTGTAATTGGACAGGCATTACCGGGAGTGACAGTTCCATACTTACGGTCAAAATACGGTTTCAACTTACCAAGAGCTTCCATTGACTGAGACTCCCTTGGGCCAATATCCTCTTCAATCACTTTCTTAAAGCTCGGTGGTATATAAACCGGGGTTATTTCTTCAGCCAAATTTCCATTTTTTTGTGCAGCCACAGCTTTCTGATGACTTTTTAATGCAAATTGATCCTGCTCTTCACGTGAAATTCCAAATTCTTTAGCTAAGATCTCTGCCGTTTGCCCCATATTCAACCCTGAAAAAGGATCTGTTAATCCTTCTAAAATTGCAATTCGCGGTTTCATGTATTTGAATTTAAATTTTGAGGTTAAAACATTGAGCTTTGCCATTGGAGTTTTTGCACGCGCAAGAGCTGCCATAAAATCTGAAAATTCTTGCGGATAAATAAGTGGCATTTGCGACATACTCTCTGTTCCACCAGCAACCACAATGTCTGCAAGACCTGCTTTGATCTTGTCAAACCCAGTTGCAATACTCTCTAAGGCTGAAGCGCAATTTCTGTGCACTGTATGAGCTGAAACGTTTTCTGGAACACCAGAGTTCAGTGCAATCACACGTGAAATATTGGCTGCATCTGATGGTGAACCCGTGTTTCCAATAATCACTTCGTCCACATCTTTTGGAGCCACTCCCGATTGCACAAAAAGCTCACTCAAAGCCACTCGTCCAAGCTCAGCTGGGTGAACCGTCTTTAAATCCATGCCCGATTTTGCAAAAGGCGTTCTCACTCCAGCAACTATAACCACATCTCTACTTGATCCCATCAAGACTCCCTATTCTTCACCGTTTCGTCAGTTATTATGCGCCTAACGCGATCTGTTAGTCACGCGTGCTGCAAAGTATTAAGTGCAGAGCAATGTTACTTTTTTAGCAATTATCCCACGTTTTATTTGAGTCATGTTTTCTCTGTCAGAAATTAAAAAAATCTCATCCTCCTTCATCACCACAGTTTGAGTATCATTGACAGCCCAATGGCCTCTCCCTACTCTGTCCTCTTTGGAGGACCAATGCCTATTGATAAAGAAGCTCTTGAGTTTCATTCCAGCGGACGAAAAGGAAAGATTGAAGTTATCCCCACCAAACCATGTGATACAGAACGAGACCTTGCGCTAGCATACTCTCCGGGCGTCGCATCTCCTTGTCTTGAAATTGCAAAAGACCCAGATAAAGTTTTTGAATACACAGCTCGAGGCAATCTCGTTGCCGTTGTTTCCAATGGAACCGCCGTCCTGGGTCTAGGGAACATCGGTCCACTTGCAAGCAAACCCGTAATGGAAGGAAAAGGCATTCTTTTCAAACGATTTGCAGACATTGATGTTTTTGACATTGAGCTAGATACAAATTCTGTTGATGAGTTTGTTGCCTCAGTCAAATCTTTAGAACCCACATTTGGTGGAATCAACTTAGAAGACATAAAAGCCCCTGAGTGTTTTGAAATTGAAAGACGCCTCGTTGAAGAGATGCAAATCCCAGTTTTTCACGATGATCAACATGGAACAGCTATCATCAGTGCCGCAGGTCTTATCAATGCTGCACACATAGCAAACAAAAAACTTTCCGACCTTGTGATCGTAATGAATGGTGCAGGAGCAGCCTCTATTGCATGTGCAAAACTTTTTGTAAGTCTTGGTGCTAAAAAATCCAACATCATCATGTGTGATTCAAAAGGGACGATTCGAAAATCTCGAACCGAAGGCATGAATGAGCACAAGCTTGAGTTTGCAAGCGACACTGAAGCAAAAACTCTTGGAGAAGCACTTAAAGGTGCTGATGCCTTTATAGGGTTAAGTGTCGCAGGCGCTGTTACAAAAGAGATGGTCAAATCTATGGCCGACAATCCAATTGTATTTGCAATGGCAAACCCAGAACCTGAAATTATGCCAGACGAAGTCAAGAGTGTAAGAAAAGATGCCCTTGTTGCCACTGGAAGAAGTGATTTTCCAAATCAGGTGAACAATCTTTTGGGATTTCCATATATCTTCCGTGGAGCGCTAGACGTTCGAGCCAAACGCATCACTGAGGAAATGAAGCTTGCAGCCGTACACGCACTTGCAGAAATGGCACGTGAAGAGGTTCCTGAAAGCGTCACCCAAGCCTACGGTGGACGACACTTTGAATTTGGTCCTGAATATTTAATCCCAAAACCCTTTGACCCTCGTGTGCTTCTAAAAGTGGCACCTGCTGTTGCAAGAGCGGCTGAAAAATCTGGCGTAGCAAGACAACCGATCAAAAGTTACAGTGCCTATCATGACCAATTGGAATCTCTACAGGGAGCTTCAAAAAGTTTTATTCGAGATGCCATAAATCGAGTGAAGAAACATGCTAAGAAAAAGAACGAAAACTTACCTCGTTTGATTTTTCCGGAGTCTGCTAGTCCTAAAGTATTAAAGGCCATAAAAATCATCAGAGAAGAGGGGATCGCAGACCCTATTTTACTTGGATACAAAGACGTAGTTCAAAAGCGACTTGAAGAACTTAGACTCACTGACGATTTTAAAGACATTCCAATACATCGCCCCTCAGAACACCCTGAGTACGGCAACTATGTCCGCCATCTCTATGAACTCAGAAAAAGAAAAGGTGTACACAAACAAGAAGCTGAACGGCTTCTTCGAGACCCGAATTATTTTGCAGCTATGGCCGTGCACCTTGGAGACGCCGATGGAATGATCACGGGGGCGACACAGAATTACGCCGATTCCGTGCGCCCAATACTGGAAATCGTCGGGCGAACCAATCGCGGGGTCGCGGCAGGTCTTATCATTATGATCATCAATCAAAAAGTTTATTTATTTGCAGACACAACAGTGAATGTAAACCCATCTGCTGAAGAACTTTCCTCCATTGCAATCCACGCCTCTGATGTCGCTCGCTATTTTTACCTTGAACCAAGAATTGCCATGCTCAGTTTCTCAAACTTCACAGCTCATCACGAAACACCTAAAAAAATGCGAGAAGCAGCCGAAATTATCAAAGATCGATACCCCAACGTTCTTGTGGATGGTGAAATGCAGGCTGACACAGCTGTAAACTCTGAAATCATGGAAGAGCTTTTTCCGTTTTGTGAAATCAAAAAGGGTGCAAATATTTTGATCTTTCCAAATCTGGATGCAGGAAACATTGCCTACAAAATGGTTCAACAACTCGGAAAGGGTGAAGTCCTTGGCCCTTTTCTTATGGGCGTACGAAAACCTGCCAATGTTCTTCAACGCACGTGTCGAGTGAATGACATTGTCAATACAGCAGCCCTGACTTCACTCCAAGTCCAAGCCATACACGAGATGAAACAGACTCTATGAGTGATATAGATCGCGTTCTTCTTGTCGGCGTTGGACTAAAGAGTGAACGGATTGAATCCATCAAAGAGTCTTTGGCTGAACTACACGAGTTAACAGAGACAGCAGGTGGAGTTGTTGTCGGAACTCTCACTCAACAGCTTCCCAAATGGAATGCGAGCACTCTTATTGGAAAAGGGAAAATTGAAACTCTTTTGGAACTGATCCCCGAAACCAAAGCCAACAAAGTGATTGTTGATCACAGTCTCTCAGGAGTTCAACAGCGAAACCTTGAAAAAACACTTGAAGTCCCAGTCTTGGATCGCACGGTCTTGATCCTTGATATCTTTGCTCAACGTGCGCAAACCCGAGAGGGAAAGTTGCAAGTGGAGCTTGCACAAATTTTGGATCAACGCTCTAGAATGGTCGGGGCTTGGCTTGGGTCGCTTTCACGACTCGGAGGCGGAATTGGAACACGAGGCCCTGGTGAGAAAGCTCTTGAAATTGATCGACGAACTTTGGGACGAAAAATTGATTCTATAAAAAAACAACTGGAAGCCGTTCGTGCAAGGCGCGCGCGACATCGAAATCAACGCAAAAAAAATCAAGTCCCAAGTTTTGCTTTAATTGGATACACAAATGCAGGGAAAAGCACCCTGCTCAATCAATTAACAAATTCCAAGGTCTATTCCGAAAACCAACTCTTTGCCACTCTTGACCCAACAACAAGAAAAGTCTTTCTCCCCGACTCACCTATGGCTGTTATCACAGATACGGTTGGGTTTATTCGAAAACTTCCCACAAAACTGGTGGAAGCCTTTAAGGCCACACTTGAAGAGTCTGAAGAGGCCGATATTTTAATGCACATCATTGATCTCTCAAGCAACGAATGGGAAGTTCAAGCTAAAACAACGATGTCTTTGATTGAAGAGCTTGGTTGGAGTGAAAAACCTATTATTCATGTTTACAATAAAATGGATCAAACCCCTGCTGCTAAGCAGTTCACTGTGGAACACCTCCCACGCGCTTTTGTAAGCGCCACTACAGGTAGAGGGATTGAAGAACTCAAAGCCCTCATGGCCCTTGAAATCCAAAAACTCACAGAAGAGTTTGAACTCTTCTTTCCTATTTCTGAAAAAGACCTCGTCTACGAACTGGATCGAGAAACACGAATCTTAAAGAAAGAAGTGAGCACCCAAGGGGTTGTGTGCCTAGCAAACCTCACCCCCCAACTCCTCAATAAATGGCGAAGCTACCTGACGTAAACACTTATCTTACCAGCAAGTGGGTTGGAAGTGAGTATGCTCTCAGTGTAATCAACAAGCGCATTCACTGTATCAATGGCAAGGTTTACGTTAAAATTATTAGCAATGTATTCTCTTATCAAGTCGAGGTCCTCTTCCGACTTAGGAGTCTTTAAGCATATTTTTTTCGCAGATCCTTTTCTTTCATCTTCAATTTTGATTTAAGTTCACCGCTGCTGATTCCTTCTCCTCTAAGGGCTTGGGCATAGCCGAGAGCAAGGTTTTTGTGTAATTTAATTTGCTTCAGAGGTTTTGGATTTTGCCTAGGGAAACCATTGCGATTTCTGTGCCGTTTTTGTGTGAAATAAGTTGTGTTTCCCCAGCCACAACTTCGTCAAAGGTTTCAAAGATGGAGTTCCTTAATTCTGTTATTGTTTTTCTTTTTGGCTTCTTCATATGTACATTACAATGTACATATGAAGAAAATGTCAAACCTGCATATAACTAGCTAAAAAAACTATATTATTTAGCTTTTCTTCGGTAGGCATTCCCAATTTTATCTTCAAATTCCTTCATGACAAGCGCCTGACATAGTTTGGAGTCACCGTTAATATCTATTGCAATCTTTTTGCTGCGACAACTCACACTGCTCTTACGGGGGTGCGCATTTTCGGCGTACAGTGAAACCTCGACTTGTTTTTTATTGTATACGTCATAAGGACCTGCTGTGCATGTTTGGGCAATTTTCTCTTTAATAACCTCGAGGCTATCTTCTGCAGACAGCTCTTGGCTATATGATCCGCCTTTTTGAGAAATTATTAAACGAGGATCTACACAGAAATCTAAAATTTCAGAACTCATTCTTTTATAATATCCCGTTGCAGACAGTTTAAATCCGATATGAAGAAGGTGACCTGGATTTGAGTTGTACACGACACCTCTTAACCCTTTAATTCCGTTTGACCTAAACTCCGGGGTAAAAAGATAGCCAGTGATAGTTCTAGCAGAATCGCTAAAAAACTTTACTTCGTTAAACCCACTGCTATATGAAAATGAATAGATAACTTCATGCAGTAGGAGTGCTGTTTGATGTGCAACATTCATTTTACTCCAGTACTCTCTAGAGATCCGAACCATGCCATTTCTTCGAATTGCTAACTGCACAAGTTCCAAGTCGTTATAGTCTAAAACTGTATCTTCATCTTGTATGTCTACAAGTCTTTTATTTACTAGACGCCAATTGTACTCTGTAAATCTTTGAACTAGGCTTTCAGCAAATTTAAGGTCTACTTTACTTATTTCTGTCAATTTACGAGCAACGATTGGGATGAGTTTTTCAGAATTGAGTGGTGTTAAAACTTCTGAGATTATATCGATATATGTGGGATTGGGAACAATACTTGAATCCATAAATGGATCGAATTCAATGCCCCATTCTACCAAATCTAGTAGATAGGGAGTTCCTGCAATCAATACTCCGTCTCCACCATGCCCTTCATTTCCAGCAAATGAGAGGGTGGTAGAAAAAACACATATAGAAATTAACGCCAAACAAATTAAATGCGAGGGCAGTCTTTTACTCATTTCAATCTCCTTTTTTATCTTTGGTAACGGGATAAAGAGATATTCCTAGGTGATAAACAGCATCGAGGCTATTTTGATCTTCTTCTAAGAACTCACTTAACTCACGTCTAAATTTATCGATCTTCTTTTTTGCCTGATTTAATTTCTTTGTAGAGATAGCCATTGTCATTGAAGTTTGACTTCTTTTGTCCATTGGGATTTCTTCAAGAGCCTCAAGAGCTTTTTCTAAAATTTGTTTCTGCAATTTTCTAAATGCAACTCCAGAGAATTTGTTTCCAACTGTAGTCAGAGGACCTGACTTATTTACGAGTTGTCCATTTTCTGTTTTTTCAAGGTATCCAAGTCGAATGAGTCGCTCAGTTGCGGACGAAGCTTCTGCAATACTAATTTTTAGTGTTTTTGAAATCCATTGAGTATTGGATTTAAAAGAATTGAGCTTCACCAATTCGTGAATTGCGTAGTGATACCAATCTGCAATGACACTAAATTGATCTAAAGTCAGTTGCTGAAACTCAAGATAAGACGTGTCTCCATAGTTTTGATTTGGAACGATTGAAAAACGTGAGAGCTCTTTTGGTCCAAGATTGAGCTTCTTTCCTAAACGCATGACCATTTGAGGGGTCAATCTTCTTTTTCCATTTAATATTTTTGAAAGAGCAGAGCTTTCGATTTCAAGAAGACTGGCAAAAGCTCTTAAGGAGAACTTAGGGTTTCTTTTGCATTTTCGAGCAAATTCTTCTTTTAGAAACAATCTAAAATCTGTATATGGATTTGGGAGAAATTCATTTGAGCGATTTTCTTTAGCATCTGACATAAGAGACTTATATTAGAGGGCAGGGCGTTTCCGCAATAAGTTGAGACACAAAGTGCGTCTCCTTAAGACGCATTTGAACTTATTTCATCAAAACCTCCTTATCTCTTTTGAACTGGGCTACAACAGTGTTGGTCTAAAGTTTCACTTAAGTTCTCAAAGACTTAAAAACTCTCTAAAAACGAGTTCCTTCAAGTACGGACCCCCATGATAAGTTAAATAAATCTAGGATAGTGTGAGCCGTCAATTCGCAGATATCATGGCAGAACACTTCTGACATATCGTGTCCCAAAAGTGTGTCCGTACCTATCGAAAGATCTCAATCTCAACTCGACGATTCGCTCTTCGGCCTTGGTAGTTTCCGTTGTCGGCAATTGGACGAGTCTCCCCATACCCTTCGGACTCAATTTTAGAAGCAATCACTTTATACTTTTTCATAATGTATTTCTTCACCTGAAGAGCACGGTCTCGCGACAACCCCTCATTGTACTTATCACTGCCAATAGAGTCTGTATGTCCTGAGATCATTATACGATCAAAATCTGTATCAATAACCTTATCCATAATTTGGTCGATTGCTGCCAAACCACCTGGGTTAATCCGCTTGAACGATCCAAACTTAAAGTTGATATTTGCAACAATGTAAACCTCATCTGGTGTTTCAGGAATATCCACATCGGCCACAATGGGTTGGTAACGCTCTTGAATTTCTTCTTTGGGAAGTTCCTTTACCTCAGACTTTCCACCCCAAAGTGGTCCAAGTGCCCAATTGAGCCCGGCATACACACGCCAATCTGGAGAACCCGTTGCATTATCAAGCTCCGTTCCACCACCAAGATGAGCTGAAACATTGTTTGAAAAATCATGTTTCATACCAACGATAAACTCAGATGCTGCCTGGGCACGATCCGTATTGGTTTCATACTCCTCTACCGGGATACTACCAAACACCTCAGCAATAATTTTTGTATCAGCTCCCGGCACAAGAAAGCTCACTGCTGCAGAAGCAATATAGGAATCATCATAAGGCTCAATGTCATCATCTGTTTGCTCGCCTGTGTTTCTTAACTTGTATCCAGCATTCAAACCAAAATTGACAATCCCAAAAGTGAGGTCCCCAACAATTTCAAAAACATAGTCCGGATCATTGCTGTCACCTTTGTATGGATTGTTCTTGATTTGATTGAAAACTGCAGAACCCACAAGTCCCACACCACTCAACTTATTTCCAAGCAATCTGTATTTTGTGTTAAGCCGAATTTCAGTTAGCCCTCGTTCATCGAAATAGCCAACATCAGTGTCATCATCTGTACGAATTTCTTGAAAGACATTAAAAGGAAGATTCACTCCAACTTCCCAGTTCTTTAAAAGACCAAGTCCAAAGTTCAAATCCAAGTAGCCAACCAAGTCATTGTATTCATTTTCATTGTCGAGATTAAAATACGGCAATGTATTTTGAGCATAATTGATAAATGCGCCTAAATTGAGAACTCCAGGCTCTAGTGTTTCAGAAGAGTGAACTGTCACAAAGTCCAACCCATTGGTTGTTGGATTGAAGTTTTGAAAGTCCGAACCAACAACATTGGCAGTGGCATTTGAAAACCCAAGAACAAGCGCGATCAGGGTGCATATAGACTTCATAGTGAGGCTCCTAGTACTTATAAGTTCTCAAAATATCTAGAGAATGTCACAGTATGGATCCTCTCCACCGAACCAAGGACTGGAGTGAGCCATTTATTGTAGTACTTAAGTCTCGGCACTGACTGTATTAGATGATTTCAGAGTCCAACTTTACAACTGACAGGTAATAGATTTCGTATTTGAAAAGCACTGCATTTGGCTTTTTCTCATAAAAGGAAGGAAGGCATGCTCAGAAAGAAAAGTACAAAAGTTGATCTACAACATAACAAAGAATTGCAATCTAAACGAAAATCTCTTTTGGAAGTGGATGAGAATTGTAGTTACTTGCCATGACCATACCATATGCTCCCGCATCAGCTATAACAAGATGATCGCCTTGCTTTAGTTCGTTTAACAAACGAGATTTTCCTAGAGAATCTGAGGATTCACAAATAGGTCCCACAACATCATAAGGTAGCTGTTTGGAGTTTTCACGAACACGAACATTTAAAATTTTATGGTACGCCTGATAGAGAGCTGGGCGCAAAAGATGATGCATCCCTGTATCGACAATTGCAAAACTCTTATAGGGGCTCTTCTTGATATATTGAACTTCTGTGACAAGAATTCCACAAGGCCCGACGATATATCGCCCCGGCTCACACAAAACTCGACACCCAAGTGGTTCAAGCTTCTCTAGAACCATTAAACCAAAACTTCCTAAATCCACCGGGTTTTGATTTTCTTTGTACTGAATACCAATACCCCCACCAATATCAAAGGTTTCCATCTTATGACCTGCATTCACAAAGTGATTGTAAAGCGAAATTGTCTTGTCAATGGCCTCTCCCACAACTTCGGTTTCAATCATTTGAGAGCCAATATGTATTGTAAGTCCAACAAGGCTTAGGCTCTTCTTGTACTTTTCTAGGATTCTCTCCAATTCTGGTAAAAAAGAAGAGTCCATTCCAAATTTATTTTCACGAAAGCCTGTCGTGATATAAGGGTGAGTGTTCGGGCTGACATCAGGATTCATACGAAATGCCACACGCGCCAACTTGCCAGACGCTTTTGCCACCTTCCCAATTCGCTCTAGCTCTTGTGGAGACTCCACATTGATTTGTTTAATTCCCTTACTTACTGCAAAAGCGATTTCACTCTCAGTTTTGGCAACACCAGAAAAAATAATATCTTTTGGAGAAAATCCGGCTTCAATGGCCTCTTTGGCTTCTCCACTTGAAACCACGTCCACCCCTCCTCCAAGACTACGAATCAATCGAAGAATTTTAGGATGATTGTTGGCTTTTGTGGCGTAGTGAATTTCAGCTTGTCCACCAAAGGCTTCACTATAATCCAAAAACCTTTCTTTTATACCTTTTAAATCGTAGACATAAAATGGGGTTTTGTTTTTTGCACAAAGTGTATGGATTTTCTTGTCACCAAAATAGAGATGATCCTTTTTGTAATAAAGCGACATGTCTATACATCCAATCCAAATGCAGTGTGAAGCCCATTGGCCGCTCGATCCAAATGCTTGGAGTCAATCACAGCACTCACTTTGATTTCTGATGTCGTAACCAAATGGATTGGAATATCAAAATCAGCAAGTGTTCGAAAAAACTGAGCAGCAACACCAGGGTGATTTCTCATACCCACACCCACAATACTAATTTTTGCGACATCTTCTATAACCTCAGCTTCAGCTTCAGATAAAAATTCACTGACAAGAGAAAGAGTTGGACGAATTTCCTCATTTGGAATTGAAAAAGCAAGTCTCTGTTTATCCTCTTTGTGACTTTGAGTGATGATATCAACCACAATTCCTTTTTTAGAGAGCATTTCAAATAACTCAGCAAGAACGGAAGTTCCATCTGGCATCGGGAAAAGTTTAATTACCGCCGTTGAAGCGTCATGTGTCACAGCCGTGACAACTGGATTCTCCATCATATCATCCTCCATTAAAACCCAAGTCCCCTCACGTTTTTCAAATGTTGAGCGAACATGCAACTTCACACCATACTTTGCTGCAATCTCTACACTTCGGATGTGCAAAACTTTTGATCCAAGTGAAGCCATTTCAACCATTTCTTCAAAACTCAAACGAGAAATCTCTCTAGCTTTAGGAACAAGTCTTGGGTCTGCTGAAAAAACTGCTGGGACGTCTGTGAAAATCTCGCAAGCGTCTGCCTCAAGTGCAGCCGCAAGCGCCACAGCTGTTGTATCAGATCCACCTCGCCCCAAAGTTGTAACATTGAAGTTGGAGTCCATTCCCTGAAAGCCTGCAACAATAGGAATCACACCCTCTTCCACTTCTTTTAAAATTCGACTTGAATCAATTTTTGTGATTTTTGCTTTTGAAAACATGGAATCTGTATAAATTCCAAGTTGATGTGCAAGAAATGGCTTTGCCTTTCCACCTAGCCTCTCAATGGCCATTGCAAGTAGAGATATGGAAACCTGCTCTCCACTTGCGAGAAGCATATCATATGCCACGCCTCGATATCCTGGATTGACAGTTTCTGCTAACCCCACAAGGCGATTTGTCTCACCTGACATAGCCGAAACCACTAAAACGGGAGATTCCCCCGCCTTTTGACTCTCAAGAACTCGTTTTGCGACATCTTCAATCCGCTCAATTGAACCTACCGAAGTTCCACCAAATTTCTTGACCCGAACGAGCCGTTCCGCTTTCATAGCCTCACCCATATTGAATATGCGAAAAGAGCTTACACGACGGAGAATGCTGTGAAAAGTTTTGTTTTTGGCCACACCGAACTTGGACTCCCCATAGTTGGATACAAATTCGGATCCCTTGGGCCTCAGGTCCTCATTCTTGGTGGTGTGCATGGTGATGAAATTGAAGGCGTTGTTGCAGCCAATGGGCTTCTTGAAAAATTTGCTCAATCTTTCCCTTATAAACTTCAGATGACCCTTGTTCCAGCTTTCAATTTGGATGGTGTACTCAAAAAAACACGTAAAAACAGTAATGGGGTGGATCTGAATCGAAATCTCCCTTCCAATGATTGGACCCAAGATGTTCAAAATCCCCGCTACTACCCTGGGCCAAATGCGTGCAGTGAATCTGAAAACAAGGCTCTTGTAGCCTACTTGAAAGAAAAAGAGCCTAAGTTTGTTCTAAGTCTTCACTCTTGGAAGCCACTCCTCAACGTCAACGGACGCTGCAAAGGATTTGCTGAAAAAGTTCATGAACACACAGATTATTCAATTGAAGAACATATTGGATATCCCACTCCGGGCTGCTTAGGAACTTACTGTGGCTTGGAAAGAGATATGCCAACACTCACCTATGAACTCGAACGCGATATGGATTTAGGAAAAATACTAACAGACCATGTCCCCGCAATTATTGAAGGACTCAAAGTTATAGAAAAGGAGCACAACTGATGCAGAACCTCATTGAAAAGGCATTCGACAACCCTGAACTTGCAAATCAACCAGATTACAAATCCGCAATCCTTGAAACAATTGATTCTTTAGATCAAGGTGACTTGCGAGTTTGTGAAAAAACGGAAACTGGGTGGCTGACAAATCAATGGGCTAAAAAAGCCATTCTTCTTTATTTCAGAGTCATGGAGATGAAGACAATGGAGGCCGGGGATCTCAAGTTCTATGATAAAATTCCTTTAAAAAATTGGTCTTCAAAAGAAAAGGTACGAGTCGTCCCTCATGCCGTTGTCAGAAAAGGGGCCTATGTTGAAGAAGGTGCGATTTTGATGCCCAGTTATATCAACATTGGGGCTCATGTTGGCTCAGGTACAATGGTCGACACTTGGGCAACAGTTGGATCGTGTGCTCAAGTTGGCAGAAATGTTCATCTCTCAGGTGGCGTTGGAATCGGTGGTGTGTTAGAGCCAGTTCAGGCAAACCCTGTTATCATTGAAGACAATGTCTTTGTTGGAAGTCGATGCATTGTCGTTGAAGGTGTCCATGTTGAGGAAGGTGCAGTTCTTGGTGCAGGAGTTACAATCACAGCTAGCACTCCTATTTTGGATGTGACTGGGAACGAAACAAAAACCTCCAAAGGTCGAGTGCCCGCAAACTCTGTTGTCATTCCAGGCACTCGAATAAAGAAATTTCCTGCTGGGGAATACGGCACACCTTGTGCCTTGATCATAGGACAAAGGTCTGCTGCAACTGATAAAAAAACCTCTCTCACCGAGGCTCTTAGGGATTTTGAAGTCTCTGTTTAGATAAATGAATACCACACTCTAGGACTCTTGTTTTTCTATATTTTGGCCGATAATAATAACATGGCGATAGATCCAAATGACCTGGTCGGTATACCAATCAAGGATTTCATCACTGGCAAAAACATGCCAGTGGATGTACACCTCAAACTCTCTGAGACAAAATTTATTCTAGTTGCCAAAGCCGGAGCTCCTGTAGATCTTGAACAACTCAAGCGCTATGAAAACAAGTCCATTGAAGAACTCCATGTTCATAAAGATGACTATAGCAAATTTATTGATCAGGGTTTAAGAATTGCAGGAATTCTTTTAAGTCATAAGGATTTAGATGAGCATAAAAAAGCACAAGTTCTCACCAAAGCAGCAGCCAATGTCTTTCAAGCATTTGATAGAATGAATTTTTCGCCTGAAATCTACAATCAAGCAAAAACAGTGACTGAAAACTGCGTGAAGCTTGTTGAAATGAAACCCGATCTTCTTCATCTTTTGAAATCAATTACAGAGCTAAATCAAAACAATTCTGCACATGCCATCGCCACCAGCACTCTATCTGTTATGATAGCAAAAAAGCTCGACTGGGTTGCTCCTGCCACTATTGAAAAACTCGCTCTTGGAGGAATGTTGATCGATGTTGGTCAAAAAGAGGTCCCTCCTGAAATTGTGAAAAAAAGACGAATCGACATGACCCATGAAGAGCGTCAAGCCTTTGAAAGTCATCCCTACAGAGGAGCAATGCTACTTCAGTCACTGAATATTGTCCCTGACGATGTTATTGCAATTGTTTACGAACATCATGAAAATGCGATTGGACAAGGCTTTCCAAGACGTCTCAAAGACCTCACAATGCATCCACTCAGTAAGGTGGTGTGCTTGGCGGGAAGTTTTTGTGATTTGACATTTGATATCAATGGAAATGACAAAATCCGAACAGCAAGTGAGGCTGTTCACTATATTCAAAAAACACTTGGGCAGCCTTTTAACAAACAGGCCTTTGCTGCACTTAAAGAAATCGTCGAAGACTCTGAAAGCAAAGCCGCCTAAAAGGCTCCAGTTTCTAACCTTTTCAAGCTGGCCTACAAGTAGTGTTGGCATAAAGTTTCACCTAAGTTCTCAAATACTTAAAAACTCTCTAAAAACGAGTTCCTTCAAGTGCAGTGCTCACAGGGTGAGCGCTGCTGCTTGAGGACTGTCTGAGCTTTTTAGAGAGTTTTTAAGTATTTGAGAAGTCTATGGTTATCAAAGACCAACACTGCCTGTAGGCCAGCTTCATAACCTTTAAGAACTGGATTACTTTTCTGTTGATCTCTAAGGGAGTTCATTGTCGGGTACTTTTGATAGAAATCAGTTTTTAGTAAGTATTTGATTATGAAAGTTTATATAAAGAGCAAGATGCCACTTAAGAGGTTCTAGCTTTTTTGTCGTACACCAAGTTTTTCTCACAAGACGATTGATATTGGCTCGAAGCATTGCCAAAGTGTGGTTGATCATAAATATCGGATCAAATTTCTTTCTCTTAAGCTCTCCCTGACCTGTGACACAAGCTTCCTCTCTTTTGAATGTCTGATGTGTGGCTTGAGGAAAGTATTTCCTTAAAATTCTGGGATAATCCATATGCTGATCCGTTTCAAACTCAGCAAGGGGAGAGATGTACTCGGTCATATCTTTAAAGAGTACTCTTCTGTTCTTAGGGGATTCATCCCGTCTTCGACCATATTTTTTCACTGAAATCTTTGCTAGATGTCCTTTTGAGGGGATCCGTGAAACGCAAAATCCCAGTATTTTCCGAGTCGGTTCCTCAATAACAACAGTTACTGAAACTGGTTTGAGCTTTGTGTGTTCAATGGTTTCAAGATCATCAAATTGAATTTTTTGAAACCTACCCTTGTTTTTAAAAAGCCATGTTTGATGATCATATAGAGCTTTTTTTCCTAAAAACTCAAGCTTCCTCTTCACTGTGGTTCTGGAAATACCCAAGATGATAGCAATTCGTCTTTGAGAAACACAAGAGGTTAAGAGTTTTGAGACGACTGGGTTTAAGCGACGTTTGTTTTGGTTGTAACAGTTTGAGAACACAGCATCTGAGAAATGCGATCGACAAATCCCACACCGATAGCGTTGAATGGTTTTAGAGTCCGACTTACGAATGTAGGTTCCGTATTTGGAAAACATTTTGGGGTGAGCGCTGCATTTCGGACACTTTCTTCTCATAGCAGAAAAGAGATGCAAAGATATGACCAAGGGTAAAGCAACACGGGGGTGGGCCAGTTCTTAAAAAGTGTAGGACAACCGTATAAGGATTCGAAATTGTTCATAGAGATCCTCTTCAATCGGGTCTTTTACTAGGATCCAAAAAGGAGCGATAACAAAATCCAAATTTTCTCCGCCTCCATAAAGAAGGGGGCCAAAGCCATAGTCATAGAATGAATTTTTAAAGGACTCATCCGAAGTTTCGTTTTCGTACTCAACTTCTCCACTTGCCTTGGATATGACGTTTTGTACAAAACCTTGGACTCCAATACCTAAACCATCAAATACTCGAACTCCGGTAACAAGACCAAGCATTGGGACATGGCTTTCTGACTTACCATCAAGTTTAGCGTCATCTTTTGCAAGGGTGATGTTGTCGCCTTTTTTGAGAATAAAAGAATATCCGAGTATCATTGAAGCTGTGAAGTTTCCAGTTTTGCTGTCGATTCTGGGATCTCCAAGAAACTGGTATTGAATTCCATATTTGCCGTTGTCAAAGAACAGAGCAAATTCTTTTAAGAGCTCAATTGTTCCTACAAAGTCCAATCCATGAAAAGTGAGGGAATTCCGTATCTGTGTGTCATCTCCCTTTGCAATAGAATCTGTGTCACTATCTCCAAGGTCTTCTTCTTCTGCGAGATAGAGTTGTCGAGTTTGTGTGGTCACAGCTCCAAGAGAAACTGAAAACCCATGACCTGAAACCTCAGGAGTTCTGGAGTGACCAATAGGAATGTCACGAAAAGTTGTACATCCACTAAGGGTGGTAAGAAGAATGAGAAGACTAGTAAGACGCAATTCCAATACCTCCATAGTACTCTGATATAACTCCAGACCCAGATAGAACAGATGTCCATCTAATTCCAGTTTGCCCTCGTAGATAAAAATTTTCTCCAAGTCCAATGTGAAGAGCAAAATCTGTAGCAGGGCTATCAAAGTGGTGATAGCGATAGGTGTCACGTACGTTGATATCAAGTGTGGCGTAAGACTCTTCTCCAAACCCGATTTTAAACCCGCCAGCAAGTGTGAAGTAGTGTTCCTTGTCGTTTGTGTCACCACTAAAGGGGACCCACCATTTGTCGCTGTACCTCCCTGTTAGCCATCGGTGATAGTAGCCAATAATTCCATAAAACCCCGAATTTGTACCCAAGGGTTCAAGTGCGTTAATTTCAAAGCCTATAGTGTCCTTACCCGTGTTGATATATTTCCAGTCTTCGTGGGCAAGTTTGAGAGAGAAGGAATGTGTGGCTTCATAGAACGTAAAGTCATACCTTAAGAAGTATGCATCTTTGTCACCAAAGGCGTCTGCAACTGTTGCAGATGCGCCCAAAGTTACCATGTCTTTAGAGGGGGTGGGGTAGGATAGATGAATGTCGTAGATTTGACTGGATTTGGTGAAGTTCTGATTCTTGTAGAGTAGATGGGAAAAGATAGAAACATTAGACTCAGTTTTCATGAGGGCAAAAGATTCAAATGCTTCGGGGGCAAAGCCAAAAGCTGCGCCGCACCAGGCAGCAAGGAGCTGAGGAATTATAAATCTCATTACTTGTGCTCTCCCCCTCTCTGTTTGACGCGGGATTCAGCCTATTATAGAACCCGACTGAAATCCATCTTTGCTTTAGGAGTATGACATGTTGGTTGGGGTGCCGAAAGAAATTAAAATTAGCGAAAACCGTGTGGGAATGACAGAGGCTGGTGTCCAACAACTTGTTTCTGAAGGACACAAAGTTTTGATTGAAAAAGACGCAGGCATTGGAAGCGGAATTAGCAATGAACTCTTTGAGCAATTTGGAGCTGAAATTGTTGATACAAAAAAGGAAGTTTATGATCGCGCGGAAATGATTGTGAAGGTGAAAGAGCCGCTTCCTGATGAGTACAACTTGATGAGAGAGAGCCAGATTCTCTATTGTTACCTCCATCTTGCAGCAGAACCAGAGTTAACAAAAATTTTATGTGAAAGAAAAGTTAAAGCTATCGCTTATGAAACCATTCAGCCTGAAGATGGAAGTCTTCCTCTTTTGGTACCAATGAGTGAAGTTGCAGGTCGAATGGCAACTCAAATTGGAGCGCAGTACTTACAGAGAAACAATGGTGGAAAAGGAATTCTACTAGGTGGTGTGACTGGTGTTAGACGCGGAAGAGTGACGGTTATTGGTGGTGGTGTTGTTGGTATTAACGCTCTTAAGATGGCAGTTGGATTGGGTGCAAGTGTCACAGTTCTTGATGTGAATCATTCTCGTTTGGAGTATTTGGATCACATCTATCAAGGCCGAATTACGACAATGTATTCTAACATCAAAAATATAAGTGAAGCTGTTCAGGCATCGGACCTAGTTGTGGGTGCGGTTCTTGTGGCAGGGCATAAAGCGCCAACTTTGGTCACAAAAGATACGATTGAGTCAATGGATGATGGGTCTGTTGTTGTAGATGTTGCAGTTGACCAAGGTGGGTGTATTGAAACATGTCGACCAACAAGTCATGAAAACCCGACCTATGAGGTGGGAGGAGTTGTGCATTACTGTGTACCTAATATGCCAGGGGTTGCACCAAGGACGTCCACTTATGCACTCACAAACGCGACTTCAAATTACATGTCTATGATTGCACGCCTTGGTGTGGAAGAGGCCATTCAAAACGACTCAGCCCTCTATAAGGGGCTGAATTGTTACGGAGGACATGTGACCTATAAGCCAGTGGCTGATGATTTAGGTATGGAGTACAAACCTTACAATTTATAGGGTTTAGATAAATGAATACATGCCCTAGTATATTGCAATTGAGGAGCTTACTCCTGCAGATGGATGTTTCCCCAATCTTCAGTTGAGATCACTGAGATTCTAAAGTTTTTCAAACGCTCAAGAACCCTCTTATGAGGGTGCCCATAGCGTTTTCTGCGCGAGCTGACGATAGCCATCTTTACATTGGGGAGTTTTGAGAGCATGTCTTTAGATGTACTGGTACGACTCCCATGGTGTCCGACAATAAGAATTTTGGAATTGATCTTTGGGTTTGCCCAGAGTTTTTCTTGGCTTTTTGTTGAATCCCCAGGAACGAGCATTTTTGAATTCCAAAAAACCCGACTCCATTCATTGGGTTTTGGTTTCTTTGTTGAAATAGACCATAATATTTCTCGTAAGGGTCCAATAACTTTACAAGTGGGAGTCGTAGAAAGATATTGCCATCTTTTGAAAGAGGTTTCTCCTTTTGGTTTTATTGAAACACAGGCGTTCAATCTCTGTGAAAAAAAATTTACAAAAGAAACATGATCCCAATCCCAGTGACTGTAGTAGAGGATGTTCTTTCGTTTTTCACATATTTTTGAAACGGAGAAAAAATCCAATCGTTCACCACCTGTGTCGTAATGGAAGCACTCTTCTTTTGTAATATAAGAGAGTGTTTGTCCTTGCCCGACATTCCAGATAACCCATGTGTTTTTGAGTAGGGTGGAGGTTGAAACGCTATAGAAAAAAATAAGCCCTATGGTGATACTTTTGTCCATTTTCGATTCCTATTGGTTATACAGATGGAGACAAAGAAATGAAGGATGAGTACATAATAGAAGTTCCAATTGCGAGGGGATTGAGTGGGATTTATTTCCATTTCTTCAGCAAATAGGCCAATCAGCGACAGGGCTGTTTCCCAAGTACCGTCTGTTAAAATCCTTAAAAAAGGAAATACAAATCCTAAAATGGATATTGGGAATAAAAGTGCGGTAAAAATAGGAGCAATTATTGTATTGGAAACAACAGTTGCCGGGTTGAGTACGGTGAATGTTGAGAGCACTGGCAATATTGATATGTAAACTATGAGTGAGCGGTAGATGGGTTTGTGATTTTTTGTCAATATGATAGTTAGAGTGGCACACCAGCTTAAATGAAGTGATATTCGATTTATCCAATCAGGAGCAATAAGCAAACAAAAGACAATACTCCAGGCAAGTGATTGATCGCTTCGAAGAAAGAGTCCAAATATTCTGGAGGTTCTTGAGGCTATAATTTTAAAAAGAGCACGCACAACGGGCGGCTGGAGTCCGGCTGTCAAACAAAATAGGATTAGAATTGGAACTTGGAGAGATCTCCATTTTTTTGGCAGTCCGTTCAAACAGATTTCAAAAAATGCAAGGTGAGCACCTGAGACAACAAAGAAGTGGATAACTCCAAGTTTTTTAAAATTGAGATCAAATTTTGAACCAACCAGAGACTCCCCGCAAAGAAGTGAGGCGTAAAGTGAATCATAAGTTGTCGAATATGAATGAGAAACACAGAGATGATGCAAAAAACCGACAGGGGTTGCTAAATAACTAAGCACATCAATTGAGGTAAATTTAAAGAGACTTAAGGAAAGTAGAATCAAGAATACCACGGAAAACCAAGCCAGCAGGTAAAGTGCCAATCCGAGGGGGTTTTAAATGCAATGAATACTTAACAAATCCGTAATGTCGGTTTTGGATTCTTACATGATCGGATAGTTTTTGTTTAGAAAATAGACATAAAGACAAGTAATATTAAATACTTAGTCTATGCTGAAATACTAAGCAATGCGCTGAAGTCCTTATGAATCAACCAGTCCAAGGTCGGATAGCGTGGTTATTCCACACCCCGTGTGGATAAACTGATTTCAAAAGAGAGGGGCCAATATTTTTCAATATATTGCGTAGCTTAAGTGATTTTGAGTAAACTAAGATTTGTAGAAAGCAGGGACGCCTCATTGCAGCAAGGACGGGCAGATGACTCATCGTATCCTCATGATATTTTTCTTAGCAACTGGTTTGTTGTCATTATCGATTCATGCCTACGCACAAGATGATCTTGAGTTTGTAGATGAAACAGACTCTATCGACGCGGAGTTGGATTCTGCAACGGATACTGCAAGTGATTTTGATGATGAGCTAGATGCAATTGAAGACGCAGATCAAGAAAGCTTTGGTGATGCTGGAGATAATTTAGATCTTGATGGTGAGCTTGATTCTGAGCTGGATGAGGATTTGAACTCAGGCCTAGATGATGAACTGGACAGTGAGCTAGACGGGGAATTGGAAGAAGAGCTGGCAAACGAAGATCTTGAATTAGATGAAGAGCTTGATGGAATAGAGTTGGAGGAAATTGCTGAGGAGCCAGCTCCTGTAGAAGAAAACCTTGAGCCTGCGCCAGAGCCTCAGCCTGAAGTTGTTGAACAACCCCAATTTGAAGATGTTATCCCAGATGCAGTGCCAGAACCTGTACCAGTGGAACCACTTGAGCCAGTTGCAATTGCGGACAATGACCCCAACTATGATTTTGAATCGCGTTTGAGCCGAATATTTAGTAAATACTCAGGTCGACTTGGAGATGAGGAATGGCTAAAGGTTATTGGCGACAACTCTGGTGAGACATATGTTGTACAAGCTGGAGATACTCTTTGGGATATCAGCGTGACTTTTTTTGGAAATGGACACTTTTGGCCTAAGCTTTGGCAATTGAATGATGCCATTACAAATCCGCACATGATCAATCCCGGAAGAACGCTTATCTTTATTCCTGGAACTTCAACTGATGCTCCTCAACTGGAAGTTGCAGATAATGAAGCTGGAGGGGATCCTGCAGAACTGGAGGAGCCAGTTTTAGCGGTGCAGGAAGAGATTCCTGAACCTCCGCCAGCTCCCCCTGCACCAAGGCGGAGAGCTGTTCTAAGAAGTCTTCCTCCAAGTCTTCCTTACATTGGTCAAAAGGATGAGGGATTTGATAAAGATGGCTTTGCTTTAGAAAAGAGAGAGGCTGGAATAGAAGAGGCTGTTGTCAGATTGGATAGCTTTCTGAGTGAGGAAAAGCCGAACTCTTTGGGAGAGGTTGTTCAAGTTGAGCAGTGGGACAAAGTCGCGACACGTTTTCACTTTGTTTATATCCAGTCGACCTCTATTCAACTTGGTGATAGCTTGATGAGCTACAGTGTTGGGGATGAGGTTGAAGATCCACAGACAGGCAAAAGCCTTGGGTATGAAGTGCATCTCAATGGAGAGTTGAAAGTCACAAGTATTGTGAATTCAGAGAAAGGAATTTATAAAGCACAGGTGACAAAGAACATTTCTCCAGTGACAGTGGGAAGTCGTGTGATCAAAGGCTTTCTTCCGGGAGTAGATATTTCAAATAATGGAAATCAAAAATCTGTTGTTGCAAAAATTGTAGGTGGCCGTTTTGATAATCGACGTTTTTTGTTTGGGTCCTTTGGTTCTGTTTATT
>JAUICD010000038.1 GCA_030427965.1 Bdellovibrionia bacterium
AACTTGTCTATGTCCTCTGAATCCAAATTCAAAAACCACTTTCCCTCTGGATAAAACACTGCCGCAATTCCATTTGCACATTGCCCCAGACATCCCGAGGCATTGATTCGAACACGTCCTTTGAGCTCTGTGTGTTTTTGAATTCTTTGCTTCAATTCAAGCCGAAAATCTGCACTTCCACGATCGTAGCAACACGTTTTTCCATCTTTGATATTTGTACAGATAAAAACATGCAGATCTAAGCCTGGAGTGTTTGCCATATTTTAGTGCAAATACCGTTTTTCGCTAATAGCTTCTATCAAACGCTCACGTGAATCGTCATTTTCTTCAAGTTCACCTAAGTGAAACCAAAATTCCAATTGAGATTTGATATCTCTTTTTGCAGAAACAATAGCCGCGTACTCATCGCCGTGAATGGCTGTTGAAAGAAGAGTTCCGCCAGGAGTCATAATTTCAATCTTGGCACAAAACGAAAGCTTTTTTGTTTCCTCTGGCAGAATGGACACAGAAACAGCACTTCCCTGAGGCAAAAACTCCTCAAGGTCACTCAGTTGCTGGTAGATAAAAGCACGTACTTCAGGGGATGATTTCACGGTTGCACTGTCTTTAATAGCCATCCTTCCTCCTACCTCTAAACTTGTGCTCATATCTCGAGTTGTCAAGGCAGGCGAGATACGGCCTGCCTTCTAAGGTGCGTTATATCTGACATATGAATTACCAGATATAACGCACCTTAGAAGGTAGATCGTACTCTTCACTGCAGATCCATATTGACTGCACTGCAATAGAGAACTAGCACCCTAAAGTAACTTTTGAGGTGAAACTATGATTTCAAAAATCCCCCATATGATCGCTTTGCTTGGAATGGCTGGTGGAGTTTTTATAGCAATTCTATTTGGTATCAATGAAGATCTTTTCAAGAATAAAATTGCCGAGGGTTTGAAACAAAACACTGCCATACAGTCCATTTCTGAAGAGAGTGTACGTGAGAAAAAAATAGAAAGCGAAAAGGCGAAGAACTGGCGATACTACCAACGCTTTCACTTTCATGCGACTGGCATTGGAGCAATGAGCCTTGCAACTCTCTTACTTATTTCATTTCTAGGCGCACCAACTAAAAGCAAACTCATTGCACAGTACTCCACAAGCTTGGGAGGATTTTTCTACCCATTTGTATGGCTATTTGCCGCCATTTGGGGACCTTGTATTGGAAGATCTGCGGCAAAAGAACAATTTGCTGTTTTTGCCTACATGGGAGGGGTTTTTCTGTTTGGACTGATTTTTACAGTATTTCTGCTCTCAAAATATCCATTGAAAAAAGACTAAGAACCAATAGTTCAAACTGGTGACCAATCCATAGGTCACCACCTCTAGACAGGTGCGGTAACAAAAACCGAAACACCAACAGATTCCGATACGGAACGCTTATTCCACTAAAAATAATAAAGAATCCTCAATGGCCACAGAAAGCAGAAGAAGCATCTGAGAATTTATTTCATATGTTGGCCAAGAATTATGCAGTTTTCACAATGCCTCGAAAACCATAACTAACTGTAATTACTAGCTTTATGACCCCCTTCCTTTGGCCCAATTCTTCCATTAAGAATCCTTGAGGTACGTAAATGGATAGATTCAGCTTTCGGCGCTTGTTGCTCCCTTTGATATTGGTGTTTTTAACAAGCCCACCATCTTTTATTTTTGAATCAAAAACTCCTAAAAAAGATGAATCTCTCTTTTGGCAAAACACACAAATCAATTCCTCAACAATGGATCGTTACATCAACACAAACAATTGCTACGAATCTGAAATCCAGTTCTTTGGCTGCATGAATGCCTACAAAAATTTGATTTCTCAAATTGAAGATCGAGGCATTCAAATCAAGTGGAAAAATGGTGATATCGTTTTGCGTGACTATCAATTTCAAGAACACAGGTCCATTGAGAGCTTACTCTCCTCAATAAAGTCTCTTACAAAAGGGCAAATGACAACTTGGACAAAGATTTTTAAAACAACAAAAACCAAGAAAATCCCTTTCTATGAAAAAATCAAAGAACTTATTCAAACTCAAGACTCCACCATGGAGAAGTTCTATCTTTCAATAGCAATCAATGGCTACCTTTCCTACGCAGCCTCCCCCCACGACCACCTAATACCTCTTGATTATGTACTTGAGCAAACTGAGAAAAGCTCAGAAGAGTACACTGGAATTGGTGTGATTTTAAGACCCATTGCAGGACACTTAGTTGTCATAAGAACTCTGACAGGTTCTCCAGCAGAAAAAAGTGGATTACAAACAGGAGATATTATTACACACATTCAAGGTGAGCCTGTTTCTCAAATGAGTAAGTCCGATGCCTCTCAAGCAATCACTCGCCTTCTCTCCAATCGAGTTAAAATTGATTACTACAGAAGTGGAAAGAAAAAACGTGCTCATGTTCGAAAGACCCAGGTCACGCTTGAAAATGTTCGCCATTATAAACTTGAAGCTGCTGGCCATGACTGGGGCTTTATTCGAATCAATTCATTTCAAAAATCCAACACATGCGCTCAAGTGGAAGAAGTTATTTACAGCTTCGAACTTGAGACGGAAATCTCTGGACTCATCCTGGACTTAAGAGACAACCCCGGCGGTTTGGTGGATCAAGCTCTTTGTGTTGCTGATTTATTCTTGCCCCAAAACACTTTTATTTTAGAAGTTCGATCTGAACTCCAGTCCAGGTCGCGCAAAAGATATTACACACGGTTTGAACAAGCGACAACAAAACCCATTGTGGTGCTCATCAATTCCGGTTCCGCAAGCTCTGCCGAAATTGTTGCTGGAACTTTAAAAGAACACAAGCGAGCAGTCCTCCTAGGAGAAAGAACTTTTGGAAAGGGAACTATTTTGCAAGGAATTCCGTTTGAAGGTGGAAAGTATCAAAAAATCGTTCATTATCAAACTTTTGCAAAATTTTACTTCCCATCAGGAAGTTCCAATCATGTGACTGGGATAAGACCTGATTATGTCATCCCTCAAATGCGTACCAAGAATGCCGTCCGTGAGTCAGATTTACCTTACTATGCTCTTCAGAAAGACATTTTGCCTCACTCAAACAATGACTTGTTGCGACCACAAAACGTAAAACTCACTGCTTGCTTTCATCAAGCCAAAACATTAGATTCTCAGGGAGAGCCGACATTACTTGCAGCTCACGTGTTGAACTGCATATCTTCTCAAACCGCGTCGGCCAAGAAAGAGAATTTTTAGAAATGGACTTTCCTAAAATCGATGAATCCATCTCTCACCCAATTGAGATATTTTCTCAATGGTTCAACTATGCCAAAGAAAATTTAAGTTTACTCGAACCCACAGCCGCCACTCTTGCAACCGTAGATTCAGATGGCCAACCTTCTTGTCGAGTCATACTCATCAAAGAATTTAGTCCCGAAGGATTTGTTTTTTACACCAACTATGACAGTCCCAAAGCTCAAGATATTCAAAACAACAAAAACATTGCTCTTTTGTTTTACTATGATTTAGGAAGGCAAATTCGTATCCAGGGCACTGCTAAAAAAGTTTCAGATACAATATCAGATAAATATTTTCACTCTCGCCCTCGAGCAAGCCAAATTGCTTCATCTGCCTCACTTCAAAGCCAACCTTTAAATGCTTACGAAGATTTTTCCAAAAGAGTTTCAGAACTTGAGTCCAAATACCCAGATAAAATCCCAAGGCCAGAAAACTGGGGAGGGTATATTATCGAACCTTCTAGATTTGAGTTTTGGGTTCGAGGCGAACATCGCATACATGATCGAGTTGTCTATCAGAAAAAAGGGGACAACTGGTCAAAGACCCGTCTCTACCCTTGATCGAACCATGACTGGGGTTTGCTCATAACCTCTAACATATTCCCATGCTGCAATAGATGCAGCCACACTCACATTCAAACTTTGAGATCTTCCTGAGTGGGGGATTTGAATATACTCCAACTCAGGTCGTTCTCTCATTTCAGGGCTCAGTCCATATTCTTCATGGCCCAAAATAAAGGCTGTCTTTTGGGGTAACTCAATTTTTCCGAGTTGGTTTGAAGCACTGGGTGCAAGTGCAAAAAGTCGATACCCCCCTTTGACCAATGACGAAATACACGTTGAAGCGTTTTTATGAAAAAAAGCGGGAACATGTCGAAATGCACCTTTGGCAGCTCTTGCATCAAAAAATGGAATACCTATAAGGTGAATTTCTTTAACTCCAAAAGACTCTGCCGTTCGAAATATTTTACCTACATTGAATGTCGGCTTAAGCCTATCTAGTACAAAAACAAATTGATGTGGCCCTGGTTTGGCCAGACAGTTTCTTTTTTTGTCGTAGGTAAAAAACCGCTTTAAGTGTTTGTACTTCTCTTCTCCACCAGGAGTTTGAAATGGCTCATTGCTTCCACTCATAAGCTATTTTAAATCGAGAAGACGTCAAAAAGTCAAAAGAACTCTTTAAAACTCATTTATTCTTATCTGGAATTTGAGAGCTTTCACGAATACTCAACAAAAAACTTTTTGATATCAACAGAGAAACCACTCCGTTCTTATTGAAATCTAGAAGAATCGAGTTTCTTTTTCAAATGTCCAAGACGAGAATTCAAAGATTGAATCAACACTCCTTGGCTATGAAGCTTTCGTTTCAGCTCTATATTTTTGGCATTCAGTGAATCAACAGATTCGTTTAAAACATTGGTCATATTTGAAATACGACCACTTCTTTTTAAAGCCTTGAGACTGGTATCTATACTCATCTGTCTCTTAGGGTGAGCTTTCCTGTGCCACTCTAGAACCTTTAAAACTGCAACAGGAGGAACCTCACGATATGAAAAATCATCTCTATCGATCTCTTTTTTCATATGACGAATATCTGCAAATGGAGACGTCACAGATGTTAGAATCAGTGCCACAAGAGTGGCCGATGTCACAAAGGTGTAGAGGCGAGTGATTTTTTCTGTCATTTCACAATTATCAAATGAGCTCCTTATCCATAGAAGTCGAGTTTGATTGACCAGGTCCATTGTCTGATCTATTTTCGCCTAGGATGAAAGAACAGATCACTCGAGACAATCTTCTAGAGGTTGCTAAGCTATTGAATCAAAAGAACTATCTGGCTGCAGCCGATGGCAATATCAGTTACTTCATTTCTGAAAAAGAAATCTGGATCACCCCTTCTGGACGTTCAAAGTCCACACTGAAGCCTTCAGAACTTGCTGTCATCGACATTGATGGCAAGACAATTCAAGGAACCCCTTCTTCTGAAAAAGAAATGCACCTTGAAATTTACCGCAATTCCCCAGAGGCAAGAGCAGTGGTTCATGCCCACCCTCCCACAGCCATTGCCTGGACAATTGCCTTTCCTGAGGATCGTTTCTTGCCCGCTCATTCGATGAGTGAACTCATTATCGCATGTGGGAGTTTGCCAATTATTCCATACGCTCGTCCTGGAACAAAAGAAATGGGAACTTCTTTAAGAGAGTTTTTGCCAAATCAAAAAGTTTTCATACTGGCACGTCACGGAGCACTTGCTTGGGGAACAAATTTAGAAGAAGCCGTTAACGGAATTGAAAGAATTGAACACTCTGCCGAAGTGTTACTTCGAGCAAAACAGTTTGGACAAATAACCAGTTTGCCAGAAACAGAAATTCAAGCTCTTCACGAAATTCGAAAGAAACAAAATGGAAGGTCATTATGAAAGACATTGAATCCCTTGGTCTGAGAGTTCAAAATGGGCTTATTGAAATTTTAGATCAAACCCAACTTCCCACCAAAGAAGTTTGGATCAAGAGTGAATCACCTGAAAAAATGATTCAAATCATTCAGAACCTAAGTGTAAGAGGAGCCCCTTTAATTGGAGTTTCCGCAGCTCTACAGCTTGCACATTTCAAAGAAAATGGCGCTTCAGAAACAGAATATATGATACAAACTGAAAATTTACGAAAAGCCCGTCCGACTGCTGTAAACCTTATGTGGGCAATGGATCGTATGAAAGAGAATTACAACAACGCCGCTAGATGCGCATATGAGATATTTTTTGAAGACGTTGAATTGTGTAACAACATGGCACTTCACGGAGAACCCCTTATCCAGGACGGGGACAATATTCTTACACATTGCAATACAGGCGGTCTTGCAACAGCAGGAGTTGGAACTGCACTTGGCGTGATACGTAGAGCTCATGAAAATGGCAAAAAAATTCATGTGTACGTTGATGAAACTCGACCACTCTTACAAGGGGGAAGACTCACAACATGGGAACTCAGCAAACTTGGTATCCCCTACACGTTGATATGTGACAATATGGCAGGCTTTCTCATGGCACAGGGAAAAATCAACAAAGCCTTTGTTGGTTCAGATCGAATTGCTACAAATGGAGATTTTGCTAATAAAATTGGAACCTATTCTGTAGCAGTTCTCTGTAAACATCATGAAATTCCATTCTATCCCGTTGCTCCCTATACAACGATTGATTTTGAAGCAAAATCTGGAAAAGACATTCCAATTGAAGAGCGTATTTCTGAAGAAGTACGAGGCGTCTCTCCTTTGATGGGACAACTGCAATGGGCACCGAAAGACTCCAAAACATACAACCCTGCCTTTGATGTCACACCTGTGGAGCTTGTAACTGGAATTGTTTTGGATAGCGGATATGTTTCACAAGCCAATCTTAAAGAAGGGCGCATAAAGAAAGGACAATCAGTATGTGGGCAATAATTGGTGGATCTGGGTTTGAAAAATTTGATCAATTTGAAGTCATTGAAGAGCTTGGTACCTCGACTCCCTTTGGCCAAGCCTCAACCGGGTTAAAGAGAGTGCGACTTGGAAATAAGGAAGCCCTCTTTTTATCTCGTCACGGAACACATCATGAGCTTCTTCCATCTGAAGTGAACTACCGTGCAAATATTTTTGCACTCAAACAAAATGGAGCCAAAGGGATTTTATCTATCTCAGCTGTTGGAAGTTTAAAGAAAGAATTAAAACCTGGAGACGCTGTTGTTCCAAACCAGTACATCGATCGAACCAAGTCTGTTCGACAAACTTCATTTTGTGGTGATGGAATTGTTGGACATGTCTCTTTAGCGCAACCCATTTGCACACCAGCAGTTAAAAAAGCAAAAGATCTCTGGAAAGACTTGGACTTTGATATTCATTTTGAAAAAACTTATGTTTGCATTGAAGGACCTTATTTTTCAACTCATGCAGAATCTAAATCTTATATACAAATGGGAGCAGACATAATCGGAATGACCAACTTTCCAGAATTTGCTCTAGCACGAGAAGCAGGCATTGCTTACTTTCCAATAAGCTTTGTCACAGATTATGACTGTTGGGATCTCAACCTTCCACATGTCACACTTCAAGAAGTTTTAGATGTTATGAGAAAAAACAATGCAAAAGCCTTTAAAATGACAGAAAGGGTGCTTGCACAAATTTCTCTAGAAGAATTGAATCACGGAACTCATGATATGGGGCTAAAAACAGGACTTATGACACCTCTAGATCAAATCGCCCCAAAGCAACGTGAGTGGCTAGATATTCTGACAAACTAGTTTGTTTCACAGTGTATTCTTAGTGATTGAATTTTTTGTTTCAATAAAATAAAAGATTCTCATGAATACACACAACTACTTACTATTTGTTTTTTTATTTAGCTGTGCAGGATGTAGCTCCCTTTCTATCAATTTGCCCTACGGACGCTTGGAATCCCCTGAAACAAACGGGCAATGGCGTGTGCGAGCAAAAGTTGGCGTAGAGCCAAGCCACAGGATGATGATTACCGCAGATGCATCCGACAGACCTGAGCCAGAACTGGATGAGCCTGATCACGATCCCGCTTCAATTGTCGCTTGGGGTTTTGGAGTTGGACTTACCGAGTTCTTAGATGTTTCTTTGAAAACAGGAATTTCACTCACTTCAATCTTAGATTTTGATGTCCCAATAATGGTTCAAGGAAAAATCCAAGCTCTCGGGGACAATCATCGTGAATCTGATAAAGGCAACTTCTCTCTGGCATTTTCCGCTGCCACAGGTACCAGCACAACTACAGAATCAGGTGATCAAGATGGGCAGTTTGGAGACGGCGGCCACGACTGGGAAGCAACAGCTTCAACAAGTGTTGCCGATATTGCACTTATTCTCGGATACCGGATCAATCCAAAAATCCTTTTATATGGCGGAGGCTATCTCACTAGATATTGGGTTCAAACAAATATCGAACACGAAGAAGCCGATGATGGTGATTTTCCTAAAGAATCTTACGAAGTGAGAAACCACGGCGATGTTCGAGGATTTAATTTCGGCTTCCAATTTGATTTTACAAAAGTTGTTGGTCTAATGCTAGAGGCCAATCACATGACATTTGAATGGAGTCACGATCATGTTCCTGGATACACCGATCTTCAAGGTGGAATTGCGTTTATAGTCACCTTTCCTAAATAATAGTGGCCTACAGGCAGTGTTAGTCTTTGATAAGGTTCATTGCCAAAAACTTTCAAAGATTTGAATAAGATTCTCGAATCCATTTTTCTAAGATTTTTTTAGGATTTTCTACGACATCTTGTGTGATAACAAATTCACCTTGCCCTGTATTTTGTTTGATAAGGCTCAGGCCATGTTCGTAGGATTGAAGAATTTTTGCACACACTTCATCAATCCCAACGCCCTGACTCAATGAAAGATCTGCTATTTTTCTACGTGAATTTTCATCAAAACGAATTCCCATTTTATGCTTATTTAAAAAATCTTTTTCAAAATTTTCAATTTCAATTCGAGCAGCCGAACGCTTGTCATTTTTTGCAAACTCCAGAACATGATTTAAACTTTTCTTGGGATCATTCACCAAATTTTTATCAACCTTTAACTCTTTTATCCCTGTTGATGGTAATTCAAACTTAAAATCACGAAATATACTTTCAAGTACTGTCACCAAACCACGAGCACCTGTCTTTTCTTCAAAAGCCTTTTTAGCAACTGCTCTCATCGCCTCATCATCGATGACAGCGTCAATTCCATAAGACTTAAAGCTTTCAACATACTGCTTAACAATAGATCCTTCTGAGTATTTTAAAATTTCAAAAAGATCCTTTTCTGAAAGCTCACTACAAATCACCCGAACCGGGAGACGTCCCACAAACTCTGGTTCAAACCCATATTCAATAAAATCCTGAGTTTTAACTTGATGAAAAAACTCAGTGGCCGTTTTTTCGTCTTTTAGTTCACCACCTATACCAAGGCTTCCACGACTCACCCTAGAGTCAATAATGTCACTCAGCCCATTGAATGCACCACTCACAATAAAAAGAATATGTCTTGTATTGATGACCTCTTTCTCAACCTTTCCCTTGGATTGCATGTCCATGAAATTTTTCATCTGTGACATCATGTCATTGGAGGATCTCAAATCCACTTCGGTTTCTTCCATAAGCTTCAAAAGTCCAAATTGAACACCTCGGCCACTCACATCCTTTCCACGTACGCTTCCACTCCCAGCCAGTTTGTCGGCTTCATCAAGGTAGATAATTCCGTATTGAGCAAGTTCAATATCCCCATCAGCTTGTTGAACCAAATCTCGAATAAGATCATCGACATTGGCACCAACATAGCCTGTTTCACTAAATCGAGTGGCATCTGCTTTTACAAATGGAACACCTATAAGCTCTGCAATTTGACGAACCAAATAGGTTTTACCAACGCCTGTTGGCCCAAGCATTAAAACATTTTGTTTGGCGTAATTTTTTGAAGGCTCTTCAGGGGAGTTTAAACACTTAATGACATGATTGTAGTGATCACAAATTGCAATGGATAAAGCTTTTTTGGCCTCATCTTGATGAATCACATTTTTGTCTAAAAAACTTTTCACTTCCTTTGGCTTGTAATCAAATCGAATAGACTGACGCTTTTGTCTTCTTTTCTCTTCTTGCTCTTCAAGTGAGGGAGTGAGTTCACTTGAATCCATCGGACGCTTTGGCATTCCCTGAACAGAGGTATGAAATTGAATGTTTCCACCGAACTTATCTTTTACAACTTTCTCAAACTCTTTTTGAATCTCTTCAGGACTTGGAACTCTTTTATCTGCCATAAATACTCCCATACTAGGGTTCGTTGATAACTCACAATGGGCATTTTTTCAGATTTGTCCAGTGAGAGAAAATTCAAAAACAGCAAAATATAAGTTATTTCATGCACTTAAAAATTCAAGTAAAGTGTGTTTGAACTCCAAAGACGCTTTGAAAAAGCCTCTCTCTTAAACATCAGTCAGAGACAAAATCAATCACATCTCAGACAGTGTACGAATCTCTGACCCAGATTCCAAAGTTTTATGCACAGGACATTTTTTAGAAATTTCCAATGCACGCTCTCGAACAGTTTCATCCATTTCTTCTGGAAAATCAATTTGGCAATTGAACTGATCTTGATTGGAGTCATTTTTCTTGTGAGTCACTTTGATTTCCATTTCATCGACAGAAATATTTTTCTTTTTGAAATAGAGTCTCAAAGTCATAAGTTTGCAAGCAGCAAGAGCTGCACTTAAAAATCCATATGGACTCGGAGCCACATCAGTTCCTCCAACTTCAGTGGGTTCATCTGCAAAAATGGGGTGGCCCTGTGCAACTCCTTCTAAAAAGAAATTCTGATCCACTTCTCTAAATATCACACCTTCACGCTCTAAGCTTTTTGATTTTGATGGAGTCACATATCTTTCGGCCCAAGAGGACAACATTCGAGACACAAATTCGGAATCTTCTGGATTTGATAAAAAGTGATCCGCTCCCTCCAAAGACACAAAGCTTTTTGGATGTTTTGCACTTTCATAAATCGATTTTGCATGTTCAATTCCAACAACATCATCTGTTGGAGAGTGAAAAACAAGAAGACCAAATCGACTCTCTTTCAAAGCTTGCTTCAGATTGGACTCTGAAATATCATCTAGAAATTGCTTGCAAATTTGAAAAGAGCGACCTGCCAGTTCAACTTCCACACACCCCTTGTCTTTTATTTCCTCAACCTGGTCTTCAAAAAGATAACTCACATGACCAGGGTCACTTGGTGCTCCGATAGTTGAAACAATTTTAACACTTGGTATTTGAGATGCAGCCACCAACACAGCAGCTCCACCCAAACTGTGGCCAACAAGAAGTTCTGGGGCTTGGTAATTCTCACTTAAGAAGTTGGCAGCCGATATAAGATCTGAAATATTAGAAGAAAAGTTGGAGTTTGCAAAATCTCCACCACTTCCACCAAGACCCGTAAAGTCAAATCGTAAAACTGCTATACCATCAGACCCAAGTCCTCTTGAAATTCGAGTAGCTGCATGAACATCTTTGGAGCAAGTGAAACAATGTGCAAATATGGCATAACTTCGAATTGTACCAAGTGGACACTCCAAACGCCCAACAAGAGTTTCACCATTTTCATTCTTGAACTCAACTCGTTTCGTGCGAACCTTCACTTGAGATTTTCCAGCACTTCGTCCACATGGCCTTTGACTTTCACTTTATCAAAAATTTTCTGAATCTTTCCATCTGGCCCAATAATAAATGTTGTTCGTACAATTCCCTTAAATTTGCGCCCGTACATATTCTTCATTTGAATAACACCGTACTTGTTGCAAACGTCTCCACTTTCATCTGACAAAAGAGGGAAGTTGAGATCATACTTGTCTACAAACTTCACATGTCGATCCACCGAATCTTGACTCATTCCCAATACAACGGCTTTCTTTCTTTTGATACGCGAAAGATTATCTCGAAAATCACAGGACTCTTGAGTGCACCCAGGGGTCATGTCTTTTGGATAAAAGTACAAAACAACAGTTTTGCCTTTAAAATCTTTTAGCGAAACCTTCTTCCCAGTTTGATCCGGCAAGCTGAATGCCGGAGCCTTGAGACCTTCTTTAAGAGTTGGCATTGAACCCTCCACTTCTTTGTGCCGACTCTAGGTCTAACACATCACATCGTCAATTCGACATTTGATTTTTTATTTCATGTCGATATAGTGGCTCTATGACAAAAGATATCGGAATTTTAATTGCAAGATTGGGATTTGGTGGAACCATGCTTTTTGCACATGGACTGCCGAAGTTGATGGGTTTTAGTGAAAAGGCGGCTATGTTTCCAGATCCCATCGGACTTGGGTCTCAAGTAAGCCTAGGGCTTGCCATCTTTGCGGAAGTTTTTTGCGCAGCAGCCGTCGTACTTGGGCTCTGGACAAGGTTCACCGTAATACCTTTGCTTGTGACAATGGCGATTGCTTTTTTTAATATTCACGCATTAGATCCCTTTGCCAAAAAGGAAAAGGCTTTTCTATATCTCATTGGATTTTTAATCCTAGTGGCAACAGATACAGGCAAGTATGGACTGGATCACATTAAACTGACGGTCAAAAAACGCTAAGCCACCTTTTATACCGCATTCACCTACTGTAGGATAATTTCGGAAATTTAGAAAAAACTGCTTGATGAGCAAAAGGCCGATCAAGCCTTTTAAGTAGCAATCTCCAGATTTCTCAATGCTCTATAAAAGGTGACTTAGCGCCTTGGTATAGAAGTTAGAGCAAAACCTTTTTCTTTTAACGAACTGATGAGTTTTTCAAGATTTTCCAAGTGCGAGCAAAGTGAACTTCCTCTCAAGATTGCATCATGGAGAAGAAGAAGATCTCCTGATTTCACATCATTTACAGAAAATTTTTTTAAGCCTGTAAATGAATCAAAGTACCTATGTCTCCACAAGAAAACATCTGTGTCCAAAACTTGCACAGCACGTTTGAGAGGTGGAGATATCACTCCAGCTGGTGGGCGAAAGCCAACTGTTGGACCCAGGTGCTTTTCTAGAGTTTCTCGGCCTCGTTCAATCCAATCTGCAATTTTTTTTTCAGAACAAAAAAACATTCTGTAGTCATGATCCAAAGAGTGGTTTCCAATAGAGTGCCCCTCCTCACGCATCCGCTTTGCTAAACTTGGTTCCTCAACAACACGATCCCCAATTAGAAAAAAAGTGGCCTTTACGTCCAAACCCTTTAATAAATCCAAGACTTGATCTGTTTGACCCTTCACTGGGCCATCATCAAAAGTTAAAAAAACTTGGTTTTCATTGTTTGAGATCTGCCGTATTGGATGACCTAAAAATCCGTCCCACCCATCAAAAGATTTCAATTCACTGGCTTCCGAATCCATACGATTCAGTTTCACAATCGAAACACCCTCACAAGTGTCACTTCCCACAAGAGCAACTCCAGCAAAATCTTTCAACTCCACTGGGGATGGGTAAATACTATGGATGGCATCTTTTAAGTTTGGCACAACTATATCTGAAACAGCAATGATACAATACTTCGTAACACCACTCTCTATAAGAGTTTCAGCCAGATGAAGTTGATCTTCTACTGTCCACCACCCATTGGAAACCGTCAGTCCCGGACCAGACAATCCGAAAAGATGTGTCGCAAATCCCAATGTCGAATTATGAAGACTGTTTTGAAATGCAATCGGCTTTGGCCTGTTCTGAAGGCCCAAAAGCAAAATGTATTCTTCAGTTGCTCCAAGCTCTCCATGCCCAGATCCACCAATATATGCGCATTCATTTTTAAATTCTTCTACAACCTCTTTATTGCGTTTAAGCAAACTTGAAAGCGCATGACAGGTCCACATCATATTGGGAGTTGCTCTTCTGTATTGTGGCTCTCGTGCGTATTGTCCAATATCCAAGTCGTGGAGAGTTTCTATATCAATGATTTTCAACTGACACTTCCTCTCGACACAATAAGCGCAGCATTTGTCCCGCCAAATCCCAAAGTTGTCTTTAAAATATGATTGGCTTGATGCAACTCTTTTAACTCTGAAGAGGTTTGAATAAAATCATCAAATTCACAGTCTTTCAAATTGTAAGTCCCGGGAAATTTCTGCTCTTTTAAAATCAAATCACACAAAATAGATTCAAATACACCACTTGCCGCCAAAGCATGTCCGTGTATACCTTTGGTTGAACAAACAGAAACTCGATCTTCAAATATTCGAAAAAATGTTTCCGACTCCACCTTATCATTGGGAATTGAACCCGTTCCATGTGCATGGACAATTGAAATTTCGTTTCTATCCAAATTTGCCATCTTCAAAGCTGATTGTATAGAAGCCGAAACCCCAGCCCCTTCTGGATGTGGAGATGTCATACTAAATGCATCACAACCAAAGCCACAGCCTGTAACAATATTTTCATTTCCCCTGGGTTTACGTGCTTCCAAACATATGGCAGCCCCTCCCTCAGAAAGGTTGATCCCACTTCGATTTTGATCAAATGGCTTGCAAACACCACTTGAAGTCAGTTGAAATGACCCAAACCCAGAGACAGTCAACGTAGACAAAGATTCCGTTCCAACAACGACACATTTTTTTACCTTCTGCTGCTTTAACCAAAGTGCTCCAATTCCCAATGCCTGTGTCCCTGCAGCGCAAGCCGTAGAAACCACCAAACTCGGTCCATCGAACTTAAAATAAGACATCAAATCATTGAGTAAAGCTTGGGTGGGCTCTTTTTTGAATGCCTCTAAAAATGCCGGGGTTTTTGAGGGTTCTTTTTCTTTTTCAACAATTCGGCCTTCCCACTCAGACACATAGCCTGTTGTGGTTGCAAGTATCAACCCTGTGTTACTAAAGTCATTTTTCCAGTTGGAATCTAAAAAAGCTTCTTCGATCGCGAGCTTGGCAAACTCAAATGCACGGCCCTCTTCTGTCTGAACCACCTGGCAGTGGCCAAGTCCATCTACAATCCCAGTCTTTCCCTCAAGAACAGATTTCCAGAAAGCATCAACACCCTGGCCCGTACAGCCCACCTGACCATGACCAGCTATGACAGCTTTGACACGGCTCATTGTTTTTTTGACTGAACAAAGTCGGCAATCGTACCGAGTGTGTGAAAGTGTTTTTTACCTTCTTCGGCATTTTCAATCTTGATATCAAAGTGATGTTCAATTGCTAGAACGGCCTCAAGGACATCAACCGAATCAAGCCCCATTCCCCCATCCATTAGAGCTGTGTCTGATACCATCTCTGAAGTATTCAGATGGCCTAAGTTTACCGCTTGGCATATGACCTCTGCAATTTCCTTAACCATCTGCTGTTCGGCCATTGACACAGTCCTCCTTAATTCTCTAAACAATTCACTTATCACAAAAGCCATCGACAACAAATGGATTTCCACTATAATTTAAACCTATGCGATACCTTTTGATACTGGTTCTATTCTCTGTCACATCACTGGCGACTCTTTCATCGGCAGAAGCTGCCAAAGAAGTTCCAAAAACAGAACTAAAGAAAAGACTGAGCTTCTACCAGGGGTTATCATCACTCTATGTGGCGTTTGTTCAAACAAAAAAAGTCAAAGACATTGATTTGAGAGTCAAAGTCCGTGGGTTTATGAATGTGGAGTTCCCAGACACTATTCATTGGAAAATTGTGCAGCCCGCCAAATCTGAAGTTCATATTTTCCCAAAAGAGATTCAAGTCGGAGCATATGATAAGAACGGAAACTTTAAGACCGAAAAATACTCCCTCAACGACCCTCAATTGGGAGACTTTGCCAAATCTTTAAAGGAACTCACCTCATGGTTGAAATTGGACATAGAGACAATTTCTAAAAACTACAAAATATTTCAAGCCAATCCAAATCAATATCGATTTCAACCCAAAAAACCCGGCGTACAACCATTTACAAATCTTTTGATGAATCTTAAACCTTCTGGACATCTTGCTTCTCTGGAAATTTCTGAGGCCTCAGGAGATACAATTGAATTTCAGTTTATGGAGCCAAAAGTCAAAAGAAAAGGAAAGTGATGAGAGTCGCTTTATTTCTTTTATTTCTTTCAATTCCCGCACACTCTTTCATCGACAGCTCTTCAGATCCGTTTTTTCCTAAAGATGTTTCTCAAAATATTAGCAAATTTAAATCCTTTCCAATTTCATGGTGGAATTTACTCGTAGTAAAACCTCTACCCAAAGAAAGCGTCATCACATCAGGTCAAAAACTCTGTGAAATACTCAATGGCTACAAAGATGATATACGACTCACTGGGTGCCCCAGCCCATCCACCCAAATCCAGGCTGCCGTTAAAGACTGGGCACGTGATATTGTCTTTCGCACTCCACGCCCAACTGACAAAGCTCTCATTCAAAGCATGAAAACAGCAACAGCGCAGTGGGCTCTTTTGATTGGACCACAATCCAAATGGATTGGCGAAATACTTCGAGTCGATCCCCTACAATCTCACAAAGATCTACAACTTTTAACAAAACCACCCGCCACAATTCGGCTGGGACAATTTGGTGGATTCTACTTTGATGAAGAAAAAAACCGACTCATCCTCCCTGTTCAACTTGGATTTTCACCAACAGAAAGTGAGCGAACTCAAAGTTTTCTAAAAACTCTCGGAGAACACTTTTCTGTAGATCTTTATGGACCTCATTGGTCGACGATTGAAAACAAATCTCAGGTCATGAGTGATGTTCAAAAAATAGGATGGCTAGGCCCTCTCTCTCTTCTCCTCGGACTGCTTCTTTTGTTTTTCTTTAAGCGCGGAGCCGTCATTTGGCTTTTGCCTCCTGTTTTCTTTGGAACGATTGTGGGTGGAATTATCACCTACTTTGTCTTTGGTAGTCTCCATGGACTTGCACTGAGTTTCGGAATTGGAATTATAGGACTCTCACTGGATTACGGATTTCATGCAATTGTTCACAAAGAATATCGGCTTGCTTGGCGCTCCAATGCCATTGGACTCATCACAACACTTACAGTCCTTGTCACATTACTCTTTAGTCAAATTGAACTCATTCGCCAACTCATGCTTTTCTCTATTACGGGTTTAACAATAAGCTTCATCTTGCTTTATTATATAACAAAATCTTATTCCCAAAAAATCCGCATCACCTCATTTTCACTTCCCGTTATAAGTCGATCTATTTTCAAACTCCCTATACTCTTTTTCCTCCTTCCAGGACTTATGTTGTTTTTGTTTGGATTAGAAAAGGATTTTGATTTTCGACAGTTCAATTATCAAAGCAAAAACTCCAAAGAGATCCATAACTGGATATCAGAGAAAACCAATATGCAAACTCCTCTGTTTGAAATTATTCCTAGCTTAGAAAAGCCATCCCAGTATCTAGAACAAAAAACTTGGAGTCGGCTGAGCGGGGTTTATCATGAAACACCTCTTAAATACCTTCCGATTCCATCTCTTCGAAAAATCCACTATGACAGCTGGTATTCGGAATGTGACAATTCCTTTATCTCAAAACTCTCAAAGTCTGAAAAAACTCTCTTCAAACCCTTTCTTGACAATATTTCGTGCGAAGGACTTGAAGCCTCACTTTCTCAGATCAACAGCACAACCCCTTTGTACATGAGTCACCTCAACCACAACGGGGAATGGATTCAAACCTGGTTACCTCAAAATGAAGAAACACGTAAAATGCTAAAAGCTCGATATCCAAAAGTTCAATCTCTATATGAATTGGTCTCAGGGTTTTCTAAAGCTTTGAGTGATGATATTCTTCGACTAGGCCCGATTGCATTGTTTTTGGTTATTTTGATTTCATTTCTATTCTTCCAAAAACTCAGCCTCACTTTTTACTCACTTATACCCACTTTTTCAGCATTTGCTTTGATTGGATGGTATTTCTATTTCACCTCCAACTCCCTCACATTTATTTCGTTTGTGGGTTTGATCATGGTTTTTGGTTTAAGCATTGATTATGGAATTTTTATTACCCAAGAATTGCGACACAAAGGAAATCAAAAAGAACTTTTAACCGCAATTTCACTTGCGGCTGCAACAACTTTTTTGGGATTTTACCCTCTTCTACTCTGCTCTCATCCAGTTTTAATAGACCTTGGACTCACACTTGTTATTGGCGTCATAGGAACCTATTTGGGTGCATGGATTGTGTTTCCTGCTCTATTGGGTAAGAAGATAAACTCCAATGCGTAAATTCATCGTTTTTTTGCTACTGTCTTCTTTATTCTTTGCCAACATAGTCATTAATATCCACCACAGCGCCACCGCCACGCCACCCAAAGTTGATCTTGAATCAAATGGAAGAGGAACTTTTTTTTCAAGATCAGATATCGGACTAAATCACATCTTTCTTGAAGGAAGTTCGTTTGAAAGAGGGAAGGTGTATGGCGAACTAACCAAAAACCTTTTGCTCAAACAAGAAAATGAAATGATGGAAAAATTATCACAGCTTTTTCCAAATGATTTTTCAAAACGGCTTCTACTCTTCTCCTTGATGATTGTTTACCGTGGTATTGAAAAGTGGTACGACACAGAACATCTCAAGGAAATGTACGGTGTCTCCTTGAGTGCACCAAAATTATTTGAAGAGTGGGCCAACAATTATACAAGACAAGTTGGGTACCACGCACTACATGAAGCAGGACAAACTATGGTCGACAATGATCTTGCACCAATGGCCTGTACTTTACTTGCCACTCCTACAAAATCTTCTTGGATTCTAGGACGGGTTTTCGACTTTGAAGCAGGACGCACTTTTGACGAAGAAAAGATCGTAAAGTGGGTTTTTCCAAAAAGAGGAAAGGCTTTTATGCATGTTATCTGGTCAGGCATGGTTGGAGCAGTCACTGGAGTTAATGAAGATGGCCTCTATGTTTCCATAAATGCCGCCGGAAGCGATGACTTCAGGTTTGAGGGAACTCCTTCAACTCTGATACTTACAAAAATTCTCCAACATGCGGACTCTGGTGACGATGCCATCCAAATACTGAGAGAGTCTCAAATGATGATCACTGACATCTTTGTTGTATTTGATAGAAAGAAAAATGAACTTTACCGTGTTGAAAAATCACCATCTCTCACACTTGTCACAAAAGAAACCAACCCTGTTTCCATTGCCAATCATTTGGTACACGAAGGCTGGAAAAACGACAAAACAAACAAAAGAAGAATGAAAAACCTGACAACAGTAAGTCGTCAAAAAAGAGGGCAAGAACTTATCCAACCACTAAAGCTGACTTCAAATTATGTGGATCGTAGCAAAACAGTACTAAATTGGATGCGAGACAAGTCCCCTTACAGGTTGAAAAAGAAAGTACTTGGCCACCGCGGTGCCATCAATGGACTAATTGCAACGCATGGAGTGATCTATGATGGTGAATCGCAAAATTTCTTTATTTCAAGGGGTCCATCTCTTGTTGGAGAGTTTATTGGTTACAATCTACCTGAAAGCTTTAAAGAGAAACGCCCCATTGAAACCCAAAGACTCTCACAAGATCCCGATTTAAATAAAGAGCAATACTACACGATCAAAACCGAACTCAATAGAGCAGACAGCCTTCTTGCTAAAATTGCACTCGGTGAATGTGAAAGCTCAAAAAAACTCTTTCAACTTCTAAATCAATCTCAACTCAGTCACCCACGTCGACACTTGGCTTTAGGCAATTATATAAATCGCTGTAAAGGTGATTTCTCAAATGCTCTTGTAGAGTGGAGAAAGGCAAAAAATCTTCACCCTGCCTATAAACGAGATCGTGATATTCTCAAGGATCGAGGTGTGAAATGAGGGTTTTCCAAACTACAGCACTGTTGTTACTTCTTGTCTCTGCCTGCCAAACCCCACCTAAAATACATGGAACTGGAGCAGTTTTCCCTTACGGCAATTACCACCACAAGGTTTTTGTAGAAACAAACAAGAATCAAAATTACAATTTAAGTGGGATTCTTAAGTACGAAACAGATAGAATGGAGCTTGTGGGTCTCTCAAACTTTGGAACAACTCTTTTTAAAATAAAAAAAAATTCCATGCAAAAAAATACAGAAGTTAAAATTTTTGAAAAAAATATAGTTCAAAAAAAATCCTCTTTTAAAAAGTTTTTTTTGTTGGTCGAACAGGTCATGAAACTCCAAAAAGAAGACATCAAAAAGAATCGTACAAGAATTGGAAGTGCAAAAATTGAGTTTGCAAATCTCAATAGCAACGGAACTCCAAAAATAACGAAGGTTCTTACAGATAGCTTTCAATTGACTATAAGGACATTGAAATATGAACGGCTGGATTAATACTCTTCTTGTTATCGGATCGCTTTTACTTTCTGTAGATACTATGACGAAGCGTTGGGGTGAGAATCGAATTCCCTCTCAACTTGATGAGAAGTATTTCTACATAGTTCTTCTAGCAAATAGTTGCGCGGCAATTTGGATGCTTCATCATATTTTAAAGGCAAATCGGGAACTGAAGACCAAACAGGATAAAAATTAAACCAAGCAAGGGGGTGGGTTTCTAGCACACGCTCCAAATCACGCACATAGAGTAACATCCAGTCGTATACAGAAATCTTTCGGTCTTTTGTATCCTCAAAAGTAAATCTCATTTGCTCTGTTGAATAAAATGAATACTCCCTATACCCTTCTCGAAATCCATTGGAAAAAACAACAGGAACACCAGAAAGAGCTGCCAAACGAAATGGTGAAGAATCCATAGGCGTCAATTTTCCAAACATTGGTACAAGCTCACAATTCTCAAGATTTGGGCGATCTGCCATAAAAGCAATAGGTTGTCCCTCTTTCAAAAGAAAGTGTACGTTTAAAACTGATAAAGCTTCCGAATTGACAATCACTTCATTGGTGTTTGCATCATCTTTTGCCTTTACATTTTTAAAACTCAATTTTTGATTTCTGTGTTGAACGGAGTTAAAAGTTCCTTCTACTCCTGAATACTTGATAAATACCAATGCCGTATCCCAAGCCCCAATATGTCCTCCGATAACGACAAGACCCGATTTGGATTCGATGGCATCTTTGATGTTGGAAAATCCAGATGCATGAGTCTCAAATTGAGGTTGTTCATGGTGACTTTGGTACATTCGATCTATCAGTACTTGAGCAAAGTGGTAAAAATGTCTCATGACTTGAAATTGACGATAAAAAAAGCTCATCTCTGGACGAATAATTTTCCAATATTCGTTGATTCCTTTTCGAGATTTGGGAGCAAATAAGTAAAAATAAGGTATCACAAATAAAAGACAAAAATACACAGCTCTCAAACCAAGATGTATCGCAACACTCCTGAGAAACCAGTTTCCAAAATGCCCTCCACGATGATGCCCAGTCCAGTTTCTTTTTTTATTTTGCCTTAGCTTAAGTGCCAAACCATAGACAAGAGCAGATATAGAGGTTGATAAAAACACTCCTAACACGATAGAGCCCAATCCATAATTGAGAAAGTGTTCTGAAATGGACGACATATCGACTTCATCTAACCTTAAATTGGAATCTCTTCCCGTCATCCGCGAACCGATACGTATGGATGAAAAAATCAAAAGTGGTATCAATGGGGGGATGGAAACCTGAGTTCCCAAAAACACCAACCCAACATTGAGTCGAAAGAAAAGAGCTGCCAAAACTGCAATAAAACTATGGGCACCAAAAAGTGGTGTACAACCAATGAAAACACCAACTCCAATGGCAAAAGCGAGCTGTCTAGAACTCAACCGAGATCGAAACATTGAAACAACAACAAGCACTGTGTTTAAAATTGAAATACGAACATTGTCTGTCCATTTGTCAAAGTGAGTCACACGTTCACTTTCAGGTGGATAGAAAGCCTCTATTTCAATTTCTTTAACCCCAACCCCTTTCCACATCAGCCTTATCAACACTTCGATTTCTAAGTCGTAGTGGTTCCGGATCAATTTCAAATTCTGAATATGAAATAGGGGGTAAGCTCGAAACCCACTCTGTGAATCCTGAATCGGAGTTTCGGTTTGATATTTCACCCAAAAATTGGAGAATTTTCGACCAAATTTCGAAACCTCAGGAACGTTTTTTCCAGAAAGTTTTCTGTGTCCAACTATCAAATCCCACGGCGAAGTTGTTATTGCCTCAGAAAATTTACCCAAATCACTTGGCAAGTGCTGACCATCTCCATCAATGGAAATCAGATGGGTGTATCCTTTTTCAATAGCCCAATGAAACGCTGTTTTTAAAGCTGCTCCTTTGCCTTGGTTTTTTTCATGTCTAACAACAGTGATTCTTGAGTTTTTCTCAATCAACTCCTGCACCTGTTGTTGGGACCCATCATCTATAACAAGAATTGGAAACGGAGAATGTGCAAGACACCCCTCAACCACACTTCGAATTGTTTTTGAATTATTAAAAGTGGGAATACATACAATTGTTCGGACTATCATTTTTGAATTTCTAACAATTTTTGATTGATTCGAGTTTGAGCTTCCAGTGCCAAAGACTTTGCAGATGTAAATTCCCTTGAGTCCATAGGTTCAAGAGAATGCAATTCAACATTAGCACCAAATCGAATTCCCAGCATTCCCTTAGGCCACGCTTGATCTGTTCCCCAAATACAAAGAGGAGCAACAATTGCGTCAACTTCTCGTGCCAAGTGAAAAGGAGAAAGCTGAAACCTCTGTGTTCCCAAAAACCCAGCTTCACATCTTGTGAGTTCAGGAAAAATTAAAACCTGATCACCTGCAAGCAATCCTCTTTTGGCCTCAGCTAACGCTTCTTCAAATGACTCTATAGAGTTTCCAGTAAAAATTTGACGACTCAACCACATGAAAGCACCCAAAAAAGGAACCTTTAAAAGCGCAGATTTAGCAATCACCCGCAAAGTTGTAAAATGCGTAAGGTAAAAGAAAACATCCAGGTGGGATCTGTGATTTGAAACATACAATACGGGTCGATCAGATGACAGGGGCCTTAATCTATACTTTGTAAAGTGCCAGGGCTGCAGTCCCATCAGCATCCAAGCTGATACTTTCATTGTCCACCGCCCAAACAAAAAAAGAGGGCGATAGTAGCGACCAATTGTCCCACCAATGATGACAAATGGCATTGAAATGAGGGTAAACACCACTCCCAAACATAAAAAGAAATATACCAGCAAACCCTTACTAAAAGGGGCTTCTACTGGAACTTGCTGAGTGTTGACATGCCATTTCATAGTGCCTACTATAGCCCCTTCAATAACCCCGAGGAAGCAAAATGACAGACTCACAAAAAGTGGCCTTAGTAACAGGAGCTTCCTCCGGAATCGGATGTGCAATTGCCCAGCGCCTTGGGCGCGATGGGTTTCACGTGCTTGTTCACTACAATAGCAACGAAGAAGGCGCAAAGAAAACCGTCAATTCTATCTTAGAAAAAGATGGACGAGCAGAATCCATCACTTTTGATATAAAAAATAGCTCAAATGTCACTGAAACATTGGACGCGTATTTTAAGAAACACTCCACATACGAACTCTCAGCTCTGGTCAACAATGCCGGGATTCACAACGACACTCTACTTGGATTTATGACAGATGACGTTTTTGAAGATGTCGTCCAGACAAATCTCTTTGGCACGTTTTATGTTTTACGGTGGGGAGCAAAAAAAATGCTGCGCCAACGATCTGGAGCCATCGTCAATATTTCCTCACTTGCAGGACAAACTGGAAATGCAGGACAAATCAATTATGCCGCCTCAAAGGCCGGAATCATTGCCATGACAAAGAGCCTTGCTGTTGAAGTCGGCAGCCGTGGTATTCGTGTTAATGCTGTTGCTCCCGGATTTATTGAAACCGATATGATTGAAGAGATACCCAATTTAGAGGAGTTCAAAAAACGCATCCCCTTTAAAAGGTTTGGAACTTCAGACGAAGTTGCAGGTGCAGTTTCCTTTCTATTGTCAAATGACTCAACTTACATCACAGGTCACACAATTAGCGTCAATGGCGGACTTTATCCCTCATGACAACCTTGAAAACGTCTTGGGATGTTTTAATTATTGGCTCAGGAATATCATCTCTAACTGCAGCTACAGTTTTAGCCCGACAGGGAAAGTCTGTTTGTATACTTGAAAAATACCGAAAACCCGGTGGTTACATGCATTGCTTCAATAGATACGGGCATCGCTTTGATACTGGTGCACACTATGTTGGAGCCGCCTCTCCAGGACAACCCTTTCACAATCTACTGACCTATCTTGGTGTCTACGATGATTCCATGTTTGTGGAACTCGATCGCGATGGTTTTGATGTTATGGCGTTTCCATCTTTTGAAGTGAAATTTAAGACTGGAGTTGAAAATACAATTCAATCTCTTACAGAAATTTTCCCAGATGAGAAAGAGGCTATTCACAAATATTTCCATCTCATACACGATGTTGCAGCCGCCTTCCCAACTTATGAGTTTGACGACCAGTTTGATTCATCCACAGTGATGGAATACATGGAAACACCTTTAAGCGACATTGTTGAAAAACTCACTGAGAACAAAAAACTTCGTGCTGTGTTTTACAGCTACTGCTCCCTACACGGAGTAAATCCAGGTGATGTTGGATTTGGTTTACATGCACTTGTCACAGATTCACTTCTTCAATCTGCTTGGGGGTTTAAAGATGGCGGCGATCCTCTCACTCAAAAGTTTTTAGGTGTTTTAAAATCTTACGGTGCAGAAATCCATCTCTCAACCGAAGTCACAGGCTTTGAAATTGAAAACGGACTTGTCAAAACAGTTCAAACAAAAAATGAACAGCAATACACTGCCGAATGGATCATAAGTGGAGCACATCCAAAAGCAACGTTTTCATGGGTAGGAGATGGAAATCTCAAACCCGCTTTAAAAAATCGACTCTCTTCAATCAAAGAGAGTTGTGGAATTTTTGGAATATATGCAATCTGTGAAAACCCTCCACATGAACTACTGAAGAAAAACAATTTCTATGTCTTTGACTCTGAAGATGATGAGGACTTTAAGTCAGCCTTATCACCTAAAGACAACATTCTCGGAGCATATATTTCATGCACCAATCGAGGTCAGACAGCAAAGACTACCACACCACTGACGATCCATGCCCCCGTCAACTTTAAAAAATTTGAATGCTTTACAGAAACTGAAATCTTCAAGAGACCACAAGAGTACTATGATTTGAAAAATGAAATCGCTTTAAACATTCTTTCTCTTGTCAAGAAACGGTTTCCAAGTCTTAATATTTTAAAATTTGAAACCTCAAGCCCACTATCAAATATACATTACAATGGATCTATTGAAGGCTCCTCATACGGCATCTACCACTCTATTTCCGCAACCGGGGTTCGCGCTCTTGGACCACGCACCCGAATTCGGAATTTACTTCTCACTGGCCAAAGCACTCTTTTCCCAGGACTCTTTCCTTCTGCCATTTCAGGCTTACGGACAGCCGGAAACATTATTGGAATTAAGCCTTTGATTCGTGAACTAAAGAACATTAAGACTAAGAGCCAAGTATGAAAGTCGTAATCACTGGCGTTGGAGCCATGTCTTCTATTGGAAATGACGGAAACGAGATTTTTGAAAATCTCAGTGAAAACCGTTCCAATGTTCAATTTTACCCAGCATGGACAGATGCCAATGGCCTTAAAAGTCACCTTGGTGCTCCAGTCAAAGATTATGACAACAAGGTTATTCCAAGAAATGTCAGACGTTCGATGTCAAGAATGAGTGAGATGGCTTTTCTTGCAACAGTTGATGCTTTAAAAATGGCAAATATCGAAATTGAAAAAGATCACTCGTATGATCGAACGTTGATCTGCATGGGCTCAACCACAGGGAGCCCAGAAACATTGATGAAGTACTACCGAAAGTACATAGAAAACAATGGCCCCCAAGGGCAACTGTCCACTTCATTTTTTAAAGTCATGAATCACTCAGTGCCTGCAAACGTAGCTCTTGGATTGGGGTTTTCAGGACCAATGATTTCCCCTTCTTCTGCTTGTAGCACTTCTTCTCAAACAATAGCTCTTGCCTACGAACTGATTCGAGCCGGAGTATATGACGTTGCTATCACTGGTGGGGCGGATGAATTAGACGTTACCAGTGCTGCCATTTTTGATGTTGCACTTGCTGCTTCAACAAGTTTCAACAATTCCCCTGAAAAAGCCCCACGTCCATTTGACAAGGATCGAGATGGACTTGTTGTTTCAGAAGGTGCTGGCATTGTTGTTCTAGAATCCGAAGAACACGCAAAGAAAAGAGGTGTGGGGATACTTGGAGAAATTTGCGGAGCTGCCTACCATTGCGACGGAACACACATGAGCCAACCCAAAGTTAGCTCAATGGCCCATACCATGAAACGCGCTCTTTTTATTGGAGATGTTTCCCCTGAAGAAATCAATTATGTAAATGCTCATGCAACGGCTACTACATTTGGAGACATCGAAGAATCCCTTGCTATTGAATCCGTGTTTGGATCAAAAACCCCAACCAGTAGCCTCAAGGGGCACTTTGGGCATAGTTTAGCTGCTTGCGGCGCGTTGGAAATAATTTCAGGTTTAGAGATGATGTCACATGAAACCCTCATTCCCACCCGAAACCTAGATCAACCAGACCCAAAATGTGGATCTACCAATCTCATCCAAAAACCAATAGGCAGCCCTCTCAACTTTATGATAAGCAACAACTTCGCGTTCGGCGGAATGAACACAAGCATCGTGCTAGGAAAGTACAAATGAATAGAGAGTCTATTGTAACAGCAGTAAATGAAAGCCTTGTTGATGGCTTTGAAATACCACCTGAAAAACTCACTCCCAACGCCACTCTCTTTGAAGACCTTGAGCTCGATAGCCTAGATGCTGTTGATATGATGGTCTATCTCGAAGAAAAACTCAGTATCAAAGTAGATGCAAATGAGTTCAAAGATGTACGCAGTTTAGAACAGGTTTATGATCTTGTTCAAAAAATGTCATCAAACCTCGAACACTAACTCGCACGCTTTTTCTTTTGCATGAAATACTGCTCTCCAACGAATTTGGCTGTCTTGACTCAGCAAAACCTTAAGGTTTTCATCGGGCCCAACTGGTGAGAAAAATTTTGCATTTTTGAGTTTCTGAATTGGCACACAGTCCTCACTCTTTGCTACCGCCAATACAAGTTGTGCAAGATCCAAAAAGGCCAATGCTGGTAAAATCGGGTTTTCTGGAAAGTGCCCGTCAAAGTAAGGGGCCCCAGGCTTGAGATGAGTTTCAAATGCCCACCCCGAATCCAAAACTTTGACTTTATCCCCTGAAAAGTTAAAAACACTCTGTGGTGAAATCATAGCTAAGAAATAACCCACTGGGGGATAAAACTTAAGTGATTTATATTCAAAATATCGATTTCAAGTCAGCTGGGGGAAACTCTATCAACACACTTTGGAAAGGGCTCAATTCCAAAGTAGACTTCAGCTCGACATTGAGTGAATGGGCCTGGCCAGAACATGCCAGTCACTTTTGGGAACTCCTCTCTCCCAAATGCCAACCCTCTGCATATTTTTGCTTTGAAAACCTATCCACAGAACAACTTGTTCGAAATTACATCAAAGATTCCAAAGAAAAAATCGAACTGAAGGGCAAAAAAACAGGACTTATACTTTCCTCAACAAAAGGAAATATTGAGGACTGGGTTTGGAAAAATGAACCACAAGATCCCTACCTTGGTATTTTAAAATACGTCGCAGATGAACTCGAAATTCCATTTGCTCAAACCACTTATGTCTCAAACGCATGTGCCTCAAGCCATGCTGCTATTTTTTTGGCAAAAAACTGGTTAGAAAACAGAAGATTCGATGACGTACTTATACTTGCTTTTGACAAAGTCGGTCCGTTCACTTTGACAGGTTTTCAATCACTACGAGCTCTTTCTCACACTCGAGTACGTCCCTTTTGTGAAAAACGCGATGGATTGAAACTAGGTGAAGCGATAGGCTTTCTTCATCTAAGCCAAAGACCTTCAAAGTTTGAAATTGACTCCATTGCAATTGATAACGAAGGAGTAGCTGCCACACGCCCCTCTGAAACTGGGGAAAGTTTGTTTCGTGCTGTTGCTAAGTGCAACTATACAGATTCGGATTTTATTGTAGCACATGGGACAGCAACCAAAACCAATGATAAAATTGAGGT
>JAUICD010000039.1 GCA_030427965.1 Bdellovibrionia bacterium
TCTTGTGAAAATTCGTGAAACGGTGGAATCCTTTAAGCCGCATATTGTTTTTAACTTACTTGAAGAGTTTGATGGCGAGGCCATTTTTGACCAAAATGTTGTGAGCTATTTGGAGTTATTGGGGGTTCCTTATACGGGTTGTAACCCTCGTGGATTAATGCTTTCTAGAGACAAGGCACTTGCAAAAAAAATATTGAGTTATCATAGAATACGCACTCCTAAGTTTTGTGTGTTTCCTAGAAATAAAAAGAAAAAACTTCCACAGAGTTTGAAATTACCTCTTATAGTAAAATGTTTGGATGAAGAGGCTTCAATGGGAATATCACAAGCCTCTGTGGTGCACTCTGAAGAAAAGCTTTATGAAAGAATTCGCTTTATTCATCGTACCTTTGGAGTTGATGCCATTGCGGAACAATTTATTGAGGGACGAGAGTTATACGTGGGAATTCTGGGGAATTATAAATTGAAGACTCTGCCTATTTGGGCACTCCAATTTTCACATAGTGAAAATGAGGAGAAGGAAATATACTCTTCAAGTGCAAAGTTTAACGAGGGCTATAGAAAGAGAAAGGGGGTTCGTACTGGGGTTGCAAAAGTGGATGATTCTCTTAAAAAACAAATTTTAGAGATTTGTAAGCGTACCTATAGGGTACTTTGTTTAAGTGGCTATGCTCGAATTGACCTCCGTGTGGATTTAGAGGGTCGTGTCTACGTTATTGAGGCAAATCCCAATCCGGACATAGCAAAGGATGATGAATTTGCCTTGAGTGCAAAATCCCAAGGAATAGAGTACCTACATCTACTGGAACAAGTGATTCAACTGGGTTTGAGGTGGTCTCCTAAGAAAAAAACAGACAATTGACTTCAATTTCAAATTTTTTAGAAATGGACCCACAAGAGTATTGGGAACAGGGACTGAGCCTGGTCCTGGCTATGAAGGACAGGGGTTTTCATGAGGCGGTAAACTGTGGATTCATTTAGTGAAGAAGTGTGAGGCACATTTGGGTAATTTCTCGTTTGAACTTCATTTTTTCTATTGAGGGGGTCTCAGAAAGTAACGAAACCAATGCTCCTGTCATAATGATTTGAATGCGCTTTGCTAATACACTTTTGTCCTTAAAGTGAAACTCACCATTTTTCTTTCCTCTCTCAAGAAGAGTCTGCAGTCTCTGATGCTCAGTTTCTATATACTTGGAATTGTCTTTTTTTGATTGAGGGTCATAAGCACAGACATGCAGATAGTAGAGCCAAGCTTTACTGTGATGGGGGTTGGATTCAACCCACTGGAAAGTTGTTTGAATATACTGCTCAAGCTTTTCTTTATAGGTCTTCCCATTTTCAATATTCTGGGTAGCTATATGTTGAAAATTAGATCCGATGTAACGAATAGAAAAATCAAAAATCTCTTCACGAGTGTCAAAGTAATGTCGAATGAGTGGTCGACTGATCTTTGCTGTTTCTGCGATTTTTTCATAGGTTGTTCCGCTATATCCAATTGTTGCGTAGTTTTTGATTGCAGCTTCTGATATTTGTATCATCCGTCTCTGTGCTTTTGAGGCACTTAATGAAATATCCTTTTGAAGAAGTGTGCTCTCAAAAGAGTTTGTTTTCTTTTTGTTCATAGACGATTATTTTTCAATAATTGGATAGGTAAAGCAAGAAAGTTAAGGCCAGAAAAACTAAAGTTTCTCTGGCCAATCAACTACATCGACAAGAAGTCGTGATTACGAACAGTTTTTCTGCCATTGGCAGCTGTGCGATTTGCAGCCTGCTCTACAAGCCAGTGTACCCAGCCATTCAATCCTTCAAGAGCATCGGCAGAAACGTTGCATCCATGAGATTTAAGAGCGGCCTTAACCTTGCTGCCTACAAGTAGCATGTCGCCAGTTTTCTTGGACGATTTTCTCTTCGTTGTTGCAGCTCTTTTGGTTGATTTCTTTCGAGTTGTCTTCTTTGCCATTCTAACCTCCTAAATATGACAATTCAGTTCGTTTCAAAAGCGTAGATTAAGACAAGAGTTTGTCAATCCCCGGAGTTTTTTAATATGCCGCAAAACGCCGAAAAGGTGATCAAATTCATAATTTGAGTGGTTTTTGCTGAATTCTCTAGGGCATGCGCTCATTTACCTAGACTTTATGAGGAAGTCCAATTTAAAGCCTTTTGAGGAGCAATGAGGAACTTGGATCTGAATAAGGAGTAAATTCGGGACTCATCTATTTGATATCTTTTTTAAAATGAACTAGTCTTCCAATTCTTTAGCTAAAGGAGATGTTATGGAAACTCAGACAATTCGTCCTCTGGTGCAGGGTGATGCACCACAGTTCACTGCAACAGCTGTTGTTGGTGGGGATTTTAAAGAGATATCTTTGAGTGATTTTAAGGGAAAGTGGGTGTGCTTGTTTTTCTATCCACTGGACTTTACTTTTGTATGCCCAACTGAAATCACAGCGTTTTCAGATCGTGTGGAAGATTTTAAGAATCTTGGTTGTGAAGTTTTAGGTGCCTCAATCGACAGTCAATTTTCTCACCTTGCTTGGATTAACACTCCAAGAAACAAAGGTGGACTTGGGGAATTGAAATACCCACTTATTGCAGATGTCGACAAATCTCTTTCTCGAAAATATCAAGTTTTAAACTCAGAAGGAATTGCTCTTCGTGGGTTGTTCTTGATCAATCCAAATCAACAAATCGCATATCAAGTGGTTCATGACTTGGGAGTTGGACGTTCTGTTGATGAGACATTGAGAGTTTTGGCGGCATTTCAACAAGTTGAAAAGACAGGCGAAGTGTGTCCGGCCAATTGGAACAAAGATGCAAACACAATGAAGCCAGACCCCAAAGGATCACAAGAGTACTTCGGTAAACTTTAGATTTTTTATGGAGACTTCTCCAATTTGATCTTGTGGTAAGTCTTTTCCAAAATAAAGTAAGTGTTTTCAAAGCCCATCTTTAAAAGATGGGCTTTTTTATTTTAGATGTCTCTGGTTTGGGTGTGACAAATAACTATGTGGCTTTAACAACAACAAAGAGAGGAATTATTTTGAGCCAGGTTTTTGCCAAGGCTTTTCGATCCACTCTGGCACTTCACCGTCAATGGTTGGATCCCATGCATCGTAGTTGTTGGAAAGGGCCTTTTGACATGTGGTTAATACTGTTTCGGCTCCGGGTATAGCGCTTATGGCATTTTTGATACTTTCTAGGGCATTGACAACCCAAACGGTGGGGGGGTGACCAAAAAACAAGAGGCGTGAAAGTTTTCTGGATGTGTCTGAGGCCATCATTTGAAGATTGCTTAAAAAAGCTCCGACAATGTTGGAATAGATAAATGTGAAAATAAATTGGAAAACAGCTCGAGCCTTCCCTTTCTTTTTTAAGAAATACTCCTGGACCATGGGGTGTTTTCTGAGTTTTTCATTGGGAAAGTATTTGGCCCAATAACCAGCGGCTGCGGCTTCAAAAGCTTGATCAATTTTCATATTGAAGCCACTAATAGGCATGACGAAATACATGAGGTAACCCATCAAATAGACGTCCAGAGGAAATCGCCCTAAAGTCAATCCGTAGATAGCGATGTACATTGTTGTGGAAGCTGGGATATTTGCCCAAACAATGGTGAGTATATCCTTGTGGTTTTTAAACCAAGTGTTTTCTTTGTCCCAAAACTGTTTCCAAAACCACCTAAAGAATCCTTTTTTTGCATCTTCACCTTCAGGAATTTTATCAAATAGTCCTGTGTTTTTTAGGCGATATTCAATCTGTAAATTCATTCCAAAGTTGGCAAGCATTGAGATGACAACGCCTGAGAAAAATCCAGCTGAAAAAAGATAGCTTGAATAATAGGGAAATTTATCTGTAAGTGGCACCATCATGTCCCCAGGAGCTGTCGTACCATTTAAGGCACTGATCATGATTCCAGCAACAGCAGCCCAAGTGATAAAGAGCTCAGGTATTTTTTCAAGAAATCCATAGAAGGCTTTTCTTGTAGATCTGGCACGTGCTCCAGGATCTCTGAGTTGCTCTTCCACAACGAGCCATCGCATGATTTGATTGTTCTTGCGTGGATCTGAGAAGTTCTTACGGATAGCCGCATTCATTTTTCTTACCAACCAACTGGAATTCGGATCAACTTTGTATTCTTGAGCAGCCTGATAAAGTTCTTCTGATTCAACTGAGTCCAAAAGTTTTTTTGCATCGGATTCGGAGAAACGTATAGCGTTAAGTGTGTCAAGAGTGACCTCTTTGTAGTCATCAATCTGTGCTAAACAAGATTCAATATCATTGCAAGCATTGGCTTGTAAAACTGGGGTGATAAATTCCAGAAAAGATCTTCTTACGAGTTCATCGACACTTCGATTGTAGTATTCCATATTTTCTTTGTTCAAACGCTTAAGAATTTGTTCGCGGTTTTCGGATCTATAGATATCTTTCAATTCTTCGGAGTTTCTCATTCTCTGAAGAGTTCTTTTGAGAGCTCGTCTTTGTGCCTCTTCTAAAATTAAAGTTTCTATAGGTATAATTCTATCTTCCCACTCTCGATAAATTTTGTACTTTCCCTGACCAAACATGTTTTTGAGCAAAAGAGGTGCGTGTCTCCAAAAAGGTCTTTTCCCACCATTGGCATCAGAGATAAGGACTCCTGGTTTATGAACACCGTTTAGAGTTCCAACTCGAAAAGCTCCAGGGTAGTAGAGAAGCCCAAGTCCAGTGGGAGCTCTCCATGGAGTAAAGGATCGGCCTAAGAAAATATATTTCCACCAAATAGGAGTTAGGACTTTATAAGTGTCTTCAAGCGCATTCCAACTAAAGACAAAATTTGTAAAAGCTTGCCATGTGTTTTTTATTTCCACATCAGTTTTTTTATTTCGACTTGAGTTCGTTACTGAGTTTTTTATCTTGTCAAAAAATCGCCCAAAAAGTGTGCGTTCCTTTTCTATTTGAGCGTGAACTTGTCTTGCGGCTTCTGCACTCTCTTCTCTGGTGAATTCAATGTTTTCTTGGACTCCGACTGTTTGACTTTGTGCTTTGAGATATGCAAGTCGTTCTGTGTTTTGGCGTGCAATAAAATCATTCTTTATAGCCTTTACAAGTTCCCATCCTTGAGAGGGACGTGCGTGTCTTACGGCTTTTAGCATAGCACTTAACCAGCTATCTTCATTTCCGCGAGCTTCTTTGTAAATTCCTCCAAGTTCTGTGGCTTGGGTGTTTTGCCCTCTTTTCTTGAGATCTCGAATCAGTTGTACGGAGTTGATTGCTAAGTGCGAGATTCCAAAAACCTGAAGAATTTTTGTGATCAACACTCGATTTGCAGTGAGGAAACGTCCAAGGGTTTCCTCACCTCCATAGGCCTCCCAAAGTCTTTTTGGGTTCAACATTCCATTTGCTGTAAAAGCATCTTTGGAGAGATTCCAGAAATCCTTATGAGTTTGCCAGAGTTTGTCTGAAACAGATCCTCCCAAATCTAAAATTTGATAAACATACCCTTGTGCGACTTCTGGATAAAATGTCCCAAGAAGAAGGGCTGACACAAAAGGAACTCCCCAGTTGACTTTGGGATTATGGAGTATTTGTAAAAATCCTTCTTTGAGTTTCCAGGCACGCTCACCTTTAGGCCCCTTCAGACTTCCTAGTACAAATGCAAGGGCTTGCCGGATAGAGCTTCCACCCATAGGGCGTGGAAGTGAAAGCCTTTCCCACATTAAACCAATTCTTCCTAAAAGTTTTCGTCCATTGGCATGTAGTTTTGAAGAGCGCTTCATTTGCTCTTCCACTTGAGATTCTTTTTCTAGAGCCATTTCCTCAATGAGGGATTTGGTTTCTTCTAAAGCGGTGTCTTCTTTCTTGTTGTCACTGGTTTGACTGATTTTCTCTCTTGCACGCTGGATTCGAGATACCAGATCTCCTCGAATGGCCTGTCTTTTTTCTTCTGTAACTCCAGCGGCATGAATTTGTGCCAATACTTTTTCTGATGCGAGTTCTTGTGAACGATCAAATGCATCAATCACATCGTCAGCAATTGGGGAGAGGTCCGTATGTGTGCGTTCATCTAGTAAATTGGCCTGCACATTCCAAGTGATAGCCTGGTCAAACCCAATGTGATTGAGAGTTTCTGTTGAAAGTTCGAGGTCATTGATTTTAAGTAACCCCTCTTCGATTTTTAGAGATTTGAGAGGTTCTTCCAAATGAAGTGGGAATTTAAAAACTGAAAGCCAACCCTCTTTATGTCCTAAGGCTGACTGAAAATAAGAGAGGTCAATAAATGAGAGTTTTGTTTCACTTGGATTTTTGTCTGCACCTTGTTCAAGAAAGATGAGATAATCTCCATAGCGAACTGCAGACTTGACAGGACGATCAAAAGTCCAAAAGACTTTTCCCTTGTAGCTCAAACTTATGAATTGATCCTCATTCTGAATTTGAGCATCATGAAAGATATTTGGATTGGAATCAGATTGTGAAAAAGTGCGGCCGGGGAAAATCTGTGCGTTTTCTATATCCCAGTCATTTGGATCATTGGGCTGATTTTCTGAAACAATAAGCCCAACATTTTTGAGGGACATAGATCCTGCAGATTTGTGTTGGAATATGCTTTGAGTGAGTAGAGACCATGTGTCGATTTGACGTATTTCAATTGTTCTTTGAATCTCTTCTTGGCTGGGCTCTCCCTGGCTTTGTCCGTGAACCACAAGAGGGTTGAAGATTAAGCAAAAAACAATTGTAAAATGTACGACGAGCTTCAAATACTGAGAATTACACTCACGACGTAATAGATCCCTCATAACCAATCCCTTATTAGGATTGAACTATACTATGGAGGAAATTCAACTCCGCTTTAAAAAAAAGGTTTGTAATTAATGAGTGTTGGTGTGAAAAAATTACTTGTCGATCTCTGTATTCTCTTCTTTTTGGTTCTGGGCTTCAATAACCTGACTTGAGAGAATAGTCAGTGGAATAAGCATGTTTTGGAGCTCAGAAACGTGAACAGAAATGGAATTGAGATTCACTTCTGTACCCTGACACTTTTCATGTAATGTTTTAGAGTCTGCAAGTGTAAGAAGGCTTAGGATGTCTTGGCTTTCTTTTGACTGCACCCATTCAAACTGACGACTCATTTCATCAAATTGTTCGATTTGATCTATTTGAATTCCCGTTGAATATTCTTTGGCAGACTCTGTGACTAACTTGAGTTCAGATTTAAAGAGGTTAAGTGCTGAGGCAAGTTCTTTTGGGGTGACTGCTGCAGATGTGAGCCAATTTTCACTCTCTTCAGAGTTACCAAGGCTATCTTTCAATCGATAACTGATTTCGCAGGTGGAGATGCTAAGTTCAGTCGTGATTCTGTGAAGAATAAGTTTTAAAATTAAATTGGGATTCATTCTTTCGCCATGAATTTTATCTTCAATTTCTTCCCAAACTTCTCCAGTTGTTGCTAGTAGAGCAGAGCCTCCAAGAGCTGTTACTGCCTGCCACCGCCAGTTGGTCCAAAATTGAAAAAGAGCTCTTTGTCGACGTGTTCCTTTGGGGAAGAAATATCTCCAAGAATTTTTCATAAGTTGTGAGACTCTTGAGCTGCCAGAGTTGGGTGTTTTGAATTTTCCACGAGATGCCATAGCAATTCGTGCCACAACTTCAGTGACAGCTATAACACCAAATATCTTAGCGGCAAGTTCTGCATTTTCAGCAGCTCTGACCCCCCAATTTGTGGATTCTTTTTCTAGGTTATACCCATCGTACAATCCTCCAAGCCGTTTGAAGACTTCAAGTAAGTATTCACGAGAAGCGGGGTCATTTAGAGTTTTTGCAGTCAAGTGTATGAGGTTTTCATTGTATGAGGTGATATTCATAGAGTGAATAGATTGAGCAAGGGCATCCACTTCGATTTCTTTCATCAACTCGATTTCCTCTTCACCCAATTCTGGAAGGTGTTCTGGTGTTTTACCTAAAAAGAGTTCATCGACAACTCGATCAATCTCTTCAAGAAGTTGTCCTTTGTTTTCAACCTGAATTTTTTGGTCAAAAGCATAAGGTTGAGCAAAACTTGTATTTGAAATGAGAATGAATATTGTGAGGATAAGAGATTTCATAACACCCCTTCTCGGTCTAAAATTTGTTGAGTAATAGCCTCTTTGCGTCGAATATCAGCACTCAAGTTTGTCGCAAGGTCTTCCAAAAAATATTGATTGGGAATTTGCCCTCTAAGTATAGTTTTATTGAGTATGTCTTGTTGCTTCATTAAATATTGTGAAGCTTGATAGAGCAAGGCATTGGGGTTTTTACAGAAATCAAATCGAGCCATCTTAAGTGCCCATTGAGTTTGTGCCTGTTTTTGAGTTGCCGAAAGGTATGCTAACTGAACTGTATCAAGAGTGCTTTCATCTAGTGTGTATTTTTGTAGCTTGGCATAAGCATCTAGATCCTGATCCATGCGTTGAAATATTTTAGCGATGGAATAATCCAAACCGTCAATGGCTTGTGATTTCTTCGAACTCATTGCAGTTTGGATTTTCACAAAATTTGAGGAATAATGCATTCTCATTTGAGAATCGCCGTTATTTGAGAGAGTGGCATCCAAGTAATCTATCATCGTTTCTCTATAAATGCCTGTTTGATAGTTCTCAATAAAATCACTTTCAGTGCTCTCAATTGTGCATTCTTTGTAGTTGCCGATTGCATTGGCCACTTGTAGTTCAAATTTTTGAACAGCATTTTTGATTTTTTGATTCATCTTTTTGACATCTCGTTGTCGTGTGGTTTTTCTTGGTGGATGTTCAGCCATAAAAAGTGCGAGTTGCTGGAGTTCCATCGCTTTGCCTGCTTCAAGCGCCCACTCAATACTTACGTCGTATTTGTTGGAGATTTTATTGAGAGATTCAGCCAAAGTCACAGTTGCTTCAATAATAGGTAAGTTGTAATACCCCACCAAATGATAGATGCTATCTAGAAAATCCCTTGTACGTAGATAAAGACTGTTTGAAGGTTCATGGAGATCTTCAATATTCAGATTATTTGTTGAACTTTGATTCATGATCTGTTGAATTTTTGCAAGGTCACCTTCTATTCGAAGAATAGAGTCATGAACATTTCCTTTGAGTTTTTTCTCTTGTCTTTGATCTAGATAGAAATTGGCACCTTCTGATAGTGCCCAACCAACAGCAATGGCAACAAGTAAGGTTCCACCAGATGCAACAATACCTCCTGTAGCTGCCGCGGTACCTGTGGCAGTGGCAACTCTTGCTGTCGTTGCAGCAACTCGAATTGCATGGGCAGCTCTCATCATACGAATCAGAGAGATTGCAGCAGCAGAGACTCCTACAGATGAAGCAAAAGCAACCAACTCTCTTTCATAGAGATCCGTGAGCTCTGTGAGACCATAGGATTCGATTTTATCTCCAGCAAGTCCTTTAATACCTATGAGCTGAGCTGGGTCTATTGGAATTCCACTTTTACGGTGTTCATCTAAAATATATTGAGATTGCTCTTCTGAGTATCCTTCACCCCCTGCTGGTCGAGGAAAGGACAGGCCGCCAAGAGCTGTGAGGCTTGCAATTCGAAAATATTTTCGTACAAGTGAGGCCTTTGAGAGGGAGACTCGTCTTCCTGCAATTAAGACAAGGGTAGCTGCCATCAAAGTGACAGGTATCAGACTGGCATTACGCTTATTGTTTTGAACAAGCAATGTTTGAACACTTGGAAGATATCTTTTCTCCCATTCGATACGCAGATCCAAAGCCATATCAGCCATTGGAATGGGTTGAGATACGGATTTCTGATCGATTTCAAGAAGCAAATTTAAATAGTCTCGAGAAAAAGGATCTTGATAGACCTGATGAACAATTTGACGACGACAATCTGCCAAATAAGCAGAGGCCCTTTGGTGGCTCGAGTATTTAGACATAGAGACGTAGACATCTAGCTTTTGTGATGGTGTGAGTTCTTTAGAGCGACACTCTCTCACAAGATTTAAAATATCTTTTATCCACTCTTTGTTGACGTTTGCATGGAGAGGAGCGGCAGTTTGGAAAGCTAAGAGCAAAGATAGGAAAAACTTCATTGACCTCTTCCTTTGCCTGAACTTTGAATGCGAATAAGGTTTCCGTTCACAATAAGATGATGAGATGTGTTTTGAAACAGTGGGCCTGTTGAGTGTGTGGGTTGAATCAGAGACCAGTTTTTTCCAACTCTTGTCCATTCACCGTGGACTGCAGCATGTGTCAGTTGTTTGTGGAACGCAGAACGTTGACTGAGGCGCTGTAGCCAGGATTTTTGGCGCTCAACTTTCTTTTCAAGAACCAATAAGGCGTCAATGGTTCCTCTATTATTTGTTGAGGCAATTTTATCATGAATATGTTTGAGAATAGTATCGGGATTTTTTTCACCAGGTTGGCATCCAATTTCCCGGAGCAATCCCTGTTGGTTATTGGCTATACGGTGGATTTTAGACATAACCCTATCGATTTCACCTTGGATGTACTTCTCAGCTCTGTTAATGGAGAGTTTTTCAAAAGTGGAACGTGCATTTTCTAAACGAAGTTTGGTTTGTGCACTGAGGTTGGTTTTCATCAAATTGAAAGAGAGTGGATTTTCGTAACCAATGGTTCGAAGGGCTTTGAGTATTTTCTTTTCTTTAAAGGTGTTGAATGGACGTAAAACCTGTTTGACAAGAGGACTCAAAAGTTTTGAGCCAAATATAGCACCCCAAAAACCAATTTCAAAAGAAGCCCAGAACATACCAGTTCTTCGTTTTGAAACTGCTTCATCTCGAGAGTAGACATCGACAACGTCATTTGACGTGATAGCTAGGTCATAAACATCATCGACTAAATTGTAACCAGGGCGCTCTTCTGTAAAGTAACCATATGAATTCTTCCCAGCTGAAACAAGAAAGATGGGAAGTGCTGCCATAAAAAAGCCATGAGAAAAAGGCTGCATTTTCATTGCGAGTTTATCTGCAAAGTAAGAAAGGGCTTTTCCCGCAACGGGAATTCGACTGGATGCCATTGCAAGAATTTTAGGGCCCCAATAACTCATAAGTATCAATACGGAAGTTCCTAGACTCTGATCCATTCTCTGCCAAGAGAGCTCGCCAGATGTAGGTGTAAGAATTTTGCTGTATCTCTCACTATGAACGGCTGCTGGAATTTCGTAATTTTGAGCTATAATTTGTAAAAGTTGTGAGTTTTGAAGAAAAGTGGAAAGTCCTTCAAGATTAATTGCAGAGTGAATTTGTTTGATTTGATTTTGAATTTGAACTGAGAGCGAATTCATGGCTTGGGTGAGTGATGTTTGGATTTTTTCACCACATGTATATATGGATCTATCAGTTTGGCAAATATTAGAAATTTCTTCTTTTAAAGAATTTCCGTTTGGAAGCTCTCTTTCAAGAAGTCGACTTCGACTCAAAAGGTATTTGCGGGCCACTTCAAGATACTTTTCCCTGTACCAGGAATTGTCAGACTGGAAGATTTTTGTTATCCCCTTGGCTGCAGGCTTTTCTAAGTTTTCAAAAATTTGATCAAGACTTGGAATAAAATCATCTTCTTGATTGTTATCAGAAGGAATCAAAAGTCCCATGGAGTGGCCAAGGTTTAGAGTTTCAAGTGCCACATGGATAGCTTCTGCCCGTGAGTAAGTTTTCCTGTCGGTTTTGTAGAGGTTAATGATCTCATGAAGTGCGTTGGCAGCAAGTCCGTAGTCTAGAAACTTCCGTCTCTCATTGTCTTGATATATGTTTTTTTCACCAGTGTACTGATATGTGACTCTTTCGATATAGGAATTGAGTTCTGCACGTAGCCCCTGGTAACGTTCGGATTCATTGGCTTTTTTAAGTATCCATTTGATGGCATAAGGGTTGGACGGGGCGCCCTCTTCAATAAGAACTGTGGCAACAAGAGCTGAAAGGTCGATTTCACTTCGTAGTGCAAATTCATCATCTGACAAAAAGAAATAATTCTCAGCCAAGTTTCTTGCAAGTGTAAGTGAGCGGGACTCTGACATTTCTAAATATTTTTTATACCCCAGTTCGTACCATTTCTTTGTTAGTTCAGGTAAAGATTCATCAATATCCTTGAGGTAGTCCGCAGCATCAATAATTGAGCCCTTTGGTGAATTGCTTCCCTCCCAAACGGATTTGAATTCAGAATATTTTGCCTCATTTGTGAAAACCTCTTCCAGTAAAGGCATAACTTGCGAGAGAATGCTCTGACTTTTAGCTGTGACGATCATTTTTTTGAGACCTTCAGAGTTTTGTTCAAAACAAGAATCAAGATCCTTTGTGGAGCAGAGCAAGGGCATCGGCCAAAACATCACTTGGTGATTGATATTGTCTTCTAAGAAAACAAACTCTGAGACCTGAAGTGCTTCTTTGCTAATTTGCTTGTCTTGAGGCACCCAGGAGTTGACGGTTGCTAGAAGTGGATTGATATTTTCAGAACTTGCAACGACAATAGATCTCCATTGGGGTTTGACAATGGAATCAATGGTTTCAGGCCAAGGGATATTTTGATTTGTTGTGAGAAGACTTTGTACAACTCCTTTTCCGTCAGTTTCATAGTAGATCTCAAAGAATGCATCTTTGAGAGCATCTCGAAATAGCTTTTCTTGAAGCGTGGATTTTTGATCATTCCATACACTTTCAAACATTTTGCTGTAACTGACTTGTCCTTCAGTATTTAGACTCTTGAGATCTGTGGGATAGGTAAGTTGTGTTGCATCTAGAGTGGAATTTGTATCAAATAGAACTCCAATAAGGGATTGAATGAGTGTGATTTTGGTAAGGCTTAGAAACGCTTTGTCTTCATCTTGTGAAAGAGCGTGCATTTGTCGATATCCATCTAAGAAAGAGGGATTTATTGAAATTTTGGCTTTTCCATCAACAACCTCTACAACGGTAAGAGATCCATCTTCTCTAGAGATGATAGAATGACCTGCATCTTTTCCTGAGAATTCTTCGAGCATGCTCAAGTTGAGAATCACATTGGCATCACTTATATCCAAGTCTCTTTCAGGAATGCCTGCAGTGATACTTGCTGCGGCGATTTGAGCGTGAATGGAAAGGAATGTTGTGATGAAGTGAAATTTTGATGAAACTGATGTTTTTGGAGCTCCTCCAAAGCCAAAGATACCACTGAAGTCAAAGTAGTTGTCTTCAAGGTCCTTCTTCCATTGAGTGAGTTTTTCTTGCAGCTTAGAGATTTCAGATACAGAGACAGGAGTGCCAAGAACTCCAGGTGTATTTAGGCAACAGGCACGTAAAAAGAGGTCGCTTGTGAGAGCTTTGATTTCTGCGGATTTTTCAAGGTGAACCAAATCCAACTCTGTCCAAATTTCTTCAAAGCTCTGTTCCGTCAATTGAGGTTTGACTGTTGTTGATGATGAAGCCTGGGTTCGTTTTAGACCACCAAATTGAACAGGTGGAATCACCAGCGCAAGGATCAATAGGAATTTAAGGGTTATTTTAAAGCTCATTTAAGTCCTTAATTCAGTTATATTTGAGGGCCTCTATGGGCATGAAAATACAAAAGGCGTTCCAACCGGGGACAAGGACATACCTGCGATTTGGGAAGAGATAGAGCGGCTGATATGCTGAAATCACATCGATTTTCCATAAATTCAGGTGTTTTTTATCAGTCAGATTGGCAAAAATTGTCATTTTTACATACTGGCTTTTTCAAAGACATGGTCTCTACAGGAGTGTTGATCTGAAGCTCCCTCTGATAAAGCTTCTAGCTACTTTTAAAACAGCGCTGTGTTCACGAGGGGGAGGGGCTCTGCTACCCGAGGACTGTTTGAGCTTTTTAGGAGAGTTTTAAGTATTTGGAAGCTTGTGGCTTAAATATAGTCAATATTGTTGTAGGCCAGCTTCACTTTATCCCGTTTTTTTCTTTGGATAAGATATTGTTATGAGACGTAAAATTTAAATCTTCACAAGACTATAATAATTTTCACCCTTTTGAGGAATCTTTATCCGAAAAAAATACAGTTCCAAAAAAACGTCCGTAAAAACAGCAGTATCCCTTAAGACTGGCTTCTGAAATTTACACAAAAAACAGAGCACATTTTTGGGGTGGGGACCAGAGAGGGAGGTTTTCAATGGCTCGCATCCAGCTTGTGGCTGTATTGGTTTTCTATTTTCTAATTTCTCCAGCATTTGGCGGAACAAAAGAGTGTCCCAGTTTACTTGAGGCACTTGGTGATGACGTTGTTGTCGCAGATTTGAGTGGGATGTTTGATAGTTACCCCCTTGAGTCATTGTTGAGCAGTGATCCTGAGAAAAATTTAGCAGCACTTCATCCACATATCGTGATGGATTCATCACAGGTGCTTTGGCATTTGATTGAGCGAGAGGAATCCAAAAGAATTATAGAGCCAAACTTTAAAAGTCGAAAAATCAATATTTGGCCAATGCTCTCTAGGGGAATTGAGCTCAAGAGAACTGGCAAACCTAGACTGATCATTGATCAATACGAGGCCATTGATGAGCTTGTGAGTTATATCCGCAGTCGTGCACGTGGAGATCGAAAGGGAAAGTTCTTACTCTTTAAGGGACCAACTGGAACAGGAAAAACAGAATTTCTTGTTATTTTAAGTGAACTTGCTCAAGAGCTTGCACTTTCTGACCCAGATTACTACGAATTTACATTTGAATGGGTGGGACTTGAAAATGTTCCTTATTTAAAGACCTACGCTCGTGTTGTTGGAAACGGAAGACCGATTCGAAATCCAATGCAGAGATCTCCTCTCACGCTTTTACCTCCTGAGATTCAAGAGAAAGTTGTCGAACTTGCTAACCCACGGGTGCAGGAGCTTATCGGGTATAAAGCACAGCCCGTTTTGCAGAGAGATCCTCAGACAAGTGAAATCATTGATGCGATTTTGCAGCATGAGCTGAGTGCAGAAGAAGCTGCGACGTTGAGTCCAAGTAGATATGTCGAGGTTTTGGGTAAATACGTTCAAATTGTAAGAAAAAAGAAAGATCCAAATGCACCTCCATCTGTGGTTCGATTTCAAGGTCGCCATCCACAGTGGTCCAAAATTTTCTTTGAAGAGAGTATTCCATTGATGCAAGTTTACACATCTGGAAGTGCACTTTCTTATATGTACACGGGGACTTTCCCACGAGCCGATGGTGGTGGACTATTCTTAGATGAATTTTTTAGAAATCCACAAGGGTTACTTGATACAGCTCTTGAACTTATGGAAAACGGTGTTCTTGATTTTGGCGGAGCCCCTCCAATGGCACTTGATGTGGTTCCGATTGCTTCAAGTAACGATGAGAGTATTGAAGACTCACTAGATAATGGCCCATCAAAGGCGATTTTAGATCGTGCACGGGTTTTCCCGATGCGCCAGCCAATCAATCCTCACTCAGTAGCCAAAACTGCTATTTTAATGATGGGTGTTGGCAAATTCAAAATGAAGGATTTGAGCAAAAAATCTTCAAAACTCGAGCCACTAGACATCAATAAGGTGTTCACTGTTCCAGATGAGAATGGTGAGTTGTTGTGGCCTGAGGATCGCTATGCGATTTATTATTCGGCTAATAAGGATCAAGATGTATTGATCTCACCACATTCATTGACACTCCTTGGATTAACAGTGGCTGCGACAAGAATTGTGACAGACCCTAAGGAAATTGCCGATTTTGGTGAAGAATTGGATCTTAGAAACGTCAACGAATACGGACAGTACTTCTATGATAGCAAAGGGCGTATGCAGGTGGTTATGGGACAAACAGACCCAGGACCAACAGTTCGTCGAACTCTCGACAATCTGACAAAACTTCTTCAAGAAGGTCAGTCGGGTATTATGGCCCGAAAAGCAGAAGAGTGGCTGCGTCGCTCAATTGAGCTTTCTAAGTACAATGAAAACACAGTGACTCCGGCTCTAGTGGATCGAGCATTTGACCAACTTATGAAAGAGGGTGGACTTGAACCTGGAAATGGTGAAACGCGCTCAAGATGGTTTGAAGAACACAATAAAATGAAAGAGGCTTTCCTTCTTCAATTGCTCACCCGTGATGTACAAGCTGTTCTCTCTGGCGATCGTGGACGAGTGGATAGACTTTATAATGAGATCGTTGCTGAAATTGTGGCTCTTGCAAATGATGACAAGTCAAAAAAGGTTCTTGAACCAGGTGGTGGAGAGCGTCCAATCAACTTTGGCCGTTTACAGAAGATTGCAAAACACTATCGTGAAAAAAATGGCAAAGACTTAGCTTACGGAGAAATTCGTAACTTCCGTGCACAGGTGGTAGATCCATCTCAAGAGTATGTGCCATTGAAACGAGCTATTGAGGCTTTCTTGCTTGAAAGCGAACTTGATACTCAGGCGATGGGGGAAATTCACGATTATTTCGATGGAAAATCTGTAGGACGAGACGCGAGAGAACGTGCTCGTCAGGCAGAGAAACTTCTTGATGGTTCGGGTTACAATACCCAGTCCTTTAAAGAAGCATTGAAATTGATTACGCAATTGAGAACACGAATTGAGATGCGTAGAAACGGAATTTAACCCAAAGTTTTGAGGTTTGTTATGAAGTCCATTTTCTCAATAATCTTGTTGTTGTCCTTGGCAAACTCTGCTGAGGGCAATAAGAGTCATGGGGTCAAAAACAATTTAGCAGGCAATCAGGTTGTTTTTGATATCGTGACTGAGGACGAGTCTTCAGATGGAACAAACCTCGCTCCTGGGATTTATGCATTTGGTGGAAAAAAACAAAACCATCTGCCAGTTCGTCTTGGTGAAGTCGTCGGTGTTCGCCGTAATTTTGACGGTGTTTTGGGCTTCTTACCGATTTCAAAAGTGACTCAAAGAAGCGAAGCAATTTCAATCGTCAATGGCAAAATCTTAATATTTTCAAGTAAAACAAGAGATAAGAATAAAGATTCATACATTGAATTGGGAACAAACGAAAAGGTGTTTGATTCTATTTCGGGCCTCGAAGTTCCAATACTCCCAATAACTGACATTGAAAATGTAAACTTGTATATCCCAGACGAGTATGCTCTGGCTGTAGGACAACTTGTTCTTATGTCTATAAAACAGCCCAATCAGTTTGGAGATGGAATTACAATTGCCTTTGTTGTGGAAGATTCAAGAGGCTCTGGTTCAGCTTTAAAACTAAAGAGATCTCCTGTTGTCTTGGATTATCAATTTTTAAACAATAGAGCTTTAGAAAGCTTGATTTATGATGCTTATACATCTCAAGTTGTTTCAAGACTTCATCTTTTAAGATATTCGCTTCCACAACCTGAAGATCAACCAGCTATGAAGGCTTGGAGGTCTGAGCTTGGGAAGTATGCAAAAACAATTTCAAATCGATCTGCCTCTAGTTCGAACTTACCTGGGCAAATTCCACTTTATTCTGTTTTGGATGGTTCTGTAAGTTTGAGGAAACTTCCAGTGGCAACAATTCTCAAAGAGCCAGTTAGAATTTATCAACGTGTGGACCCTATTTTGGGAAGATATGGAATTCGTGTTTCAACTGATAATGAGAGTTCAATGGCTTTTGAAGATCCAAATACAAATCCGAGTGTTTTTGGTCTTTCAAGCTACAATGTGGATACAAAGAAATTTCGCTTTTATCCAGCTAAGAGTCATACAGCATTTTCATATAGTACGGTTGTTGGACAAATTGACAACACGTCATATATATTTCTACAAGGCTCATCCGATGAATATCATGCAGTTCCACTGCCTATGGAGAGGGTTCCTGGGTTTGAAACTCCACTTGATCTAAAGAATATCTCAGTCTCTCATATCCGAAAAAGAAGTGATGATGAAAGAGGAGTAAAGCATCTGGTTTTGGCATCTTACCAAAAGACAGGGGAAGACAGTCGCACGGTCTTAATGGAATACACTGAGTATGCAGGAACATTTACATTGATGAAAACGGTTCGAGTTACTGACACTTACTATCCTCAGGCGGAACTTGAAGCTCGAGTCATTGCGCTGTCTGAAGCCGGGCGTAGTGTGCATGGGTTTGATAATGTCACCTCTAGAAATCGCAGTGGTTCTTACACTAGAAGAGAGGACAGGACAACACCGTATCTAAATTTGGATACATCAAAAGATAATGAATTGAAGCAGATCTACGGCACAACTTTGGAAGACGTCAGCATCCAACGACGCCTGAGGTTTAAAAGTTACAATACAAAAGGTGCATTGGAAGATTTAACGGGATTTTATGTAGAACGCGAAATTGGAGAGGATGAAGGAGTTCCTCAATCCAAAGTTCTCCACTTTGTTAAGGGAGTGAATTTAAAACCCTTTGGAAAAGAAAAATCCGGTAAACGCGCTGCTATCATTGACGAAACTCTTAGTGTAGGAAGCAAAATTCCTGAACTCGAATTGACAGTTGTTCCTTTTGTTAAAGATCCACTTCGTCCTGCAACGAAGACCTTTGAGGTGTTGTTGCACGTTGATGGCGGCCCAGCTATAGACAATAACCTCTCCTTACCTCTTTTAAACTTGGGTAGCATCCCTGCCGGATATTCTCGTTTACAAGGTGCAACCCTTATTCAAGGGAGACGTAAAGCACTCAATGAATTTTCAATACTCTACTTCTTTGGTCCTACAAATAAAAAGGCTGTTCCTGGAGTGGATGAAACAACAGGGATATACATACAGAGCTATAGAATTGATTATGATGATGCTGGATTTCGTCCTAAATTTTCTATGTCATCTACTGAAGATGGATATTGGTTAACGGCCGATAGAATGACTGCAACAGCTATGGTACGAAGATTGAACTTTGATGCTGCTGGGCATGTGTATTGGGTTGAAAACCCAGAAGAAGAACGAGCCTCACGACGTTATGTACGAAAATTGATTGGCCCTCGGAAAAAACATCATGTGGGTCGAAGTGGTTTAACGATTCGACCCAATGAAGTTTTTGAGTCCAAAAAAGGGAAGTCTTTTGAGTGGGTCAGTCGATGGAGCATGGCTTTCAAAACAGATTTGAAAGAACGTTTTGAGTGGTTTGAGAAATTCTGGGGAAAGGTGTTTAATGATATTCCTGAATTTGGAGCGTTAGACAGAAAGAAACGTGCTCGAGATGAAATGATTGAAGAACTGGAAGGCACAACATCTCCGGCATTTAGCGAGTATCTTGAAAAACAATCTCAACAGGGAACCCCTATTGAGCATCAAGTGGTTCTGGTAGAAGAGTCACTTAAACAAAACTTTCTAGAATTGATGACACTAAATCTTGCTGCAAATGATGATTCGGGCTTTTCTTTTAAAGGAAAAAAATCACGGGATTTTCGATTCTATTTATTTGATGAGAATTCGACAAAAAAGGAAATCATCTCTGAAATCAATCGTATTGCGCTAGAGTCATCTGTTGGCAGAAGTCTTTTGTTTGCCGATGCAAGACAACTTCTTTCAGAATCTGATTTGGTAGATGACAATGAGGATTTGGATGAGTCAGATGAGGATTCAAATGAAGGTGAAGCTGAGGATGAGAATGAGGATGAGGATGATAAAGCGAATCGATCGCGACTGGGGCTTATTGCACTAGAAGGAGAGGATACGAGTCTTCGTGAGATCCGGCGAACTGTAACCAAAGAAAAAACAGTCCCAACAATGATTTTGGCAACTCCTGAAGAGTGGAGATTGCTTCAAATGAAAAACGCATCAGAAGTTAAGGCTGGGTTGCTTGAGGGTATTAAAGTCAATGCGAACTTCTTAACAGCCTCATGGAGCGTTTGGGGCCCAAGTTCTCATCGGGCTAAGCCTGAAGTAAAATCTGCTAACCGTGCACCTATATCAAAAGAAGAACATCAAGTGTTTCCAAACCTCTCAGAAATTCTTTTGGAAGCCGCTGACTTAGAAGAGAGTCCAAAGCATCGAATCATTGTTGTGCCAGATGACTTAAAAACGTTGGTGGACAAATTGATTATGGGTCGGTGGGCGACAGATGTAGAGTCACTGCAGAGTGCTTGGAATCACAGCAATCCAAATTTAGCCCTTTTTAAAGTGGATCGATCAATTAAAAACTCACAAGATGAGGTTTTGGATAACTTCGAAGCTATGAGAGGTGCTGCTGAAAATCGAAGCGTAGCACTTGTTGCAGAAATTGATGATATTGTGAAAATTGGAAGACCTGTGCGAGATGAGGATTCTTCTGGAAGGTCGTACAAATTGTATGATCCAGCATCTGCAAACGGTGGGGATATTTTTTCAATTGATGATCGTGATACAGAAGAAATTCAAAAAAATTGGGATGAAAAAGTTGATGAAACGATGGAAGCCTCTGAGGTAGCATCTGAAGAGACTGAACCGTCGCAAGAAGAGGCAGAGAAGATCTCTGTGTCACCACCTCTTCCGCCCATTCCGACTGATGTACGTTCAAGTCGTAAGGAGAATGATTCTTCAGTATTTCCACACTTACTATGGTATGTCGCAACTGAAGGACAGAAGCTTCAGCCTGGACGGTCTAAGAATTGGAACATTGAAGATAAAGTTGACCCCAAGGTTTCAGTTCTCCTTATTGGAAGTGAGAAGGACTTAGTAAGTCTAGAGCAAGAGACTCAATTTGAAGGTAAGTTTTTTGACTTTCGTGAACATTTTGAAATCACACATTTAGATGTTCCGTCTCAGGAATTGAAAGAGACTCTTGTAACAAAATTGTTTGAAAGACCTGAGATTGAGTCGATTGGGTATCAATTTAATGCCAATGAAGAGGGGCTAGAGCAAGAAGAATCGAGAAGACGCCTGATTTCAAGATTTGTGAGTCGTGTAGAAGCCACAGCAAGAACATTCAACCAGGAGCCAACGTCTGCGTTTATCCGTGCATTTTCTGAACTGCGAAGATCTCTTGGGGAAGACAACAATTTGAGACGTAGTCGTCTGCTAGATAGTTCGTATTTGGAAAGACTTTTAAGTCGTGTGTTTCCGATGCCTCTTAGTATGGGAGTTTTGGAAGAAGGTGACCCACTGCTAAAAATGAAAGATCCAGATCAAGCTGCAATGGAACTTGAAGCTGCTGGATACAAAGGGTCTCTTGAATTGAAATCACGAATTGTTGAGACAGTGCTTTCTCAGACAAGAGGAACTGATGAAGGTCGCCAGATTCCAAGTTCGACAATTCTCTTTGGTGGAACTTCGACAGGAAAAACATTTCTCTTCAAAACCTTGGTGAGATGGTTGGGATTGAAGCTCTACGATTTTGATAAACCTTATGATGAAGAAGTCGGAGCTATGATTGTACACCTTGGTACAGTGGTAAGTGATGAAGAGGGTGAGACAGATCCAAGTAAATTGACTGTGAGTCGGTTAATTGAGCATGTAGAAAACTTTTTGGCACAACCAAATGGAAATAGAGGATTTTTATTGTTTGATGACATGCATAAGGCATCATCCAAAGTGCTTCCAAAAATCATGGCTTACATTCAATCTCTTTTTGAAGCTCCCAATGGAATGGTACGAGTGAGTCGACTTTCAAGAAATGGACAGGCACAACAAGAAATTCGAGAAATTCCAGTTCGCAACTTGAATCTTTTTATGACGGTCAACCCGACTGTTGATAAAAAAATGAAAGAAAGGTTTGGGGATGCAGATGGTGATAAACTCATTTCATCTGTTATTGCAGCTCTTGCGCGTGATGATGTTCCAATTGAAGACTCCTTTTTTGCAAGATGGAGTGATATCATTGATTTGAGTCAATTTCCGATGGAAGCGAAAGTTCCATCCCTGGTAGATGGAATTCGAAGTGCAGCTCAACAAGAGTACAGTGCCAATCCAAGACTTGTATTAGCAACTCCTGAAATTCTAAATAAAGTTGTAGAACAATTTTCAGATGCCAATGCGCGAGAATTTTTAGGAACTGCAATTCATGGTATTTTAAATATTCCTTCAGATGTACCCGAGGCTCCTCTTTACCTTGTCTATCCCAAATTAACAGAAAATGAGGTTTTGAGTTGGGAGAACTTTTCAACAGGTTCTACTCAAGTGGGAGAGCGATCTGGGTTTGATTCACGTAAGATCAATGAGTTTATCCGTAAGAATACAGTTGTTCAGGCAGTTCGACCGGATGACATTAAATCTCAAATGGAATTGATGGACTTTATGCTCCAGGGGTTTCGGCTTCATTTATATGGAGCACTTGCGCAAAGCTCTCAAAGAGATGAGATGCTGGCAGGGGACTTTGATAAAAGAACAAGTTGGTTAACTCCTTATCTATTGGCGATTCTTACAAACACAAAAAGCAACGATCATCTTCCAATTCATGAAATTCGTTTGCGCTTGGGGGACTTTGGTGATTTGACCAATTCACAAGAGGACGAAATCGAAGAATACATTCTTACAAGTGAAAAAGAATTTGGTGAATACTTTCCGTTTGATATTTCTGGAAGAAGAGAATCTTCATTGTCGTTGAGTGGTTTTCTTGGTGAAGATCATGATGAGATGAGAAGCCGAAATCGTCTAGAAGTGATGATTGATACGACGGAGAGAATTCGTCGAGAAATGGACAGGGTATTTTTAGAGTATTTTAGAATGAAAGGTGAGGGAGAACTTATTGAAGATCCATCGGAATGGATTGAAAGTTTGAATGAAAAAGATCCAACCGAAGTGTTTGAAGCCTTTGGAAGCATAATGGCTCGTGAGTTTGTGAGTTTTTCAGGAAAACTTTATGGAAATGAAATTGATGAAGTCAAAAACTCAGGCGAATTTGAACAAATGACAGGTTATGATGAAGCTCGCCTTTTCTTAATGTGTGTGGATAAAGCAATGACTCAACTGAATTGGGTGAGCGCAACGAAACTGATAATGGATGTGATGGAGTATGTTTCCCATGACTCAAGTCTTGGTCAATCGATGCCTTTTCAACAGTTTATGTTCAAAAGTGCAATGTCCCCTCTTTCAACAATAACATCTGCTTACCTTCATCAGTCTGTGGGTAGTTCTAGATCTATAAAGGCGATTTCAGATGAAAAGGTAGAACGTTTTCAAAGACGTTTTGAATCCAATTGTCCAAGCTACCTTAGGATTAAAGGAGAGGGCCAATGAGAAACAGTCTATTTTTAGTAGTGCTCCTCTTTTTAGTTAAGTCTTACTCTCATGAGGGATGTTTTAAGGAATTGATACCAGCTGGGCGAGAGACAAAGAATCCACAGGTTTCCATTATTGAGAGTGGAAATAATGATCAGGGTAATGTTGCTTTTTATGAAAAGGTCATTCAAGAATTGACTGAAGAGGGAGGTATTTACGACAAACTTGGTCTAGCAAGAATGAATCAAGTCATTGAGTTTATGCCTGGAAATGATTTGGACTCTCTTCTTGGAGCAAATGGATACCCTGTAAGTCATTGGATAGATGGTGCACAAATTGTTGCAACAAAACGAAACCCAAGTGGATTGGTTTATGAGTTTGTGGTTCCAGGAAGTGATGTTCGTCACTCTTTTTATAGAGATGATTTGCCAATTGAGAAACAGCTCTCAATTATACTTCACGTTGGTGGACACAATCACTTCAGTGTACATACAAGGTGGGCACAGGTCAGAACGATAGACATGGTGCCGGGTACACATCAGATGTACGAATTGATGGAGAGCTTATATGGCACAGTACACCCTGATGAAGTTGCAAAGTGGTATCAGTATTTATCAAGTCTTATGTGGGCTCAGGATATTCCGCGTGGTGTGATGGAAGTACCTGAAGAGTTTCAACCACATGAGGCAACAGAGAAAGAGTGGCGCTCAGGTAAGGTGAAGAAAGTACCTTTGAGCTCTACCCCCAACATTTTACAGGTTTTTATAGCAAATCTTCCAACAAACCTTCCTAAGTGGAAGGTGGAAATGGCCAGACTTTTTGAAAGGCTCAATCGCTATATACCAGGGGCTGTTCGAACTAAAATCATGAATGAGGGTTGGGCCACTCTTATGCAGGAGTTGGTATTACCACATACCTCATTTGATAGTCTTTCTCATCGTATTCAAAAAGGTGAGCTGATGGGTGGGGTGACTTATAAATCTTTGAGCAATCCTTATTGGCTGGGTCTTGAAGCTTGGCGAAGGCTTCGTGAAAATTTCAACAATCGTGCTGAGAATGAAGGTCTTGAGCCGATTGAATTGGATCGAAAGTTTGTTGAATATGCAAACAAAGAGATTATGGGTGTAATGGATGATGAAGAGTTTTTGCGTACAGCTCTTGATGATCAGTGGATTGCACGTGAAAACCTCTATCTTGGAAGAAAAGCCAAAAATCAATGGGATCCATCGATTGGTCCTCCTCCCAAAGATATGAAGCAACCAGAACAGTGGGAGGTGGTGACAAGAGATCCACACCGTATTCGCGAATCTGTGATTACAAAAGTTGCCTCCAAAGAGAGTTTTCCACGTGTGGTCGTAAGGGATTTGAAAAATGAATTTGGTTACATAGAACTCGGCTTTGATAGAAACGACTCTATTGGAAACTCGATACCTCTTGAAGCAAAGTCGATGGTTCAGACTCTCTATATATATAGTCAGATCATGTCTCAACCTGTGAGCATTGATACGGTTTACACGAAGAAAACAGAAATATCTTGGGAAGAAATGCCAGATGATTGGGATATTGCTTTCTCTGGGCCCTGGTGGGAGTCGCCGAGAGGACCATCTTATAAATACAAAGATATAAAGGTCCGTGTGACTGTCACCGGAAATGGAATAGTGAAAGTGTATGAAATCACTGAAGAGGGAGAGGTGATTCGCTCTGATGGTGATGATGATTATGAATTGGAGCTTCAAGAAAAATTGAACGAATTTATCGAAGAACTCAATGTGGGTGAAGATAATAGTTCGGTTGAAACAATGGATTTGATCTCTGCATCCACAGCAAAGGGATTGAAGCAAGATTCTGCAGATGCGGTGAACTCCGCCCCGATTGGGCTTCAAATGCATGCCCCAACGGTACCAAGAGCTCTCTCAGAGTATAGGCGAATGGTGCAGAAGCGGTTACTGGAGATTTTAGAAAAATCGCTAAAAAATGGTGGAATCACTCGTACAAAAAAAGGTGTGAGACTTAAAGTTCTTCCAAGTGTCCCTTCATTTCGATTTGATTCTAAAGAAATCCAACGAAGATTGGAAGATCAGCCAGTGCCTGAGGTGGATCGTCTTGCAATCTTGAATATGGCTGAGGTCAAAGAGACTCGACTTTCTAACCCCTATGAACATGAAATGGAGCGAGCAAAAGAACTGTTGAATAAAGGTGAAGAGCTAAGTGAGCGTGAGAAATACGCACTAGAGTGGCTTTCAAAAAGCATAGCTCAATCCAAATCAGGGGCCTTCAATCCAGATGATCCGCTTGATATCGGCTCAGGTGGAGGAACGCCTGGTAAGAAATATTGGAAAGATGGAAACCCCAATGGTAATGGCAAAGGCAAAGGCAATGGAGAGCCAGGTGATGAACCTGGTGGAGACGATGCAGGCCAAGGCGGAATGGATCCGAGTTATGTGGATATTCCATTTGATAGATACTCAAGTATTTTAGGTGAGAACATTGAGCTTCCAAACTTAAACCCAAAAGCCGGAGGAATTCGCTCCAAATCTGAAGAGCCAGATGGTGAGGTTTACAACCGTATGGGCCGCAAAGTGATGCCAACGATTGGCAAGCGTGCCTATGGCTTGGGGCTCTACACAGATGAAGCCGAAGATTCCGTCGATGGTGGTGAAGAGGATGAAGAAGATCCGGCAGATATTATTTTGCGCGGTCTTGAGATCATTCGACCCTCTGATATTGTTGTGGAGTCTTTTTCAAAGACAAAAGAGCCTGATATCAATGCACAGGTGACAATTGCAATGGATCTATCTGGAAGTATGATTCCCTACTATGCTGTAGCAAAAAAGGTGATCTATGATCTCAAAGCTCTTCTTGCGGCCAACTATCCAAAGCTTGTATTTCGTTTTGTCGTTTTTGATTCAGAGGCACATGCCTATGAAGATGAAGATGAGTTTTTCCGCGCGAAACTCGGTGGAGGAACGAACTACAAAGCTGGGTTTGAAAAGGTCCTTGAGGTTCAAGAAGAGTTTCCAATCGCTAAGTGGGACCGCTTTGTTGTGGCAATTGGGGATTTGGAAGATTTCTTTGACCCTTCTGAGCTGTCTCCAACAGTGGATCAGGTGTATGACCAGTCCTCATATATGGGAGTTGTGAAAGTGGGTCGTTATTGGGAAGGCTTTGAAAACAAGCTTGCAGAGTTTTTTCAACAGATGTCTTCAAGTCGAGATTGGCTTGGGTATGTTGATCTAGAGGATAGAGATAACCCGCGCATCGAAGACTTTAGAAAGTTGTTTAAAAATGATGAAAAGTAAGTGGAGAAAAAGAGGACGTACAAATTTCATAGGAGTTGGTAAATTTTGGTATTTGAAAGTTGAAACTTGCAAGCCTATGTCCTCAGAAACTAATATACGAGAAATCGTGGGAGATTGTTAGGCAAGTGATTTCAGTACTTTATAAACCTGGCACTGGACTTGCTGAATTGAGTTGTTGAGAACGTTTCATCTGGAGTTCAACGACCTCAAATCGAGGGAAATTGAGTTTTAGGTGAAACAAGAGAATTGGAACTGTAAAAGAAATTTACACTGTCTAACGGAGGTTGGCATGTTTTTAAGAAGATTAAACCTAGTGGCTTTTGCTCTAATAATGACAATAGCTATGATAGCTGAAGCGAACGTCAAAGTTCTTTCAAGAGCAGCCCAGAATGGGGTTAATCTTGGCCGTGCTTCGCAAACACGAAATATACTGAGAGCGGGTCTTGAGGCTAAATTGATTAGCGGAACTCAGCGCGCAGAAATCGTGAAGCTTTTGGCTGCAACGAATTCAGCTCAGAGAAGTCAAGGTGCTCAAAAACTTGAGCAGTTGATTTTGAATCTTCAAAAATCAAATAAAGTGAGCTCTGCGGTTCAAGCAGAAGTTGAGCAATATTTGGCCTCAGTTGGAGACGCTGTTTCAAATATCGAAAAAATTGGTGCTTCAGAAAGACAAGCTTACTTTGAGAACCGATTGAATGCTCAGGTGAGTGGTGCAGATAGCAGTGCAACTTCAGACGCTGTTGCTCAAAACAGAACAGCAACGACGGCTAAGAAGAATGCGGCTCTTACTAAGATCGCAAATGCGCGAAGAGTGGTTTTATCAGCAAAACGTGAAGCTGACGTTCGATTGGCTAGACTTAAGCAAGAGGGAAAGATCAGCTCATCTGATACCGCGGCATTTGACTCTGCTTCAAGAGACACTTTCAGTGGGTTACTTGGCATACTAGACGCTAAGACTGCTGAAGTAAAAGCGGCGAACTTTTCAAGACAAATTGACGAGGTTCTAGGTAATAAAGCGGTTGAGTGTATTGCAACCTGGGAAGATGAATTGACTCCTCTTATTACAAATATGTTAAACATCACAGGATCTATAACGAAGTCTCACATGACTTACATGGCGGCAAGAGAAGCTATGATTAGTAAAGCCATGAGTGTATTGAAAGTTGATCGCAGTGAAGCGATTGAAAGAGTTCGTAAGCTTATCATAGAGTGCGGAATGTGGACTCAGAAGTTGACTCCACCAGCAGTTTCAACAGCTGGCTAATTAGGTGTCATAGGCGCTTCTCTCAAGGAGTGCATTGAAAAACACCTAGATAGTATAATAAAAAAGAAAATCTCGATAAGGGGTCTAAGTCTTCACTTAGACCCCTTTTTTTAGGTGCCAGGCATATTCTGCGGATGCGACTCGG
>JAUICD010000040.1 GCA_030427965.1 Bdellovibrionia bacterium
AGAGCGAATGGGGTTTTCTTTTAAAAAGAGAGTTCTGCCAAACTCCACATTCATTCTAAGTTGGACACAATGACCTGCAGTTAAGATAAAGTGTTTATTTAAAACAACAGCTGAACATATGTAATCAGACCCGCGCGTAAGACCAACAACAACCTGAGAAATCTGATGCCCTTCTGGAACTTCTTTACCACCAAAAACATCATCATCAGAAAACACATTTCCTGAGATCAACGATAGAATGAAAAAAAAGCCCCCAAAGAATTTCATGGGGGCGATATAAACCTACTTTTTATATTTGCTCAAACTATTTATAAGCAATTTTATCAATTTCAATGCCTTCTTTTACGACAGACGCATCAGATTTGAAGACAAGCCGTGCCGATGAGCCATTTATCAACTTAGAGTATATTCCTTCACGATTTCCAGAGAGCGTTTCTACAAGCTTTCCATTTGCATCAAATATTTCCAATGTGTCATACCCACTCTCAGTATCAAACATCTTAAAATGGATTGCTATTTGTACAGCACCCGGAACATCCACTTCCCACTCCTCTTCTGTACTATTCTCGTAGGGGTGCGGAGTGGAAATGGAAACAGACATTTGCTCCCACTCTGCTGGGTCATTTGGATCTGGTGGTGGAACTGTATTGGTTAAAGCATGATAGGCATTCACTATACCACCTGAAATTGTGGTGTTTCTCATTGCAGAAAGTGGGCGAGCCGTATTTATCAATCGCGATTTCAAGTCTTCCATAGAAAGATCTTCATTGGAAAGCACAAGAGCTGCAACACCACTAACGTGGGGAGTTGCCATTGAAGTGCCCGACCAAGATTCAAGACCTTCAAGAGTTGTGGAAAGAATATTTCGCCCAGGAGCTCCTAAGTGGACTGTGTTTTTTCCAAAACTTGAGAAACTGGCAAGTTCGCCAGAGTTATTTATTGCTGCAACAGATACAACATTTGCAACTTCAAAATTGGATGGATAATGAGGAGAGCTATCATTGTTGGCACTACTGTTTCCAGCAGCCGCCACAAACAATCGACCCGCTTCTGAGGAGCGCTCAATACTCTCTTTCAATGCTTGTGAATTACATGCACTGCTAGAACATCCCCAAGAATTACTCAAAACCTGCGCACCCATTTGTGTGGCATAATCAATTGCACGAACTGCATTTTCAAGAGTTCCGCTTCCAGAGGCCGTTAAAAATTTTACCCCCATAATACGAGTTTGCCAGTTGACTCCAACCACTCCGTCTTCGTTGTCCCCCTCTGCCCCGATTGTTCCAGCACAGTGTGAACCATGTCCATGATCATCCATTGGATCACCGTCATCATTTGCAAAATCATAACCATATATATCGTCAATAAATCCATTTTCATCATCATCAACCCCAGTCTTGCCATCTTTTTCTGCTTGATTCACCCACATGTTATTTGTGAGGTCTGCAATCTGATGATTCACGCCCGTATCTATCACAGCCACAATGGTGTCGTGACTTCCTGCTGTGATCTCCCAAGCCTCAGGCGCATCGATATCAATCCCTTCAACCCCTTGTCGGCCACCAGGGTCCACTTGCCCTGTATTGTGCATACCCCAAAGATCACCAAGCCTTGGGTCATTGGGAAGAGATTCAATATGAAAGACAGCATTTCTTTCAACGTACTCAGCTTTTCCTTTCAATCTTTTTTTAAGGGCTCCCAAAGTCTCACTTGATTCAATAAGTATAAGATTTGAAATCTTTGAAACTTTCCTTGCAACTTTAACCCCAAGCTCAGCTTCTAAACTGGTAAGAGATTTCTCAAGCTCGGCTTGCTTGAGTTTCACCAAGTACTGCCCCGGAACATGTGTCGGAAATTTTTCAACTCCTGAAATTCCGAGTACAAATATAGAAACAAAAATAAGAAACAGGATCTGTCTTTTCATTGTTGGCTTCCTCCATGAAACACTCCAAAATGACTGATAAACCCTATTCTCTATTTAATTTTTAGGAGTGGTTAGACCAGGGGGCCGATTCCTAGAGCCATGTCGAGGCTTGTTCTGGAAGAAACCATAGACCAATGTCGAATTTTAGAATCTGCTGACAATTTATCTCATTGGCAAAAAAGCTCTATGCTCCACGCTTTTTTTCTGGGAGTTCAAACAAATTCAGTTGTTTACCGTCTTTTTCATTTTGCTGATACTTTTTAGGCAACTCCACTTCCACACCATAAGCCTTCTTAAAAAGGTGCTTCAAGAATGCGGCCTGAGTACTTTCTGAGGACTTCTTGTCAAACCCCATTTCTTCCATAATTTCACCAATTTGACGCATAACAACTCCTTGTCTTGGTCTCGGTGATTTCTGTCGTTTACTTGAGCTGCATTTCAATAGAGTTATCAGAGAGATGTGTCATCTTGGGTGAAACAGGTTGCTTAAATTAGAGTCAGTTGAACTTCCCAAAGGTGAATTGAGGTGTGTCAAAAAACGAATTATTTTTTGTGGACAATTGTGTGGATAATTTCTAGCTCATTGTGGATAAATTCGTGCACAATGTGGAAAAACCAACGTTCTTATGCGGTGCGAACCCTTTGAAACTCTTTGCGATTCACTATCCTTCAGTCTATACCCAACGATCAAGGAGAACGCGATGAATGTATACGTCTGTATCAAGCAAGTCCCTGACACTGAATCCAAAATCAAACTCTCCGGAAATGGAATCGACACTTCTGGAATAAAGTGGGTGATGAACCCCTATGACGAGTTTGCTGTTGAAGAAGCTCTGCTTTTTAAAAAAGACAACCCAAGTGCAGTTGTCACAGTTTTATGTGTCGGCCCAAAATCTCGTACCGTCGATAGTCTAAGAACAGCACTTGCTATGGGTGTCGACAATGCCATTTCAGTTGATGCGCCTGAAAATTTAGACTCACTCCAAACTGCTCACGCTCTTTCAGAGGCCATCAAAAAAACTGGGGACGCTCACATCGTATTTACTGGGAAAGTTGCAATCGATGACAACCAGTCTGCAGTGAGCCAGCAACTTGCAAATTTCTTAGAAATCCCTCACGCAACTGTCATTTCAAAAACAGCTTACACTGCAGATTCTATTGCTGTAGATCGAGAAGTCGAAGGCGGCTCTAAAGAAATTTTAAACGTAAAGCTTCCTGCTGTTATCGCAGCAACAAAAGGCTTAAACAACCCAAGGTATGCAAGTCTTCCTGGAATCATGAAAGCCAAAAAGAAACCTATTACAGAATTAACAACAACAGAATTAGGCATAAACACAGACCCATATGTTGAATTCACAGATTTTCAACTTCCCCCGGAAAGACCTTCAGTCAAAATGATTGAAGGAGAAGTGGATACACAAGTTGCAGAACTAGCTAAACTTCTTCGTGAAGAAGCAAAGGTTCTTTAAGGAGTCACCATGAGCCAAACATTTATTTTTTTAGAACACAGTAATGGAAAGCTAAAATCTGGATCAAAAGAACTTCTCTCATGTGCAAACAACGCAAACTCAGAGATCCACGCTCTTGCTCTCGGATCTGGAGCAAGAAATGCCGCCGAGGAAGCCGGAACATTTGGAGCCAAAGTCATTTTTGTCAATGAGGGTTCCGAATATTCCAAATACAATTCAGAACTTTTTGTCGAAACCCTTGCATCAGCCATTGAACAATCTGGATCGAAAATCATATTGGCCTCTAGCTCATCAGCAACACGAGATGCATTTCCCCGAGTTGCTGCAAAATTCAACGCTGGCTTTGCATCCGACTGTACCGAGCTGAATTTAAACGGTGATACTGTAACTGCAAGAAAACCTCTTTATTCCGGAAAATGTTCGGCACAAGTCAACTTCAAAAATTGTGACATTAAAATTGTATTAATGAGACCAAACCAAATTCCTATAAATGACCCTTCTTCAGGTACTCCTGAAGTAAAGGACCTTCAAACTCCAAGTATAGAAGCGAAGGTAACCACTACAGAAGTAAAAGCTTCAGATTCTACACGACCTGATTTAACTGAAGCAGGGATCGTTGTCTCTGGTGGACGCGGACTTCAAAATGCCGACAATTTTCAACTTTTAAGTGAAATGGCAGATACAATCGGTGCAACAGTTGGAGCTTCACGTGCTGTTGTTGATGCAGGCTGGGTTCCCCACTCTATGCAAGTGGGCCAGACTGGAAAAACCGTAGCTCCAACTCTCTACATTGCAGCAGGAATTTCAGGTGCTATCCAACATCTCGCTGGTATGAGTTCCAGTCGAGTCGTTGTTGCTATCAACAAAGATCCCGAAGCACCTATATTCAAAAAAGCAACATACGGCATTGTTGGAGACGCTTTAGAAATTCTTCCTAAACTCACCGAGGAATTTAAAAAGCTTCTTGCTTAGAGATGTTTAAAACTCGCATACTTCCATACTTCGTATGGCTCATTTATCGTCTTTGGACAGCCACTTGGCGTGTTAAGCTTTTTGAACCTCAAGAATTACAAAGCGATCTCCAAGATCCGAAAACACCTATCATATTTGCATTTTGGCATGGAGATGAAATTGCAGCTGTGGCATTTACCCGATTTTTTAAAATGGCAACCATGACATCAACAAGTAACGACGGTGAACTTATGACTCGTGTGGTTCACCTTTTGGGGGTGAAAACTTCTCGTGGATCTTCCACTCGTGGGGGAGCGCAAGCTCTGCGTGGGCTTATCCGACTTGGACGTGAAGGGTACGTCACATCAGTTGCAGTAGATGGCCCTAAAGGACCTATCCACAAAGCCAAGCCTGGTGTTTTTGAACTTTCCAGAATCTTGGGTGCAAAAATCTACCCCTGTGGTTTCTTTGCAGAACGCTCAATTCGTTTCAATAAGTCTTGGAACAAAACCTATCTTCCGCTTCCCTTTTCCAGAGTGGTGATGACACTTGGCCCCTCCCTTGGTCCAGTAAAAAGGAGTGAAGATCCTAAGTTGAGCCTCAAAGCAAGTGAGTTAGAAAGTCAGCTTAATGCAACGAGCAAGTTGGCAGCTAACTTAATTGATAGCGATCCACGCCGATGTTAGCGTAAACTATTAACTTATCAAGGAGTTCGCCGATGAGCCCCAAACACATAACTCTCGCACTTACAGCCCTCTTTTTAGCTGCCCCAGCTTTTGGCGCAAAAAACACAAAGATCGTTGCAAAGGTAAACAAAGCAACAATCACGCTTGATCAGTTCAATGCAGAATACGAGAAAGTCGTAAGTGAAACACTCAACCCCCCCGACAAACAAACTTTCTTAGAAGACCTTGTTCGGTTTGAAGTTGGCGCTCAAGAAGCAGAAAGACAAAAAGTTGCTCAAGACCCTATGGTTAAAAAAGAAATTCGTAAGCTTCTTTACAAGTGGCTCTTAGAGAAAAAGCTAAGTGAAAAAACAAAAAACATTACAGTCAAAGAATCTGACATGAAACGATACTACCGTTCAAATCCTGAAATCCGAACAAGCCATATCTTGATTCAAGTACGTCCTGGCGCAACAGACAAAGAAAGGGCCGTGGCTCGATCAAGAGCAAAAAAGATTTACAAAGAGGTTCAATCCAGCAAACGAAAATTTAGTGAACTTGTAAGTCTGTACACTGACGATATTCCAACTAAAGCAAGTGGCGGGGATCTTGGGTGGCAAACACGAGTGACTATGGTACCAGATTATTACAACGCTGCTGTAAAAACATCGACCAACAAAGTCGCTCCACTTGTTGAAACAAAATATGGATTTCATATCATTAAAGTCACGGGTAAAAGACCTTACAGCAAGGCCAATAAAAGAAAGATTCGCTTTGGCGTTTTTGAACAAAAACGAAAAGCTATCTTTGACTCCTATTTTAAATCACTTAAGAAAAAATATAAAATTTCTACAAATAAATCGTTATTGAAATGATTCAACTACTATTGACCTTTTCACTCGTCCTTTTTAGTGGCTGTACCACTAAAAAGGATCGTGTCTTAAATCAAACCGTCGTCAAAGTGAACGACTCTACCCTTACAGCCATTGGGTTTGGAAACCTTCTCTCTGAAACCTTAAAACCATTTGATGCTCTGATGGCAAAAGACCCTATCAATATCAAGCGAGCCAAAGAAAGTGTTATTCAAAATTATATACATGAAGTTGTAGTCAAAACATGGGCTAAAAAAAATAAAATCTCTGTAAATGAAGAAGAGCTCGACAAACAAGTCGATGACGTAAGGGCCCAATATCCAGACGACACAAGTTTTAGAAAATCTCTTGCCTCTGCAGGAATCGACATTTCCACATGGCGTGACCAGCTTAGAAAAACTCTTCTTGAGAAAAAAGTTTTTGATAAAATCCGGGAAGAGATTCACCCTCCAACTGTTGAAGAAATGAGATCTTATTACAACGCCAACAAAAGTACATACAAGGAAAAGAGAAGGGTGCGTCTTAAGCAAATTCTTGTTGAGAAAGAAGATGATGCTAGAAAAATTCGAAAGGGACTTGTCAATTCTAAGAAATTTGAAAGCTTTGCTCCAAAGCAAGATGATACAGGGTGGATCGAAGAAGGGACGCTTGAGGTTTTTGATCGCGCGTTTCGAATGAAAAAAGGAGCCTGGAGCGCTGTGTTGAAATCGGTGTATGGTTACCATATTTATCGAGTTGAGGAATTTCAACCTGCTCGCCAATGGACATTTGAAGAGGCAAAAGATAAGATCCGACGCACTTTACTGGCTGATAGAGAACAGGCCGCTTACTCTGCCTGGCTCGAAGATCAGGCTCGCGCTGCAGACGTTTATAGAAATGACTCCTTGATCGATTCAGTGCGGGTGGAAACAATTGGAGAAAAATGAAAACTCAAATTTTATACCTTATCCTGCTTTTAACGACTCCTCTCAGCCACGCTGAGATCGTTGAGCGTGTCGTTGCAATTGTAAACGATCAACTTGTTACTGAATCTGATATCACACACTACCAAAAAAGCCTTCGGCACGGGCAACTTGTAGACGATCTTCTTGTAACAGATAGAAAGGCCTTATTAAAAAGTCGTAAAAAACTTATTGAGCATATTATTAACGAAAAACTTATCGATTCTGAAGTAAAGAAACAAAACCTCACTGTCACTGTTGAAAAAATTGAACAAGAAATACGGACAATTGCAAAGAGAAATAACATTTCTCGCAATCAATTGAAGGCTGCCTTGAAAGAACAAGGTGTACGATTTTCTGATTACCAAGAGTTTGTACGAAAAAGACTAGAGCGCCAATCTTTGGTCGAACGGGCAATTACATCTAAAATTAAAATTTCAGATGATGATGTCGCAACAGCATTCTATGCCAAAAACCCAGGACGTCACAAAAAACAATCTTTTGAGTACACAATCGCGCACATTTTGTTTCGACCAAAAAGTGGCGACATTGCCTCTGCAAAATCTCGTGCCGAAGAAGTTTTAAAACTTGTAAATGAAAATATCAGTTTTGAAAAACTTGCCTCCAAGCATAGTGAAGATCCCAACTTTTCCTCAGGCGGAATTCTTGGAACATTTCGTACTGGTGAGTTTGCAAAAGAGTTTGAAAATGCTGTAAGAGATTTATCTCCTGGGGAAACTTCAGGGCTTGTAAAAAGTCGATTTGGATTTCATATTTTTAAACTTCTTGATAGAAGAGTAATCTCAGACCCAATCCTTAATAAACAAAAAGAAATTATCCGAAGTCAGTTGTATCAAGAGGCATTCAAACGCCAGTTTTCTTTTTGGTTGGACCAAAAACGTCGGCAATCGTTTATTCGAGTGAACTAACCGTGTCAAAAAATCCTAAGATTATTTGTATCACCACTGGTGACACAGATGGTATCGGCACTGAGGTTGCCTCAAAAGCACTTCAAAAACTAAAGCCCCAGAAAAATACGCAATTCTTATTTTGGAGATCACGGCACACCCACCCATCTCACCTCTTAAGACTTAAAAAAGTTTTTGAGCTAAAAACCGTTGAATCTTGGCCTGAAGCCTTAAATACAATAAATGGTGATGCAAAAACAATTGTAGATATCAAAAGCTCTCGCTCCCCAGCTAATTGGTTTGAAGAAGCTATCCAAGCAGCCAAGTGTGGTTATATAGACGGCATTGTCACAGGACCTCTTTCTAAAACTGAAATTCAAAAAGCGGGGCTTAGTGACCGAGGGCACACAGACATATTAAGAAGACAAAACCCCAATTCAAAGATAAGCATGTGTTTTGTAGGATCCCTTTTTTCAACAGTTTTAGTTACAGATCACTTAGCAGTTTCAGAACTTTCCACTCAAATTACACCCTCTCAGCTTAAAGCAGCTATTGCTTCAGCAAATGAATTACGATCCTATCTTACAAAAAAGGATCAAAGAAAAAGCATCGGAGTATTGGGTTTGGACCCTCACGCAGGAGAAGGCGGAATTATTGGAAGTCATGATAGAGAAATTACAGCTTCTGTTATTGATCGTTTGAAAAAAGATATTGCTAACTTAGAGGGCCCATTGGTTCCCGATGTCGCCTACCAAACAGATCATCTCAAGAGATACAGTGTTATGGTTGCCCAGTACCATGATCAGGGATTGATTCCGTTTAAATCCCTACATAAAAGCCACAGTGGCGTACAAATGACGCTTGGTCTCCCATTTGTACGAACAAGCGTTGATCATGGTACGGCAAAGGATATATTCGGGGGAGACAGCGCTGATTTTTCCTCGATGTATGAAGCTATAAGATGGGCTATAAAACTCTCTAAAGTTACGAGATAGATGAGGAGGTTCCATATGGATCCTGTGATATTTAAAGAATACGACATTCGCGGAGTTGTAAATCAACAGTTTGATATGAGTTTTGCGGAAAATCTTGCAAGAGCGTTTGTAACATATCTAAAAAAAGAAAAAAACGTAGATACTCCAACCGTTTCACTTGGGTATGATGCTCGCCTTTCTTCGCCTGAAATTATGCAAGCCATGACAAAAGGGTTTTTAAAAAGCGGCGCAAAAGTCAAACAGCTTGGCCTAATTACAACACCAATCTCTTATTTTTCAACTCACTACATTGAAGATATTTCTGGTGCAATTATGATTACTGGTAGCCATAACCCCCCTGAATACAATGGCTTTAAAATTACAGCTGACAAAGATGCCATCTTTGGCGATGAGATACAAAAATTACGTAAAATTATAGAAGATCAAGATTTTATTGACGGAGAAGGAAGCTCTGAAGACTTTGACATTAAATCTCTTTATTTAAAAAGATACGCTGAAGAATTCAAAAATATCAAACCCGTTAAAGTTGTAATGGACTGTGGAAATGGAGCTGCCGGAAGTATTTTAGGCGACCTTTGCCGCGCTATTGGTTTTGAAGTCGATATCTTGTTTGAAGAACCGGATGGCCGTTTTCCAAATCACCATCCCGATCCAACTATTCCAAAATATATGAAAGCACTGGGAGATAAAGTGCGTGAAAGCGGAGCCGTTGCTGGAGTTGGTTTTGATGGAGATGCAGATCGTATTGGCGTTGTGGATGAAAAGGGAGAACTGATTTATGGTGATGAACTTATGGTACTCTTTTCTAGAAGCATTCTCAAAAAACATCCCGGTTCTCTGATCATTGGAGATGTGAAGTGCTCAGACCGCCTCTATCATGACATTGAAAAACACGGTGGAAAACCCCTTATGTGGAAGACAGGTCATAGTCTTATTAAAGAAAAAATCAAAACAGAGGGCGCTCCCTTTGGGGGAGAAATGAGCGGACATGTGTGTTTCACAGATCGTAACATTGGATATGATGATGCTATCTATGCAGCATTTCGGTTATTTGAAACTCTTGGAGACAGCAACTCTTCTATTCGAGGTTTGCTTGAAGGCTTACCTACAGCTTTTAACACACCTGAGATTCGAGTTGATACAACTGAAGAACTAAAAGTCAGAGTTGTAGAAGCATTGAAAGAAAAATTTGGAAAAGATACGGATGAATACAAAGTCAATTTGATCGATGGAATAAGAATCAGCTACAAAGATGGGTGGGCCTTAGCCCGAGCTTCCAACACTCAACCTGTGCTTGTTTTAAGGTTTGAATCTGAAACTCAAGAAGGACTCGATCGAATAAAAAATCAAATCGAAAAAGTTGTGAATCAATACTTATGAAAGATGGAATACAAATTCGAGGAGCTCGTGAGCACAATTTAAAAAACTTTGATGTGTTCATCCCTCGAGATAAAATTACAGTTGTCACTGGACTCAGTGGAAGTGGAAAATCCTCTTTGGCATTCAGCACTGTATATGCCGAAGGACAAAGACGCTATGTTGAAAGTCTCTCAGCTTACGCACGAAATTTCCTCGAACAACTCAAAAAGCCAGATGTAGATTCTATCCTCGGACTTTCCCCATCCATTGCCATCGACCAAAAAACCACATCCACATCACCTCGCTCTACTGTTGGAACAGTGACTGATGTTTACGATTATCTTCGACTGCTTTATTCAAAAATTGGAATTGCAAAGTGCCCGACACATTCCATTGAACTTGTAAAACAAAGTGAAGACGACATCGTAAAGCAAGTGATGTCTATTGGGAAAAATAAAAAATTTATTGTTCTAGCTCCAATGGTTCGTGGAAAAAAAGGAGAATTTCATAATGAATTTGAAAAATGGCTCAAACTTGGTTATGTGAAAGCCCGAATCGATGGTGAAATTGTTGATCTAGAGACTGTCGGAAAATTAATAAAAACCAAAGTCCATCACATTGATTTGGTTATTGATCGACTGGTACAAAAACCAACTCTAGAACGCCGAATTCGAGATGCTGTTTTATCCGCCATTGAACTTTCTGGTGGTTACGTCAGAATTTTAAAAATTGAAAATAACGAGGAAGACTTTTATTCCAAACACTCTGTTTGCCCAATGTGCGGCTTCAATGCCCCAGAACTTGAAGCTAAATTCTTTAGTTTCAATGATCCAAAAGGGGCCTGTGGGACCTGTAATGGCTTAGGTTATGTTGATGAATATGAATTAGATAACCTTGAAGAGTATGAAGATGAAACTGAGGATATTGATGAACTTGCTCTAAATACATGTCCCGAGTGTCAAGGACTGAGACTTCGACATGAAGCCTTAAATGTTTACCTGGGAGAAAGAACTATTGGAGATCTTTCTCAAATGCCATTAACTGAACTCAAAAGTTTTCTTCACGGTGTTAAGTGGAACAAAAATCAAAAAATGATTGTTGAGAAAGTTATTAAAAACCTAACTGAGAAAGTGGATTTTTTATGCAATCTTGGTGTTGGGTATTTAAGCCTCTTGCGCCCCAGTCGGACTCTATCTGGAGGTGAAGCTCAAAGAATTCGACTTGCTACACAGTTAGGAAGCCCTCTCATTGGGGTTTTATATGTTTTAGATGAACCCTCTATTGGACTACATCCAAGAGATCATTCTCGATTGCTCGACAGTTTGATTCAACTTCGAGATAACGGAAATACAATACTTATTGTCGAGCATGATGAAGACACAATCTTATGTGCAGATCACATTATTGATTTAGGCCCCGGTGCCGGACGCCTAGGCGGCGAAATTGTTGGAATGGGGACAGGTGACACCATCCGAAAATCCAACACTTTGACAGGGAAATACTTAAGCGGACGCCTATCTGCTGTTCAAAATAAAAAACGCTCTTTGGATTCAAAAACAGAATGGATTGAAATTTTAGGAGCTTCAGGGAATAATTTAAAATCTATTGATGTCAAACTCCCACTCCACAAACTGACAACAATAACTGGAGTAAGTGGAAGTGGAAAAAGTACTTTGATTCTTGAAACTCTTTTTCGATATATGAGCAATCATTTCCATGATTCAGGATATGTTGTTCAGCCGCATAAAGAAATTCATGGTATTGAGTCCATAGACAACGTTGTAGACATCAATCAAAAGCCCATTGGGCGTACTCCTCGATCAAACCCTGCAACGTATGTTGGACTTTTTTCACAAATCCGCACTCTTTTTTCACAACTACCAGAAAGTCGAATGCGAGGATATAAGCCAGGGCGATTCAGTTTTAATGTAAAAGGTGGGCGCTGTGAAAATTGTCAAGGCGCTGGTCAAATCAAAGTTGAAATGCACTTTATGGCCGACGTTTACGTGGAGTGCGAGGTCTGCAACGGAAAACGTTTCAATCGAGATACACTAGACGTCAAATACAAAGAAAAGTCGATTGCAGATATACTTGATATGTCTATCAATGAAGCCACTGAATTTTTCACTCATCATAAAAGAATTCATATAAAACTTGAAACCTTACAGAGAGTTGGACTTGGGTATATTAAACTCGGACAAAGCTCAACGACTCTTTCTGGGGGTGAAGCTCAAAGAATCAAACTCTGTAAAGAACTTTCAAAAAGAGGGCTCAATCATATCCTCTATATATTAGATGAACCCACAACTGGACTTCATTTTGATGACACATCTCGATTGATTGGACTGCTTCAAGACCTTGTAGATAAAGGACATTCTGTTGTTGTGATCGAACACAATCTTGATGTGATTCGTTCCAGCGACTATATTTTAGATCTTGGCCCTGAGGGCGGAAAGGGTGGAGGAGAAATAGTGGCTAAAGGTTTTCCACTTTCTTTAAACCTCTTAGGTAAAAGTGCCACATCTGAATATTTGAAAAAAACTTAACCAGTTTCATACAAAGAAAACACGAAAGTTTTTAGGTCCTTTGTCCGAATGAACCTATATGAAAGTCGTGTGGGGGTTTTTAACAGTCTGTTTTTTTGCATCCTTTTCTTTTGCTCAGTGTCCAGAAGATCGAATTATTGAGGGCAGATACATTCTTTCTCTCAAAGACAATAGATACTCCAATCAAATTCAAACAAATAGTTTAGATAACCTTGCTGTCGAACTAGAACTTCTTGGTGCAAATGTTAAAATCATTCATCATCAAGAAAGATCTCAAAGCTTAGTCCACACTTTTGATTCCAAAATGGAAGTTCCTGCTTCTATTTTGGTTGTTGAATCAGATCTCTTGAATCCAAAAGAACTCAAAAAAGATCCTCGAGTTGCGTACCTAGAAAACGACTGTGAAATGGATCTTTTTGCTGTGCCAAATGACCCGCAATACAACCAACAATGGAGCCATCAACGAATCAATTCTGAATCCGGGTGGGAAATTGAAACTGGAAATGCAGAAGTGATTGTCGCTGTAAGTGACACTGGCGTTGACTACAATCACACAGATTTAAGAAATAATATGTGGATAAATGAAAATGAAATGAATGGTGCGGCTGGAGTCGACGACGACGGCAATGGTTGTATCGATGATATTTATGGTTGCGACACAGCAAATGGCGACGGTGACCCTAAGCCCGGTGGCGACCATGGGACACACGTTGCTGGTATAATTGGAGCTGTTGGCAATAATGGAAATGGTGTTTCTGGCGTTGCTTGGACCACACGAATTATGGCCGCCAAAGGTTTTCGCGACGGACAAGCTGGGGGAGCTTTAAGTGAGCTTTTGGCTTCTGTTTATTATGCTGCCGACAATGGTGCACGTGTCGTCAATTGCAGCTGGGGAGGGGAAAGCTCTCCTCCTAGATCCACAAGAGATGCATTCCAATATGCTGTCGATAAAGGAGTCGTTCCAGTTGTTGCAGCCGGAAATAGTACAAAAAACTCTTCTGGATTTTCTCCAGCAGGACTTGGATTTGTACTAACTGTTGGAGCTTCTGGCTCAAACGATCAGCTTGCTACATTTTCAAACTTCGGAGCTGTTGTTGACGTCATCGCTCCAGGTGGTGATGTCATGAGAGGAAATATTCCGGGAAGTAAAAGCGAAACAATATTTTCAACAATTCCTGGGAATCGTTATGCAGGAATGCCCGGCACAAGTATGGCAGCACCCCATGTTGCTGGCCTTGCTGCTCTTATTTTAAGTCGAAACCCAAGTCTCACCGTACAAGAAGTAATGGATATTATAAAGAACAGTGGAAAACCCACAACTGTTCGAGCATCAAATGGTGCACGCACAGAGTATACCTATCCACTTATTGATGTACGAGCTGCTCTAGATATGACTCCAGAAGACAATGGAAGTGGGGACGGTGGGGGAAACCAAAACCCTGATGATCCACAGTTTTGTCAGGAAAATCCACAACTTTGCGATGCCTCAGCACAAGGTGATGGCGTCCCTCCCGTTGTGACAGAAGCATTTTCTGATATGGGTGGATGCAGCCTTGGAGCAACTCCAATGCAAACATCAAATGCCAATATTGCTGGCTTACTAGGTCTACTAGGTCTTCCTCTATTGCTTCTGGGATTTGTTAGAAGAAAAAATTAGAATCGACATTTACTTTTCAAGAATTTTTATATTGGTTTCAGAAAATAATTGTACACTCTAAGCCGCAACATGTTTTTCATCTAAGGTTCCATAAGAGTTCCCCAGTTTCACGAGCATGTAACATGTTAAAATATAGGATTTGTAATTGATGTATGAATCCTTTTTTATGTAGACTGAATCGACATTGCAATCTATCAAGTGTGTTCGTTGAGTATCTTGGATACAATCACCCTTTCTCACATAACGAATATATTTTTTATTCTTCTTGAAATGTAAAAATACATTGAAAGAGACAGGTACTTCTATATTTAATGCAGCTGTTGGTATTTCAAACATTCCTTCATTGTTTGTACTTGTAATTTTCCCACTTGCTTCAGCTGTTGAAATAAACGCACAAATAACTGGATAATCTCCATCCCTAGCTTCGATAAAAAAATCTGCCTTCTCTGTAGCCCATGATTTAAGATCAAATTTGTCTATATTGAGTTCACAGTCATAAATTTGAATTTCAGATGTGTTTTCAAAACTAGAAAGCATGCCCTTTTTTAAAGATTGAATCAGATTTGGTTCAATTGACGTATTCGTCCCCTTTCCAAAGATCATAACTCCATTGACTTCAGGACTCTCAATGCCAACAGCAAAAACACGCTCAACAAAGTAACTTTCACTTATTTGGTCAACGCTCTCGTTATGTGAAAACTCTTTTTCAAGAGTTGCTCGAAGCCCTTCAGAGAGTTCTTTCTTTTTTTCCTCCTCTGGTGCTCCGGTTTCTGATTTTTTGAATTGAACAGAAGGTTTAGATGGGTTCTCTTCTTCCGCCTCATTTTTCTCAATGTCACTTGAATTCTTTTTCTCTGAAGCTTCACCCTTATCTTGTGGATCCCCTTCCTCTTCACTTTTAGAAAACTCACCTGAATGTGAGTCTTCTTCATTGTCCATTGTTGAAAGTTCACCTTCACCTGAGCCTTCACTTTCTTCTTGGGAAGAAGGCTCAACCTCGCTCACTGATGGGGAGAGTTCCGCAGCAAGTGTCGGGTCTTCATTTTCTGAGGCAGAAAACTCTGGTGAATTCTGCCCAGAACCAGATGCAGATTTCTCCTCTTGGGGAGGCTCCTCACCTTGAGTAGAAAACTCATTGGAATTTCCTGAACCCTCTCTAGCACCAAATTCTTTACTTTCTAAGCTCTCCTGCTCAGCTTGGAAGCCATTTGCATTCTCTTCTTTTTTTTCTACAGTATCCTCTTCACTCTCACTCTCTGCTGGAGAGAACTCTGCCCCCTCACCACTTTTCAATTCACTTTCTTCATCAAAACCCTGATCTGTGGAATTTGAGTTAAATGCACGCTCCTGTGCCATTTCAAACTCTCGCCCAGCATCTCCCCCCGGATCTCCAGATCCATCTTTTGAAAATTGAGGGCTCGAATTTGAGGATCCTTGCTCTTGATGTTTTTTATAACCAACCTGGCTTTTAATTTCATCTGGCACATAGGCCGGGCCAGATTTATTTTCAGAACCACTTCCGCTTTGAAAGTTCATCATACCAGATTGTGATGGATTCTCTTGTTCGTTTGGTTGGAACTGAAGCTCTCCACCCTCTGGAAAATCCCAACCATTTGCTGTTTTCTCAGGAGGTTTTTCACCTTGAAAATTGTAAACACCTGATTCGTTTCCATAGGTCGTAGGTTTACTGGAATTTTGCAATTGCCAATTTGCATTCCTTCCACTTCCACCGACTTGACTCCATTCTCCATCAAGAGACGGGTCAAAATCACTTGTTGAAACAACAAACGGTTTTTTCTTCTGAGTGACCGTATTTCGATTGAAATTGGGTTTACCCGTTTGTTTCTCAGCCATTGTACGTTCACGGTGAATTTTTTGAATTTGCATATACATACCGGGCCCACTCACTGGAGCGCGCATTGTGTATTTAAACCCTTCTTTGGAAAGTTTTGCTGCTGTTACCGAATCTCCTGATTCAGCAAAGACAATGGATTCGATATTGAACGTTGTTCGAAAAAGTTTTTCCATTTTTTTAATATTGGCATTTTTTAAATTGTAACTAATAAAAGCAAACTGTGGACGTCCTTCAGTTATAGCTTTTATAGATTCAGGTAATGAGCTTAAAACTACAGTCTCCACACCACGTCTTGTTAGAAATTGCCCTGCTTGAGAATACTTCTTTAGATCTGATGCAAGAATAATTGCACGTTCTTTTTTTTGAGTTGCTTCAGTTTTTTTAACCTCAGCCTGACTCACATTTTTTTTCTTTTTGGTCTTTTTCTTCTTTTTTGCCATCCACAAGTCTATCGGATGAAAATTTAAGAAATTCGAGTGTTTAGGAAGATGATCAAGACCTCTGTCCTGGGCCTTAAAAGAAACAATAAGATTGAATAAAAAAAGTCTAGTAAAGCCACAAGGAGCGTATTCCCTGTGACTCGACCAACAGATTAAAACTTAAAGATTCGTTTAAGGTTTCTTTTAGAAAAACTTGTAAACGAGTGTGAAAATCACAAGCGATTCAATAAATGCTAGACCAAGAATCATTGGAGTAAAAATCTTGTCTTGTGCTGATGGATTACGTGCAATTCCATCAAGAGCAGCACTGATTGCTTTACCCTGTGCAAGAGTTCCACCAACTGCTGCAATACCAAGTGCGATTGCCATTGCAGATTGTGGGCTTAAACCACCATAGCCAGCACCATCTTGAGCAAGTGCAAAGCTTGTTGTGAATACTGTCGTAAAAAAGGCTGCTACTGTGTACGCCATTTTCTTCATATTGATCTCCTTTAGTTAATGATCATGAGCTTGTGCCATGGAAACGTAAACCATCGACAACAAGGTAAATACCAAAGCTTGTACAAAACACACAAAAAGCCCAAGACCATAAAAGATCACTGGAACTCCAACTGGCACGAGGTTCAAAAAGGTACCAAGTACTGTGTGGTCACCAGTCATATTACCCATAAGTCTTAAACCTAGAGTAAACGGACGAAAGAGATGTGAAATAAGTTCGATCGCAAAAAGTAAGATCGCAATGATAACAAAAAACCCCTTTGTAACAGGGCCTGCGAAGTGTTTAAGATATGGAATCAAACCCTGTTCTTTAATTCCGACTGCGTTATAGAGAATAAAAGAGATAATCCCAATGGCAAACGTCGTGTTGATATTGTCCGTTGCAGGAGTCATTCCAGGAAGAAGTCCCACAAGGTTATTGAAAAATATAAATAGAAATAGAAAAGTAAAAAATGGTACAAACTTTCTTCCCGCATGCCCAATAATGTCATCAGATTGTTTGGTAATAAACTCGAGCATGATTTCAAAAAAGCCACGAAGGTTAAACTTACCTGAAGGTTCCGCCGGATTCGGTGCAGATTTTAGTGCCGCTGTCGCAGCAACTCCCAACCCTAAAAACACAACTGCACCTACAGCAAAAGTTGCAACATGAATTGTCTCGTGCTCCACACCTGGAGCAAATTGTAACCAACTAAAATGTCCGCCTTCACTTGCCACTATTCACTTCCTCTCCTGAAAACTGATTCGGCATCAAACTTTGGATGACAGAGGTCAAAATGAAAAGTCCAAACCCCATTGAAACCCAAAGCAAAGCAGTCATATCATGCGACGCCCAATTTTCCAGCAAAATCATCAAAATCGCGTACTTAGATACAATGCCCAGAAAAGCCAAGGCAACTGATTTTTTCTCTATAACTCGCTTCCAGGTATACGACAAAATGAGGACGTTCACTTGCGCGACCATTGCTCCAAAAGCCCAATAAAATGCATTTGATAGATTTGTGAAAGCATAAATAAGACTAAAACCCAAAAAAACTAGTGCGGCGTGTAATTGATGCCATCGCTTAATCTGCATCTTTGGAGTTAGCCCTTTTTACTAGATAAAGAAGTCGATACACCCAAACTCCAAACCCTAAAAGAATTCCACTGGCGGAACCAAGCTTTTGGTTTCCTAAATTTTCCCCAACAGTTTTTCCAAGAACAAATCCTATTCCCACCATAGCCGTTAATTCAAAGCCAAGTCCTATAAAGTGAGCCATTTGACTTCGTTTCACTTTTTAAACCCCTTGGCCCCAGGCTGGAGACCTTTAATATGTCGCAACCTTTCAATCTTCAAATCTATAAAATCTTTTTCATCCGGATTCTCAAGTGCCACCTTTTGAAGTGTCGAAATAGCGCTATCAAACTCCTTCTTTTCTTCAAAACACACAACCATATTCATTCGAACTTTCTCTTCTTTTGATTTTTCAGGAAAATTTGAAATCAAATTTTGAAAAACCTTAATGGCCGAATCAAATTTTTTTAAGCCTGTGTATATATTCCCTTTCATCAATTCGACTTCAAATTTTTTAGTCTCTGGGATTCCAATTTTTTCAAGCTCATTGATTTCAAATTCAGATTGTTTAAATTGGCCCATAAAATAGTAGGCCTTGGCAATTTTTAATCGAAAGTCCAATTTCTGTGGGCTTGACATTTTGACCGTCAATAATCGACTGTACTCTTCAATTGCTTTTGGATAATTTGCGAGTTTTTCAAAATAAATATCACCAATCTCAGCCTGCGCACCAATCCTGGTATCAATTTCATTTGACCTAAGAAGTATCGCTCGTAAAAATTTAAGAAGTGCTCCATAATCCTCTGTAAAAGACCGCGCTACAAAAGCACCTCTTTGAGCAGCTTGTAAGGCAAGATTTGATTCCGGTTTTACCTCAATAGTTTTTAAAAAATAATTAAGTGCCAAATCATATTTTTCTTCTTTTTCAGCATTGGTGGCTTTTTCAAAATACAACTCCTCAGTAGAGAAGCTGCACCCTAAAAAAAATAGTATCATTGAAAATAATATAAGTGTTTTATTCTGATATCTCATCGCTCTCTTCAGCAATGAGTGCAATTCCAGTAACAGATTCACCATCTTTCACATTGATCAAACGCACGCCTTGAGTGTTACGTCCAACTTCCGAAATTTGACTACAATCCAGTCGAATCACTTGTCCTTTATTTGTAATGATCATGACATCATCTATAGCTTCAACAAGGGTTGTACCAATAACTTCACCGACTTTGGAATTCACTTTTTGCGTAATAAGCCCAACACCACCACGCGACTGAGTACGGTATTCTGAAGCAGGTGTGCGCTTTCCAAACCCCTTTGAAGTCACCATGAGTATTGAGTCATTTTCATTTTTCTCAAGAATCTCCATTCCCACAACAATGTCATCTTTAGAAAGGGTGATCGCTTTCACCCCTCGAGCCGTACGGCCCATTGCTCTGACATTGGATTCATCAAAACGAATCGACATTCCACTTTTTGTTGCTACAAAAATATCACTCTTACCTGTGGAGAGTTCTGCCGCTACAAGGCTGTCATCCAAATCAATTGTAAGTGCAATGATTCCAGATGGACGTGGGCGTGAATAGGCAGTCAAAGCCGTTTTCTTAATGATTCCCTTTTCAGTTAGAAGAACCACATTTCCTTCATCATCAAATGTATCAACAGGAAGGATTGCTCGAACTTTGTCTTGTCCAGAAATATTAACAACATTGGCAATAGCCTTACCTTTAGAGGTTCGCGACCCTTGAGGAAGGCGATGAACCTTCAACCAATAGACTTTCCCTTTATCTGTAAAAACTAGAAGGGTTGTCATCGTGTTGGCCACAAATATATTTGTTACAAAATCTTCATCGCGTGTCTCAATACCTTTAAGGCCTTTCCCACCACGGTTTTGAGAACGGTAGGTATCAATAGGAATACGTTTGATATAGCCAGAGTGAGTGACCGTTACAACCATATCTTCTTTTGCAATCAAATCTTCATCTTCTAGTTCTTCTTGGTCTGCTTCTAGCTTGGTTCGTCTTTCATCTCCGTATTTCTTTTTTATCTCAAAAAGCTCTTCTTTAATAATTTTGTAGATTTCATTCACGTCGCCCAAAACCATTTTAAGCCAATTGATCTTATTTTCTAAATCTGAAATCTCATCAAGAATTTTTTGTCTCTCAAGACCCGTAAGACGTGCAAGACGCATATCCAAAATGGCTTGTGACTGGCTTTCAGAAAGTTTGAATTTTTCCATCAAAGCTTTTTTAGCTTGTGCCGATTCACGGCTTGCTCGAATTGTAGCAACCACTTCATCGATATTATCTAGTGCAATTTTCAACCCTTGAAGGATATGAATTCTTTCTTGAGCTTTCTTGAGATCATAAATGCAGCGTTTGGTAACGACATCACGTCTGTGATTTACAAACGATTGCAAAAGATTTTTTAGATCAAATACTTTTGGCTGAGTCCCATGATCTAGAGCCAGCATATTCATTCCAAAACTCACTTGGAGTTGGGTGTATTTGTAAAGCCTGTTTAATATGACTCCGCTATTTTCACCTTTCTTCAAATCAAGAACAATTCTCATACCCTCACGAGAAGATTCATCACGAATGTCAGAAATTCCCTCAATCTTCTTATCTTTTACAAGACCCGCAGTGGATTCAATCAATCGAGCTTTGTTCACTTGATAAGGAAGCTCTGTAACAACAATTCGTTCCCTGTCGCCTTTCATCGATTCAATTTCAGCAACAGCTCGAATCGTAATGATTCCACGACCTGTCTTATACGCCTTAACAATTCCATTTCTTCCTGAAATCACACCACGGGTTGGAAAATCTGGCCCTGGAATAATTGAAATCAATTCCTCAATTGTCGTGTCTGGCTCATCGATGATTTTAATGCATCCATCAATCACTTCGCTCAAATTATGAGGTGGGATGTTTGTTGCCATACCAACAGCAATCCCAGAACTTCCATTAACAAGAAGATTTGGATATTTAGAGGGAAGTACCGTTGGAATTGTGAGAGAGTCATCGTAGTTGGGAGCAAAGCCAACAGTGTCTTTGTCGATATCCTCAAGAAGCTCTTCAGCAAGCTTGGTCATGCGAATCTCGGTGTACCTCATTGCAGCAGGGCTATCACCATCAATAGATCCAAAGTTCCCCTGACCATCTATAAGCGGATATCGCAAAGAAAAATCTTGAGCCATACGAACAATCGTATCGTAAACAGCAACATCACCATGTGGATGATACTTACCAATCACATCCCCAACAACACGAGCTGATTTTTTATAGGGTTTATTGTGAACATTACCCATTTCATGTTGAGCAAATAGTACGCGTCTATGAACAGGCTTTAATCCATCCCTTACATCTGGAAGAGCTCGTCCAACAATGACACTCATTGAATATTGGAGATACGCTTCACGCATTTCCGTTTCAATATCTACACCATTTGTAATTTCTTTTGTTACTTCATCACTCATGATTAAACGTCCAACTCAGTAGCAAGCCTTGCATTGTCTTCAATAAACTTCCGTCGAGGTTCAACTTGTTCACCCATTAAAACGCTAAATGTTTCATCCGCATCCATTGCGTCACCTATATTCACTTGTAGTAGACTTCGATTCTCTGGATTCAAGGTCGTTTCCCAAAGTTGTTCGGGATTCATTTCACCAAGACCTTTATAGCGTTGAATATAGTAGCCTTTTTTATTAACTTCCATCGCCCAAGAATTAAATTCCAAATACGTTTCAAATAGTTTTTGATCTCCAGAATCCAATTCCAATTCAATTGGTAAAGGTACGACAGATGTCATTCTCTGCCAGATTCCAAAAAGCTCTTCAAATTCTGGAGACTCAGCAAACACACTATCAATTCGAGTCAAAGATTTTTGAGCAAATCGGGTTGTCGTAATAACTCCAGTACAGCCACCTTGCTCTTCATCGGACTCAACATCATAACTTGCTTCAGAAATTCCATTGAGCGGATCTTCAATCATCTTTTGAACAGCTTCTTTCAAAAGAGTTTCCATAGCTTCAGGAGATTTGACCGCATCTACAATATTCACTTTATTTCTTAGAAGATGTATTAAAATTTCAGATTCAAATTTAATAGAAATTCCCTTTAAAAGAGATTCAAACTTCTGAATATCTAAGAATAGTTTTTTCAAGACTTCTTTTGTCATTCCAGCATTTGCATTCGTAATATTGAGCTTATCAGCACCCGAATCTAGTAGGAAATTTGTTAAAGCTTTGTCATCTTTTAAGTATTCCTCAAAATTTCCCTTCTTGACTCGATAAAGTGGAGGTTGAGCAATATACACATAACCTCTTTCAATCACATGAGGCATTTGTCTATAAAAGAATGTAAGAAGAAGTGTACGAATATGAGAACCATCCACATCCGCATCCGTCATAATGATGATTTTATGATAACGAATCTTGTCGACATTCATATTCTCTTTGCCAATGCCTGTTCCAAGAGCTGAAATCATCATCTTGATTTCATCATTGGTTAACATCTTGTCAAAGCGTGCTTTTTCAACGTTGAGAATTTTACCCTTAAGAGGCAACACCGCTTGTGTGGCTCTATCACGGGCTTGCTTTGCAGATCCTCCTGCGGAGTCTCCCTCAACCAAATAAATTTCACACCTTGCCGGGTCTCGTTCTTGGCAGTCTGCCATTTTTCCTGGAAGATTTCCTGAATCCAGCGCTGTTTTTCTACGAGCCAACTCTCGAGCTTTTCTGGCTGCCATTCGAGCCCTTGCTGAATCGACACATTTTGTAATAACTGACTTTGCAGGGCCTGGGTTTCTTTCCATCCAATCAGAAAGTTTATCGTTCACAAGCGTTTCAACAATTCCCTTTACTTCAGTATTACCCAATTTGGTTTTTGTTTGTCCTTCAAATTGAGGCTCACCAACCTTCACACTTAAAACAGCCGTTAACCCTTCACGAATGTCATCTCCGTCAAGATTACCGCTCATCCCTTTTAAAAGTTTTTTGTCACTGGCGTAAGAGTTTGTCGTTCTAGTTAGTGCTGCTTTAAACCCGGCTAAGTGTGTGCCACCTTCAATTGTATTGATATTATTTGCATAAGTATAAACAGATTCAGAATAAGAATCATTCCACTGCATGGCTATTTGAACTTCTACACCGTCTTTTTCTCCAGTAAAACTCACGACTTTGGAATTGATCGCTTTTTTACTACTATTTAAAAAAGAAACGAACTCAACAATTCCATCAGAAAACTGAAACTCTTGTTTTTTATCAATTCGCTCATCAATGAGAATAATATGAAGTCCAGCATTTAAAAATGCCAATTCACGAAAACGATTTGCTAGAGTATCAAATTTAAATACAACATCTTCGTCTTTGAAAATTTCTCGATCCGGCTTAAAAGTTGTTTTTGTCCCTGTTTTTTCAGTTGTTCCAACCTCTTGTAGTTCACCTTTTGGTTTTCCACGTTCGTAAGTTTGCTTCCAAACCTTTCCAGATCTTTTGACTTCAACAACACACTTACTTGATAGAGCATTCACTACAGAGGCACCAACACCATGTAGTCCACCTGAAACTTTATATGTTGAACTATCAAATTTTCCACCAGCATGAAGAACCGTCATAACGACTTCAAGGGTGGACTTTCCTTGTTGATGCTTTTCTACTGGAATTCCACGCCCATCATCTTCAACTGTTACAGATTCATCTGCATGAAGAGTTATAGTGACCTTATTGCAAAACCCAGCCAAAGCCTCATCAACAGAGTTGTCTACGATTTCATAGACAAGGTGATGATACCCACGTGTCACCGTATCGCCAATATACATCCCTGGTCGTTTTCGAACCGCTTCAAGCCCTTCAAGAACTTTGATGGACTCTGCACCATAGCTTTCTGTTGGTGCGACATTTGCTGTTACAGAATCTTCAGACAAGTACTACCTCTTCGTCAGTTATCACTTTTCCGTTTTTGATTTGAAAAACCTGAACACTTTGATCAGAAAAATTCTCACCAAAGTTCACCTCAGTTGTCGTCAAAAACGTCTGCGCTTCAACCTTTTTTAAGAACTCAACAAGGTACCTTCTTTTGGTCTCATCTAGCTCCGAAAAAACGTCATCCAAAAACAAAATTGGGCGACTATTATGAAGACGGTAATGATACACCATCTGTGATATTTTGAAAGCTAATATTAGCGCTCTCTGCTGCCCCTGCGAGCAATAATACCGAGCATCCTGCCCCCCGTATTTGATTCGGATATCGTGCTTGTGTGGGCCAATCAAAGACGTTCCTGAAGCCAACTCTGCCATATGTAATTTTTCCGACCTTAAGAGCATCGCATTAAGTATTTGATCTTTGTTTTCCTCATTAAAAATTTGCTCGCTAATCACATAATCCACAGAGGTTTCCACATCCTGACCTTCTGAAATATCGCGCATAGCCTCATTCATCAGAGGGGTAATCTCTTGAAGTGCTTTAAGCCTTGAAAGAGTGACTTCATTTGCTAAGCGAAAAAAATTGGGGTTGAGGCTTTCCAAGAGAGCATTTGCTTTGCTTTGCGTTAGTTTTCCCTCTGAAAAATCTCTTAAAACTCGATTTCGAGACTTCATAGCACGTGTCCAATCTGTCAGAGTTTTTGCCGCCTGAGGATGTGTGCTAATTAAAACCTCGTCTAGGAGTTTTCGCCGTTGTTCGGGTCCACCCTTAATCGCAGTCAGGCTTTCAGGACTAAACATCACAAGAGGGAAAAGCTCATTCATCCTAGAAGCACTCATACGTTTCTTGTTAAGCTTGATGACTTTTGATCTCTGAATCACAACTTCCACCTGATTTTCCACAGATTGCTTTTTGACTTGGCAGCTAATTCCGGCTGTAGAGGCAGAAACTTTGGAATTCTGTTCTGTTCTTAAAAAGTGCTCAGTCTTTGACGGGCGAAAAGAGTGGCCTGATAAAGCCAAATGTAAGCCCTCTAGAAGATTGGATTTTCCTTGACCGTTTTGACCAACAAAAATCACGACATCAGAATTAAAGTTTAGAAATACTTTTTCAATATTTCTAAACTCCAGCAAACGAAGAGATTCTATTCTCATTGAAAACTTTAAATTCGCATCGGCATTATGATGCAAGTGTAGTTGTTATCACTTTCAGGTCTTAAAAGTCCTGGTGAAAGCTGATCGTTAAGTTCAAAATCAACATTGTCTTCTTCAAAGCTATTTAAGACATCTAGAAGATAACGCGCATTAAATCCAATCTTCAGATTTTCCCCAGAGTAATCCACTTCAACTTCTTCTTTTGCATCTCCAAGTTCTGGATTATTTGAAGAAATCTCAAGTACCCCATTGTCAAAAGAAAGCGTTACACCTCTAGATTTTTCATTGGCTAACAAAGAAGCCACTTTAAGAGATGAAATCAACTTTGAACGTGGAACTCGTACTTTTTGTTTGAGTACCTGTGGAATAAGTTGTTGATAGTTGGGATACTTCCCCTCAATCAGACGAGTTAAAAGAACTGTTGTTCCCTGTCGGACAATTAGCTGTGCCCCTTCAATGGCCATTTCAATAATCCCTTGAGGAGCACTTTCAATAATCTTTCGAATTTCATTTAAACCTTTTCTTGGAATAATAACTCCAGCCTGAGGCATCTGAGCTGCAGACTCATTTTCTTGAGCAACTCGATCTACTAGACTTAATCGATGTCCGTCTGTTGCAACCATTCGGTATTGCAATCCACCATTTACTTTTTGTTGTTCAAAATAAACACCATTGAGGTGATAGCGAGTTTCATCGTTTGAAACGCTATAGATTGTTTTCTCAATCATATCTTTTAAAACATCGGCATTGATTTTTACGAATTCATGCGAAGTGTTTGTTGGAAAGATCGGATACTCTTCTACGTTAACTCCAACAATATTTACATTTGTTTTATCTTGCCGAATCTCTAACCAGTTATTGGATTTCTTTGTAAGAGTGACCATTCCATCTTGAAGTTCTCTAACGATCTGAAAAAGTCGTTTGGCTTCAACAGCAACTTTTCCTTCTTCTTTGATTTCAGCTTGGATCTGATCTGTGAGACTAATTTCCAAATCTGTAGCATAAACCTTTAAGGCATTGTTTTTTGCTTCTAAGAGAACATTTACAAGTACAGGCATTGTATTTCGTTTTTCTACAATGTTTTGTGTTTTTGCTAAAAGCGTTTGTAAATCAGATCTTTCAATTTTTAATTTCATAATTCATTCTCTCCCAGGCTCTTATAACAAGTAACTATATAAATAATTATAGTAGTAGTAGTAGGCCCTGTGGATTTGTCCAAAAGGAACCTAAGTAACTCATTTTATAGACCTTTCCTTTTCATGAGCCCCGTTGGTAACCTTCGATGCTCACTACGTCAAAATGTGTTTTACTCGTCCCCATTTAAGTGCACAAGTTTTTGAACCTCTTTTTCCACAATCCACATTCACACCCCTGTGATATTGTGGATACGAGACTCTATCTCTTCATAATCTCTACGGAAATCAGAATCTTTTTGAAGTGAAGAATCGATTTTACGTATAGCATTAAGAACTGTTGTGTGATCTTTCCCGCCAAAGGCGCGGCCAATATCTTTGAGCGATTTCTCTAGGTATTTTTGAGTAAGCTTCATAGCAACTTGGCGGGCTGTAACGATTGGCTTTTGTCTATTTCGAGCTTTTAAGTCTGAAACGCGTACTTTGTATGCATCAGCAACAAGCCTCATAATATCATCAACGGAAAGATTATTGGATTCAGTAGTATGGCTAACTAAGACTTTTTTAGCTAGATCCATTGTCACAGGGAGACCTTGAAGTTGAGAGAACATGCGAACTTTATTTAAATTCCCCTCAAGCTCCCGAATAGATCTCTTTGATATCCTGGCCAAATATTGAATAACCTCTGGAGCAATTCTAAGACCTAAAGCCTCAGCCTTGTATCTCAGAATAGCCATACGTGTTTCAAGGTCTGGCATCTGGATATCCGCAATAAGACCACCCTCTAAGCGTGTACGTATCCGATCTTCTAAACCTGGGATATCTTTAGGCATTCTGTCACACGCAACGACCACTTGGCGACTATTCTCAAAAAAGCTATTCAATGTATGAAAGAACTCCTCTTGAACAGCATCTCCTCGACCAAGTACATGAATATCATCAATCAGAAGGACGTCACAATCTTCACGATATCTCTTTCGAAACTTGTCCATTTCTTTGTGGCGTATGCCTGAAACACACTCATTTAAGAAGGTTTCGGCTGAAAGATACATGATTTTCATTTCAGAAAAGGTCTCTTTGAGATGATTTCCAATAGCATTTAAAAGATGGGTTTTACCAAGTCCCGTTGGCCCAAAGATAAAAAGTGGGTTGTTGTTCATATCGCCGGGATTTTCAGCAACCCGAAAGGAGGCTGCGTGAGCAAATTCATTGTTAAGACCCACAACAAATGTGGAAAAGGTGTAGTCCG
>JAUICD010000041.1 GCA_030427965.1 Bdellovibrionia bacterium
ACTTTTTAAGATGGGATACTTTTACAACATTGAAGTGGACCGAAAGCGAGTTGGGTCGGGATTTCACCTCAATTACAGAGTTGTTGAAAAACCTTCGATCGCAGAAATGGAATTTGAAGGAAACTCTGAACTTTCAGATGATGAACTTAGAGAAGCTGTGGGAATTAAAGTTTATGAGATTATAGATATTGCTGCTATTCAAACTTCGATTGAGAAAATGCAAAAGCTTTATGAAGAAAAAGGGTACTTTCTAGCTCGAATCCGATATGAAATCATTGACTTGAAAAAAAACGATACAATAAAACTCAGATATAAGATTGAAGAAAACGACAAAGTCAAAGTTAAGAAAATCACAATTTTAGGCAACGAACACATTCCTGACAGTGATCTCACTTCCAAAATGGTGATTCAAGAGGAAGGGTTTTTTAGCTTTATCTCAAGTTCGGGACAATATCGACAAGATGGTTTTGACCGAGATGTACAAGTGATTCGGTTGATTTATTACAACAATGGTTATGTGCAGGTAAAGGTGAGTCGACCTCAAGTTTATATTTCACCAGATAAGAAAAGTATTTTTATTACAATTCGAGTGGAAGAGGGCATTCAATACAATGTTGGGCGAGTCGACTTCTCAGGAGACTTGCTTTTTCCAATAGATGAGCTCAATGAATCAGTAAATATCAAAGATTCTGAAATTTTTGCTTACGATGTGCTTCAAGCGGATTTAAGTCGTTTGCAAGCAAAGTATGGGGACTTGGGTTATGCTTACGCAAACATCATCCCTCGCACTCAAATCAAAGAGAAGGAAAAGATTGTCGATATCACATTTGAAATCGACAAAGGAAATAAAGTCTATTTTGGGCAGTTCAATGTTATTGGGAATACCAAGACAAGAGACAAGGTCGTAAGGCGTGAGCTTCATATCCGTGAGGGGGAGCTCTACCATGAGACACGTAAGCGCGAATCTATTGGAAACGTAAAACGTCTTGGCTACTTTGCAGAGGAGGCCTTCAATCAGAAGGCAGCTGAAGATTCACCTGAGATTATGGATATTGATATTCAGGTCAAAGAGCGAAATACAGGAAGTATTCAAGTTGGTGCGGGGTATGGTTCTTTTTCAGGATTTATTTTTAATGGGCGTGTTCAACAAAGTAATCTCTTTGGTCGAGGGCAAAAGCTCTCTCTAACAATCAACCAATCCAAGAATGAACAGGTGTTCAATCTGAGCTTCACAGAACCTTACTTTTGGGACACCGAGTGGTCTGTAGGAGGGGATGTTTATCATATGATTCAAAAATCCACCTTGTATGATGAGACAAAGACTGGTGGAGCGCTTCGACTTGGTCATCCTTTAGCTCCTTATTTGAGAGGGTTTATCCGATACAAAAATGATGTGACTAAGATTTCACCAAATGATGACTTTGATGACACGATTTTAGATGAATCAACGGCTGAGGGAAGAACGAGTTCAGTTACATTTACGCTGGAGTATGACAAGCGAAATGATCGTTGGGCACCAAGTGAAGGTGTTTACGCCAATGCTTCAATTGAGTACGCAGCTCTTGGGGGAGAGAAAGAGTTTACAGAAGGTTTTCTAAATGGTCGTTACTTCCAAGAGTTGTTTTGGGGAATCGTTTGGCGAAACAATCTAACCTATTCATTTATTTCGGCACCAGAGGGCAAAGAACCTCCCTTTAATGAACTTTATCGTCTAGGTGGGGCAAACACACTTCGTGGATATAGGTGGTTCAGCATTGGTGAATCAAAGTATTCGCAAAAGAGAGAGCGAGACATTGTAATTGGTGGAAAGCAGCAAATTTATTACAACTTGGAATTTCAATTTCCTTTGATCAAAGAAGCCGGAATTTTAGGGGTGACATTTTTTGATGCAGGTAATGCGTTTGATGACTTAGAAGCAGATCTTTATAAGAGTAACTTTGGTTTTGGTATACGATGGTTTTCTCCAATTGGCCCATTGCGGTTTGAGTGGGGATTTCCAATCAACAGAGAAGATGACCAATCACCATCTCAATTTCAATTTTCAATTGGATCACCATTTTAATAAAGGAGTAAAGTATGAGACAGATAATGATTGCAGCAGTTTTGATGTTTGGTCTAAGTGCCACTGCAGCTAGTGAGCCAATGAAGATTGGTTTTGTGGATATGCAAAAAGCCATTCAAGCCACAAAAGCTGGGAAGAGTGCTAAAAAATCTTTGGAAAAAGAATTTAAGGCTAAGAAAAAACAATTGGATAAAAAACAAAGTGATATTCAAAAGATGGCAAAAGATCTTGAGAAGCGTGCCATGGTTCTTTCTGATGAAATTCGGGTTGAGAAGCAAAGAGAGCTTCAGACTTCGCAATTGAAGTTTCAAAAAGAAGTAGCTGAGAGTCAGTTGGAAATTCAAAAACGTGAAAGAGAGCTGACCAAGCCAATCATAGACAAGCTTTTAAAGACTTTAGATAAAGTCGCTAAAAAGAATGGTTATGACATGGTTCTACAAAAGAATGACATGGTTCTTTTGTGGGCAAAAAACTCACACGATTTGACTGCAGAAGTGATCAAAGAGTTTGAAAAGTAACATATGAGTGAGTTTAAACCACTTAGTATTGAGCAAATCCGTGAGGTTCTTCCGCATCGTTATCCGTTTCTCTTAATAGATCGAGTCACGGAGATGGTGCGACCAGACTCGCCTGACGGAAATTGGGATGGCGCTTTTGTGAAGGCCATTAAGAACGTTACTATCAATGAACCATTCTTTGATGGACATTTTCCAAATCTCCCAGTTATGCCGGGAGTCTTGATTATTGAATCTATGGCTCAAACTTGTGCAATGATATCGGCTCACCCACGTGAAGATGGTGAGAAATTCAACTTCTTCATTGGAGCTATCAATGACTGTAAGTTTCGAAAACCAGTGGTTCCCGGAGATCAGTTGGAGCTGATTTGTCATATTAAAAAAATTCGTTCAAACACTCTTTTCTTTTTTAATTGTGAAGGCCATGTAGACGGACTGAAAGTTGCCGAAGCCAGTATTATGGCGAAGATGTTTTGAGGGTCGAGATGTGATTCATCCATCAAGTGTAATTTCTAAAGACGCTGAAATTGACGAAGGTGTATATATTGGACCATTTTGTGTCATCAATGGTCGATCTCGAATTGGAAAAGGCACTAAGCTTCATTCGCATGTTACAATTGGTGGTGGCTCAGCTGAAGTTGTAATGGGTGAAGACAATGAAGTGTATCCTGGCGCAGTTCTTGGTGGTCCTCCACAAGACATTACATTTAAGGGGGAGGATACAAAACTCATTATAGGAAACGGAAATCAATTTCGTGAATCTGTCACAATCAGTTTGGGAACAATAAAAGGTGGCGGAGAGACACGCTTGGGCGATCGCAATATGCTGATGGCTTATACACACTTCGGTCACGACTGTGTTGTTGGTCACGACAATATTATAGCCAATAACACTCAGTTTGCAGGACATGTGGTCCTTGGAAGTCGTGTTTATGTGGGTGGGGTGTGTGCGTTCAATCAATTTGTCCGAGTTGGAGATTGTGCTTTTATTGCAGGCTATAGTGGGATCAATCGAGATATTTTACCTTATACCATAGCTCAGGGGAATTATGCTGTTTCGAGATCTACAAACAAAATTGGTTTGAAACGTGCGGGGTTTTCCAATGATGAAATTGAAAATCTTCACTCAGCAATTCGCATATTGATCAAAGGGTCAGCAACGATCCGTGAAGGATTGAGTCGAATCGAAGAAGAGTGTGAAAAAACAGAGTCTTTGAATTATCTCCTGGATTTTGTACGAACTTCAGAAAGAGGTATTGCAAAGTGATTCGCACAGGAACGATTGGAGTTGGTTATCTTGGACGGTTTCATGCTCAAAAGCATAAGGCTCTCGGTGGTTTGGTTGGTATCTATGATTCAAACACCGAGGTGTCTCAAAATGTTTCAGAAGAGTTGGATGTAAAAAGTTTTGAGTCCATCACTGAATTGTTGGACTCTGTTGATGCTGTATCAATTGCATCTGCGACTCAATCTCACTATGAGGTTGCAAAGCTTGCAATTCAATCTGGCAAACATGTTTTGATTGAAAAACCAATCACGGAGTCTGTGGGTGATGCAGAGGAACTTGTGGCGTTGGCAAATCAGAACAAAGTTCTTATACAAGTAGGGCATATTGAAAGATTCAATCCTGTATTTAAAGCTGGTGCTAAACTCATCCAAAAGCCGGAGTATATTGAGTGTCGAAGGATTGCACCATTTAAGCCGCGTGGCGTGGATGTTAATGTTATATTAGATTTGATGATTCATGATCTGGATTTGGTTTTGTCTTTGACCGAGGGGAAACCAGAAATACTGGATGTGTGGTCTCGATCTATTGTGACTCAAGATATTGATTTGGTACGAGCTCGCCTGCGCATTGGAGAAACGATTGTGGAGTTGGACTCTCATCGATTTGCACCTATGACTGAGCGAAGAATGTTCTTGTCTCAACATGGATGTGAAGTGCACATCAATATGGGGGAATTCAAACTTGAAGTGGCAGATGTAAAGGGTCGATACCCTGACAGCCAAAGCCCTGTTGTGCTTCGTGAAGAAAATTTTGAAAAAACAGATGCTCTATATGATGAAGTTCAATCTTTTATTCAGTCCATTGAGACCAACGTAGAGCCAGTTGTGAGTGGTCAAGACGGCTTGAATGCTCTTCAGTTGGCTCAAGAGATAGCTGAAAAAGCAAATGTCTAAAATCTTTCTTTCTTCAGCAGAAAGCTCAAGTGCACTCTACGCACAACGCCTTTTTCAAGAATTGCAACGTCAAGGGGTTCAGTTTGAATCATTTGGGATTGGTTCAAAAGAAATGGAGAATGAAGGTTTTGAGCGATTTGGTAAGGCCGAAGAGATGGCCGTTGTTGGAATTGGAGAAGTTTTACCAAAATTGAAGTTGCTAAAAAACGTTATGAATAGATGTGTCCAAGAAATAGTGGAGCGACGACCTGATCTTATTATTTTGATGGACTATTCAGGGTTTAATTTGAGACTGGCCAAGAGAGTGAGGTATCTGGGCATACCAATTGTGTACTATGTTTCTCCACAAATTTGGGCTTGGAAAAAATTTCGACTAAAACTGATCAAAAAATTTGTTGATAAAATGCTTGTTATACTTCCTTTTGAAAAAGAGTTTTATCGTAAGAATGGCATTGATGTAGAGTTTGTTGGCCATCCTCTTTTAGATGAAATTTCGGAATCGTTATATGACTCTGAACACACACGTCTTGAGAGAGCGAAATATGGGATTGAGCCAGACGAAATTGTGCTTGGGTTAATGCCTGGGAGTCGATCTGGTGAACTCAAAAATCACTTGGGCGTGCAGGTGCGAGCTGCTGAAATTTTGAGGGATCGAGTTTCCAACTTGAGAGTGGCAGTGTTGGTGGCTCCCAATGTGGATACGGAGTACGTACAAAAGTTTGTTCCACAAACAGATCTACCAATTATGTATATTAAAAAAGACCCGTTTGACATGGTATCAATAACAGATTGCGTGTTCTGTGCTTCAGGAACGGCAACCCTCACGGTGGGGTTACTGGAAAAACCAATGTTGATTATGTACAGGGCAAATCCACTTACAGCAGCTATTGGACGACGTTTGATTCGACTCCCAAATTTTGGGATTGTAAATCTTATTATGGAGAAAGAGTTTGTCCCAGAGTTTTTTCAAGAAGAGGTCACTCCAAATTCACTGGCAGATGAAATGTATTCCATATTGTTTAGTGAACATCGTAAAGAAGAAATGATTGCTGAATTCCAAGATCTCAGGCGAAAGTTGGGAGAGGCTGGAGCAACCAAAAGAGTGACTCAAATCGTAAAGGGGTTTTTGAGTGAGAAAACTTCTTAGACCACTGGATTATCTGTATGGTGTAGCTGTAGGTGTGAAAAATGCACTCTATGACTCAAATCGGATTCCCAAAATAAAAACAAAAGCAAAGGTTGTGTCGATTGGCAATTTGACAATGGGAGGGGCAGGAAAAACCCCATTTTCTATTTGGCTAACTCAGGAATTAATACTTCAAAAACAAAATGTTTGTATTGTAGCAAGAGGGTATGGGGCTAGTGTTGATGAAATTAAAGCTGTTCACCCTACGGATTCCAATTATAAAGATGTGGGTGATGAACCATTGCTGATGGCAAGGGCTACGGGAACTCCTGTTTATGTTGGGCCAATCAAATCTCAAACTGCAGAGCACGTTGATATTAGCGAAAACTGTGACATAATAATTGTGGATGATGGATTTCAGCATCGAAAACTTTTTCGAAATTTGGATATTGTATTGATTGACACGACGGTTGATCCAAAGTCCTTACGACTTTTTCCCTCTGGAAATTTAAGAGAGCCATTTTCAAATGCCAAACGAGCAGATTTAACTGTGCTGACCAAGTGCAATCTCTCTAATTTTGTTTCAGAATATGAAGAGAAACTTAAGGAGCACGGCCTCAGTTTCTTTAAATCCGGTCTTCAATTTGAATCAACGGTTAATAAAATAGTGGATGGTCGTCCTATTTTTTGCCTGTCAGGGATTGCAAACCCCCTCCAGTTTGAAAAATCAGTGGCAAAGCTTTACCCAAATTCACCCATCATCAAGTGTCGATTTCCAGATCATCATAAATACTCAAATGAAGAGTTGAGTGAGGTGAGGCGGGATGCTGAGAAAAACAATGCAATTGTGCTAACGACGGAAAAGGATTTTTTAAAGATACCTGATATGGGATTTTTAAACTTATTTGTTTTAAAAACAAAAATTGAATTTGAACCAAATGAAGGTGAGCGTTTTAATTACGCCCTAAGGTCGAGTTTGGGTATTCATTAAATTCACTTTTGTATAGACTTGAAATGACGACATCTTAAGAAATTGCGAAGGAGTATTTTTGAAGCAAGGTTTGGCGTTCTTTTTGCTGGTTTTATTGCTGGGAGCTTGTAGTGCAAAGTTCTTAAAGGTTGATGATGAAGGAAAAATTGGTGACATCAAGGAGTATGACAAAGCCTTAAAAGTAAAGGCTATCCCTGAAAAAAAGAAAAAGGTCATTCCAAAAAACAAAACTCAAACTTTAGTTGTTACAACAACCACCAAACGTGTCTATGAACAGAAAAAGATTGAAACACCACCTCCTCCTAAAAAGAAAAGATTAAAGAAGCATTATCCTGCCATTGAAGACTCTGAGGGCTTTGATGGGCGTCGCCCACTTATTGATCCATTTCGAGTGGGAGAAAAGGTCACTTTAGCTGTGAAGTATTTTGGAATGAATGCAGGGAAAATGGAAATTATGGTTCTTCCATTTAAAGAAGTGAACGGAAAAAAATCTTATCACTTTCAAGTCAGAGCACAAACAAGCCCATTTTTTAATGCTTTCTATGCAGTAGAGGATGTTGCTGAAACGTTTGTGGACTATGAAGAAATGATTCCATATAACTTTGCAATTCACATCAAAGAGAGCAAGCAATTAAAAGAAGTGCGATCTTACTTTGATTGGAAAGCTTTGAAGTCTCATTATTGGGAAAAGAAGATTACAAAGAAAAAAGGTGAACGAACAAAGAAGTATGAGTGGGACATTCAAAAGTACTCTCAAAATATTTTTAGTGGTCCATTTGTTTTCCGTACGTTTACTTTAAGACCTGGCAAGAAAATAAAAATGCGATTGGCAGATGAAAAAAAGAATATGGTTGTAACAACAGATGTGCTAAGACGAGAAACGATTGATACTGCAATCGGAAAATTAGACACATTGGTGATTCGACCTAAGGTGCAAATTGAGGGGAACTTCAAGCCTATGGGAGATGTGCTTTTTTGGGTGACAAATGACGATAGAAAATTCATTGTGAGAATCAAATCCAAGATCAAGATCGGGTCAATCTATGCTGAGCTCATCGACCTAGATCCAGGAAAACCATGAATTGTTTCGTCGTACCCTATTGACCGCTTAAAATCTAAGCATGGCAATTACAAACTGCAAATACTTCAATGGATATAAACCGTGTGGGTATCCAAGTGAATGCAACCAAAATTGTGAACACAAAGAAATTCCATCAAAACGAATTTTAGTTGTACATTTAGGTGCTTTGGGGGCTGTTTTAAGATCAACAACTCTCTTGAAGCCTATTCAAAAAAAATACCCCGGTTGCCATATCACTTGGGTGACTGAATCTCCAGCAGATCAATTGCTTTATAACAATCCAATCATTGATAAGGTTTTGCCATTTACATTTGAATCAATGATGGAATTGAGTGCTCAGGCTTTTGATGTTGGATTTTGTATTGATAAAAGTTTAAAAGCTATTGGCCTGATGAAGCAACTTCGGATCAAGAAAAAGTTTGGTTTTACAAGTGAAGAGAGTGGGGCGATCGTACCGCTTACAAACCATGCAAATAAACTCTGGGAAATTGGTTTAGACAATCATTTGAAATTTAATGTGAATCAAAAAACAGAATGCCAATTGATAACGGAGTCCTTGAATTTGATCTATGAAAGAGATCCTTATCTTGTGACAGTGGGTTTAGATGAAAGCGAAATTGTAAAGAGAAGAAGGAGAAATTGGCTCACCAAAGGGCAGAGTGGAATTATTGGAATCAATACAGGCTGTGCTTCAACAATACCGCATAAGAAACTGAGTATTGATGGCCACAGGGCCTTGATTCGTGAAATTCAACTCAAGTTTCCAAAAAGTCAGATTGTACTACTTGGTGGGCGTGAAGATGTTCGACGGAGTGAGCAAATTTCACTTGGAATGAATATCATTTTAAGTCCGATGCTAAAAGGTGTTCGAGATGGATTGCTTTCAGTGGGAGCATGTGATGTCGTGGTGAGTGGAGATAGTTTGGGAATGCATATGGCAATTGCTCTTAAAAAGTGGGTGGTTGCATGGTTTGGCCCTACCTGTGCTCACGAAATCGATTTGTTTGACTGGGGTGTCAAGGTTGTTTCAAAAGCTCAGTGTGGTCCATGTTGGAAGAGAGAGTGTAGAATGGAGACGATGTGTTATGATCAAGTCGACTACAGTGAGATTATATCTGGAATTCGCATGGGGCTTGGCAGAATGAAGAAATCTGACTTGTTCCATGAAAAAGGTTCTACTATTTAATCATAATGAAAATTGTTGTTCGGGCTCCCAATTGGCTGGGTGATATTACGATGAGTCTTCCCTTTTTCAATGCTCTTGGAAAAGCTTATCCAGATGATGATATCCATGTGATCACAAAGCCAGAGTACGAAGAGTTGTTTCATCTTTTGCCATATAAAGTGACCACACATGTTTTTTCGCGGTCAAAAGATTCAGGTATTTTAGGGTGGCTTTCTTTTTTCAAAAAAGAAAACTCTGTAAAAGAGGCAGATGTTTTCTACGTGCTTCCACCTTCATTTTCTTCAGCTTTGATGGCTTTTTTTTCGAAAGCTAAAAAAAGAATTGGATTTCCCGGTGAGGGTCGAAAAATTTTTCTGAACGAGCATGTGAGATGGCCAAAAGGAATTCATCGTGCGGATGAGTTTTTACAACTCTTAGCTAAAGGGGTTGGAAAACTCTATCCAAGAGATTTATTTGAGTTGAAATTAGATCCTTATTTTCAAGATGAGGATGAATACTTGGTTATCAATGTGAATTCAGAAGCCTCCTCGCGTCGAATGCCGATAGAACAGTGGAGTAAGGTTTTACAGAAACTAAGTGGTAAAAAGGTTGTTTTTGTAGGAACTGAGAAAGAGAGAGAATGGGTCAGTCAAGTTGCAAGTGTTGTTCAAAAGGACAATGAAGTTGTAAATTTGGCGGGAAAAACAAAGATCAAAGAACTTGCACAGGTGATGATGTATGCAAAAGTTGTTATAACAAACGACTCAGGCCCTGCGCATTTGGCTGCCTTTGTTGGGGCACCTGTTGTGACATGGATAGGAGCGGCAGATGCTATTAATACAGTCATGTTGTCTCAAGATTCAAGTCGAGTGAATGTATTTACGGTTCCTTTAAAATGCAGTCCTTGTTTGAAAAACTCTTGTCCAATTCATACAATCGAGTGTCTCACAAAGATTGACATGAAAGAGGTCTACGCCTCAGCTCAAAAATATCTTTAGGGGGCCAGGCACCCTATTGATAGTCTTTGACGTTGATTTCGTATTTTTTAATTTTTCGGAGCAAAGTGTTTTTTGGAATATTGGCGTAAGCAACAGTTTTATTGATTCGACCTTTGTTAATCTTTAAAGCCTTAATGATAAACTCTTTTTCCATTTCTCCTTTAAAGGTGTCAAAATCAAGTGGACCATTGTACTCAGTGCCCACATTGAGCGAAACTTGAGGGTTGGGATTCTCTTTAACATTGTCAGGAAGAGAAGATAATTGAATCTCATTTTTATTTTCAATGATGAAGGCTCGTTCAATAACGTTTTCAAGCTCACGAATATTTCCGGGCCATTGGTAGGCTTGTAAAGCTTCAAGTGCTTGACTAGAGAGGCCGTCGATCTGGCTTTCGTGTTTCTTTTGAAATCTCTTAATAAAATAATCCACAAGTTTTCCGATGTCATCGGCTCGTTCTCTTAGAGGGGGCATAAAAATTGGCATAACATTTAGGCGATAAAACAAGTCCTCTCGAAATCCATTCTCTTCAATCATTTTTTCCAAGTTTTGGTTTGTTGCAGCTACAATGCGAGCATTGGTTTTTATCTCTCGTGAGCTGCCAACAGGAACAAATGTTTTTTCTTGAAGCACACGAAGAAGTTTAACTTGTAGGTCGGGTCTTAACTCGGCAATTTCATCTAAAAAAATTGTTCCGTTATTGGCAAGTTGAAATCGTCCAATCTTCCTATCTGTGGCTCCTGTAAAGGCACCCTTTTCATGCCCAAAAAGCTCGCTTTCCATGAGATTTTCAGGAATTGCGCCACAGTTGATTGCAACAAACGGGTTGTCTTTCCTGTGTGAATTGAAATGAATGGCTCGTGCAACGAGTTCTTTTCCTGTGCCATTCTCTCCTCGGATGAGAACTGTCGTGTCGACTTTGCAGAGTCTATAAATAAGATCAAAGATTTCTTTCATTTTTTTGGAAGATCCGACGAACTCACTTTCAATGTCGTCATCAAAAATTGGATTTGAAAGTGCAAGAGTTGAAACCATCTCCTGTGCACTTAGGGCTTTTTGTACGATTTCAGTCAATTTTTCTGGTTGGACAGGTTTTTCAAGGTAATCATATGCACCCTGCTTGATGGCTTCAACAGCGTCATTGAGATTACTATGAGCTGTCATGATAACAACGAATGTACGGGGTTCCTCTTCTTTGATTAACTTGAGAGCGGTCAATCCATCCATTTCAGGCATTCGAACATCTAAAAGTACGAGATTCCAAAAATTGACTTTAATGAGGTCAAGGGCCTCTTTTCCGTTGGTGGCTTCTCCAATTTGAACGTCGAGATTTGGTAACGAAGACTTGAGCACTGATGCCACGGACTGTCTGAGTTCTGCTTCATCATCAACTATAAGTGCTTTGAGTGTTTCTTGCATTTAAACCTGTTCCTTCATTTCGTCGGTTTCGCTGTTCGGAATAGGGAGGTAAAAACCAATTTCTGTTCCGTTGCCGATTTGGCTATTAATGAAAACCGTGCCGCCGTGGAGTTCTACGAAATATTTTACAAGATAGAGTCCTAACCCAGAGCCATTGGATTGTCCATCCTTCTCACTCTGACCCCTGTAAAATTTTGTCCATACATCATTGAGTTCATTCTCTGGAATTCCGGGTCCGTTATCTTTCACCAAAAGCGAGATTTGTTGATCTGACTCTGTCGTTCTGACCTCGATATGCCCTCTTTGAGGTGTGTACTTAATCGCGTTTTCAATAAGATTATGAATCACTTCACGAATGAGAATTTCATCAATTTCAATGGAAAACATGGGCTCAAGAGCCTTGGAGAGTTGGATGTGTTTCTGCTTTGCTAGCGGGTGAAGTTCTGTGAGAACTGACTCTGTAAGATCGTTGATGTCTGTTGGTTTACGGTTGATTCGAAAGTCGGCTGCTTCCACTCGAGAGACTTGTAAAATACTCCTGATATACCGATTGAGTTCAGTTCCTGATTGTCTGAGGCTTTTGAGATCTGATTCTAGGTTTTTATCATTGGGGCGCGCGCTCATCAACTTGTCGACTGTTCCTTGGATTTTAGCAATTGGAGTTTTAAGGTCGTGACTGATAAGGGAAACAAAATTTTGTTTGAGTTTTTCGATGTCATGTAAATATTGTTTTTCTTGCTCCAACTGCCAAGCGCGATGTTCGTAAATATTGGATTGATAGCTCAAAAATATTATATAAGAACAGAATCCTGTGATGGCTATAGGGAGGCTTGGGATAAAAATATAAGCGGCATCAAAAGCCCAGGCACTGAATGCAAGCAATATAACAGTCGTAATAAAATGAAATATAAATGAAGTGAGTTGATTGAATCGAAATACATTCCAAGCCGAAAGAATGATAAGGCCTGCAAGTAGAAAGACATAAACGCTATATGGAATACGCTGAATGTTTCTTGAATAGATAATGTTGTCTACAATATTTGCCAAAGACTCAGATTCAGACATTGGTCCGGTTGGTGTTTGGTAGGTGTGACCTGGGCTATTTTCGGCACCAAAGATCATTATTTTTCCAACAAACCTTCTTGAGTTATCTGGTTCTGTGAGGAGTTCATACAGAGATATGGTTTCAAATGTGCGTGATGGACCTTGATAATTGATAATAAAACCTAAATCTGCCTCGATTTGACTTTGGGAATCAAATTTTTTGGCAAGCTGAGCTGCAAAGTGGTTTGTTGGCCCCAAGCCATTGGTAAATCTTCTAAGAATTCCATCTGTATCAGGATTCAATTCAAGAATTCCACTGTTATCATCAAACCTTCGAGCAAATCTTGGATAAATAATCTTGCCCTCATTGTCGAGTTCAGCACCCCAAACGATTTTCGAATTTCTCAAGATTTCTAGATCTCGGTTTGATGAAGAAAGTGGGGCAATGTTATGTCCAAAAACAAAACTGACGCCAATGACTTCAGGGTTGAGAGAGAGACTTTTTTTGAGAACATGTACCCAAGTGGATTCATGCCAGAAATATGTGTCTGAAAGGCTTGAAAGGTGATCAACTCCGTTTTGAATGGTATTTGAATCTTGGTTTCCTCGTATCAATGCCCATTCACGTTCTGATATATTCACAATCACGATATTGTTTTGTTGTAGGCTGGCTCCTCGGATTTGAAATCTCAAATCAAAATTGTCTTTGCTCTGATTGAGAAGGATAATGACGCCAACAAACCAGCAAAAGACCCCTCGGATCCAGTAGCTTCTCCAGCCCCATATGAGTTGGGGCATTGCCAAAACCTTTTGAATTTTTGCAGACTTTGCCATATATAACGCAACGTACCTTCTAAATAGGGAATGTTCAATTTTTAAGGAGCCGTTGACGCAGTCAATAGGTAAACAGTTCTAGGTGGAGTAAAATGAAATGAAGACCTTCAATGGGGTTGATGAAATCACAGATTCCATTTCTAAATCAGTTGTCACAATTGGGAACTATGATGGTCTACACCTTGGGCATCGTGAAATCATTTCAAAACTCACTTGTATTGCAAAAGAGAAACATATTCCTTCTGTTGTTATGACTTTTCACCCACATCCTCGAAAAGTTCTTCAACCAGAGAGAGCATTTCAACGCATTTTTGATACTCTTGATCAAGTTGAAGTGTTGAAAGAATTGGGAGTGGATTACTTTATAGTGGAACCATTTTCACGAGCACTCTCTCAACTTGATCCCAAAGAGTTCTTCTTAGAAAAGGTATTAAAACCCTTTTCTCCTGATGACGTTGTTATTGGTTATGATTTTTCTTTTGGAGCAAATAGGTCTGGTAGTCAGGACTTGCTTAAAGAGATGGGGGAAGAAAGAGGTTATGAATTGCATGTTATAGAACAGAGGAAGTTGGATGAAAAAATTGTTTCCAGTTCAGAAATTCGTAAACTTCTATGTGAGGGAAATATAAAATTGGCTAATAAAATGCTTGATAGACCTTATTATCTAAAAGGTATTGTTGAAAAGGGTGATGGGCGAGGGCGAACAATTGGTATACCCACTGCAAATTTAAGAACTGCAGATGAATTGATTCCTCAGACAGGCGTTTATGTGACCTATGTTAAAATTGATAAAATGCTTTATCCAGCCGTTACAAATATTGGACGTAATCCCACTTTTTTAAAAGGCTCGCCCGAAAGACCCAAGGTGGAATCCCATCTCTTAGGCGGATTTGATAAAGATATCTATGGAAAATCAATTGAGGTGATCTTTCGGGAGCGAATTCGAGATGAAATGAAGTTTGATGGGCCAGAAATGTTGGTAAAACAAATAAAAAGCGATATTATAACGGCCAAGGAGTACTTTGGACGTCATGATGAAATGGGCTGAGATCTCAGCAAATCCCTCAGAAAAAAGATACACTCATTTGAGTGAGTTTTTGAAAAAAAAAGGTGTGGAGAATGAAGTGGAATTCATTGAATCACTACCTGGGGATTTTGAAAACCATCTCAAAAAGGCTTGTAATAAATTTGACGTTTTAAGAATTGGGTCACCGTTTCTCAACGTTTTGCCAGGCTGTTTTGATCAACTCCCGTTACAGGTGAGAACTCTTGGTGCAGGGGATTCATTGATTAAATCAAATGAAGATTGGTGGATTCGCGCAACTCTCTATCGTGCGATAATCAAACTTGCAAAGAGACTGGATAAAATTGATTTGTTACAGCCTGTGTTGATTGTTGGATCAGGTGGGAGTGCACGACTCATTATCGGTGCATTGATTCGAATTGGTTTTAATAGATTCAATATTACAGATCAGTTTACAGAGCGAGGGCAAGAGATAGTGAATGATCTACAGAAAAGGTTTTTCAATATTGAATTTAAATTCACCCCTCACTCTGGCTTGACCATGCTTCCAGGTATTCACTCGTGCATGGTCAACACAACTCCTCTTGTGCCGAGCAATGAGATACTGGGAGATTTGTATTATTTCAACTTTCTTAAGGCAGGTGGAGTTGTCATTGATCTTAACCTTAGTCCAGTTGAAACTCCGTTACTAAAAGAGGCCAGTGGGGTTGGGGCGCTTACGATTTCAGGTGTTGAAATGGCGGCTCTTTCTGATATGGAATTTGTTTCTCTTATAGCACCGAAGGCAGTGGACCTTGAGGAGTATAAGTCAGGGTTAATTCAGGTTTTTTCTTAAAGTACTTGTTTGTAGTTCAGCTCTTTGTCTAGTTCTTGATCTCTTCATGTCTTTTGTCTAGTTACAAAAAACGTCACCTGCCGATAAGCTATTGATATAGAAGAATTTTTTGGAGATGGGTCATGGCGAAAAACATCGGTGAGCTTCTTGTTCGAGAAAATCTCATAGATATCGAACAGCTCAACACCGCAAAGAAAGAGCAAAAAGTATCAGGCGGACGTCTTGGTGCGGCTTTGGTAAAGCTAGGCTATGTCAATGATCAAGAACTTACAGACTTTATGTCAAAACAGTACAATGTTGCTGCACTTGATTTAACCAATTTTGATATTCAAGAAGACGCAATTGGTCTTTTAACAAAAGAGGTTTGTGAGAAGCACTGTGTGATCCCAATATCAAAAGCTGGAAACGTTGTTGTTGTGGCAATGGCTGATCCGAGCAATATCTATGTTCGTGATGATTTGGCCTTTCTCACGCGTTCCAAAGTGGAAGTTGTAGTTGCAGCCGAAAATCAGATACGAAGTGCAATCGAACAAAATTACTCTTCAAAAGTGAATTATGGTTCCATCATGACGGAAATGGAGCAAGACAGTTCAAGTGATGGAAATGCATCAGGAACAGGGGCGGCCACTCAAATCGTAGATCTTGAAAAAGGGCAAGATGATGCGCCAGTGGTGAAATTTGTCAATCTCATGCTGAGTGATGCTATCAAAGTTGGTGCATCAGATATTCATATTGAACCATATGAGAAGAAACTAAGAGTTCGATTTCGAATTGATGGGAAGCTTTATGAGAAAGTTCAGCCACACCCATCTATTGCTGGGGCTTTGGTTTCTCGTGTTAAAATTATGAGTAAACTTGATATCTCTGAGAAACGGCGTCCTCAAGATGGTCGACTTAAGATTGCCTTGAAGAATGGAAGAGAAATTGACTTTAGAGTGAGTGTTCTCCCAACCCTTTATGGAGAAAAGTGTGTTCTTCGGCTTCTTGATAAAGGGAACTTGCAACTGGATATGACCAAACTTGGGTTTGAAGCACACGAGCTTGAAAAATTTAAAAGTGCCATTCACCTCCCTCACGGAATGGTTTTGATCACGGGGCCTACGGGAAGCGGTAAGTCGACAACAATCTATTCAGCACTTTCTGAACTCAATACTCCAGATATCAATATCAGCACAGCAGAAGATCCAGTGGAATTCAATTTAGAGGGAATCAATCAAGTTCAAATGAACGCAGATGTGAATTTGAATTTTGCAAATGCACTTCGATCTTTTTTACGACAAGATCCCGATGTTATTATGGTAGGGGAAATAAGAGATTTTGAAACAGCAGAAGTTGCATTTAAAGCGGCTCTTACGGGACACATGGTTGTGAGTACATTGCATACCAACGATGCGCCATCAACTATCAATCGCCTTCTAAATATGGGCGTGGAGCCTTTCTTGGTAACTTCAGCTATAAATTTAGTGGTGGCTCAAAGACTTGTGCGAAAAATCTGTTCTAGTTGCAAAATTCAGACTAATGTGGATCAACAGACACTGCTTGATATTGGAATTCGTCCTGAAGAGCTGGGACAGATTCAGATTTTTAAAGGAGAGGGCTGTGATGCTTGTGCACAAATTGGCTATAAGGGCCGAATTGCCATATATGAAATTATGGAATTCAACGACGCCCTTAAGCAAAAAGTATTTCAACATGCATCACCAATGGAATTGAAGAAAACTGCAATGGAGTCTGGAATGCAGTCTTTGAGACAGAGTGCTTTGAATAAAATGAAAGCTGGATTAACAACAGTAGAAGAGGTACTTGAAGTCTCCACAAAGGAAAGTGCTGAATGAATGCTTTAATCGATCTATTGACAAAGGCCTCCGAATTGGGTGCTTCAGACCTACACATTGCAACGAACTCTCATCCAATGGTGAGGCTGAATGGCCAAATGAATCCACTAGAAGGCTCGGACCGACTGAGTCAGGCTGATGCGGAGAAATATTGTTTTGATTTTTTAAATGAAGACCTTAAGAGAGATTTAAAAGAGCTTGGTGAAATAAATGTCAGTTATAAAATTGATGGGGTTGCAAAATTTCGTGCGAATATATTTTTTGAAGGTGGCGGGGTTGGGGGACATTTTAGAAAAATTCCGATTCGAATTCCAGCTCTTGAAGAATTGGGATTTACAAAATCTGTTCATGATATTTCGACTTACAATGACGGTCTCGTATTGATTTCTGGGCCAACTCGAAGTGGTCGATCCACGACAGTTGCCTCAATACTCAATCGAGTGGCAGAAAATCGCGCAGCTAGCATATTGACTGTCGAAAATCCGGTTGAATTTGAAATCCAGCATAAACACGGAATTGTTCGACATCGAGAGATTGGCCGTGATGTTGTGAGTCTTGAAACTGCTGTTTCCAATCTTGTCAAACAAGATGTGGATGTGTGTTTCTTAGGTGATATCGGAACAAGTGATGGTTATAAGGCTGTTACACATGCTGCAGCTATGGGAAATTTAGTTATAGCCACTTGCTTTGCGGGCTCTGCTGTAGAAACGTTAGATAATTATTTTTCAGGCTTTTCACTTGATGCAAGATCATGGGCAAGTCGAGTTCTTGCCAATCGGCTTCGAGCTGTTGTGAATCAAAAATTGATACCAGGCACTCAGGGAAAAACAGTTCTTGCAACAGAAGTGCTTTTGCCAACCCCTGAGATTCGAAGTTTAATTCGGGAAGAAAATTTAGCCAAAATAGATCAATTGATTCGAAAGGATCAAGAAAAAACAGGGATGATTTCAATGAATCAATCTCTTATGAATTTATTAGTGAAGCGTAAAATTGAAATTCGACAAGCCTTTGAAGTGTGTCCTGATCCAGATGAGTTGGATCAACTCTTGAAAAAGGCTGGCTTGTAATAGGGGCGGGAAATGCCAACTTTTGTCTTTCAGGCAAAGCAACTCGGTGGAAAAGTTCTCAAGGGAGAAATTGATGCCGAAAATGATGTGGAAGCACGTGTAAAGTTGCGTGCACAGCATCTTATTCCCGTACGAATTTCGGTAAAGGGGCAAAAAAAAGAATTCAACATTGATTTGAGTTTTTTTAAACCAAATGTTCCTCCGAAAGAACTTCAGATTATGACTCGTCAATTTGCCACTCTCATTAACTCAGGAATCCCTGTTGTGCAAAGTATGGACATTCTTCAAGGAGCTACAAAGTGTGTTCCTTTGCAGAAGGCATTGGCTGATATTAAAGAACGTCTTGAGAGTGGGAAAAAACTTGGAGATTCATTGGCTGCAAATGGAAATGTATTTGATACATTGTATGTGAATATGGTTAAAGCTGGTGAAGAAGGTGGGGTGCTTGATACGATTCTCAATCGACTTGCAACTTATATTGAAAAAGCGGTCAAATTAAAATCAAAAATTACAGGAGCTCTTTGGTATCCAGCTGGAATTATGATGGTTGCTTCCATTGTGATTTTTGCGATCATGACTTACGTCATTCCAAAGTTTAAAGAATTGTTCTCAGGAACTGGGAAAGAGCTTCCATATCTTACTCAAGTTGTGATTGCGATGAGTGATTGGGTGAGTGAGTATTGGTGGTTTGTTATTTTAGTGGTTCTTGGTTCAATTGGTGGAACAGTTCAGTATTACAAAACACCTATAGGTCGAGCAAAAATGGACAGGTGGTTTATTGCGGCTCCAATTTTTGGTCCTTTGATTCAAAAAGGTGCCATTGCCAGATTTAGTCGAACTCTATCAACTTTGCTAAGCAGTGGTGTCGGAATTATTGAGGCGCTTGATATAGCGGCTAAGGTGGCAGGAAATGCAACGATTGAAACTTCACTCTATGACGCAAAAGATGTGATTTCTGAAGGGAAATCCATAGTCACTCCACTTGCTCGTAATAAATATATTCCGGATATGGTGGTGCAGATGGTTGGGGTAGGTGAACAAACTGGAGCCATGGATATTATGCTCGAGAAAGTGGCCGACTTTTATGAAGATGAAGTGGATTACGCTGTTGGTGCTTTAACAAGTATCATGGAGCCTGCTTTAATGGTGGTGCTTGGTGGCATCATTGCTTTCCTTGTGATTGCAATGTATTTGCCAATTTTTAATCTTGCAAGTGGGTTTGGTTAATGAGTAAGGCCCTTGGGTTTGATATCAGCAAAGATTTGAATGTCGACTTTCAAACAGGAAAGAGTCGAGTGTTTCTTATTGAAGCATTCCGACTTATGTTTTTGGTTTCTATTTTTCTAATATTTTTAGGATTTCAAATTCGTGAAAGTTACTTCATTAGCCTTGAACTTGTTGTTCCTGTTTATGGTTTGTTGTTTATCGCGTTTGCTTTGAATACAGTTTATCTTTTTTCATTTGAAAAATGGCCCAATATACTTCCTCTTTTCACAGCGTTTCTTTTTGCTTTTGATAATATTTTTATCACATCTATTGTTTTCACAACAGGATCTGCACAGTCTATTTTTCTTTTCCTCTATTTGGTGAATATCATCCTCTGTGGGTTGATTTTTAAAAGGCGTGGGGCAGTAACTTTAGCCCTTATGAGTTCCACATCCTTTAGCATCCTGATGATTCTCAACCCTGAAGTTGAAGGGACACAGTTGTATTTTTCAATGGGTGTGAATAATCTGGCTTTTATTGCTGTGGCTCTTTTAAGTGGGTACTTGAGTGAACAAATTGGTTTTATGGGCGAGAAGATTGAAGCACAAGAAAAGGACATTCGAGTTCTTCAAGATCTCAATAAACTGATTGTAGAAAGCATGCCATCGGGGTTGATCACGTTTGATAGCAATGGTTATATTGTTCACTGCAATATTGCGGCTCAAAAGATTTTGAGTGATGAGTTGAAGGGAAGAGAGGTCAACGAGTTTTTCGATGGACTCATGGGCAATATCAAAGATGCTTTGTACTTGGAGCATGGTCGATATCGCGGTGAAGTTGTCTTTGTAAATCGAAATGAAGAACGACTTGTGCTTGGTTTGACGGCCTCTCCTCTTTTGACAAGTGAAGGGGAAAGTTTTGGCCATATTCTTTTATTTCAAGATTTGACTCAAATTAAAAGACTTGAAAACCAAGCTCGTAGAAATGAAAAAATGGCAGCAATTGGTCAATTGGCAGCTGGTATTGCGCATGAAATTCGAAATCCACTTGCGAGCATCAGTGGTTCTATTCAACTTTTACAAGGAACAGATCCATCAAGTGAAGAGAATCAAAAACTTTTTCAAATTGTATTAAAAGAAATTGATCGCCTCAATATTCTTATTACCGAATTTTTAGATTTTGCACGACCAGAAAAGACTCCGAGTGACTCTGTGGACTTGAACACTCTTCTTAAAGAAGTTTTGAGTATGGCTAAGGTGGATACGAAACTTCCTCAACATGTGAAGCAAGTGATTCGGTTAAATGCACGTTCGAAGATTCTTGGACAGCATGATAAATTGAAACAAGTTTTTTTAAATCTTGTAATCAACGCTTATCAAGCCATGGACAATACAAAAGAAGCAACGCTTACAGTGGAAACGACAGATAGAGAGGGATTGGTTCATGTTGTGGTTCGGGACACGGGACCTGGAATGAAACCAAATATTAAGAATCGTATTTTTGAACCCTTTTTGACAACAAAGAATAAAGGAACGGGTCTTGGCCTTGCAACTGTTCATAAGATTCTTGAAAACCACGGAGCACGAATCACCGTTGAAAGTGAATTGGGACAAGGTGCTGAATTTATAATTGAATTTAACCGTTTGTTAGACACTGAACCAGGCAGTGACAACGTCATTGATATTCATCAAAGAAGGAGCCATGGATGAAAGCAAAGATATTGATCGTAGATGACGAGCAGTCAATACGAGAGTTTTTGGAGATAATGTTAAAGAAAGAAGGGTATGAAGTGTCTTGTGCTGAAGACGGGCAAAAGGCAATAGATCTTCTTAAGAAAAAATCATTTGATATGGTGATTTCAGATATGCAAATGCCAAATGTGACTGGCATGGAGCTTCTGGATCATGTGAATAGCAATTATCCAGAACTTACCTTTATGATTATTACGGCATTTGGAACGACAGAGTCGGCAGTCGAAGCAATGAAGAAAGGGGCGTATGATTATATTACAAAGCCTTTTAAAATCGATGAGGTTCGCCTTAATATTCAGAACGCTTTAAAGAGTAAGCACCTCGAGGTTGAAAATCGAAGTTTGAAAAAAGAACTTCAAAAAGAACATAGTTTCCAGAACTTGATTGGAAACTCAGAGCCAATTCACCGTATATATGAGATGATTCGACGTGTTTCTCAGTCACCAACCAATGTTTTGGTACTTGGAGAAAGTGGCACAGGAAAGGAAATGGTTGCAAAGGCCATTCATTACAATGGTCCACTCAAAGAAAAGCCGTTTATCACTGTTAACTGCGGTGCAATTCCTGAATCCTTGATGGAGTCAGAGATGTTTGGTCATAAGAAGGGGTCATTTACTGGTGCAGTATCTGATAAAGCAGGTCTTTTTGAAGTTGCTGATACGGGAAGTTTATTTTTAGATGAGGTAGGTGAATTACCACTCACGATTCAAGTTAAACTTTTACGAGCTATTCAGGAGAGGGTCATTCGACGGGTTGGATCTACTGAAGATCAGAAGGTAGATGTTCGAATTATTGCGGCCACAAATCGAAATCTTGAAGATATGGTTGCAAAGGGTGAGTTTAGAGAGGACCTGTATTATCGACTCAATGTGATTCTGATTAAAGTTCCAGCACTTAGAGAAAGACGGGATGATGTTCCTCTTTTAGCAAAGCACTTCTTGGATAAATACAATGACCGCTTAACAAAGACGATCAATGGCATTTCTGATGAAGCAATGGATATTCTAAGAAAGTATGATTACCCTGGAAACGTCAGAGAGCTTGAGAACATCATTGAACGAACTGTTGCACTTGAGGGCGGTGCTTCGATCCTACCTGAAAGTCTTCCACCATTTGTGATGACTCCATCTGGTCGGAAGATGGCCTCGAGTAACGAAATTGAAATCACAGATGATGGTGTGGATTTAGAGAAGGTGATCGGGCAAATTGAGAAAGAGCTTATAATTAAAGCCATTCATAAAGCCAATGGTGTAAAGAAGAAGGCCGCTAAGCTGCTTGGTATTACTTTTCGATCTATGCGTTATCGGGTAGACAAGTATGGATTGAATGGTCCAGGAGATGAAGACCTCGATTCCGACGATTAGTCAGAAGGCTAGTCGGGCGTGGCCACTTAGAATGATTGCACATACAATATATTCTATATGAAGCCAATTGCGTTTTTTGTGTTTTTCTTTCCTGTTGTCGCTGGAGCAGTCACAACAAGTTTCACCTATCCAAGCCTTTATTTGGGGTTTGGTGTCTATAATCCTGCATTGATGAAAGAAACAATGGATGAAGACAAGGGGGAGCCAGCTCTTTTTACAAGGTCTCATTACCCCATCCAGGTTCGAACATTTTTTCAGATGACAGAAATGTTTTATATTTCACCCTATGTGAGTTTTACGCATTTATACCCTCAAGAAACTCCAGATAAGGGTGCTGAAATCAACTATACTCTCGTGGGGCTCCCCATTGTTTATCCAATCAATGACAGATTTCACTTTGATTTTGGCCTAGGGCTCCAGGCAAAGAACGTTGAGGGGCGAGGGGGAACATACGAACTTCCTAATGGAAATACAAAATCCACGAGTGCTCGTCCGGGAAGAAGCATGACGTCTTATAACTTTTACCTTCAACAGGGTTTGGCTCTTAATTTTGGAAATCTCAATGCAGCAGTGGATCTTTATGTGCATCAACCCTTTAGTGAAGACAGGAGAACATTTTCTCTACTTTTCACTATGACTTATTTGTTATTTGGTGGAAATTCAACTTCAGGAGAAGTCAGTGAGTAGTGCAGCGATAAACATTATATTGAAATTGATTTTTTTCTTTGGAGCTTTTGCAATTCTTTTTTCAAGTTATGCAAGCCTTGCTTTCACTCTTGTTACAGATGATCCGTATCTTACGGGTTGGCACGATATGAAACAAAATATTTATTTGAATGAAAGCAATTGTCCAAGTGGGACAAAAGACAATCTAAAAGATGCCATCAAGGTATGGAATAAAGTTGAAACTTCCAGGTTCAAATATGTCTATAAGGGAACAACAGATACCACGTATGCAGAAGTTTCTGGAAGTGACTATTCTGGGGATCCACTTGTTTTTTGTGTTTTTGATACTTCAGGCTCCTTTTCTGGAATCACCAATGTTAGTACCGAGGGAGCACAAATTGTGGGCGCTGTGATTCGGTTGAATTATGATGACTCTGGCATGGGGAGGGCAGATGATGATTATATCAAAGCTGTCATGATTCATGAGTTTGGTCATATGCTGGGACTTGGACACTCAGATGATGATCGAGCCATTATGAGCTATGGGCGAAGTGAAGGCGAAATCTTGGCCCAAGATGATGTGGATGGGATTACTTATCTTTATCCGGTGGATGAGTTGGAGGAGGGGTTTTTGGGCTGTGGGCGAGTGGATGTCCCGCCCTCGCCTCCAAATATGAGTTTCTTGATTATTTTTCTACCACTTCTAATGTTGTTTCGTCTTAGATTGAGACAAAAACGAGTTCTTGTTTACGCGACCTAAGTCGGTGCCAGTCTGTTTTGGGAACTCACTGAGTCTAAAATCAGTTAACGGACTTCAGACTCAGTGAGTTTCAAAGGCAGATTGATGTCGAAGACAAAATTGGGCACTAGACTTGTTAACGTAATTGATGAAATTAAAAAACATACCTTTGATCAATAGCTTAGAAGTTACTAAAATTTGTCATATGTCATACTGATACGGTGACATCAAATGTGATAGTGGGTGAGTTTTATAACCTCAGAGTGCGTGTTTTTAAATGAGACAAATTTGTTTCAAGATGAACCAAAAAACTGGCACATGTCCTGCTATGTATAGAGTGTGAAAAAGAAAAGTACGTTTATAGAATTAGGAGGAACGTAGATGAAACAAGTAAAAACTCAGAAAGGTTTTTCACTGATTGAGTTGATGATTGTTGTGGCAATTATTGGAATTCTTTCCGCAATTGCTATTCCCAACTATCAACGCTTTCAAAGAAAAGCTCGGCAATCTGAAGCAAAGGGCTTACTCTCTGGTATCTATACAGCTGAGAAGTCTTTTATTGCAGAGTGGGGTGCTGGTACAAATGATCTTTTGGGTATGGGGTTCCAGCCTGATGGAGATTTGAGGTACAATGTTGGATTTACAGCAGCGACAGCTGCGGTGACACCAACGGGGTACCGTGGGGTCAATCTAACAGATAACCAAGGTACAACTCGAGAAATTTGTGATGCTACAATCTGCACTGATTTCTCACAAGGGGCTCCCAATACACCAACAGGTGCGACTGACCCATCGGGTAATTCACCAGATACTGCTTGGGTGATAGCTGCAGAGGGAGATATTGGTGGAGCAGCTTTGGATCAGTGGACTATGACAGCAAATAAACAGCTTGTTCAACAGCAAGACGGTGTACCATAGGCGAGATGGAATTTTGAAATGAGGAATGTGAGAGTTCCTTTTACACTATTAATTCTTTCAATACTGGGGCTCATTGCAATTGACCCCAGTTTTTCATTTAAAGAATCGCAATCAAAAAACAGTGTGTATGTGGCCCCTCCAAAGGGGATTGAACACTTCTCTTTGGGTTTTGAAAATCTAGTGGCCTCACTGCTTTGGTTGAGAGTTGCACAGGATTTAGACTACTGTCATTCGACTTTAGAAAAAGCGAGTAATTTAGAGGTAGATCTTGATCAAATTCTAGAGAAAAAACTTTCACCATCTCGGTGTCATGAAGGTTGGGTTTATCAAATGATAGATCGGGTGACGGATTTAAATCCTTATTTTTATCATGCATATAGCAATGGGGGATTGGCTCTAAGTATTTTGGTAGATGATCGAGTGGGTGCTGCAAAAATTTTTGAAAAAGGACTTCGGGTTTTTCCTGAAAAATACAATCTGACCTCTCGAGCGGCTTATCACTATATCTATGAAATGCAAAAGCCAAAACGTGCGGCTGAGATTTTAATTTTGACTCAAAACAATGGCGGTCCTAAATGGATGGCTTCACTTGCGGCAAGGTTATTTGATCGAGCTGGAGCACCTGAATTTGGAATTGCTGTTTTAAAAGACTTTCTTTCCAAAAACCCAGAGGGAAAAGCTGCCGACCGTGCACGAATGAGATTAAGGGAATTGAGCAAAAAAGTTGAGGTGGGGGGATGAAAAAACTAAAATCCACTTTTGGTTTCTCTTTGATTGAGATATTGATTGTTGTTGCAATAATTGGAATCTTGGCAGCTATTGTCTGCCGCTTTACTTGCAGATTACTTTCGAGCCAACAAAACAATGTATGCGGAATACGGAGCTTATCCGGGTGATTTTGTTGCAATTGGATTTAATCCAGAGGGCTTTATCAGGTACCGGGTCACTGCTGTCGACAATAGTGGAACTGTTCCAATGGGACTTCCTGTAGATCCAGAGGGAGATTGTGTTACAACTCAAAATAATGGTGTGAGCTGTAATGGATATGATTACACAGCAAGGTGGCAAGAGGATGTGTCGGCTACTGCCGCGACAAGCAATGGATCATGTGTACCAAGGACATTGAACTCCAACTTTGTGACCTGTGCATCTGCATCATTTGATGGTGGGGCCACCTTTGACGTTTGGAGGATCAATGCCTCAAAGGATCTTCAGCAGACAGACGCTGGATTTTAAAAGTTTAGTCATTCTAGCTACTTATAAATTAAAGTTCACCCCTTGACGAATCTCACTTCAAGCACATCTTTAGGTAAGGCATAGCCATGTCTTACCTAGTTACGGGAGTGAATTAAGGGATGCAGCAGGATTATTACGATGTATTGGGTGTACCAAAACAGGCAGACAGTGCTTCGATAAAGAAGGCTTACAGAAAGCTTGCTATGGAATTTCATCCAGATCGAAACCCCGGCAATAAAGAGGCAGAGGAAAAATTTAAGAAAGCGGCTGAGGCTTATGACATCTTAGGTGATCCAGAGAAACGTTCAAAATATGATCAATTTGGTCATGCAGCCTTTCAAAGTGGACAGGGTGGGTTTCATGGGGGCTTTTCAAGTACCGATGATATTTTTTCAGCTTTTGGTGACATCTTTGAAGACTTTTTTGGAAACGGCGGTGGTCGTGCTCGAGCTTCGCGAGGAGGACGTGGAAGAAGCTCTGCTCGACGTGGGGCTGATTTAAGATACATTTTAGATATTGAATTGAAAGATGTCATTAAGGGC
>JAUICD010000042.1 GCA_030427965.1 Bdellovibrionia bacterium
CTTGTGCGGGAACAAAATCTTTAAGCTCCCCACCAAAGTGCGCTATTTCCTTTGCTGCTGTCGATGAAACAAACTTCATCTCTGGAGATGTCATAAAGTAAACAGTCTCAACACTTTGGTTCAACTTAGAGTTGATCTGCCCCATTGTATTTTCATACTCAAAATCCAAAGTATTGCGAAGTCCTCGAATCAAATACTCAATTTTATTTTCACTGCAAAAATCGACAATGAAACCTGCATAGATATGACATACACATCTTTCACAATCGACTCCACACTCTCTTAGAGAACTTTGGATCAAATCCATTTTCTCTTGAGATGAGAACCTTGAAGTTTTCTTTGGTGTTTCGGCAACAACAATATGCAATTTATCAAAAAGGCCTAGGCTCTTCTTGATGATTTCCACATGGCCCAATGTGATTGGATCAAAACTTCCAGTGAAAACTGCCTCGTGGCTCATTCTAAATCCTTTTTTAGAGAAAAGAATGAAACCAATTTATCACCGTAATAACGACTGTCAACAGACTCGAGTGAACCATAAGTGTCTGAAATACCTTCATGTTTTGTGGATTCAATTACAATACGGGTCTCTTTCCCGTATGCAGAACTCCTAGATAACGCGTTCATCACTCGATCTGCAAGTTTCTCAGTAAACGGAGGATCTATAAAAATGAGGTCGAAAGAATCACCTTTATAAGATTTTAAATACCGAAACACGTCTGAGCGCTTTATAGAAATTTGATCTGAAACCCCAAGATGTTGAACATTTTTTCGAATCAATTCAATGGAGCCCGGATGCCCATCTACTGCAACAGATGACAAAGCCCCTTGAGATATACATTCAATACTGAGATTTCCTGTACCACTAAAAAGATCCAATACCCGAGCTCCTGGAATACAATCGGAAAGAATATTGAAAACACTCTCTTTTACACGATCTGAAGTTGGCCGAATTCTACGTCCCTTAAAAGTGAGTAGTTTCCGTCCCTTGAGAGTTCCTCGGAGAATTCTCATCTATTTTTTTGCCCAATTTTTTCCATGAAATTCGAAATACTTTGAAGCACCTCAGTGGATGGGTTTCGAAAATGCCCCTCTATTAGATGAACACTTTTACCCTCACCTGATGTTCCTCGAAGTTTTTCATACACTTTTACAATAAGGGCTTCAGCTTGATAAGAACGCCGACTCACTGGCATTTCCCATTTCACTTCAACTCTATCGTTGGTTCTAATGTGTGCAGTCGTTTCCATTTGAAAACCCAATTTGTTCAGGCGCACAATCTTCCCTGTAGCGGTCACAGGTTTTAATATGCTAGCTTCAATAGGATAAGGTTGAACTTTAACTTTTTTTATATCTTCATTGCTCATAAAATCTTCTCAATTTGTTCAATCACATTAAAAATGTTCTCAAATGGTTTCTTTATAAACAAGTCTCCCATTTGACCTACCGTTTCCTCACTGACCTCATCTCCCGAAAATGCAGAAATAAAAACCACTTTGGCTTGAGAGCTGCGTGGTCGGTTTTCAAAAACTTCAATACCATTCAATTTTGGCATAAGTACATCTAATATTACAGCATTGAAATTCGATTCTTTCCAAAATTTGAGTGCTTCTTCTCCATCACACGCCTCAACAACATGAAAGGACTGCCGAGACAAAGCTCGAGCAAGAGATCGTCGGACAATACTATCATCATCTGCAATCAATACTTTCAAGACACCTCCTTTGGAAACTCAATAACAAAACTCGCACCATGGTTGTATTCCTCATCAAGAAAAATCCTTCCTTTAAATCTTTCAACAATGGTTCGACAAAGATGGAGCCCCAACCCTGTTCCAATGCCCTCAGATTTGGTTGTAAAATAAGGCTCAAAAATACTCTTACGAGCATCAACAGGCACTCCAGGACCAGTATCTGATACCCTCATAGTGAGCATTTTATCACAGACTTCAACTTCAATATGAATCTCACCGCTCTCACTCCCCATTGCTTGGCTGGCATTATTAATAAGATTAAAGACAACTTGTTGAATCAACTGTGGCTCACAGCAAAACTTAGACTCCCCACTTGAATCATCAGTCTTCAATCTATGTCTTCGTGTTGCCGCCTTAACAAGGGGAAGTGTTCGGTCTAAAATGAACTTCCAACTCACAGAAACCCATTCTCCAGATTCATCTTTGATTGTAAAGTCCAACAAATGCTTAATAATTCCCTGACATCTAGATGTCGCCTTATCAATCTCTTCAAAGTCATTTTTGAACTCTTCTGGGCCATCTTTCCTCAAAAGTTGAGACATCGACCGAATTCCCGTTAAAGGGTTATTCAGCTCATGTGCGACATTTCCTGCCAAACGCCCAAGAGCCGCCATTTTTTCACTTTGAACCAGCTTCCCATACAATTCCTGCGCATCCGTGATATCTTGATAAAAATTCACATGAGACCTTCCGCCCCCTCGAACACTTCCGCCAATATCAAATGAATGCACTCGAAAGACTTTGTTCTTTGAAACAACTTGAGAGGGAACTCCATCTTGAGAATCCAAAGGACATTCCAAACATGGAGTACGTGAATCCGAAAACACTTCATGACATTTTTTACCGTTTATTTCTCCAATATCTAAAAAACGCTGATTGCTTCGAATCACTTTATAATGTGGTCCAACAATTGCCACAGGTTCGTCCAGTGTATTGAATATTTTTTCCCATGATCTTGCAGAAGATCGCATTTCCTCAGCTCGAATCAATTTTCTTAAGGGAACTGTAAGGGCATAGGAGTTTTCCTTGATAAAAGAGTTGAATTCATCCAAAGAGTTGCCACTCATAGAATGCTCCACAGCTAAAATAAATGCTTCATCTTTTTTAACAACAAGAGGCCCAATTGGACGTTGCATGACTTCAGCCGCAACTTTTCGAATCTCTTCAATTCCATCAACACTTAGTATAGATGCCTTCAAGCGATAGGAATTGATGTATCCTGAAGTTTCAATATAAACAAATTCAATCCAATTTTTAGATGTTGAAAAAATCAAAAACGGCGCAACAACTCCATGCCAACTCTTAAGCTGGCGACGCAATTGAATTAAATAAGAATCAATGTGTGGAGCCTGACCCAGTTCTTGTGAGAGATTTAAAAGATGCCGAACTCTTTTCTCTCGACCTTTTTCTTCCTCTCGAGAAATTTGTAAGTCATTTGTTCGTTCCAATATTTTTTGATTCAATTCTTGATTGAGATTTTCCAACTGTTGATTCAGTTTTCCAATTTCTAAAATCACTTGATGTCTTGACGTTCGCCTCCTGAAATCTTCGACTCCATCTATAATGGTGGACTGAATATCAGACTCTATCCATGGCTTGAATATAACTCGAAATACCTTTCCTCGGTTGATCATCTCACGAATACCCGATGACTCAGGCCTTGCTGTCGTAAACACTCTCACAATATGAGGAAATTTATTTTTAATCATTTCCATGTAATCTAAGTTTTTGCTCAACTTTCTATCATCACATACAATCATAGAATAACGAGTGAGTTCTACTTGGATCTCATCAACATCATTTAAAAAATGTATTTCTAATTTTTTATCTTTAAACAAACGGCGCAACGAATGAACGACATTGGCATCTGACTCAATCCAAGCAATTAAATTCATATATTGACAATAGGACTATCTTTTCTGTGATACCAGAAGTAACGCTGAGTTTTCTAGCCCTTTAACCAAAGGTCGAGTTTCTCGGGAATTTCATACTCAAGTAGGTCTGACACCAAAAAGAGATCATTCTTTTCATATGCATCCAATATTTCTTGAGTGAGTTTTAAAAAATCATACTCAGCTTGATCCCAAGCCTTTGATTCCTCTTCACTTGTTTGGTTTTCTACCTTTTTAATATTCGACAACAACTCCAACGTACAACGTGTTGCTTCAATGACATCGCCAAACATTTGATGAGCCGTTTGCAGATCTTCAGTCCGAAATTTTTCTGCTGCTAAAACAGAAGCACTCTTCAATCTTTCAATGTACTCCGTCACAGAGCTTTTCGCTCCAGCCACCAAATCTTCTGGACGACTCATTTTTGCAGAAAAGTTTTCAACATCGGAAAAAGGAGATGGCTTCAAACGTTCTTCTTCTTCCTCTGAAAGTGACTTGTTGTTAATAGCAACTTCACAAACAACCATGCCTTCTTTCTCAGCATCTTGTTCCACAGCTAAAATAGCATCAGCAAGAGTTTCGCATTGACCGAAAGTTTGAATGAATTCTCTGTACGTCCATTGTTTATCTTGCATTTCTTTCTCCGCTTCGCTCCACATTGCTGGATCGAGTTAATAATCCATAGAGTGTATTTCCAAGATTGTAATAGTACCTCTTTGTTGTCTCAAGCACTTCCTCAAGCGGGGCTGGCCCTATTCGAGTCTTTTCAGTCATAAACCACCGTACCAAAGGTGAGATTTCTGGAACCTTACGAGCCAATACCATCATAGTCTCATCACATCGATCTAATATTCCAGCTGCAATTTTATCTCGATTATTTAGCTCTATAGCTTGGCATTGTTCAATCGCTACTTCATAAATATCAGCTAGTTCAATCAGTGCCTCTGTGACTTTTTTCTGCTTAGTAAGAGGAGTTGGACCATCTAAATAAATGTATTTCACCACTTCTTGCTCATATCTTGTAGCCAAAGAATGCCTATACTCCTCTATTGGGCTAACAACTCCGATCGCCTGATTGGGACTTGCTCTTCTTTCAATCATTGCCAGGTACTCATCGACAACCATATATGCAGAAACTCTCTCAGGATTGGGTTCAATCAAAATGCGACTTCCAGCACTCTTGGGACCAGTTTCAAATGCCGAAACAGGACCAACGCTGAGGTTCAATGCAGGTGTTCCCGTTAAAGACGCCAAGTGAAGAGGGCCACTATCTGCCCCAATATACCCTTCTGCCCCCTGTATCAAATCTCTCAACTCTTCAATGCTTGTTTCCCCTACCAAATCCACCAATCGTGAGGATGAAATATGATGGCAAATTTCCTGACTCATACTTCGTTCTTCACTAGAGCCCACCAGATACAAAACTCCATCATAATCTGGTAAGAGGTTTGCAATCACAGAGCACCAAATTTCAGCTGGTAACATTTTTTCATCAACTGAGGCACCAATGTGAAGAACTGTGTATTTGTAGTTTTGTGGTATTTTAGTTTCAAAAGACCTTCCATCCCAATCTTCAAATTTTAAATCAACCCCCGCGACAGTTGAAAAAAGATCCGAAAGGTGAAATAAATTTGTAAACCCATAGCCCACTTGAGCTCGAATATAAGAACTTGTGTTATCTGTAATATTTAAAAATCCATCATTGAATCGTGAATAACCTGAAACAATTGCTTTGTCTTTAGCAAGAAACTGAGTCATGAAACTCGAAGATGGAGAAAAAGAGAGGTTGATGATGTAATCAAAATCAAGATCTCGAATCTTTCGGATAGGTTTTGTAATTTCATCAAAATCACATCCATCATGTTCCAACTTCGAAAGAAGACTTGATGAATCAATCGTATGAACCTTATCAACACAAGCCATAAGTTTTGTACACGATGCAAATCTAGTTCTCACCATCAAATGCAGCTCTGCATCCGGGTGCTCTCTTTTTATTGCATTAAGTGTCGGCCAAGTTAAAAGACCATCACCTAATCTAGCAAGTTGGAGTACCAAAATTTTCATTTTGCTCTTGCTCCTTCACAATTTCTTGTAAAAACTGAATTAATGCAACTTCTTCAGAGTAACCTGTCGTTTTTAGAATTTTAGTTCGAGCACTCTCAAGTTTGGCATAAACTTTCTCTAAATCTAAAACTTCTTTCTTTTTTTCTTTTAAGCCTTCCATCTATATTACCTCTGTTATATTCATTCGAATTGTATCAATAAGTTTAATCTCAATTTCAACCCTTGCCTTAATTTGTCTTAAGCTTTCATGAATTTTTCGCATGCCTACAAAGTCATTCATATCAATTTCATCAATTAAATCTTCCAAACCAAACCCATAAGTTTTTAAAATTCTTGAACCACACATAGTATTTTTTAAATCTTTAAGTTCTTTTAAAAAATTCAATCGATCACTGTCATCATCTTTTATGCCAATAACATTTTTAAATTTTTTATCTAAAAACTGAACACGATCACTCATTTCAAATATACGCTTTTTTATTCGAGATAAAATTGAAGTCCAATACACTGATGTTTTAGAGCCAAATATCAAATGCAAGGTGTCTATCAAACATTCCACTTCAGTTCCCACAGGGAGGATTTCTTCACCGGAAGCTTTGTTGAGATACAGTCTCCAAGTACTTCGATCTAAAATCTCTTGAAACCTAATATCGGACGGTTGTTCAATGAAATTATAAGTGTACCACTCACCAGTTGGTGAAAATGCCGTTCTATGAACATCTACAACATCTTTGTATTCTTCAACAATAACTTGAATATCAGATATGTGCCCTTCTAAAATCTTTAACGTCAAAAGAGCAATACATTCTGGTTCTATTTTATTTCTACAAATATTTGACTCAAATGAACAGTCTGTACGATGTCCGCATGGGGCACAGTCTATTTTGGATTGAACTATAAACTGATCACTTTTATAAATACCTGTTTTAGCAAATTGACTGCTACCGAGACTCAATTCAATAACTGGTGTATCTGTTGATACCGCAAGGTGTTTTATCAATGTATCTGGTGTAATCAATAATTGAGAAACTTGAACAACACTAAGTGCTGTTTCAAGATCACACACAGCAATTTGGCAGTGTTTAAGTGTTTTTTGATTTAATTTTTTCAACTGACTTTCTTCATCAGGACTTGCTAGTAAAATAAAATTGATATCCCCATGAAGATTTACAAGATAATCAACATAACTAGAAATATTCTCCAAACCCCAATTTTTTTTCGAATCACTTGTAAAACACTGGATTACAATATTTTTTTTGCTTGGATCTATATACTGAAGAGCATTTCTCTGTCCATGTTCCGTTTCAATAAGGCGATATCTGCGATCTCCCTGTAATTTTTGGCCACTTCCGTTAAAATAGATGTCAGAAAAATGAAACCCTTCGCTCTGAGAAAAGTGGCCATAATTGTTCAAATAAGAAAACCACGATGACCCAAAGCCCGCAAACCCTTGTGAATTGAGGTGCAGCCCTCTGTACTCTTTTGCTGCTATGTTTGAACAAAGCCAAGCACTCAATCGAGTGTGAGTTAAATTGATAACTTCATCATAACCTTCAGTATTGAGAGATAAAAGAAGCTCTTCGATTCGATCATAGCCTTCAAATATATTTCGATCAATTTCACCGAGGCTGGATTGTATCAAATCTCTTTCAAACAAATGAGCATTGTCAACATAGGGCATAAGTTCCAATAGGGGTTTGGCATCTGAATTGATAAGCACATCTATTTGAGAATCCGGGGAATTTCTACGAATCTCTGAAAGCACACCAGAGGTCATTACAAAATCACCCTTTCTAAGCAAACTCACGACCAATTTTTTCATTTGATCAATTCCTCTAAAGCACGAAGAATTTTGATTTCACGTGAAGGAGGACCTGAAATACGTGAAGCAATTCTTTTTAAATCGACAATACTAAGTGGACGACCTGAAAGATCTCCTTGAAGTGCCACCTGTCGAAATATTTTTTGAAGAGCTGGACGTTTATTCAAATGCCATCCAAAACTTTCGAAGGATCTTCCACAGAGAAATGATTCAAATTCAGAGTAGAGTGAATTCGTCGCTCGAAACTCACCTGGATGCTTAAGCACTCGAAACACTTTTCGTACAAGCCTTTGAATTGTCATTGAAGATTTCAAATCTTCAATGTTGGCTGCTCGAACACAATGGATTCCATTGAGTTTTAGTTTTTCAAAGTTATCTAAAAGAATTTTTTCTTTTGAAACAACAACAACTTCAGTTTCAGGAAAATTTTTGTTAAATTCTTTCAAATACAAACCTGAACCAACACCAAGAAAGACAACGGCTTGAAACCCCTCTACTCGTGGTCTTTCACGCTCTACCCACCTCGCAGCATCGCGCTTTGGATTTCGAAATGATTCTGTAGCAACTCCATCTATAATGGGGATCGAAATGTCATTCTCGACAACTTTCCAATCCACCATTTTAAACCAACTCCAATTCTTTGGAGAGTTCATTTCCAAGAATATGGTTGGGCTCAAGACTCAATGTACGTTCAAGTTCAATACGAGCTTCAGCAAAACTTCCAATGCGATAGAAAATTCCTGCCAGAGTATAGCTCAAATCTGAATTATCAGGATTTTTTTCAAGAAAATTTTGTAAGTATTCAATTGCAACATCAAATTCATTTCTTTCAAAGGAGTCTTGCACGGCCAATTGAATTGCAACTGGATTTATTGGATTGCATTCAAGAGCTCTTTTCAAGTGAGCATTTGCAAGCTCCACATCTGATTTGGTTTTTGAAATCAATGCCAACCCCACCCAAGCATTGTCGTTAAGTTGATTGATATTTAAGGCAGAGCGAAATCTTTCCACAGCCTCATCTAAGTTTCCTTTGTGAATTTCAAGTGTGCCGAAATTCACCAGAAGAACATCTGAATTTGAATAGATCACATAAGCTCGATTGAAATACTCTTCTGCTGATTCAAAATCACCCTCTCTAAGATAGATATTTCCTAATTTTTTGTATAAATTAAAAAGAAGGGGAGATTCATAATTTATTATTTCCAATGAAGTTTCATATGCTTTTTTTGCAAGTAAATCTTCACCAAGGTCATAGTAAAGATCACCAAGAACAGAATAAGATTCATCACTTGGATCTATTTTGATTAGAGAATTGAAACAGATCAAAGCATTGGACGGGTCATCCATTTTTTGAAAACAATATCCAAGCCAATACACACCATCTCGATTCTTTGAGTTTTTGCTCAAAAGATGTCTTAGAATTTTGACTGCTCTTTTGTAATCTGCATGATCAATCATACATAGAGCTGGGCGCAAAATGTCCTCTTGCTCTTTTAACGATAGATTTGTTTTCTCTAAATCCTGTTCTCTCGGATCAATACCATACTCACCCGTAGAACTATACGACTCAAGTCCTGCCATAGAAACTCCCCTGACACTTACACAAATAGAGCAAAGGAAGTGCCAGACGTCAGATCTAATTTAAGTGCTTAGAGTTTCCTATTTGCCAATCGATTGACTTCTTATAAGAAGAAGGCGTCAGAGCTTTGACGCATGAAAGGTTTAAATTTCCTCGTCCAAACGAGGGGTTGGCGTACTATGTTTGTATGCGCCAATTGCTTTTTTTCCATTTGTTAAAGTTTGCAGGTTGGAAATAATTTTTGATTTTTCATCATCAATCATTGAGAGAAGTTCAAGATCTTGTGAGAGGATATCCTTCACCAATCGATCTTTTTCATTTAATACAACAACAAGTTGTTTTTTCATTTCTCTTGTCGGGGCATTTGGAATTTCAGGTGAGCCAAGTCGTGTTTCTATAAGATCTTCAATGTGAGCAACCATATTTAAAATATTTTCTCGTGTCTTATAGAAGATATCGATGTGAGAAAAATCACTCTTTCTCAACCTCAAAAGTTCTGCATCATTTGCATTTTTGAACTTCTTAAAATAGTGGTTCCGCTCATTCAATAGAACTAGTATTCTCTCCATCTGTAAATCCCCTTCTATCCTGCGTTTGTGTTCTCTTTCTTGAGTTGCTCTATAGCTTGCACCCAGCCCTCATATAAAGTTTCAAGTATTTTCAATACAGCCTTGAGTGGTTCCGGGTCTTTTTCAATAGTTGCTTTAGTCAGCTGATCAGTCATAAACATGTAAAGACGTTCGAGGTTTTCAGCAATTTCCTGACCTGCTTCATGATTCAGAGTGTTGTTGAGTTCCATAACAATATCGTAAACTCGACCAATGTTTGTATTTCGAGCAACAATATCTCCATCATCAAAAGCTTTAAGTGCAATTTTGCAGAACCGAATAGCTCCCTCGTACATCATCAAAAGAAGTTTTTCTTTACTGGCGCTTTGCACCGAGGTTTTTTTATACTTTTGATAACCCATTTTACTCATTCCATCTCCGCATGTGTCTCTTTTCGGAACAATTCACAAATCCTTAAGAATTACTTACAGTGGCCCCACTCAAGTTAATTGGCGCAGCTCCACCTCCGCCTAGTCTTGCAGCTAGAAAGTTTCCCTGATTCTTGAGACTGGCCATTTTCTCTTCTAAGTTTGCAAACTTTCGCCTTAAAGCTTTTTCTTTTTGTTCTACTCGACGTTCAATAGAATCTATACGATCATCCATTTGACGCATTTGTGTTTGTAAGTTTCGCTTTCTATTTGAAATCAAACCAAAAGCACCATCAAAATAAAGCGCAACCTTACGATTGATCTTATTCACAAAGCCCGTTGAGAACCCATCTCCAACTAAAAAGTCTCGCACATCATCTGGGTTTGTTTTCAAAGCTTTTTCAAACGATTCTTTCTTCCAATCCAATGTACCTTGGCGATTGAATTGAATCCCTAACTCAGCAAGGCGTTTAATACGTCCACCTCTACCAAACACTGGGTCTTGAATCATTCTACGAAAATCACTTTCGATTGTACGTAGCATACTATCTCCACCGAGAGTGGACGTCGTATCTGATTCTGAAGTCAATTTGTTTTGCTTCTGAATAAAGTTAAGAACTTTATTTACAGACTCTACAAAACTATCTACTTTCCCAACAACAGCTTCACTATCTTCTTGGACTTTAATATTTACAACTTTTCCAGGGGCAGCCTGCCTAAGATCGAGAGTCAAACCATCTGCCAAATCATTGAGTTGATTTTCTGGTAATTCAAACTCAAAACCATCAATGTTGACTCGTGCATTCTTTGCCTCTAAGTCTCTATCAATGTAAAAATCTTGATCTCCGTCTAAGAAATAGAGCGTCGGAAAATCAACATAATCATCATCTCCGTATCCAATTCCTGAAATAAGCAATCTATATGGCTCATCTCCTAATTTTCGATCTTGTATAACCGAAGCACGCACTCCAAGACCTGAGGAATTGATCTGTCTTGCAACCCCCTCTAACGTGTTGTTACTGGCATCAATGAAAACTTCTTTTTCACCTTCACTTGTATCAAAAGAAAGATAACCAATACCCACCTGTGATTCATCTTTGTCTGGAAATCCATTGGAAAGTGCTGCAGATTTAGATGCCAATTCAAGCACTTCAACATTCCAACTGCCCTTCGCACCAGAGCCTGGTTCCACAACACCTGTGATAATACTTGGATCAGCTGAATCAACTGTGAGTGCATTAAACCCTTTTGCACTCGCAAGATCACCCAAAGATCCTCGAATATCTCTTAAATGTCCTTCAAGTTCTGTCACCAAATTGAGACGGTTTTCAGTCTTGGCTTTTTTCATTTCCATAGACTGAATTGGAATACGTTCAATTTGTACAAGCTGATCAACTAAATTCGGCGGTAATCCCGATGCCAATCCGCTTACCTTTACACTTGCCACTGACTCAAGCCCTCCTGGCCTTATTCACTTCCTGTTACTTTATTTTCACATAGAACTTCAAAATTTCGTGAGCCAATAATATGTCACTCACCCTAAAGCCCAGACATGGACTGGGAAAATTTGAACCATCAAATTTAAAGACTGTGAATTACATGGCTTTGTTGAGCAACTGGCCTTTTGACTCATCTTTGTCTTGAGCAAAACTTGCTAGATCAGATCCTGCAATTCGCCTAACGACTGCTCCACTCGCGTCTTCTATAAAAACAACTGGTATACCTGAACTTTTGTCTATACGAATAAGAAGATCGCTCTTCTGAATACTTGGGTGAGCTTTAATGTTTTCAATGATTTTATCTAATTCCTCATCTGTGAAGTGGCGACTCTGATGCTCGCCCTCACCCTGTCCACCCGACTCTGGATCACGATCCGGCGAAGCCTGCTCTGTGGATTTGTCTTTCTTTTTGATCGCCTCAGTTTGAATGAGGTTTGAAACTCCACGTATATTCATCTCATATTTTAAAACGGCAAAAAATGCCTATATCATTAGCACTTCAGATAATTCATGACTTTAGCCCAGTCACCCAAAAACCCCCGGGAACGAAGTCCCGGGTGGGACGGGTCGCTGGAAAGACCTAGGAGGACTTTCCAAAAACTCTTTATCCTATTAATTTCAACGCCAGTCCTGGGGTTTGATTTGCCTGTGTTAACACCCCAGTTGTTGCATTGAGAAGAATGTTATTCTTCGTCAATGATGCTGAAGACTCTGCAATATCTGCGTCACGTATTCGTGAATTTGCAGCAGAAAGGTTTTCATGCGCAATTCCTAAATTGTTCTGTGTTGATTGCAGTCGATTTTCAATTGCACCTAAATTTGCTCTATAACCATTTACCGTGAGCTGTGCACCTTCAATCACTTCAAGTGCTTCTTGTGCGCCAGTTTTTTGCGAAAAATCTAAGGACTCAATACCTAGTGTTTCTAAATTTGCGTCTAACTCAGATGCATTAAAAGAAATTCTATCTTGAAAGTCGTTATTGAAAATATCGATCTGAAAGTCGTACTGTCCACCTGTTCCATTTAGAAGTGTGTTTTTTCCCCACCTTGTGGTCTCAGCAATTCTTTGTGCTTCTTTCTTCAACTGTTGAATTTCACGATCAATAAACCCTCGCTCTGTATCACCAATTGTGTCTGAAGCCGCTTGAACACCAAGTTCTCTAAACCTTGTTAGTATGTTAGAGATTTCATTCAATCCACCCTCAGCAACACTCACTAAAGAGGATGCATCTAGAGCATTACGCTTGGCTTGCTCTTGGCCTCGAATTCGTGTCTTCAGGTTTTCTGAAATCGCGAGTCCCGCAGCATCATCTGCTGCCTTTGTGATTCGCTCACCACTTGATAGCTGAGCAAAACTTTGGTTGATGTTTCTTTGACTCTGGTTCAAATGTCTTTGGGCATTGATTGATGCCACGTTTGTTCCAACTCTTAATCCCATTCTTGCCTCCTAGGCATTTCATGAGTCCTTTCAATTTCTGCTATTCAGGTGATCCCACTCACACTCAATAACTGCTCTCAACCTTGAGATATTATTGTTTTCAGACAACCAATAGCTTTAAGACTTTTGTCTATGTTTAAAATCAAACCATAGACTTTTGCTCAGCGACTATTGTCTATCCGACCATTTGCTAGTTAACCATTCGGCGAGGTCTGTGAGGACTTGAGTCAGATCCAGTGAATCTGGACGAAAGGGTGTAACAACTAGACAAATGTAAAGCAATTCAAGTGTTAGGTCTTGTCTTTGCTTTACCCTATGTCTAGGTCATCCATTGGTCGACATGACGTTGGTAGATCATCCGTATGTCGAGAGTTGATAACATCCCCAAATACCCCCGAAGGCGGGTTTGCCTTCGGGTGGGTAGGGTACCAAGAGAACGGAGATGCAGTTCTCTTGTAACCTTATAACTTATATTATCCGATCAATTTAAGCGCTTGCGCTGGAGCTTGATTGGCTTGCGAAAGCACGCTTGTCGTTGCATTGAGAAGAATATTGTTCTTCGTCAAAGTTGCTGAAGACTCAGCAATATCTGCATCACGTATTCGTGAGTTCGCCGCAGATAAGTTTTCATGAGCAATACCCAAGTTGTTCTGAGTCGAAATCAATCTATTTTGAATCGCACCAAGATTGGCTCTGAAACTGTTTACCTTAAGTTGAGCATCTTCAATAACTGAAAGAGCTTCTTGAGCGCCTTCTTTCTGAGAGTAATCTAGTCCATCTACACCAAGACTTGTAAGGTTGGCATCCAACTCGCTTGAATCAAATGAGATTCGATCTTGGAAATCATTGTTAAATATACCAATTTGGAAGTCATACTGTTCGCCAGTTCCATTGAGCAGCTGTGAATCTCCCCATCTTGTTGTCTCAGCAATTCTCTGCGCTTCGTTCTTCAACTGCTGCACTTCTTTATCAATAAAAACTCTTTCATTTGCACCGACAGTATCAGATGCCGCTTGCACACCAAGCTCACGAAGTCGCGTCAAGATGTTGGAGACCTCATTGAGTCCACCTTCTGCAACTTGAACCATTGACATACCATTGAGTGCATTTTTCTTTGCCATACTCTGACCAACAATTCTTGTCTTTAGGTTTTCCGAAATCGCGAGTCCCGCAGCATCATCTGCCGCCTTTGTGATTCTCTCACCAGAAGAGAGTTCTGCAAAACTCTTGTTGATGGCCATTTGGCTCTTATTAATTTGGTTTTGAGCATTCAGAGATGCCACGTTAGTACTTATACGAAGTCCCATTGACTTCACCTCCTTCATTTGCGAGAGAATCCTTCTCACTCAAAACTTTTAATCTCGTACCCACACGAGTCTTAAAAGTCGACTCATCCCTAAGCTAGGGTTAAACACGTTGGAACTAAACTTTGGTCTCATTAAAAATTGCGAGACTTCTTTGGATCAAAGGAGCAGTCACTCTCACTTTTGTTCCGCCTTGCAATTTGATTCCCTGCTTAGCACAACAAACCTTTCGGCGAGGTCGAGGCAGACTTGAGTCGCGTCGAGGCAAACTGGACTATAGTCCAACTGAAACTAGACTTTGGTTTTGGAAATAGATTGAGGTTTACATCAACAACAGTTTTATGAGAGTTCAGGTTATCTAAAAAGGGATACGACAATGGTATAGGCTAGGGCTAGCTGGACTAAGGACATTTCATGAACGCATATTGCCACCCTAAATGGAAATGACAACACCGGGGTTTTGTCAGGCATATTTTGCGGACGCACAATGTGCCTGACACCCTTTAACTTACTTAATACTAGGTTTTACAACAAAAAGCTTACCGTCAATATGGGACACAATGATATTTCCACTCTCAAAGTATGGATAAACGCTCCAAACCCCTTCAAACTGAGCTGCATCGGATTCCGGATTAAAATCGAAAAAACCAACTTCTTGAACAATTTTTTCAGTCTCTAGTTTTGAAATATCCAAAATTCTCAAACCAGAAAGATAATTGGCCTGAAAAGCCAAATCCCCTTTAATATAGAGGTTGTGATCAATAGCTTTGGAATCTGCCAAATACTTCGTGTAAAAAAATGGATTCTCTAGATCTGACATATCAAAAACAAATGTCGTTGTATTCACTCCCCTTACCTGCTCATCCAATTCATCACCTAGCATAAAAAAGCGATGGTCCTCAGTGAGCCAACCTTGATGAGTGTACCCGACACCACTATATGTAATAGCTGAAATTTGAGTCGGGTTAGACTTGTCTGTAACATCCACGACATTCACGCTATCTTCATTTGAAGCTACACAGATTTCATGGTCGACATATCGTAAATCTGGACCTCTATATACTACACACTGAATATCATGCGTGTAAGTGTCACCGTCTGCACCAAAAAGAATTCCTAAATCAAATGAAACTGGTGGTTCAAAAATATCTCGATCTACACATGTTGCAAACTGAGGGTTGGAGGGCACTCGAATATCAATCACATGAGCACCTCTGTCGCACGAACTTGTACCAACAGCATATGCAAATCCAGTTTCTTCATTGATCGCAATATTGTGTGCATTACCAAAAAGATCGTAGTGAGCTGTCACTTCAAACACCACAGGCATATTTTCTTTTTGAATAGAACGCACTTGAGTGAGATCAAGCACCTGCATGCCATGTCCCCAAGCTTCACTTACAACAAAAGCATGATCCTTATAAACTTTCACATCTCGCCAAATGGATTTATATGTCTGAGTTGGAAGATCGCCAACGTGTAGTGGGTTTCCACCATCTGTAACATCAACAACAGCCAATTTATTTTGTAATCCCATAAGTGCGTACTCACGCCCTGTCTCTGAGTCGGTCCATCCCCATATGTCGTTTCCGCCTTCAGTTTGAATACCACTTGAGTTCAAATTTAATTCGGAAACCAGATCCACTTTATCGCAAGTAAACTCAGCAGCTGTGTTGTTGATACAAACTTCTCCAGCAAATGAAACAGCTCCAAATCCAAGCACAACAAGCAATGCTATTAATGATTTCATATACGATCCCCCCACGGATAATGAGCCACTTTAGCCTCAGTTGTCGCTCCCAGCAAGGAATTGAGCGTTGACGCTTGGCATATATATACTGTTTTTAAAGCACCTATTGTATGACTTCCCTCATTAGAAACTCTGAAACGAAGGGGCGTTATCATGAGACCATTTTTCGCAATCTTTTTTCTGTTGTCTGTGGCCATTCAACTACATGCATCCAAAAGAACATTTCGTCTAGAGCTTGCTGTAAACGAAGAAATATCCCCAGAAAACTTGATCACAGTGCAGGCAGGCCAAGAGTTTGATTTAAAAATTCGAATCTTTGAACTCCCCGAAGACAAGCTCATCACAAAGTACAAAATGATGCACATGAAGGCCATGCATATGGTCGTTGCCAAGAAAGATTTAAAAACACTTTCGCACGTGCATCCCACTCTCGATATGATGAAGGGCGAGTTTAAAATTTCAATGAACCAACCAACAGATGACCCTGACAACCAAGATCTTCCACAAATTTTAAGTGAGCCCGGGCTCTATACAGCCTATATCGAATTCTCTCCGAAAGAAGGAGTCACTTCACCCCTTCCAGAATCTTCTTATTTTCAAATTCGCGTTCTAGGGGAGACCAACTACACTCCTCCTCAAGAAGACCCCCTTTCATCAAAAGGAACCATAGTTAAATTCTTCAACCAAGATGGAACCAAAGGTGAGTTTGGTTCAAAATATCGCATCACTTTGGAACGTGTTGTTCATCCGGGCTGTGATGGAAACTTGATTGAGTTTCTGATTCACCTCGAAGAATACAAAGTACGTCCCAATCCGATGGGTGATCCAATAGAAGGATACATTGCAATTTATGAGTTGGAACCTTGGTTGATGATGCATGGGCATGCTCTTATTTTACCGGAAGTTCAAAATTACGAAAACATCTATTTTGAACACATGCACGCGATGAAACTTTTTGATTCCAACACTTTAAAGTTTTTTGTCTTTGACCGCAAAAGACTATATCGGGGAATTAATAAATTGTGGGTTCAGATGCGCCACGAAGGAATTGTTCAAACTTTTCACTTCACCTTTGATCATAAGTACGTTGAACCACGCACTCAGAATTGCCAATAAAAAAATGTCCCCGGAAGATGTGGGGTCTTCCAGGGACGGGCAAAAGAGTAGGGTATAGTCTGTGGGTATACTACTCCGGTATTCTCTTTAATTTTTATTTACAAATTAAGAAGGGAGAGTGAACTTACATCCACCCCTCTCTCCCTTTTACTATTATGGAAACAACTTCAACGCTGCAGCTTGAGTATTATTGGCTTGTACCAAAGTCCCAATTGATGCGTTTTGAAGAATTTGCGCTGATGCCAACTCTGAAGATTCATAAGCTACATCAGTGTCTTTGATTCGAGATTTTGCTGCACTCATGTTCTCGATCTGTACGTCTAAATTACGAGTTGTCGTATGTAGTCGAGATTGAACCGCACCAAAATCTGCTCGCATGGCCCCGATTTTCAAAATGGCTTCGTCTACCTGTTGCAAGGTTTCACGAGCCCCATCTTTATCTGAAATTTGAATGCTATCATATCCCAATGTGGATCCCGTCGCATCCGCAGATAAATTATAAGATATTTTATCGTTCTCAGTTCCAAAAGCACCGACATGGAATTCAAACTCTTCACCTTGTCCATCAAGGAGTTGTTGATTACCAAATCGTGTCGTCACTGAAATTCTCTCAGCTTCTTGCACAAGTTGCTGTGCTTCGTTGTCAAGAAAGCCTCTTTCCGTATCCGAGATGTTATCACTTGCTGCTTGCACACCAAGTTCTCGAAGTCGAATCATGATGTTACTGATTTCAGTCAAGCCACCTTCTGCAACTTGAATCATCGATACGGCATTAAATGAGTTTTGTCTTGCCATTCGTAAGCCTCTCACTTGGCCACGAATATTTTCTGATATTGATAATCCAGCAGCATCATCTGATGCGTGAACTATTCTTTCCCCACTTGCTAAGGCAGCAAGTGAATGCTCTGCTCGTTGTGACTGCTTAGATAAATGCCGTTGTGCATTTATAGATGCCACATTTGTATTAACTCTTAAGCCCATAAAAGAACCTCCATTACGAATCATCCGTAAATTCATTTCACGCGAACGTAAGTAAAGTTCTCTTCACACAGAATTGTGCATAAGCTTACCTACGGCCCAAACGCGTGCGCATCCGGCGATTAAAATTTCAAAATTTGGAGGATTTCGAAATGAAATCTCAAATGAAGGAGGGTGACTGACCTCCAACACTTGATCTCTCAAAGATGATTTGTGACTAACTACTGAAACAAATCCTTTAAGATGGCTCCAACGTGTTCAATGCATCTATCGACCTTGGTCTAGAAAACTTTAGCCTTTGGTCTAGGTTTTATAAGACACGTCGCGTCTTGTGTTTGATATCACTCACTCTAACTTCGAAAAAAAATACGACCTTAGTCTAGCCATACATTTGTTTTTGAGGAAAATCCTAGAAATTTATAGTTGAGAGAGAAGCAAGTTCGGATGGGTGCTGTGCTCACTCGTTTCAACACGCAACTTGTCTCAGTATTGGAAATTAGGTTGATTGCAAGAAACGAGTTTCGATAAGTGCGGGGCTCATCAAAACAAACACCGCTATCCTAAACCCAAATATCTCGTACTTGGAAATTTATAGTTGAGAGAGAAGCAAATTCGGATGGGTGCTGTGCTCACTCGTTTCAACACGCAACTTGTCTCAGTATTGGAAATTAGGTTGATTGCAAGAAACGAGTTTCGATGAGTGCGGGGCTCACTGAAAGTGAGCGACGCTGCTCAGTCGAATGTTTGAGCTTTCTTGCAATCAACCTAATTTCCAATACTGAGACAAAAAAAAGGCCCCATCCTGGGACCCCCAAAGCTTACCCACTTCTATATATTAAGACTAAAATCTTTCGATCAGTCTCATTGCCCGTCCATGTCGGACATTGGCTTGTGCCAAGACCGAAATCGCGGCTTCATTTTTTATTTGAGCAGTAGCGAGATTGGCAGCAGCTTCAGCAAAATCGGTATCTGCAATACGGCTTTCAGCCTCGGTCACTGATGCATATTCATTGGAAAGATGATTCTCCGTTTTCTCCAAACGACTTTGATAGGCTCCAAGCTTTGCTCGATAACCACTCACCTGCGAAATTGCATCATCTAGAGACTCCAATGAATCAACGGCATTGTCTTGATCTGTAATATCCAAACCAGTAGTACCAAGACCTGATTGCGTGGCATTCAGTTCCACTTGGATATTGATCACGTTTTCTTCTCCCTTATTGGGCCCAACTTGAATATCAAACTCTTGGGCTTCACCAATCAACAACTTATGCCCTCGATAGCTTGTCACATTTGCAAGTCGCTCAAGTTCTTCATGGAGTTCTTGAAATTCATAATCCACAAATTCGCGTTCCTGATCTGAGACAGTGTCACTTGCAGATTGAATAGAGAGTTCCCTCATTCTGAGCAAAATATTATTCTGTTCATTAAGCGCACCTTCAGCAGCCTGCACATAGGCTTTGGCATCAGTGGCATTTCTACTAGCTGCTTTCACACCATGTTTGTGCCCTTTGAGAGTCTCACTGATCGCCAAACCTGCAGCATCATCTGATGCTTCAGTAATACGCTTCCCAGATGCTAACTGAATAAGAGCTTTATCTAAGTCTCTTTGATTGTTCTTCAAGTTCTGTCTGGCCTTAATAGCAGGCACGTTCGTATTCACACGAAAAGACATTGAGCCACCTCCATCTTGCCTCTTCACTTCCCACAATGAAGAGGACAGGGGTACCCACAGACTAGGATTCATTTCAGTAGTTAGAAAATATATCGGAGCATTGCGTTAAGACTTTAGTACATTGCGTCATTTTCTCATAATAGATCACCCGCTCCACCATAAGTGTAAGAAATTCAAGGGGAAGCCTGAAACAATTTTCCAGATTCAGGTAAATCTAAAGAGCAGTTATTTCAAAAGCAACGTGCAAGCGTTCACCCTCTATATGTATGGCACATCCTCTGCACTTCGATTCTCCATCAAAGATAGGATAACGATTTGAAATTAATAAGAATTTTGAGTGCTACAATTATTTCTTATGGCCTTGTGTTCTACATAAGCCCTGAGAAAGCCCATGCCGATGCTGGCATGCTATCTACGACAACCACCAAGGGGAAGGTCAATCATGGTTTTCTAAGCAACATAGCCGGACTTGTCCGAGTCGAGTATCAAAGACCTGAAGCACCTGAGTCAGATCCAGGTCTACTACTTGCCTCTGCTTTACAATACAAGCTCAGCGACTCCCTATCTCTCAATACTGTTCTTGCATACTCCCACACAATGTCTCGATATGATGATCAAAGAGATGGTTTTGAAGATATTGATGTTTATTCTGAGTACGACAATCTTTTTAAAATAGATTCGTTCGGAACAGATATTTTTCTAGGAACCCGGCTCCCCACGTCTCAAACTTCAATAAAAACAAGTCTCAACTTGGCTTCTTACTTAGGGTTTGAGTTGAAAAATAAGTTCGGTAAGTGGTTTATCTTACGATCCAAAAATACAGCATACCTCTACAATTATAGATATCAGGAGGCCAACGTTGCTGGGACTGTGTACAACGAAAGATACGGACTTCGAACTCAATGGATTGCCGAAGTTCCAATTGCAAAAGAATTCTCAGTAGATATAGAGGGCAACTATTACCAGTCTGAAAACTACGCAAACACAATCAAATCAGTACGAGGCTTTATCTTTACAGCGAACTACTTTGCCGACCCCAAAATTCGTTTATACGCAGACTACTCCACACGTGATCGAAAAATATCCAATAACGATTTATTTGACAAAGACAACACAACTTACACTTTAGGGGCAGACTATGTTTTCTAATCTCAATTCCAAAAAAACAATGATTCTATGCTTATTGGTTATAGGGTTTTCCTTTGGTTGTACAGCCGAGAAGAGGCCTGAAAAGTTTGCTCAAAACCAGGGAAAACGATTAAAAAGAATTTCAGATTATCATGGTACGAGTTTTGATCTCACCACAGGGCAGTCACTATTAAATGCAGATCTCAAAGCCAACTCTAAAAAACTAAATGATCCCGACTTAAATCTCTTTGGATATGACCTCGTTAGTTACACAACAAATGCCAAGGGAGATCTCAAACAGATGATTGCTGACGCTCCCATTCGAGGAAAAGAAGCAACAAAATACAAAATTCAAGTCGAGCTAACCCCCAATTTTATCAAATTTATAAAAATCGGAAATGAAAACACAATTCCTTTTGTTGAAAAAACATATTCCACTGTAAACGAAAGTGGTGAAATCGCAGTTCCTCTTCTTGCATATAGTGTAAGTTACTTCACAATTGAGCATCAAAAAAACTTAGATGATGAAAAAACATCGACACTGCTTGAAGTTCCTGCGGACAGAAGTGAGGCCACACACTTTCGAATCAACTGGGAAAGCCGAGAGCTTTTTGAAGCTTCTCAAAAAATTGATGTCTTCCCCTCCAATCTTTTTGACGGAGAATGGTACTATAGCTTTACAATTCTAGGTGCAGACAAGATGAATGCTGACACAGGCGGTGCCGAAGCAGGCATCAGTGCTTCTGACAAAGTAAAGTTCATTCCAGGTCAAAACACAATCACTGTTGTAAGCATCGCAGCCGATGAAAGAATCGTAAAAGATGAGCTCAATCTCCGCACTGTCATGTCAATCCCTGTAATCCGTTGGTTGGACTACGAAGTGCCAAATCTAGGTATAGATAAATCCCTCTCTGAAAACCCAAAACCCAAGCGTGTTTGGAGTGAAAACAGATTCTTCAAAATCAACTTGGAAAAGGCTGAATCAAAAGATGTTTTTATGCGTGAAGCACGTCTTGTTGATTTAAAAATAGCAAAAGACTATCGAAGCTTCACAGTCATCAATGACTCTATAAAAATTCGATTTTCTTTTTTAAGAGCAAATGAAAGAACATATCAGGCACGAAGATACTTCAAAGAAGATCACGATATTTTTGGTGTTTTTGCCAATATCAAACCCACACTCAGTTCATTTAAACGTTTTCGAGATGAAGATTTTGAAAAAGACATCCAAATGATACGACACGACCCTAGACGCAGGGAAATTGTTTACCACCTTTCCAACATGACTCCTGACAAATATATACCTATTGCAGAAAAAACCATTTCCGAATGGGACAAAGGGTTTCAAAAAGCTGGAGTTCCAATTCGCGTTCGATTGGACACTACACGAGTCGATCTTGGAGACTCAAGATACAATGTCCTGAATCTGTTGGACACTGTGGACCTTGAAAGTGGACTTGGAGGAATTGGACCAAGCTTCAGTGATCCGTTCACTGGAGAAATTATTTCAGCAACAGCAAATATTTTTGTATCGAGTATTGAAAATGGAATAGCAGCTGCGATCCGGACTTATGTACTTGAGTCTCTCGGAGTTATTTCATCAACCGAACTCCTTGTCAGTAATACTCAGTTTGATTCCATTTTAGAAGGCAGCTTGATGAACAAAGTTCTGACCGTTCCTATAGTGGCTCAAAACAGAAATGGAGAACCTTTCAAGATTGAAAAAATCACACCTGACAATCTAGAGATCGCTAAAAAAACTCTTGGTGTGAGTTCCCATAGTTCTCGCTATGAAGAATATTTCAGTCAATCCTTGGTTTCAGGTCAAAAACTTATTGAAGGAATCAAACATAACTGTCCTGAAGTTGAGGCGTATATTGAAACCGCACAAAGTGTAAACCAAACTCAACTGTCCAATGAGATTGAAGTACTTGAGCTTTGTGCAAGTAAACTTTTAATAGACATTGCATCCAGTGTTGCAATACACGAAGTTGGGCACAACATGGGAATGCGCCACAATTTTATGGGTTCAGTGGATAAAGCAAACTTTGCCCTCACACACCTTTTGGGCGTGGAACAGATGAGCCAGTTCTCTACCGTAATGGACTATCCCCTTGAAAGAGAGGAAAGACCATCTGAACTTATGCCCTATGATATTGCGTGGATCCGTTTTGTATATGGAAACAAAGTTGAAAAGAACAATGGCCAACTTATCAACATTGATACCAATCAATCTATTGAAGCTCAGTTAAAAGGGGAAAACAAACCCTACCTTTACTGCACGGATCAAGACGCAAGCCTCGGAAAATCCCCAATGTGCAATCGATGGGATCGTGGCACAACACCTGTTGAAGTGGTTGAAAATTATATTGAACAGTTCAACGGTCAATATCACATGGTTTATTTTAAAAGAGATCGTTTTCGAAATTTCAATCCATCTCTTCAGAATCTCATAAATCTCCAAAACGATGAACGTTTCTTTAAACCACTTATTTCATTTTATGATGAGTGGAGACTCATCCTCAATCATCAACTTGGCCGAGGCGAAAAGTACTTTGAAGGAATGAGTATCGAGGAAGTTATAAAAATTGAAGAGCAAGCCTTGGATTCACTTTCTTCTTCTGGTTCCGATCAAAAAGCCAATTACAAGGCAGCCTCTGACAAAGTGATTGAGTTTTTTGTGAATCTTGCGTTCACCCCAGACCTTCACTGTGCAATGGTCAAAACAAATGGATCGCTTTATGTAAAAGATCTGACTCAAATTCGTGATGAGCTTTATTCAAAATTCAATGTAAAGGTTGTAAAAGATTGCCAAGATCCTTCAATTGCAAAACACTATCAGGCACTCACTGTGACCTCTTTTGGAAAACCTGTAGATGACTTTCGGTTTGATATGGAAAAGGGTGACATTGAACCTCAGGACGTCGTTGGCATTGGACTCGATCGAGTGTCAGCTATTCAAGCTATGGCCTCTCGATCATTTGGAGTCAATTTTCGAAGACAAATGCAGAACTTCCACCCTGTTATGGTTGATGATCCAAGAATTCGACAGAAACTGGAAAAAAGATTTCTTTCTCGAATCGAAGATGGACTTCAGTTCCAACTTGAAGGAGAGGATGAACCTCGTTTTGTAGATTCGTTTACAAGTGAAGCTGAATTACTGGTACACCAATATGCCACTTTTGTTAGAGGATACCCAATACCAGGTAATTCAAGAGATACACTGGAACGCATGATGCCCATTATGCCATCATTCACCGCAAACCCAGGAGTCGTTCAACAGGTTCAGGAAGCTGGAGCTAAAACTCTTCCTCTTGGCGGAAACAGGTTCTTCTATGCTCTTATGAGCGAAGCACCACAAGCTGCAAAGCTCATTGAAGCCTACTGGTCTGTGGATGAATATAAAATTCAATTCAAAATAGAAGATGCCGCAAAACTCTTTCCTTCTCAATCTGAAGTTGATGAAATGACCATTGGACAGACACTTCAATTGCTCAATCAATCTGCCAACATGATCGCTTCAATTAGTGAAGATCTATACAACAAAGTACAGGCTGCTTTTCAAGGCTCACAACAACTGGTTCAAGCCATGCAAGCAATGGCAGGGCAAAATCCAAACATAAAAATTGGACAACTCCGAAAAGCTGCAAAAGAAAACTCCAATACCGAGTTACCGCCTTATCCAATCGATGTGTCTTTCTTTGAAAGCAACAAAACCCAGATTGAGACGTTTGCAGAAGATGTTAAACAAAAGAATGCATATTTTCTTGAGAATAAAGCTGAGCTAAATGCGAAACAAGATATTGTGATTCAGCTTTTACAATCCTCTCAGTTTTAGGAGAAAGGGGAACCCGTGCAGCTTGTTTTAAGCTACAAAGAATTTTATTGAATTGGAAAAAACGAGTTCCGATGAGTGCGAAGCTCACATAAGTGAGCAGCGCTGCTCAGTCGGATGTCTGAGTTCTTTTGCAATTCAATAAAATTCTTTGTAGCTTAAAACAAGCTGGTTGGTTTTTTAGAGTATATTCTCTTTTAAGTAATCTCGGGTTGCAATTGCAGCCTGTGAGAGTGTCCGCTCCCTCAACTGAGCTAAACGAATTTGATTGATAACAGGATTTTCTCCCTTAAGAATTGAAACAATAGGAGCGCCCTCTTCCTGGTATTTGTTGAGTATGTACTGAGGAAGTACCCCCACACCAAATCCCTCGCGTATCAAACGCCCTGTGGCCTGAACATCCATTACCGTGATGCGCACATTGAGATCAAAGTGTTTGCCTGGATAGTGTTTTTGAAACCATCTATGTAAAACAGGCTCTCCTTTTTGATATGCAATATAGACAAGGGACTCAAAATCCTTCTTGTTTGGTGCTTTAATATTGAAATCAATAAGGTTTTCAGAGTGCGCACAGAGCTCAAACGTCTCTTCATAAATATCTTCAACTTCTATTGGAGTTCCCATTTGATATTCATCCACAAATGCAAAGTCCAACTCTCCTGAAAGGAGTTTTGCATTCATGACGGATGCAAAGTCCAAAGTGATTTCAAACTTTAGATTGGGATGCTCTTTTCCAAATTGAGAGATCAACGGAAGAAGCATATTGTTTCCAAATTCAATCGGCATTCCAATCGCAACTGTTCCTTTAAGTAAATCAGAACCGCCCTTAATCTCCCATAATGCGTTCTCAATAGAAGTAAATCCATTTGTACAACTCTCAAATAGAGTTTTAGCAGCTCGAGTTGGAACAAGCTTCTGGTTCATGCGGTCAAAAAGTGTGACTTCAAGAGAACCCTCCAAAGCCTTAATATGTTGACTAACTCCGCTTTGAGTCAGGTGAAGTTCTTGAGACGCTGTCGTCATACTTCCCGTTTTATACACACACTCAAAAACTCGAAGTTGATTGAGATTGAGTCGATCAATAAACATGAAACTCTCCCTAGGTCGTCATCCAACTGAAATTCCAAAATCTCAAGTAAGACGCATTCAAAAGGTAGGTCGAACCCTCTACAAAAGAAAGTCAGACAGAACGAAATGTAGTTTTTTTAAAAGGCTTTTGTCGTCTCATCTATACCCAGATTTCCATAGATTTGAGTTCAGTATAGGAAGATTCTAATCATCATTCAGGCGAGAAAAGACATCTCGGTGTATCTCAAGAACTGATCTAAAAAGAGCCTGTTGTTCCTTTTGCGACAATTCGTCAAATTGAATGCCTATTCGAGTGATTTTCTGTTCATCTCCAATTTGCCGAGAATGACGAACAAACCCCTTAACTGGGTGAGTGTTGGAATTT
>JAUICD010000043.1 GCA_030427965.1 Bdellovibrionia bacterium
TCAAAATGCCAAAGCACTTGCAGAAGGTTTGATGAGTGAGGGATTTGACTTGGTTACGGGCGGAACAGACAACCACTTGGTTCTAGTGGATTTAAGCAATATGAATATTTCAGGTAAAGTGGCAGAAGAGGCTTTGGATCGAGCTTCAATTACAGTGAATAAAAATACTGTTCCCAATGAGACGCGTTCTCCTTTTGTAACAAGTGGGATTCGTATTGGTACTCCTGCACTAACAACACGAGGGATGAAAGAATCCGAAATGAAAACTATATCCAAGTGGATCAAAGAAGTTGTGAGTGAGCCTGAGGATGAAGCTTTGATTTCAAGAGTTCAACAAGATGTAAGATCTCTTTGTGAGCAGTTCCCTCTTTATATTGAGTGAGTTCTACTCAGAGGGCTTTACAATACTTTTTCATAGATTTGAGCTCCAAAGGGTTTATTTTATTAATTCTCAAGTGAATTCTTTTCACCTCAAATCCGTTGTTGATATAAAAGTGAGTGTAATTGAAGGACGTGTTCTCTTCTAAAAACTGTTTATTTCAATAATTTAAGTGGTTTTATTATTGTAGCTGGAAATAGTTCCGGGTTCTTTGAAGAAAGTTTACGTTGTCAGACCTGACAATGGATTGTTGTCAAAATCGTTTCTATTTTGAATTTTGCCGAATATACCATCTCTATGAATTCGGGAAGATGTGAAATGAAATCAAGTTTTTGTGCTTATATAAAAGAACGGTTCGAGGAAAAGGTGAAACAAAACCCTCGGCTTTCTTTAAGGGGTTATGCAAGACAATTGGGAGTTGACCCTTCTGTCTTATCAAGATTTTTAAAACAAGAACGTACGATATCTGAATCCACCTTTAAAAAGGTAGCAAGTAAACTCTGCCTTTCTCCAGAAGAATACAGTTTTTATTCCAACAATATTTTAAAGGGAAATAACTCGGCTATTCGAATCCAAGAGAGAGAAATAGATGAGTTTAAGCTGATTTCAGAGTGGTACAATCTTGCCATACTAGAGCTTTTGGACACAAAATTCAGATTGGAAGATTCAAAGATGTACGCCAAACGTTTGGGTGTCAGTGAAATTGAGATTGAAAATGCATTGGAAAGATTGATTCGACTTGGATATTTGATTCAAACTGAAGATGGTTATGAAAAATCCAATCAATCCAATAACTTTGTAACAATAGATAAGACAGGCTCGACAAACTCTGCAAAGAAGACTTTGCAGAAGCAATTGTTGCAATTTGCAATAGATGCTGTTGATGAGATTGAAGTTACAAAAAGATCCAATTCCAGTCTAACCCTTGCAATTAATAAAAAAGACATTCCCTTGGTTAAATCTAAAATCAATGAATTTCGAGACTCACTTCACAGTGTTTCTCGAGCAGAACCTGATGACAATGATTCCGTATATCAATTGGCAATAGCATTTTATCCACTTTTAAAGGAGAGAACAAAATGAAAAGTTTAAGAATACTTATACTGGCACTTGCAACTGTTTTTAGTTTGCACTTGCAAGCAGGACAGGGAGCCGACGGCGGCGTTTTTGTTCAAATTCAACCTCCGTCAGAAGAGCATCCATTGGGAGTTTGGGTGACATTTGATGAAGCTGTACACTTTTTTAATAAAACCCATTTAGGTCTCAATGACTATATAAATAGTGATTGCAATCCAAACTGTCGTGATGGTGAAAAAACCAACTATGCTAGTACCTTGATTCCGTGGTTGGAGCTTTTTGAAGAAATAAATGTCGGCGGATACAAAGAGTTGCTTCGTAAGGGGGAGTTGCTTGATATTATGGTCACTGACGTTAAAATCAAAGAAGGAAGTCCTCCTGAGTCTGAAGCAGACTTGCGTAAATTAAAACGTGTCACTGTTTTTCGTCCAGAAGAAGGACATCATGGAACGCTTTATATTTCAGCTCCAGTTATTGAAATAGCAGGTCAAGCTGGGCCAGATCGCTTGAATGCACGGGAAAATCAAGGACTTGTTATTTTTGAAGAACTTGTTGAATCTTTTTTGAACTACTTACCAGAAAATCAGCAAAATCACTATGTTGAGGCTCTTTTAAAGGCTCATTATAGTAGACAAGATGAATCCCGCACACCTTGGTCTCCAGTGGACTTCAATGTCAGACTTTCAAGATTGGGTATTCCTGCAGCATCAGACCCTTTTACGACAGCAAAGGACAAGAGAGATCTTATTGCTGAGTTAGATGAAGTGGGAATCAAAAAATCTGTCCCACCATTTAAAAACTTGAGTGGAAAAATTGAAATGGTTGAAGCTTCAGATATGGAGATACTAACTGAAATCGAAGAAGACAGTTTTGATCCTCTTAGGGACCTTACGAGCCGAGAGGATGTCACTCAATTTTATGAATCCGCTTACTTTGGTGCCCAAGTTGGAGAAGATATTCCTGAAGAACTTAAAACAGAAGAGATCTTCCAAACTTTGATGGATAGAAATTTGATCAGTATTGAAAGTATTCGAAAACGCTTTGATCTAAAGTATGTTGAGTTAAATTCTGTTGGGTCAAGTTTGAAAGATTTGATTTGGCCAAATGTGCTGGGTTCTGGGTGTGACGGTGATGGTCGTTTGCAACAAGGTGCTTTTAATGGAAGTCAGGTTTTATGTAGTGCGTATGACATGATTGAAAGAATTGGTAAGGCAGTTACTCAAAAATGCTATCAAGAAATCACTAAATTTGAAGGCAAGAATTTGGGATGTGCTAATAGAGCTATTTTAGAAGTTCTCTTGAATCAACCCATTGAGATTCAAAGAAACTACACAGGTGTGGCTATGTTTTATAATCTTCAGAATGTTCTTAATTTTTTAACAACAGATGAATCAATATTTGGATCTGGAAAACTTGTTACAATCAAGTTTAGTGATGACAGGACAAAAATTAAATCCGCAACAGTGAATGGAAGAAAGATTGATCCCTCAAGTGTGATTGAGAGATTGAGTGATAATGAAAGAGTCAATGTAAAAGCCGGTTTTATTCCGCTATATGTTCGATAAGAAGGAGATACCCATGAGATGGTTAAAGTTTATATTAATGTTTGGCTTGGTTGCCTCAGCGGCCAAAGCGGGAGATACAACTGGACTGTTTGTTCAAGTGGAGCCTCCGTCTGAAAGTAACCCCCAAGGGGTTTGGGTAGCAAACACGGATCAAACCCTCAACTCAGTTGGTGAGTACTGGGGGCTTCAGGAACTGATTGAGGAAGATTGTTCAAATCAAGTGAGGTGTGAGTATCCAAGTTACGGAAAACAACTGGTGCCTTGGTTAGATCTTTTAAATAAGTATTTGCCTGAAACGGTTCAAGAAATGAGAGGAGCTTCTGGGCTTGTTTTGTTTAAAGTTGTAGATAACGCTCTTTCTTATGTTCCAGATGATCTTCCAGATAGAGTTGAAGATTTTCGAAAATACATGAAGGCTGCTATTTATAGACCAAATGATGGAAATAACGGAATTGTCTATATTTCAAAACCTGCAATGGAAACACATGGTCAATCCGCTCCTGGACGTATTAATGCAAAACAAGGTCGGGGATTGCACTTACTTCATGAACTCTTGAACATCGTCTACCATGGGAAACTTGTTCCAAATCAAATATCAAGATATGGAACTGTGCTTTTGGATGCTCACTATTCACAGAAGAGTGGTCGTCCTATGTCAAAAGAGGATTTTTTGTATCGACTAGAGAGACTGGGTGTCCCTGTTGCAACAGACCCAATTGTGTCTTTAGATAACAAATTGATTTTAATTAACCACCTTGAGGCCCTTGGAATAATCCATGAGTACAGTCCATTTATGGATTCTTTTGTTTTCAGCAGTATAAACTATAAGGACCTAAGTCGAGCCAAAGATTATGTTGAAGGTAAAATTTCTTTAAATGAATTGATTCAAGCTCAAGGCTCATTTGAATCGGCGATCTTGTTGTTGGAAGCGTCTGACTTATTGAAATTACCTAAAGTCAGAGAGCACTTGCATGCTGACCTTGATGAGGCGTCTATGGATGCAATACTAAGAACTTATAAAGTTATACCATTGTTTCAACTCCCATTTGTGTATTGGGAGATTGATAGTTCTGATTGTGAACAATACCGTTATGATTTGTTTCAGAGGTGCAAGAGTCGACCGAGCAGTCCAAACAACTTGGTGGTGAATATAGTACTACTTAAAGTCTATGATGCCATCAAAAGGTATGCTCAAGAGATATCTGATTCCATTGGAAATCGTGGATTGTGGAATAAAAAGAAACTGAGGGCAGGTCTAGAAGCTTCTGAGGCTAAAAGGTTTTTCTCAGGCCAACCTCAGAGTTTTTATAGAGGATCCTTTCTTGTGCTCCCAGAGTTTGAAGGTCCTTCAGGTGATGTTGTGAGCGTTGTCTTTTTTCTTGGTGAGAAGCAGTCTGTGAAATCTTTAAGAACCAATAGAAAACTCAACTTGAGTGACTATAGTGAAATACAACGAGACGGTAGTGTTGTTTTTAAAAACGGACTGTATCCAGTTGACTGGAGTAGAAGATGAAAACTTTAGGAGTACTTTTAGTAATTTGTTTGATGACAGAAGGGGCGCTCTCACAAGGTGAGTGTCCAAAAATCAACTTTGAAGCCATTCATAGAGAGATTGATGAAACAACAGTTCGAATCTCTGAGTCCCTTGAGATTCGAAAATCTTATCTGAGTAAGATGTGCGAAGGAGTCTGTGATACTCGTTGTGAGTTGGAGAACTTGTCTCGTTTAACGGACATCTCTTTGAAAGACAGTTTTGCAGAACCCTTTTCTGAATACAAAGAAGAGCTAGCCGGACTTTTGATTGGAGAGCTTCCTCGACTTGTCTTTGATCTTCATTTTGAAGACGTGTACGGAATTCTTTTTTCTGAATTATTTCCTAAAATGGAAACTCCTACTCAAAAGATTGATCTTCGTGCACGGATTCTTCCTCTTGTAAAAACTTGTGAAGAATTTTATTCGTTAACAAACTGGTTCCCAGGTGATGACTATCGAAAGCTGGATCAGTTCTTTTATAGAAACTATAGAAGATTCTGTTCTTATTATCCCTTACGTGCATCATCATCGCGTTGTGTGTTGTCCCACCCCACCCCAAGATGTGGCCATGGAAGGCCGCTTCACCCTTCTCGTCGTTAGCCTGAAGGTGACACGCATGGGAGATGGCATACACACAGTTCCTCTTGTCATCATCACAAGACTCATTGAGAGTCTAGTGATGTTTTGTAAAAATGGATATGGGTGGTTGATTAGTTAAGAGTGATTAAAGAGTTCCAGAAATTTTATCAACTCTTGCTTTATGACGACCGCCTTCAAACTTGGTATTAAGAAAAGTATTTACCAGCTCCAAAGCCAGGTCATGGTCTAAAAGCCTAGAGCCTAGGCAAAGAATATTGGCATCGTTATGAAGGCGTGAAAGCTCTGTGGATTCTTTGTTCCAACAAAGGGCTGCTCTAATGCCTTTGAACTTATTTGCTCGCATTGCCATTCCTTGTCCTGATCCGCAAACAAGTATTCCTATAGAGGGTTCAGAAAGGACTTTTTTGGCAAGTTTGCTTGCAAAATCTGGGTAGTCCACACGTGAGTCATCACTTGGCCCAAGGTCAAAGACGGTTTGAGACTCTAAAAACGCTTTGATTTTTTCTTTTAAAGGGAAGCCAGCATGATCTGAAGCAAGGAAGATCTTCAATTTTCTAGCTCCGAGAAAATCAAACAGGCATTTGTTCCACCAAAGCCAAAACTGTTGTTGAGGACATGCTTGAAGTTTCGTTTTTTTGCAATAAGAGGGGTGTAGTTTAAATCACAGTTGAAACTTGGGTTTTCTAAATTGAGTGTTGGTGGTGCTGTGTTGTTCTTTAGAGCCAAAATAGAAAATACACTTTCCACTGCACCTGCTGCACCCAAAAGATGTCCTGTCATACTCTTTGTTGAACTAATAAGAAGTTCTTTTGCATGATCGCCAAAAGCATTTTTGATGGCTTGGGTTTCCAGTTCATCTCCGACTTTTGTGCTTGTACCATGAGCATTGATGTATTGAATGTCTTCAGGTTTAAGGCTTGCATCTTCAAGAGCAAGTTCTATAGCTTTTGAAGCGCCTCTTCCTTCTTCGTGTGGGTTTGTCATATGAAAAGCATCACATGTTGCTCCATATCCTGTGACTTCACAGTATATCCTAGCATCTCGTCGCTTGGCAGATTCATAGCTTTCTAAAACGAGCATTCCACAGCCTTCACCTAAAACAAATCCGTCTCGGCCTTCGTCCCAAGGTCGGCTGGCTTTTTGTGGGTCATCATTTCGTGTGCTCAAAGCTCTCATTGCCGAAAAGCCACCAATACCAAGTTTGGTGACGACAGATTCTGCTCCCCCCACGATCATTCGATCACAGAGGCCACGGCGTATGTAACTTACAGCCTCACCAATGGCGTGAGCACCGCTAGCACAAGCTGAAGTTACGGAGTAGTTCGGGCCTCTTGCTTTGTGTTTGATTGCAACCTGGCCAGCCGCCATATTTGCAATCGCCATTGGGATAAAAAATGGCGAGATGCGACTGGGGCCTCGATCGACAACAACGTTGGCGTTTGTCTCAATAATCTGTAGACCACCAAGGCCAACTCCAATTAAGCAACCCGTTTTTTCTTCAAGTTCTTCTGTGATTTCAAGGTTTGCGTCTTTTAGTGCATCCTCACTGGCAACTAGAGCAAATTGGATAAATCGCTCCATCTTTCTTTGATCTTTTTTTGAGAGATAATTATCTGGATTGAAGTCTTGAACTTCTCCTGCAATTTTACAGGTGAAGTCAGAGGTATCAAATTGAGTGATAAGATCTATTCCAGATTTACCCTCAACAAGGTTGTTCCAGCTTTTTTGTGCAGTTGTTCCAACAGGAGTAATTGCAGATAAACCAGTCACGACGACTCGTGCTTGAGCCACCGGGGTTCTGTAGAAAATACTTTCTGAAGTCACAGCCATAGGCAGAGAAATCGCCTCTTTGCTTAGTTGACGTTTTTGCTTTTCATGTAGGATTCAACATCGCCAACTGTTTTTAGCTTTTCAGCCTCTTCATCAGGGATTTCGATGTCAAATTCCTCTTCCATGGTCATTATAAGATCCATAATGTCCAAACTATCAGCGCCTAGGTCTTCAATAAATGAAGCTTCAGCATTGATTCTTTCAGCATCGACACTTAGTTTCTTAGAGATAATCTCTTTTAACTTTGGATTGACGGACATTTTTCCTCCTTAATACTTCATTCTTTTATATCTTAATTCATAAACAATCCACCATTTACGCTCAGGGTGTGACCCGTGATGTAACTGGATTCATTTCCTAATAAAAAACAGACTGGCTCAGCCACTTCTCGCGTTTCGGCAATTCTTCCCAGTGGGATATTGTCTAAAAAGTATTTGCGCTGCTCATCGCTTAGCTCTTGCGTCATATCTGTGTTGATAAACCCCGGGGCTACGCAGTTGGAGCGGATATTACGACTGGCCATTTCGCGAGCAAGCGACTTGCTGAAGGCTTCAAGAGCCGCTTTGCTTGCAGCATAGTTGGCTTGCCCTGATTGTCCTGTTTGTCCAACAACACTTGTGAGGTGAACAAAGGAGCCTCCATCCCCACGAAACATGCTTTTTAAAAAAGACTTTGTGACTAAAAAATGACCTTTGAGGTTTGTTTGAATGACGTCATCAAAATCAGTCGTTTTCATTCTTAAAAGTATTTGATCTTTTGTAATGCCTGCGTTGTTCACAACCCCGTCAATCTTGTTGTCAAAGCGGTTTAGGACTTCTTTGCAGGCTTTTTCGACAGAGGCTTCATCGCTCAACTGAAGGGCTACGGCAAAATGCCCTTCACCTGTAAGTTCAGAAAGTGTTTTCTCTGCACTTTGAGAGTTGGAATTGTAGGAAACAGCAACGCGAGCTCCGCGTTGAGCTGCTTCTTTGGCAATCCCTGCGCCGATGCCTCGACTGCCACCTGTTATAAAGATGTTTTTACCGCTTAAATTCATTTGAGCTCTTTTTCTAAAACCTTAATATCTTCAAGTGATTGAATATTGAATGCGGTGAGGTTCTCCCTGTCAATTTTTTTAATCAGTCCACTCAAGACCTTTCCGGGGCCAAGTTCAATAAAGTGGGACACACCAGATTTTTGTATGTTAAGAACGCTCTGCGTCCATTTCACAGGAGAGGTGATCTGATCTGTCAGATTTTTTCTTAAGAGCTGGGGGTCACGACATTCTTTGGCCGTGACATTTTGAACGAGTTTTCGATTCGGTGCTTGAAAATTCAAGCTCTCCAAAACAGCTTTCATTTTAATTTGGGCAGGCTCCATAAGTGAGCAATGAAAAGGAGCTGAGACGTTGAGTGGAATAAATCGCGCGCGCCCCTGAATCCCAACTTTCTCGGCATCAAATTCAGACAGTATAAAATCCACAGCACTTTTATGACCGCTCAAAACAATTTGTGTTTGAGAGTTGTAGTTGGCTGGTTCAATCACTCCGTCATGAAAGTTTTGGCGTGTCCACTTTACGACTTTTTCAACCTCTGACTCTTCTATTCCCACGCAGGCAAGCATTCCACCAACGCCTTCAGGAACGGCTTCTTGCATGTACTTGCCTCTGAGTTGTGTGGCCTTCAGGCTTTCTGAAAAACTCAGGACATCAGAGTTTACAAGTGCGCTGTACTCACCAAGAGAGTGACCTGCGGCATAGCTGACGTTATCCCAGTTTAATATGTCATTTAGAAATCGATAATAAGCGGTTGAAACTGTAAGGAGTGCGGGTTGGGTAAACATTGTGAGGTTTAACTGAGATTTTGGATCTTCAAAAATAAGTTTATTGACATTGAGATTTAAAATATCGGACGCTTCTTCAAATGTTTCTCTGACAACAGAGAACTCATCAAAAAAAAGTTTTCCCATCCCAACAGACTGGCTTCCTTGACCCGGAAAAAGAACCCCCCACATATCTTTAGTACCTCATAAGCAGGCTTCCGCTTGTAAGGCCTGCTCCAAATGCAGTTAATAATACGTTTTGACCTCTTTGAATTTTGCCTTCTCTAACAGCTTCGTCAAGTGCGATAGGGATGGTGGCTGCCGATGTGTTTCCTGTATGGTCTAAATTGACAACAATTTTTTCCATTGGAAAGTTCAACTGTTTTGCCATTGCATCGATGATCCGAAGATTGGCTTGATGCGGAATGAGCCAATCAATTTCATTCATATTGAGTTTGTTGGAATCCAGAACATGATTGCAACATGAAGCCATAGTTCGAATCGCATATTTGAAGATTTCACGACCCTTCATTTCAACATACTGGTCATCATTGTCTAAGATTTCATGTGTGATAGGTTTGCGACTTCCACCAGCAGATAAGGTCAAAAGATGTCCTAGCTTACCATCTGCTCTCATGTGGTGTGAGACAACTTGGCTTTTGGAATTTTGTTCTGCACGGCTTAGTACTGCAGCCCCTGCTCCATCGCCAAAAAGGATACAGGTTTCACGATCTTTGAAGTTTATGATTCTAGAAAGAGCCTCAGCCCCTATAACAAGAATGTGTTTGTGTGTTCCGGCTTTAATAAATTGATCCGCTATTGTAAGAGCGTATAAAAACCCAGAACATGCCGCTGTTAAATCAAATGCCATCACATCCTTGCAGCCGAGTCGTTCTTGAACCACACAGGCCGTGCTTGGCATCATTTGATCAGGTGTCACTGTGGCGAGAATGATCATTTCAATATCGGTTGGTTTGAGATCTGCAGCTTGAATGGCTTTTTGGGAGGCGTGGTAGGCCAAGTCGCTCGTGGCTTCTGAGTCACTTGCAAGATGACGTGTTTTTATCCCAGTTCTTTCAGTGATCCATTGGTCGTTTGTTTCGACGAGATCTTCTAGGTCTTTGTTGCTGAGGATCTTTTCGGGTAGGTAGGATCCTGTTCCCGAAATGAAGGAGTTGTACATGAGGTCTCTAAAGCTCAAGCCTAGTTGGCTTCAACTATAACTTCGCGTCCTCGGTAGTGTCCGCATGATCCGCACGCATGGTGAGGTCTTACGAGTGCTCCACAGTTTGTGCAATTTGCTCGAGTTGTTGAGCGAATACCATTATGGGCTCTTCTTGATCCTCGCTTTGAGCGAGATGTTTTACTGGTTGGTTCTGCCATCTTATTTTCCTTACACTCTAGTTCAATTTCAGTTTGCTCAATGCTGAGAACGGGGAAGATGACATATTTTTTGCCTCTTCGCAATCATCTCCGAACTCTTGCTTGAATTTCATATAGTCTATGCAGGTTTCACGATCGATTTCTTTACAGGGAGGCTGAAGAGGTTCTGTTAAGCCTATGATTTCACGTATAAATTCTCCAAATTGAAAGTCTCCGTCCTCAACCGTAATCACGTTCATATCAGGGTCGGTTAAGTCGCCCACTTTATCGTTCATTTTGTGCTTTGTTTTCTCTGGGGCCATGATGATTTCATGAAACCTCTCCAGAATTGGTCTGTCATAGTCATTTGCACAGAAAGAGCAGGTGAGAGGGTAATTGGCTTCCACTTTACCTTTTACATCAAATCCGTCACCAATATCCAAGATATCGACAACGACTTTGAAGGCCTTACCTGGTAGTAAATCACTGAGCGCAGAAGCCATCTCTTGATGGGTTTGATCCACCTCAAGGTGAAGGCCTTCTGCTGGAATTTCATGTAATTTTACAATCATTTCGAGGGTTCTAGCATCGCGTGTCATTTTGTCAAGAGAAAGGAGACTGGACTACAGAATCTTTCATGCGACAGTTAACATAATGAAATGCATCGTACTTGGATACGCATCGTTCTTTTGGGATTTTTATTGGTACCTTCAAAGGGAACTGCTGCAACCGAACTGATTGCAAAGAAAAAAATCAAAGTTTATTCAAGTCGAAGTCGAAGCTCGAGAGTGCTTACAATTTTAAGATCAGGTGAATCCGCCTCGGTTTCAAAGAAAAATTATGGAAGATGGTATAAAGTTCTTGTTTATTCAGGTGGTAAAAGGCGCACAGGGTTTGTGACAAAGGCTTCCACTCGAGGGTCAAAAATTCGTAGAAAGGCAAGTCGCTCACGCAGCCGTCGATCCAGCGAGGGACTTTACCATTCCGAATTTGGTCTCGGTGTAAATGGTGTTGTTGCCTATACGTCTCAAGACGAGCGAGAGTTTGATAACGGTGATGGTTCTCCAGTTGTTATTGAAAAACTCACTGGAACTTCGGTCTTTTTTGGTTTTTTTGGTGATATCCCTATAAGCAGTCGTTTTACGCTTCGTGCGGGGCTTGATTTTCGAACGAACGAAATGACAGGTGAGTTTGGGATTGAGGGGCAGGACACTCAAACTGTTGAGCTGACCCAAAGCTTTTTGGCATTTTCTGCGATACTCAAGTTTTATCCTTGGGCGACTGGCAACTATTGGTTTGGTGGTGGGCTGGAGCTTGCAAATGGAACAAGCGTAGATCTCAAGTATGCCAATTCAGATGAAGTGGAAGTGGGTGATGAGGACCTGCCATTTTTTATTTTTGTTCAAATTGTAACGGGATATGACCTGCATATTGCGGGACCTGTCTTTTTAATTCCAGATGTTCGTATCGGAGCTGTTATAAATACTTCGCCAATGATTTTTGATGTGGAAGGACGGATGAACGTTGCCTATCGTTTTTAAGTCGCTTTAGGTATTTATAAAGCCCTCTCGGGTCATCGGTGATGATTCGATTCACTTCGAGTTTTAAGCATTTCTCCCAATTCTGGATGCCATTCACAGTCCATGGAACAAGTTCAGAATTTGTTTTCTCTATTGCTGGGTGGATGTGTTTTTTAAAGTGACTTGAAAAAATAGGTGCTATCATTTGATGAAAATTGGGAGAAAAAACCTTGGGTTCAAGTTCTAGGATTTTTTTTGCTGCGTATTTGAAGTTTGGTGTTGGAAACGGCCATCTTTTTGGGCCTTGATAGAGAAAGACCTTCTTGAGGTTTGTTTCGTCTTTGATTCGCATTAAAATTTTTTCGTCAAAACTCATGATGTATGTTTTCTCTTCAAAACGGAACTTCTTAAGAGTTTCGTAAACCACATCTAGTATTTGTCTTCGTTCTGGGTATAGAGCAAGTTCTTCTCTGGTCATAGCGTATTTGATTTCTAAAAAAAGCTCGACGTTTGGGGCTTTGGACTGAATGAGGTCGATGACTTCACTTAGTGTTGGTATTTTTTCGTTCTCAATAAAGTGCTTCGGAAAACCGTACTTGTCCTTTTGATCCAGAAAATGAAAAGATTGAACTTCATCTAACGTCATATCTTTGATAAGTCGTTTTTCAGTCATCAAAGAGCTTTGGTATCTTGGACCAAGCACGGGGTCATGTGTGGAGACGAGAACTTTATCTTTTGTGAGGTGCACATCAATTTCAACTTGAGAGACAAAGGGGAGTGCATGCTCAATGGACCTAAGGGTGTTTTCCGTAAAAAGCGCGCGTGCTCCACGGTGCCCCACAATCTTGGGGGTTTGATAGGTTGGGCGTTTGAGAAAACTAAGCATCTCTCAGATTTAATCTATTCTAGTTCGAGAGTCTATTTCGAGGCCCTGCGATATTTAAATGAAAATTCAGGAGAGAAAGAAGAAGACATGTCAAATGGCGTCTAAGTGCTTAGAATTCATCCATTCATGTAATATCTACCCAGGAGTACCAGAGTGGAGCCAGATCGAATATAACGGTTCCATAGTGGGGCTATTTCGGAACAATATTTGAACTTAGTTAAGATCGTAGTGAACGTTGTAATTAAGATGGGGCTGAACGTGTTAAGAGATTCAAATTCTGACAAAAATACGAGTCTTGGTGCAGTTTTTGTCACTGTCTTCTTATTGTTCAGTTCAGTTATTTTTTCATTTGAATATTCATATGCGGACTGTGGCGGAGACACGACGGTTCAAAGTTGTGTTGAGTTTAATAGCGTTCATATATCAGGAGACCTCAAATCCAATATCGGTGAGACAATTGAGACTTCAGTCAATGTGACTTACCAAGAGAAATATCTTGAAAGATTCTTTGATGATGAAGACCTCGAAGTGGTTGAGGAAATGCAGAGGCTTTCCAAAATCAATGGTGATGGAACTGTTGTGCTCTTTGTCCCTTCTGTGTTTTACGAAACTCAAGAGAACCAAACTTTAGTAAGCGAGTTGATCACACACTGGGCGGATCGAGGAATAGATCTTCGAGTTCGGTTTTTAGAAGAGCGTGACAGTCCCAAGCGTAAAATGGGTGTGTTCAAATGGCTTCATCACAAATTTGGAGAATTTGGGCGTGAAATTCCAAGAGCTCTAAGTGAGGCGAAGCAGGCTCCTAAAATGAGTACGCTACTTAAAAGTCGAAATTTAAAACCCAAAACAAATACTCTGGTGAGTGGTGTTTTGACATTTGGATTGGCAGGAGCCGTGGCACATATGGGCTACTTGGGCTTTCCTCAAATTTCTTCAGATATTCTTTCAGAGCTTCCTTCTTTTGCTTCTGGAATTGCCAATTGGGCAAGTTCTACCATTCAGGGAAATCCACAAGTTATGAAAATGGGGGCTTGGTATCAGGCTGTGCTTCTTGCGGTACAGGCCTATTTTTGGGGAGGCATGGCTGCAAACTTTGAACTCTGGGAAGAGGGATACACAATGGTTGAGCGTGAGGAAAATGGTGAGCGACGATATTACCAAGCCTCTTTCTTGGGACAAACTTTTCGACGTATGATTGTGAGTGCTTTAATAACTACGACGATTTCTGCATTGTCGTTTTCTTATGGAGATATCGAAACAACAATGCAAGTGATGAAGTATATGGGAGCCTCCATGATTGGTTGGGGACTCTATGGTGCAATTCGAAAGCACCTTCATTCTGGGAGTGAGGATCTGGATTTGTCTGGACTTCAAGGAAAAGACTTGAAATGGATCAGAGATCTCATACGGAAAAAAGTGAAAGAGAGTCGAAGAGTTGAAGAGATTTACAATCGAGGAACCAATATATTTCTTGTTGCTATAACACTACCGTTGAATTTTTTTGTTTTTCAAATCCCGGCAGGAGATACACCTCAAATGCGTCTTGCGGTTATGACACTGCCTTCTTTTATGGCAATTTCACTTTGGTTGGGTGATAAGCTTTCAAAAGAATTTCGGTTCGTGCCGAATGTTTTCTGGGAGATTTCTCGTGCGATAGAAATGTCTTTGAATGTCTTTACTTCTATTCCACGCGGCATGGTTTTGGGTATCAAGAAAATGTTTGGTAAAAAAATAGAATGCCAGGAAGCACTTCATGTCAAACCCGAGGTGGATCCACATGTCGAGGAGGAGCTTGAAAAGATAATGAAGTCTCTTGGGCTTTCTGAAAATGCAGCCTAGACAAATAGGTGCATCCCTTAGGGTTTTGCCATCCTTCTAGAAGTGCATCGACCTCTCTTATGAGTTTTACATTTTCAAATATAGTTTCGGCCTCGAGATAATTTCGTCTCAGTTGTCTTAGCCACTGCTTGAGCCGAGGCAATGTTTTCTGTTTTGTATTCTGTGAAAGTGGATGATCGATCATTTTCAAAAGAAGTGGCGAGATATTTTCCCACTTGTATTTTTGATGGTTTTTAGTTTGAGATGTATCTATAAAACCAAGGTTTTCAAGTGCAAGATTTGCATTTTTGATTTGTAAACCCAAATCAGGTCGAGCTATCGCTCCACGGCCTAACATCACGTGTTTGCAGCCCGTCACCCTCAAACATTTGTGGACATCTTCTACGCTCCAGATGTCTCCATTGGCGATAACTGGAATCGAAAGTTTCTCAGAAATTTCTTGTATGAACTCCCAGTGTGCTGGAGGAAGATATCCTTCGACTTTGGTTCGAGCATGGACAGTGAGCCACTTTGCTCCGGCTTCTTCACATGCAATTGCATTTTCAAGAAAAAGGGATTTGTCTTCATAGCCGAGTCTTATTTTTGCTGTAACAAGACCGCCTGAACGAGCGACGGAGTTGACTATATCAAATACGCGTTTTGGGGACTTTAATAAAATAGAACCGCCATCATGTCGGTTGACGGTCTTGGCAGGGCATCCAAAGTTGAGGTCAACGCCTGGAGCTCCAAGTTCTAGGGCAATTTGCGCATTTTCTTCCATATACCTAAGGTCGCTTCCTAGAAGTTGAACCATAACAGGAACTCCTGATCGGGTGCGTCCTTCGTTCAGGAGTTCTGGTGAGTATCGATAGAAAACTTTGGGTGGAATAATTTGTGAAGTGACTCGAATAAATTCGGTGACACAGAGGTCATAGCCGCCAATTTCAGTGTAAATATCGCGGAGAGTTGGATCGACCACTCCTTCCATTGGAGCTAAAATTATGGCCATTATTCCATACCCAATATAGTTTTATATTCCGATTCAGTAACAGGTTGTATAGAGAGCCTCTGGCCTTTCTGAATCACTCTCATATTTGAGAGTTTGGGGTTTTCTTTGAGTTCCTGAAGTGTGATAGTTCTTTTGAATTTTCTTACAAAGCCAACTTCGACACAATACCAGACAGGTTTTTCTTTGGTGGCACGTTTTTCAAAATATTTGCTCTTTTTGTTAAATTGAGTGGGGTCTGGGACAGCTGTTTTGGTGACCTTGGCAATACCAGCAATTCCTATTGGATCGACTCTGGAATGATAAAAAAGAATAGCATCTCCTTTTTTCATGTCATTCATCATGAAGTTTCGAGCCTGATAATTTCGAACACCATCCCAGAGGGAGGTTTTCTGTTTCTTTAGGTCGTCTATGGAAAATGCATCGGGTTCTGACTTCATTAGCCAAGTGTTTTTTGCCATGCATAGGAACCTACATAAGCTGATGTCAAACATCAAGAGTTGGTGGTAGGCTTAGAGGTGCTTGCTTACTTTCTGGGACTTTTGAGTGAGTTGATGTCATCAAAAGGCACGCCCCACCTTCTTGGTGCGTCATATTCGAGATTTAGCTTATCGGATATGACGCACTCAGAAGGCAGGCTGTATCTTTTGCTCAGAATTAGGCAACCACCTTTAGAGGAGAGCAAATTGAGCAACCGAATTGAAAAAGACACCATGGGTGAGATTGAAGTTCCAAACGATCGGTATTGGGGAGCACAAACCCAACGAAGTATAAAGAACTTTAAAATTGGAGGCGATCGATTCCCTAGAGAAATGATACGCGCATTTGGTATTTTAAAAAAATCAGCTGCAGTCACAAATGAAAAGCTTGGACTCTTGGAAAAGGAAAAGTGCGAAGCGATTGTAAAAGCAGCGAGCGAAGTTATTGAAGGAAAATTGGATGATCACTTTCCACTTGTGATTTGGCAAACAGGCTCTGGAACTCAGACCAATATGAACTCCAACGAAGTCATATCCAATCGAGCAATTGAAATTCTTGGCGGGGAAATTGGAAGTAAAACTCCTGTTCATCCCAACGATGATGTGAACAAAGCACAAAGCTCCAATGATACCTTTCCAACAGCCATGCACATCGCCGTGGCAGAGCAGATTGAGCACCGTCTTGTTCCAATGCTAGAGAAACTAACAAAAACCTTGGAGATCAAAAGCAAAGAGTTCAAAGATATTGTGAAAATTGGTCGAACCCACTTTATGGATGCAACTCCACTTACATTGGGACAAGAATTTTCGGGTTACCTAACCCAGATGAAAAAGGGCATTGAACGAGTTCGGGCAACACAGAAAAACATCTATGCTCTTGCTCTTGGTGGAACTGCAGTTGGCACAGGCTTAAATACCCACCCTAAGTTTGCTGTGGAAGCTACAAAGGAGATCGCAAAAGAGACAGGCCTTCCATTTGTGACAGCAGAAAATAAATTCGAGGCTCTCGCTTCACACGATGCTTTGGTCGAAGTGAGTGGAGCGCTTAAAACACTGGCCTGTAGTTTAATGAAAATTGGAAATGACATCCGAATGCTTGGTAGTGGCCCTAGATCTGGGATTGGTGAGTTGTATCTCCCTGCAAATGAACCAGGAAGTTCGATTATGCCTGGTAAAGTAAACCCCACTCAGTGTGAGGCGTTGACTATGGTTTGTGCTCAAGTTTTAGGAAATGATGTTGCAGTCAATATTGGGGGGGCTAATGGACACTTTGAACTGAATGTTTTTAAACCTATGATGGTGTTCAATGTTCTCAATAGCACACGATTGCTTGCTGACGCCTGTGAGAGTTTCAATGACAATTGTGTCGTTGGTATTGAGGCCAATCGTGAAGTGATTCAAAGACACTTAGATAACTCATTGATGCTTGTGACGGCTTTGAACCCACATATTGGATACGACAAAGCTGCAAAGATTGCTAAGACGGCTTTTCAAAACGGAACAACTCTTAAAGAAGAAGCTGTGAATTTGGGATACTTGACGGAAGAGGAATTTGAATCAGCTGTGAAGCCAGAAGAAATGATTGGTCCAAAGAGCTAGTAAAAGAAAGAGGCAGATTGTGAGAGATGATACAATGAAACCAAATTGGCTAGCAAATGCCAATATTGTCCCCTATGTTTGTGCAAGATGGGAAAATCGCATAGCCAATAGTGGCCTTCGGCATCGGTTTTCTTGGTTTGACCGTGCCCCACTGATGATTGACCCGATTCGTTTAGCCAACCAGGGCTTTGGAGAACTTCAAATGAAGTTGGATAAACTTGCGTTTGGAGGGGCTGGGATGAACACGCCTCGTTGGGCGTTTTATGACTGTGGAGTCATGCCGGGTTTGATCACTGGATTTGCTTGTCGTTGGAAGAAGCTTCCCAAAGAAATCCGAGAGGCTTTGGGTGATGATCTTGGGCAGGAGTGGGCTCCGCTTTCAATGTTTATTGTGATTCCATCGGTGGCGCGTGGTGAGTGGATGGCTCATAATCTCTGTTCAATAAACTCTATCTTACCCAAAGAGAAAAGATACAGAGGACTTGGGTTTCTTAGCAAAGCGTTTGGACTTTGGTATGCCAATATCGATCATCTCTATGGTGTTACCCAGTGGGACAGTCCTGCATTGAGGTTGCACGGTAACTTTGGTGACCTTGAGCTTGTTACAACATATACACCAGTTCACACTTATCCGACATCGGTTACCTATCGCTCTAGAGTTGATACAGCTGTTTGGCGAAGACTTTTTGATAAAAAACCAAGAGAAGAAATATTTCAAGTCCGGTATGAAGACTCAGGTCTTGAGATTAATCCGAAAAATGAAACAAACCTCAAAGACATGCAAGCAAGACTGGAACGTGGAGAAGGTCCATTCTTTTTAAGCGGGAGTGAGCTTTTGGAAAAGGATATTGGTGAGAAGCTCAAGATTTATGTGAGCCAATCGTAATGGATCTTATTGTGGTCTCGGTTCTGATGGGGATTGGGGCTGGAATTCTATCGACTTTTTTTGGACTTGGCGGTGGAATTCTTTTTGTGTCTATTTTGCCAATTGTGTTTGGTTATTCACAGTCTTTGGCAAATGGGACAAGTCTTTTTGCTGTATTTTTGTTGGTTTCTATTAATACGTTTAAGTTTCATCGAAAAAATTTGGTGAAATGGGAAAAATTAATTGTTCTTATTCCATCTGCCGCCGTGGCTTCGTTTTTTGGTGGACAAGTGGCAAACCAAATTTCAGAACGAAATTTGGTTTTGTTTCTTGCTATGACACTTCTGACTTTGGGTGTGTGGACATTTTTGAAAAAAAATAAAGCAGGAGGAAAGCCACGTGGTGGAATGATCACTTCTTTTGTTGGCCTTTTGTCGGGATTTATTTCGGGACTTACGGGACTTGGAGCTGGAGCAATCAACAGTGCATTTTTATTGAACTGGAAAATCGTTGAACCACGTGAAGTTGCCCCAACTAGCAATGGCATTATGTTGTTTGCTACATTTTTTGCAGTTCTTTCTTACTTTAAGGCTCCCTCACCAAATTGGCCTATTTGGGGAAATGTTCATATTGAACAAGGGTTGTTTTTATTTGGAGCTGCATTTCTTTCAGCCTCTTTTGGATACAAATATCAGTCACATCTTCCTGACAAATGGAGAAAACTGGGGCTTGGTGCACTTTTATTGGGACTTGGTCTTCGTGCTTTTTATCGCTATACTTCGCTGTGATGTATCTTTTTAGAGTTTTTCTGCTTTTTTCCATGTATTTTCTGGTACGTTTGCTTTATCGATTTGAAGTTGTATGGGTGGGAGAGCGTCCTGAATCTAAAAACTTCAAAGATACGAAATTGATCTGCATTTTAAATCATACAAGCTTATTCGAATTTTTATTGATTGGCGGAATTCCAAAAACAGTGATTCTTCATGGAGCAAAGAAAGCTGTGATCCCAGTAGCAGATATCACGATGAACCGTGCATTGGTGGGGAGTTTTATTCGAATGATTCTTCCTAACCCGATGTCTATCAGTCGTAAGCGGGATCACACTTGGCAGGCCTATTTGGATTCATTGTCAGGAGATAGGATGGCCATGATTTTCCCAGAAGGTCGAATGCGACGTGCATCAGGTTTTGATAAAGAAGGGCAGGACATGTCGGTTCGCGGAGGAATTGCAGATATTTTAAGCGGGGTAAGGGAAGGTCACATGTTACTGGTTCATAGTGGAGGACTTCACCATATTCAAAAACCAGGCGTAGATAAGTGGCCAAGGTTTTTTAAGCCAATTCGTGTACGTCTCGAGTGGATCAATATTTCTAAATACAAGAAAGAAATTGGATTTGAGAGCGAAGGGTATAAGGGACGTTTGATACAAGATATGCAAAAGAGACATGAGTTGAATTGTCCTGAGTCAGACTATACCTATCCTGGATTTGAAGATCCCTTTTATTGAGTCGCTGTTTTGATTTCAAATCTATGAAGAATTTTCTCTGTTTTAGCACTTACTAAAATTTCAGACTCTGTATAGTAAGGGAGATCTGATTCAATGTGAAATCTCCAGGCGACCTCAGAGGTTTCGTCTTTAAGCGGGAAAAGTATTGGACCGTCTTCACTGATGAGGCGTGGATTGGAGTCTTTTAGTTTTTCAAAGAGTCCACTACGTGCTTGATGTATGTTGAAGTTTTGAGTCATGTCAGTGCTTCTTATTTTAGAAAGCCGATTTTTGATCAAATAATTCGCACTGTCTGAAGAACGAGTCATAATCTGTATATAACTTTTGTATACGGGAATGCCTTCAATTTCTTGTGAGACTTCATGTAAAAAACTATAGGAATTGGACTGACGTGTTTGAACTGTGTTTGAAAGTTGATGAGCTGGAATTCCAAGTCCTTCGCAAATCTTTTGAGTAAACTCTAAAATGCTGGCACTGCTCTGGCCAACCCCTGGAATATTTCCACCTACAATGGAGCTTGCAACTTGTCCCCTGCTATCATGGATGACCCATTGTGTGTTTGGGAATTCTTCTTTAAGAAATTGCAAAAGCTGGTGCGAGGATTCGGAATTTGTATGGGACTGAGTGGAGGAAGGATCTCGAAGTATTTGGGAATCCAAGTTGAATTGAGGAAGATTTGTATATTTGTTGGCACCTTGATAGTTTTCCAAAAAATGAAATGCGAGTGCGCAAAAAAATACAAATATGAATGTAAGTAAAGTAGCTCTCATCACCTCTTCCTATCGGTAAGACAGGTTTGGGACTTGTCAGAACAAAAGTCCAGGTGTAAGAACGTTCTTATGGGTCCAGTGGAAAAAGTTATAAAAGAGAAGGTCATTATTGGGTTGAACCCAGTGTATTTGGAACTTGAGAATGAGTCTCATCAACATAGTGTCCCCCCGGGGTCTGAAACCCATTTTCGACTCTTGGTCGTCAGTGATGTGTTTGAGGGAGAAAGTCGGATTTCTAGGCAGCGTAAGGTAAATGATCTCTTAAAAGTGGAGTTGGAAGGCCCAATCCATGCTTTGACTCAAAGAGCACTGACTCCAAGTGAGTACAAAAGCCAAAACAGTGAGTTTAAATCTCCAAATTGTCGTGGAAAGAATCTGCAATCTGATTGAAGGAGCTCACCCAGTTTGGAGTGGAGTTGAGACTCGGATAAAGGAAAAACTCTTTTCCCCCTGCATTTAAAAAATCCTCTTTGAGTCTTATTCCAATCTCTTCAAGTGTTTCCAGTCCATCTGTTACAAATGATGGGCAGGCAACGGCGAGGTTTTGGACTCCTTGTTCAGCCAATTTTTTTGTATGTGCAACTGTTTCAGGTGTGAGCCATTTGTCTTTTCCAAAACGAGATTGAAAACTTGTTGAGTAATCATCAAATCCCAATTCAAGTTTTCGGCCAATGAGGTCAGTGGTTTCATAGCATTGCCTTCTATAGCACTTGGGGTCTCCAAGCTTGGCACAGTTTTTTTCCTTTAGGCAGGGACGACAGTTATTAAATTCTTTCAAAATGTGTCTGTGCGGAATTCCATGATAGCTAAAAAGAAGGTGATCAAATTTGAAGTCAAATGCCTTGAGATGTTTTGCGTAGCAGTCGATAAATGGCGGAGTTGAGTTGAAGCTATCCAAAAAGTAAGTTTTCAGTCCTCTTTTGTACTTGTTTACAGCAGCTTGAATGGAACCTGTTGTGCTGGAGGCTCGTTGTGGAAATAGTGGGATCACTATAACTTCTTTGTAATTGTCTTTTTCAATTTGTTTTAAGATTTGCTCAATCCCGGGTTCTCCGTAGGTCATGGCAAGGTAATAGGAATCGTGGATTTCTTTTAGCTTTTGTACAAATTCCTTGCTATTGACAAGAAGTGGGCTTCCGTTTGCAGTCCAGATTTGTTCATATGCATGCAAAGTTTTTTTCGGACGTGTTCGTAATACTATACCGTGGACAAGGAGCCATCGAAGTGGGTGGGGAATATCAATCACCTTTGGGTCCATCAAGAATTCAGCTAGATACTCTTGTATGGCTTTTACGGTGAGTTCTTTGGGAGTTCCTAAGTTGACAATAAGTCGTGCTTTATCTGAGCTCATCGACTTGTCTTTTCAGTTCTTTCAAGAGTTGAGTCGTACGGTTTTTTAAATCTGCAATTTTGCGAATATGTTCCAGATCTGATTTTTCGATTTCAGTCCACTCCAGGAATGATTTTTCAACACGTTTTAAGGTGTGGCTCAGGTGTGCATTTTCTTTTTTTGGCATTAAAAACACTATTCTAGCTCTTTTGTGTTTTGTCCACTAGAAATTGCCCTATAGACAAGGAGGTTTTGTGCTGGTAGTTAGGGTTTACTGGGAGTGAGTTATGAGTGAGCAGATCATCTATACGATGAAGGGTGTGAGTAAAGTCATTCCACCCAATAAGTATATTTTGAAAGACATATACCTTAGTTATTTCTATGGTGCCAAGATTGGAGTGTTGGGGCTCAACGGAGCTGGGAAAAGTACATTGTTGAAAATTATGGCAGGTGAGGATCAAGACTTTCTGGGAGAATCTTTTCCTGCAAAAGATTATCGTCTTGGCTTTTTAAAGCAAGAGCCGGAACTGGATGAAGCTCGTACTGTGAGGGAAAATGTTGAAGATGGTGTGCGTGCAGTCAAAGATTTTTTAGATGAATTCAATCAAATCAGTATGAAACTTGCCGAAGAAATGACTCCAGATGAGATGGAGAAACTGATTGAACGACAAGGTGAGATCCAAGAGAAAATTGAAGCTGTTGATGGATGGGAGTTGGATAGTAAAATTGATATGGCAATGGAGGCGTTACGTTGCCCTCCCCCTGGGCAAGTTGCTTCCAACCTGTCTGGTGGTGAAAAAAGACGAGTGGCTCTTGCAAGGCTTTTGATGTCGAGTCCCGATATTCTTTTATTGGATGAGCCAACAAACCATTTGGATGCAGAAAGCGTGTCCTGGTTAGAAAAATATTTGGCGGATTTTCCTGGGACAGTTATCGCTGTAACGCATGATAGATATTTTCTCGACAATGTTGCGGGTTGGATTTTAGAACTGGATCGTGGAGAGGGGATTCCTTGGAAAGGAAATTACTCCTCTTGGTTGGATCAAAAACAAAGAAAACTTCAGCAGGAAGAAAAATCTGAGGCTCATCGTCAAAAAACTCTGGAGCGTGAACTGGAGTGGATCAAAATGAGTCCGCGTGGGCGGCAAACAAAAGCAAAAGCTCGAATGTCGGCATATGAAAACCTTTTGAAAGAGCCGACTCAAGAAAAACTCAATCAAATTCAAATCTACATTCCACCAGGCCCTCGATTGGGTGATGTTGTTATCCAGGGAAATGACATATCTAAAGCTTTTGGTGAGAACCTTCTTATTGAAGATTTGAGTTTTGATATTCCCAAGGGCGCAGTTGTAGGCATCATTGGCCCCAATGGTGCAGGTAAGTCGACTTTGTTTAAGATGATTGCTGGTACTGAAAAACCGGATAAGGGGTCGATCAAAGTAGGAGAAACAGTCGAATTGGCTTATGTTGACCAGTCTCGTTCCACGCTTGATGGGAAGAGAACTGTCTGGGAGGAAATTTCAGGAGGGGAAGAGCTTTTAAATGTTGGTTCACGAGAAATGAACTCAAGAGCCTATGTGTCTAGGTTTAATTTTGGAGGGGCCTCGCAGCAGAAGAAGGTTGGGGATCTTTCAGGTGGAGAAAGAAACCGAGTGCATTTGGCAAAAACTCTACTTTCTGGTGGAAATGTACTCTTGTTGGATGAACCAACGAATGATTTAGATGTGAATACAATGCGTGCTTTAGAAGAAGCAATATTGGAGTACGGTGGTTGTGCGTTGATCATCAGTCACGACAGATGGTTTTTGGACCGTGTCTGTACACATATCATGGCTTTTGAAGGTGATAGCAAAGTCAATTTCTTTATAGGGAACTATTCTGAGTATGAAGAGGCCAGAATAAAGGAATTGGGAACAGATGCGCTTGTGCCTCAGAGAATCAAGTACAAGAAGTTCACTCGCGCGTGAGGGGACTAAAAATTAACCTTTGAGGATGCTGTAGGCCTTTTGAAGTTCGTGAAAATGTTCGAGACTCTTTGTCTCGGACTGATCTGGGTGAAATTGAAAAAGTAGCTTGTGATATGCTTTTTTGAGTATTTCCTTAGAGGAATCCTGACTTACTTTGATTGTTCCGTAGTGATTGAAAAAGAGTAGCGCACCCTGTTGGTCATTGGACCAGTCGATGTTGATATGAGGCGGTGTTGGAGGAGTTTCAATTGAGTCCTCTATATAATGGTGCCACCTTGATGTGCGTACAGGATATCGCAATTGAACCTTTTTGACCCAGGCTCCAAGTGGGGGAGAGGTGAAGAATACATCTGATTCCCCGTCAAAATCTTGCAAAATCTCTTTGAAACTTCGATTGTCCATACTGTTTGAATCGGTTCATTTTGCTCAAAAATGAGGTTTTCTATAGGGAATCTAGACGGAATTAGTGGGAAAAATGGGACAGTTTCTTGATTTTCCCTCTGTAAAGTTCAAAAAAAGTGAAAAAAAACGTATTTCACCTTCATTTTTTTTTGGACAAAGGGTTTCGTTTGGTTATCATGAGCATACAAAAAATCATTTTCCGAAATTTGGAGGAGAGAATGGCAAAGAGAAAAGCAAAGAAGAAGGCAACAAAGAAGAAAGCCACTAAGAAAAAAGCGGCTAAGAAAACGACTCGTAAAAAAGCTACTAAGAAAGCAGCGAAAAAAGCGACTCGGAAAAAAGCGGCGAAAAAAGCAACTCGCAAAAAAGCCACTAAGAAGAAGGCGACTAAAAAGAAAGCCACTAAGAAAAAAGCGGCTAAAAAAGCGACTCGCAAAAAAGCCACTAAGAAGAAGGCGAAGAAAGGTAAGTCGAAGCGTAAGCCAAATGCGGCTTTCATGAGACCTTTGACTCCAAGTGCTTCTTTGGCGGCAGTTGTTGGTTCTAAACCAATTCCGCGTACTGAAGTTATCAGTAAGCTTTGGGCTTATATCCGAAAGAATAAGCTTCAAGAAAGCAGAAACATCCATGCAGACGACAAGTTGAAGCCAGTATTTGGCGGAAAGAAAGTTGTTTCTATGTTTGAAATGATGAAGCTTATTTCAAAGCACCTTAAGTAAGACTCACTTGCTTTTGAATCTAAGAGCCCACCAAGAGGTGGGCTTTTTTTTTGAGGTAAATATGGCCAGCCAGATATATATGACCCATCGTGGTGCTGAAAAATTGAAAAAAGAGTATTCTGAACTTTTCCAGGTTGAGCGACCAAAGATTGTTGAAACAGTCGCGTGGGCTGCTTCCAATGGGGATCGATCAGAAAATGCAGATTATCACTATGGGAAGAAGAGGCTGAGGGAAATTGACCGTCGTCTGAAGTATATCTCAGATCGATTGGAAATTGCGGAAGTTATAGATACGACTCAAATCAAATCTGAAACAATTGTATTTGGAGCAACAGTGGTGTTGATTGACGACTTAGGCAAGGAGCAGACCTATCAAATCGTAGGTGAGGACGAGTATGATATCTCAAAAGGCCATATCAGTTGGAAGTCTCCTCTTGGGCGAGCTTTACTGGGAAAAAAACAAGGTGAGGAAGTCTGTGTTCTGGCTCCAGGTGGGGAAAAGTACTATACAGTCCGAAAAATTGAATATATCTAAGAGCCTATGTCAAAAGGTATGACGATTCTTAAACCTGAAGAAATCCCAATAATGGCAAAAGCATGTAAAGTTGCGGCGCAGACATTGGAACATGTTGAGTCCTATCTCAAGCCAGGGATTACGACAAATGAGATTGATAAAATTGCAGATGATTTTGCTCGATCTAAAGGGGCCATCTCTGCTCCACTCAATTATAAGGGATATCCTAAGGCCACTTGTACATCTGTAAATGAAGTTGTTTGCCATGGGGTGCCGGACAATACGGTTTTAAAAGATGGGGATATCATCAACGTTGATATTACAGCTATTGTGGATGGTTTTC
>JAUICD010000044.1 GCA_030427965.1 Bdellovibrionia bacterium
ATCTCAATCATGTCGTGAGATCTATACTAGATGGCAAAGCGGCTTTGGTTGAAGGTATCGAAGGTCGAAAGTCGCTGGAGCTGGTAACTGCAATTTATGAGTCCATTGAAACCGAGAAAGAAGTGAATATTAACTTTACCCCAAGTCGATGTCGTCTTGGCCTGTCGAGCGAGAAAAGATGAAGGTTCCATTTGTGGACTTGAAAGCTCAATATTTAAAACTCAAAGATGAGATCCATTCTGCCATCCAATCTGTACTAGAGGATCAAAAATTTATTCAAGGCGAGCACAGTAAAAAATTTGAAAATGATTTTTGTCAGATTCATGGAGCGACTTTTGGATTGGGATGCTCAAATGGCACATCAGCTCTTACGGCTTGTCTAAGGGTCATGGGTATTGGAGTGGGGGATGAAGTTATTCTCCCAGCAAATACTTTTTTTGCCACAGCTGAGGCTGTTGTAGAAGTTGGCGCAACTCCAGTTCTTTGTGATTGTGAGGCGGGAACATATTCTATTGATTTGATTAGTGCTGAAAGCGTTTTGACTGCAAAAACAAAGGCGATTCTTCCTGTTCATTTGTATGGACTTCCAGTTGATATGGAGAATGTCCAACGTTTTGCTGAAACTCATAATTTACTGATATTAGAAGACTGTGCTCAGGCGCATTTGGCAAAATCCAATGGTAAACCTGTTGGGTCTTTTGGAGAATTTGGAACCTTTAGTTTTTACCCGGGTAAAAACTTAGGTGCATATGGAGATGCCGGGTTTATCACATCTTCTTCTCAGGTGAATATTGAACGCGCAAGAAAGTACATTAATCATGGAAGAGTTGAAAAATATGAGCATGATGAGTTTGGTACGAACTTTCGAATGGATGGTATTCAAGCAGCCATTTTGAGTGTTAAGGCAAAGTATATTTCAGACTGGACAAAAAGCCGACAGGCTGTCGCTGAAAAATACGACAATGCCTTAAAGAACAATGGGTTTAAAGTCATTGAGAATAAAAATTTTGAGTGCGTTTACCATCTTTACGTAGTTGAGGTCTCCAACCGAGATCAAGTGATAGAAGACCTTCATGAAAAAGGGATTTCTTCTGGGATACATTACCCAATTCCTCTCAATCTCCAACCTGCTTTTAAGCCTCTAGGGTATAAGGGTGGAGAGTTTCCTGTTGCGGAGTCTGCTGCAGATCGTATTCTAAGTTTGCCAATATATCCGGAAATTTCAGATGAAATGATGTCCTGTGTTGCGGATCAGTTTTTAAGCGTGGCAAAAGTCTAGAAATAAAATAATCAATTAAATCCGATTGTCGACTAACTAAAATCTATTTATCTTAACTGTTTCCATCAGTGTGGCCACCATTGGAAGTTAAAAAATCTTAACAACAAAGGAATCAAAATGAGGTTAAAACATATTTTACTTTTATCAATTTTAGGTGTTTGTGCATTTACAGCTATGGAATCAAAGGGAGTGAGCGGTTGGCCGTTTTTTGCACCTAATGTTGCAGATGAAGCAGATCTTACTAGCGTGTTGAATGCTGGAGACATTGTATATGATGTAGGCGACAATGCCTACTATGGAAAAAAAGACTCAGGCTGGGTTGAGTTTGGTGGTAGTTTTCCTGCAGATGGAGTTAAGGTTCCTGGAGCCACTGACCCAGTTAGAGTTACGGCGATTATAGGGCATAGTCCATTTCCCGACGAATGCGATGCAGATCCATGTACGATTCTAAATGAAAAGGGCGGAGATTGGGTTGATACGGTTACAAGAAGTTCTACGGGGGTATATGTCCTGGAAACTCAACAATACTTTACTGCAAGTAGTTTTATAAATTGTAACTGTTCTGCGAGAAAATCAGGTAGTTCAACACTAGTGTGTAAACTAGATGTGGATGATTTCCAAACAGACTCAAATGGTGAAACGAGTATTGGGATCACTTTAGTAGATAGTGGTGGTACTGTTCGCGATGGGGTAATGTCGATCTCTTGTGATGGTGAAATCTAGTTTTTTAAAAAGAAGCCTGGAATTATTGTATTTCGGGCTTTATTTTCTCTATAAATTGGATACTTCCCTCAACAGTAAAGTGGTGTTTGTCTCGAAAGAGAAGTTTTTCATCTTTTAATCCATCACAAATTTCAGTGTTGCAAAGGATGTCGTTGGGGTTAATAAAATCTTTGTCTGAGAGATTCTCTTTTAAAAAATCATTCTCTTTCAATATGAAACCTGAATCACTAAGTCGGTACTTACACCTGTTCTTAGCAAGTTCTTTGTTTGCGACAAAAGAGCGAAATGGAAGCGCCACACACTCTGACATTGGTTTGTTGGGGCGGATATTTCCGCCAAGAAGTTTTGTATTGTGTCCAGACTCTTTAAGGGTCTCAAGTAGCTTTCTTGAAGAGTCTAAATAGCGATCTGTTTTAGAAAGCCCATCATATACATAGTAATGAAGCAAAACCTGAGTAGGGGGAAGATTTTTAAAGTACTCAAGCGTTTCTTGATTTCGTTGACTGCATTTACTTAACACTCCTAAATCTTTGATAAAAGGGTGAGTGAAACCTTCGATTCCATTTTGAGGTAGGCAATCTGAAAGATAGATAATATAGATATTGTGGTTGGGGAACCTTGTTGCAAGACCAGGCATTAGGTGTCTGGCATGAGAGTCGCCCCAAACATAGATTGAGTCTTTTGAATTTCGTTCAAAACCACATGTGATATGTTTAAAGGAGTGCTTTCTTTGGAGGCAGTAACTGGACTCTTCATCACGGTAGTCAGATTTGGATTTTAAAATCACGTCGCTATTCATTCTGTTTGGAAAGCCGTCGTTTTCTTGAATGATATAGCCAAGAGAAGCTAGTAAACACATTGATAAAATTCCTAAAACAATCGTCTTTTTCATCTGAAAAGCTGAGGATGAATTGCTTCGAGATTTACGAAATGGTGTTTCAACATACTTGTACATCAAGTGTGCCAAAAGAACAGATGAAATAAAAATGACAGACATCTCTATAATATTGAGAGGACCAAATGAGTAATAATAGTAAAACGTAATAACTGGCCAATGGATAAGATAAAGTGAGTAACTTATAAGACCAATATAGACAAGTGGCTTAAGTGTTAGAAAGCTATTTAGAATTCCTTTTTTCTCAGAGTGACGAATCACTAAAAAGGTGCCAAGACAGGGTAATAGAGCAAAGTAAGAGGGGAAAACAAGTTTTTCATCAAACCAAATGGCACTAAATAAAATCATAACAAGGCCTAGTGCAGTCAAAAAACACTGTGAAGTTTTCGAAGTAGATAATCTAGAAGAAGGCAAAAAGACTATGCAGCCACCTATTATGAATTCAAAAATTCTAAAGGGTAACAAGTAAAAAATAGTCGCTGGATTTCCACCAGCTCGGCTCCCAAGAAGAAAAGTGATAGTATTTTGAATATAAGTATTCTCTGACATAAATGTAAAATTGAGTATTAGGCTTAGTGTCCCAACAGATAGAATTACTGTAAGTAATGTTTTGCCTTTTAGATGCTTGGCGATCAATAACAAGGCAAGTGGCCAGATCAAATAGAATTGTTCTTCAATCGCTAGAGACCATGTGTGAAGAAGGGGTTTGAGGACTGCGTCGGTATCGAAATAATTGCTTTGTTTCCAAAAGTAGAAATTGGAAAGGCTAAAGCTAGAATACATAAGACTTCTTCCGAATCTCTCAAATTGGTTTGGAAGATAAATAAAAAAGGCTGAAATAGTACAGATTAAGGATGTGGCAAAAAGGCTCGGAAAAAGTCGACGTATTCTTCTGGAGTAGAATCTTAGGAAGGAGAGACTCCCAGTCTCTTTGATTTCACCATAGAGAATACCTGTGATGAGATACCCACTGATCACAAGAAAAACATCTACCCCGATATAGCCGCCTTGGAAGAGATCACTTCCTAAATGAAAAAACAAGACGAGCAAAACGGCAATTGCGCGAAGACCATCGATTTCCGGTCGATAACTAAACTTGTGCATCGTGCTCAAAAGCCCTCTGTGTTGAGAGATTTCTCTGATTGCACCAAGATTGAAAAACAGAAGATTGGTTCAATATATATCCAGCAACTAAGTAAATTACTAACTCAGACAAACCATTCATAAAGACAAAACAAAATAATAGTATAGACCATGTTGACGATAGTAATGGGTCACGCAGTAAGGCCAAATAATGTATATAAAAAACAAAACTTAAAAAAAGAATGAGTCCAACAAAGCCAAACTCTGAAAAGACTTGAACATATAAGCTGTGCTGTTCTGATTTAAGAGGTGGCTTTCTCGAGAGACTCTTTACATATTCTGTTTTGGTGTTGATGTAATTTATCGAATTTCGATATCCAACCCCCAGCACGGGGTGATCTAATCCAATATCAATATGACCAGGAACAAGGTAAATCCGTTGGGATTTTTCAATCAATGCTTTAAGTTGGTTAGAGTCAGCGTTTTTATTGGCGATGTATGCAAAAATAGGGGCCAATATTCCAAGCACTAGAACTGTGTAGGAGAATATACTACCTAGTTTCTTAGAGTACTTGGCGAGCGTCCAGCTAAAAAACAAAAACACCATGCAGATGAAACCAGCACGACTGAGCGTGGGAAGGATTCCGAGTGACATTAGAACCGCGAGACGCTTATTTTTTTGAAAATATAAAATCCCAGCAAATCCAAGAAGCAATGCTGCTGAGAAATTGGGCTCGCCGATAACTCCTGAAAAACGTGGGATGTTAATTCCCCAAATGCGTCGAAGAAACCCTGAAGGGGGGCCAATTGACTCAGCTAATACCTGGATCAAGTGTAGGGTAAGAATCAGGTATCCACCGTATTCAAAGGTTTTTGGGCTGTATTCCCGTGCTACAAACTGTAAGAAATAGATCATTAATAAGAGTTGAAGGAGTCGAAACCCCATTGTGTAGGGGAGTGCTTCACTCACCAGAGGGATGAAATTGAGTAGTACCATAAAAATAAGAAGATACATTGCCGGAAAGAGTTTCAATCGGGATCGAATGGCTTCAAATCCACCAAATGCCAAGATAAAAACCTGGGAGTATGTTTTAAACTTTAAAATTCTTTTAAAGACACCGAGTATAGGTAAAAGTAAGATGAGTTGTTTTTGAAGCGGACTCAGTTGTGGCATATGATAGCTAGCTAACTTCCTGATTGTGGTTGTTCATTTAAATTCAATAAAAACTTTCGATATTCACTATCAGACGAAGAAACCTCTTTAAAATCAAGCTTTAGGTGAAAGTCTATACTTCTGGAATTTTCAGATTTAACTTGTCCAATGAGAACGCTTTTTCCAATCTCCTGAGCTTTTCGAATTCCCAATATTCCAAGGCACCTTCCTAAGCCTTGGGGGCGCGCCTCTGGGCCCAAATAAAAGCCCCATTCCACTGTGGTGGAAGGTTCGTTTATAATATCGATGTAGGACATATAGCCGTATGGGATATCCTTGTACTCAAAAATCCAATAGTTATTGGGGGACTGTTGGACTTTATTTTGAAACCAACTCTGATGACTTTCACTACCTATAGGGTCGGAGTTTCTCATTGATTCTCGTACAGGTTTTGAATTTCTCCAGACAAGTAGGGTGTCTAGGTCATCTTTCTGGATCTGTCTAAGTTTGCAGTACTTTGTGAGGTTTTCGTCTGACATTAAAATCCGTCTTGTTTTATTTTGTCGCTTTCAAAAAGAAATTTTGCAAATTCATAATCTGTGAGGGAATCGATATTGACTCTATCCTTGGTAACTAGAGCCTTGGTGCTTTTTGGAAAGAATGTTTTTTCCCTAATAAGGCTTTCGACTCTGTTGAGGTAATATGCACCAGTTAATTTGTAAGACTTGGGAAGTGCCTGTCTAGGAGTTTCGGAGTCCGAATGACTTATAAAAGAAGTAAGATTTAACTCAGCATCAATTTTTTTCACTTTCATGGGGTGGGGGTCTTCAATTTCAGAGACACTCACCACAGCATCGGATTTATATTTTTCAATAATTTCAATCGCAGAATCTAGTTCTGTCTTGAACCGAATCGGCGACGTTGGTTGAAGGAGAAGAAGGTACTCAAATTGGATAGATTGATCTTTTAGCTGCTGAATAAAGTTGAGAGCCAAATCTATAGTTTTGCTAGAGTCTAATGATAATTCTTGTTTTCTTAGTCCAAGAGACTTTGCTCCAGATTTTATTGCAAGGCTCTCATACTCAACTGAGTCTGTAGAAATATAGGTGTCCATAACGGCACTATGAGATGTGGCAAAATCCACCGCCCATTCAATCAAGGTCTTGCCCTTAAGGGTGAGGAGGTTTTTGTTTTTAATCCCCTTTGATCCTGACCTGGCTGGTATTAGGGCAATAGTTCGTGGATTCATCAGTACGTATTCTGCTTTGTAGTGGGAAGGGGGAATTCAGAGATCTTCTGCGCAATCTGTACTCCAGCATTTCCTGTACCAAACAATGAGTCGCGGTCATATCTATCGGCTTTTAATTGAGTTGCAATCTTTTGTTTGATATCGCATCTGTTGTAATCTGCAGATACAATATTATTCCCATGCTCTCGTCCCTGTTGGCGATTTCCAACAAGTACGACGGGAATACCTAAAGTCGACCCCTCTCGAATAAAGGATGAAGAGTTTCCGATACAACATTTGGCGTTGGATAGGACGCGCACAAAGTCTTCAGGAGAGAAGTTTTTGAAGTAATGAAATCTTGCGTTTTGATCCAACTGATTTTCATGAAAGGAGCGAATGCCGCGGGCGACTTCGTCAGCTCCTGCATCGATATTTGGCCACAAGACTATTTTTTGATATCCCTGGAACTCTCTCATGGCATAGAGGCTTTCTTGAATTTGTTCAAAGCCATTTCCGAAGCTTGTGGTTACAGGATGTTGGGCTAAGAGTAAATATGGTTCAGCCCAATCAATAGGATCTCCAGTTCCCTTGTAGGATTCCATAATTTCATTGTTGATCTCTAGATTTGAATTCAATGCTATATCCATAGCTGGGCAGCCGTAGTTAAACACGGCTTCTGAGTTTTCACCCATTCGTATAATTCGCTCTCTAGAGATTTCTGTGCAAGGAAAGTGGAGATCGGCAAGCTTGGTGATGGCATGTCGGACCCGATCATCAATATTTCCGCTTAACTCACCTCCTTGAACGTGAATAAGAGGAATGTTGCTATAGGTTGCTGCAATAGCATTGGCCATAGTTTCATAGCGATCAGCTACCGTTAAAACCATATCTGGTTTGAGGGTGTTGAAAATAGTCGTCAGTTCTATAATACCAAGACCTGTAGTTTTGGCTTGGGTTTCAGGAGTTTCACCTTCCACCACATAGTGAATGGTAGCATCGGGTTCAAACCCATCTTCTCTAATAACATTGATGGCTGGGCCAAATCGTGCAAGCAGGGTGGATGCCCCAACAACCAGTTGAAGATCAAGGTTTGGATGCTCTTTAATCGCAGTCATGACAGACTTGATGCGTCCATAGTTCGCGCGACTTGCAACGACTACGCAAATTTTGCGTTTACGATCACTCATAGGAGTCCTCTTTGATAAATTCATTTTCAAGCACATCTCTGCTGAGCCTTTTCTCTAGGACAGACTCATAGTCTTTTGCAGGTACACCCAGATTTCCTGGTTTTTTGGTTTCGAGGTGATGGCGTTGAATTTTTTCTCCCTTTTTAAGGGGTAAACGAAAGGCAAGGGATTTTCCAAACGTAGTTTTCATATTATCAAAACGAGCCACATTGTTTTTATCAACAGGGTTGTTTAGAACGTCCTCTACAAATCGAATGCTTTCCACAAGACTTTTGAATTCATTTACTTCAAGAGAAGCTTTTGAATCAGGGCCAAACATTCTTTTATCAAATACAATGTGTGCTTCGATGTACTTTGCGCCCAAAGTGGCAGCCATCAGCGCAGGTTCAATTCGTCCAGAATGGTCAGAGAGTCCAACTTCATATTGAAATTTTTCTTTTAGCTCTTGAAGCACATTAATACCTATGGATTGTGCACGAGAGGGGTATTCTGAGGTGCATTGCATAAGTGCAATTTCTTTGTGGTGTTTTTCGATTCTTCCAACAGCGTCTTCAATTTCCTTAAAGTCGCTCATTCCAGAGGAGAGTAGGACTGGTTTCTTGAGCTCAGAAATGTATTCAAGCATCAGGTGATTGCTTACCTCGCCAGAGGGGATTTTCCATTTCTGCATATCAAGTGACTCAAGTAGTTCAACAGCTTCCATTGAAAAAGGTGAGCTCATGAATTCAATGTTTTTCTCATCACAGTGCTTTTTGACCTCAACCCACTGATCTTTTGAAAGTTCCATTCTTCGCCAATAGTCCATTCTGGTGCGGTCTTCATAAGAAAACGGAATTCGAAAGGGTTCCTCGGGGCTACTTTCTGCATTTGCGATATGTGTTTGAAACTTTACAGCGTTTACGCCACACTCGGCTGCAGCATCGATATAGGAGTGAAGGATTCCAAGACTACCGTCATGGGCTTGTCCGATTTCAGCGATGATAAAAACTGACTTCATAATCTTTCCTCGAAAGTAGGGTCTATAGTCACTGGTACGATGAGTCTAAAGCTATCAAAACGCTGTCCAATATAGCCTTTAACCGATTTATTAGCAATATTGGTGAGAACGTAAACTGGAGATTCACCTTAGGTATCATTATCAATGTATATGACTTCAAGTAGTGGTTTTTTTGGTAAATCTATTTGAAATTGGCCTTCATATATCTTGGTTTCGTTGACTATTTCTTGGAGAGTTAAACCACAACGCGGCCAAAATTCTGCTAATTGCTGGTTTTTTAAGGAGGGGATGTACTCAGTTCTCCAATGCTTGATTTCAAACTCTTTCTGAATTTCATGGATAACTTTGTTTAAAAAATAGAGTTCAATTTTTCGTCCCAAAATTCTGCAACTCATTAAAAAAATTTCCACATTTCCGACTTTTGCGTCTCCCGTTTCTACGACTATGACTCCGGTAATTCCATACTTCCCAAATTTATCTTCAACCTCTGCAGTATACACGTGGGTACGAGTCGATGAGATAAAATCCGCGATGGTATTTTCTGAATGTCTTTTGGATGTAAAATTGAATTGATTGGTTTTTTGAGTAAGTTGGGCAATTCTAGGTACCTGATTCAAAGGGTTGCGACGTATCGTAAGCTTAAGCTTAAGGGTTTTGATAAATTCATCGATATTCGTAAAGTTTTTCTTTAAATCCTGTCTCTTGAACTCATCCGAATACATTTGAACTCTATGCGTGTCTTCGATTGATGAGGATCCTGATTTAAAGTACGGCTTTTGATTCAGTAGGTGAGGCAGATTGTATAGTCTGTCAGAAGATGGAACTTGGAGAACTTCAATGCCGGGGATTTCATTTCTAATCAAATCACATTCCATATTTGAATCATCTATAAAAATAAATGAATCTAACCCCAAGTTAAGAGATCGCCCTATCTCTAATATATTTTGTGCTTTATTTTCCCAATTGATTTTAATCGCCGAAAAATGTTCTCTTTTAAGCAGGCAAAAAGGATGTTTATCAAGTACATCAAAAACATCATCGGGGTTATTTTTTGAACAAAGTGAGAGTAATATCCCACGCTTGTTCAATTCAACGAGTTGTTCTTGAAATTGATAAAAAAACCGCCCTGGAATTGTCTCGGAATCAAGCTTTATATCTGAGATTCCATCTTCACCAATGATCCCTCCCCAAAGCGTATTGTCACAATCTAAAATGACACACTTCTTCATTCCTCCGAGCTTGTTGTGTGTCGCAAAGTAAATGTCTGAGGCGATTTGTTTATAGAACTCATTTGTGAAGGGAATTCTATAAAGGTTCCACTTTCTGTTGTCATATGTTCGCTCGAAGCCGAGCCAAGATGTATATTTATTCCAATCTAAAAGAGTGATTCGATCTTTTAGAGGTTTAATGTAGGTCAAAAGATTACTGTTTAAGGTTAGAACTTTTGATGCAATTGACATCTCATGTGGAGCAGATTCAAAGCCGTTTTCAATAAATGGATTGTAGATAAAGGAATTAATAAAAATTTGTCCATGGGTTTTCTCAATCAATCTATTCAATAAAGATTTGTACTCTTCAAAAATATCATTTGAATTCCATTTGTTTTTGGTGAAATCGGGAACCCACTCATCTAAGTTGATCAATAGGATCGAGTCACGAGCCTTGTTTGAATACAATTCGGAATTTGAATCAAATATTTCTAAACGAGGATTGTCTAAATCTGAAAAATGAATTTCCGTCTGACGTGCGTGATTCATATGCCAGTACTTTAGGTAAGGTTCAATGGGGTTTGCTGTGAAGTTTGACATTACAAAATAGCCAACACGAGTGCTTCCATCTGTTGGCTTACTATGATTGCTTAAAGCTGACTTTACTTCAGATAATTTAAGGTGGTCCTCAGTTAGGTTCATAGCAACGGGTTGGGAGGAGGGCTCTCTAGGTTCTGTTTTGCGTATTCATCATACTCTTTGTTTTCAATGCTGAAATCTAAATCAAAAAGTTTACACCCCACGCACATTTTTTCTTCATTTCTCTTTCCCGTTGCATGCATATCTCTATAACGCGAGAAATTTTCGTTATTCCAAACCTCTTTGATGGTTTTTTCTTGGACATTGCCTAGTTTTGCTTTGGCATCGTAGTCCATTGCACATAGTGCAATCTCTCCCATTGCCGTAATATGCATTGTAGAAAACGGTAAAATACATGGGTGATATATTTCTCCGTAATCAGCTGTGTCCTCACCGTACACAGATTCCATATCTTTTTGATTGCCCCAATTGTGTGGTTGCTTCATGTAAATGCGGTCATGTGGTTCACGGTACTTGCTCCAAAAGGTTTCCCAATATGCAAGTTCGTTACGTCCCTCTTCGGACTCCAAGTCCATTGTTGCGACACCTCTAACTCGTACCATCATTTCGGGCTTCAACTCATTTCGAAGGCGAAACATTTCCTTGATGTTAGCAATTGTATCTTCATATTTTAGGCCCACTCTCGTTTTCACATAATTTTCAGGGTGTACTGAGTCAATAGAAAGCCAAATTTCATCTAATCCGGCATCTATTAGTCCTCTTGCAACCTCAGGGAATAGGCGCGAAGCATTCGTAGAAAGGTTGACATTTTTGACCCCCAATTCTTTTAGACGTGCAACTCGCTTGACAATTTTCCTATCAAGTAAAGGCTCCCCTGCACGTGAAATATTCACCCATTCGACCCAGTCGGAATGTTGTCCAATTTCGACAGCACATTTTTCAAAAAGATCATCTTTCATAAAAGGTGTGTCTTTGTTCCAAACATCCACTGGACAGAACACACATTTGGCGTTGCAGACCCGAGATGTTTCGAGTTGAAAATATTTAGGAAATCTTTTTGCTTCGACGATGTCCTTTAGATTTAATCTTTGGGCTAGATTGTCGAGTTCCTTCTGCATGTTCAGAGGGGTGACGTCTTCTTTCCTATTGATCATATGTGCTCCGCGTCTTGTTTGGGGTGGCTAAGCGCCAAATATAGCTTTCCAATCCTAGTTTCGCAAGAAGAGGATGCCTATGAGGGACTCGACCGAGCTCGATGATGCGCAGCAGCATTGCGTGGTGAGGTGGAAGACAATTATTGGGCAAAAGGATATACAAACACCTCAGAGAGGATTGATTTATGACTCGCGAAGAAGAGGTAATTCAGTTGATATCAGATATTGTTGGGATAGCAAAAGACGAAATCGATATCCATTCAAGCGCAGATAGCATCGAGTCTTGGGATTCTATTAAACAAATCGAGATTATTTCGGCCTTAGAGGAAGGTTATGAAATAGAAATTCCAATGGATCAAATGCCAAGAATGTCCAGTGTTCAAACCATACTTGAGATTTTAGACTCTTCGTGTTCTGAAGCTGAGAGATAGAATGAAGATTAGGCACTTTATACGTGAAACGCTGCTGTTAAAACCACGGGTTTTTTGGGGAAACCTGGCCTTACTCACGCTTACTGGATTTGCTGAATCGATGTCAGTTGTAAGTTTAGCACCCATTTTGGATTTTTATACTGCTGAGTCTGACGCAAATACTGGTGTTAGTCGGTTGTTAAGAAGTCAGCTTGAAAGTTTCGGAATTCAACCAAGCATTGAGCTTTATTTTTTAATATTTATTGGTTTTATCGTAATGAAAAGTGGACTTCTTTTCTTGTCCCAAGTGAGTATTCTACATTTTAAGTATGATGTGTTGGGAGTAGTTGTAAAAAGAGCAACAAATCAAGTTTTTCATAGTCAGTGGTCTTTTTTTACTAATCTACAGCAAGGTCTTCTAATGAATGCATTCTCTCGTGAAATCGGAGCGGTGGGGGATTTGATTGGTTCTGTACTTAGAATTTTTGCGAACTCATTTAGGTTTATGTTTTATATCGGACTTGCGATGTATATTTCCTGGGATCTTACTCTTATCGCGATTGGGCTTGCTGCAGTATTGCTGTTACCTGCGAAGCTCATTTTCAAAAAGAGCTACAGGCTGGGCGGACTGAGTACCGCCACAGCAGGGAATTTTCAGGAATTTTTAATGCAATGTGTTTCTAATGCGAAGTTTATTATTAGCCATTCATTACAAAACTCAGCTATGGACAAGTTGAATGAAAAGTACAAGGAACATCGCAAATATACGATTTCATCGCAAACCATGGATCAGGGTCATATCCTGCTCAATGAGCCGTTGGTTTGGGCGATTTTAATTTCAATCATTTATATTTCTATTGAAGTCATCGGTTATAAGATTACTGAGACTGCGATCGTATTGTATACCCTCAAAACATCTTTACCACTTGCAACAGGGATACTGGTGTCGTGGACAGGAGTTAAAAGATCTGTTCCAAGCTACGAAACAATTAAGAAAATTGAAGGTGACGCCGGAGCGATGCCTTTGTCAGTTGGGTCTGTTAATAAAACAAGTTTTGTAAATAAAATTTCTGTTGAGAGTTTAAAATATTGTTATTCGGGATCGAGTGAAGAGGTACTTAAAAACATTTCCTTTGATATTTTTAAGGGTCAGTATTTGGCTATTGTTGGCCCATCTGGTTCGGGCAAATCGACTCTAATTGACTTAGTTATGAATATACAAACACCGCCTCAGGGAAGTATCAAAATCGACGGTATGGATATACGCGATTTAGATTTGGGTTCTTATCATAAACTTATCGGATATGTGTCCCAGGAGAACTTCCTGTTCAACTCTTCTGTCCGTGAAAATATGCAGTGGGCGAAATCGGATTCCACTGATACTGAAATTTGGGACGCATTAAAGATGGCAAATCTAAAAGATGAGATGCAAAACGCGGACGGGCTTAATACGAAAGTTGGAACGGGCGGATTTAAGATTTCGGGAGGTCAAAGACAGAGGCTTTCTCTTGCAAGAGCAATACTTAGAGATCCACCTATTTTAGTTCTGGATGAGGCGACAAGTTCATTGGATTCTAAATCAGAGTTCGAAATTAAAGACTCTATTGGAAAGCTTATTGGGAATAAAACAATAATATCAATATCGCACCGTCTTTCGTCGTCAATTGATGCGGACCAAATTCTCTTTCTAAAGGAAGGTCGAATAGTTGAGTTAGGTAGCTTTGCAGAATTGGTAGAAAGTCGTGGAGAATTTTTTGACTTAGCTAGGTTGCAAGGGTTGGTATGACTGAGTTTGAAGTAAGACCAATGAATATAAATGATTTCCCTGAATTGGAAAAAGTCTTTAAATGCGAATATCCAAATAATTTGAAGCTTCGTGAAAAATCGTATTTTGATTGGCAATTTTTGAATTCACCATACAACCCTTGCCCTGGTGAATATTGCTTTTATGTTGCGACTGCCAAGGATGAAATCTTTGGATTCGCTGGGGGAATCCCTACGCCTTACTCGTTTGCAGGAAAAACATTGCAGGCTTGCCAAGTTGTAAATTTGAATTCGAGATTTAGGATGTCGACGACAGCAGGTTTGAATCTCCTGTCTCACCTTAAAAGTAAGTACGACATGTTGATGTACTCCAACCTCACGCCGGATGCGATAAAATTGTATCGGGCGATGAAGCTACCTTTGATCGAGGATATAAATCGGTGGTTTTTAATAATGGACAAGGAAAAAGTCTCTCGTGACCTTCAAGTACAAGATGATATGTTTTTTGACGATCTGGTTGCGAGTTCTTTTGAAAGATTTTCTGCTCCTAAGTCTGAATATGTTGTCGTGGATAGATTTTCCGATGACCGAGTTCCAAAAATTGTGTGGGATGCTAAGTATTCAATTCTTCCCGAAGGGAAGTATCTGAATTGGCGCTATGTCGACATTCCTAATCATAGATATATTTGTGTCGAAAACGGATCTGAGCACGCTGTTTTCCGATTTGAAAAGGTAAAGGGTTCGGAGTCATATGTTTTAAAAATACTTGAATGGAACATAAAGAGGGGTGAGGAGATCGGGGTTTTTTCACTGCTTCGAGAATTCGATGAATTTCAAAACACTATAATGATGGAAATATTTTGTGGTTTGGAAAGGGTAGGTCGTGCTCTTGAATCAATTGGTTTTCGGTCCGAGAGGCAGGTCGGATTTGGTACCCTCCCAATGTTGTATAGACCGAATTACTGGAGAAATGGATATTCAATGTCTTGTGACTTTAATAACCCATCGTACAAGAGTCTTTTTGATTACAATGAATCGTATCTCACTTCTGGAGAGGGCGATATTGATAGAGTGAAAAACTAGGAGCTAGAATGAACATTCCTTTTATGAATCTTTCGATTCCAGAAAAATCCGATAGAGAGGAAATCTTAAGTGCTATAGATAAGGTTCTTATCCATGGCCGCATTCTTTTGGGGCCGGAAGTCAGTGAGTTCGAAGAGGCTTTGACTAGTTATTGCGGTACTAAATATTCAGTAGGCATTTCATCTGGTACTGATGCACTTCATCTTGCTTTACGTTCGTTAGATATAGGTAAGGGAGATGAGGTCATTGTTCCATCTCTGTCCTGGATTGCCACAGCCAATGCAGTTGCCATGACAGGAGCAACTCCAATATTTGCGGATATAGAAAATGATTTAAATATTTCTCTCGAATCAATTCAGAAGTTAATCACTAAGAAAACAAGGGCCATAGTTCCCGTTCACTTTATGGGTTACTGTTGTGACATGGTGGAAATTGTAGAACTGGCTAACAGAAATAATCTTTTGGTCATTGAAGACGCAGCACAAGCATTTGGGGCAAGTGTGGGTGAGAAACGTGTGGGATCAATGGGGCACATTGGTTGTTTTAGTATGAATCCTATGAAGTTACTTCCGGCGCTAGGTGAGGCGGGGGCTATAGTTACAAATAACTCGGAAGTTTCTTCGCGAATAAAGATACTTCGATACGCCGGAATGATCGATAAGATTGACTGTGTCGAAGTGAGTTTAAATTCCAAGATAGATACATTGCAAGCTGCTGTATTGAATTTGCGTTTGAGAAAGTTACCCGCAATTATTCAAAAGCGCAGAGAGATAGCTTCAGTTTTTGATTCTGAGTTTTCTGATCTTGGTGTTCTGCCAAGTTACGAAGAAAACTCCACCAAGAGTGGGAGGCACGTGTACTACGGCTATACACTGTTGGTGAATGATAGATCGAAATTTATTGAGAAAATGAGCACTGCTGGGATAGAGACAAAAATTCAACATTCTCCATTGATGCCTGATCAGAAACCTTTTGGCGCTCAAGATAAGAACAATTTTGAGAATGCTTCTTATTTGGTTGAAAGGATCGTAAATATTCCAAATCATGAAAACTTATCAGAGGATGAGATCGAGTACATTGTGAAATCTGTTAAGAGGCTCATTTAATGGAAGTGACTAGAGAAATAAAAGAATCAGAGGTCATACAAAACAGTAAGGAAATCTTTAAGTTTGACCTTTCTAAAGTCGACCGACTTGTGGAAAGAGCTTCTAAGAATGCAAGGAAGAGGATCAGAGTCAATCTTCATCACTCGGCTTCGGATGGATTGCATGAAATGATCATAGTCCACTTCAGAGATAATTATATTCCTCCCCATAAACATAGTAACAAATCGGAGTCTTTTCACCTGATAAAGGGAGAGCTGGATGTTGTGCTTTTTGACTCCAAAGGTGATATTAGGGAAATTGTTCCAATGGGAGATGGTAAATCAAATAAGGCCATTTGTTACAGAATAATTCCAGATATATGGCATTCGATTGTACCTCGCACGGAAAGTGTTGTGTTTCATGAGGTGACAGGTGGTCCATTTATCCCAAATCAGACAGATTTTCCTAACTGGGCTCCACGGGATGACTTTGTTGGGACTCGGCCAAATGCGGTTCTCGATTTTCAGAGAGACTTGGAGGTGCGCATAGCTAGATTTAATAAGGAAACTGGATAGATGGTTAAGAGGTTCGTATATACTTTTTGGTATTATTTCTCGTTTTTAATATTAGGTCTTCTTTGGATGCTAAAACCGTTGATACACTTTAGATTTGGTTCAATTGTTTCTCAAAGAATTGGTCATTTATCGGGAAATGTTGAGTTTTTTTTGCGGAAGCAAAAAAATATTCCATCAAAGTGTGTATTTGTTTTCTTTTGTAGAAAGCCATCTGCAAATAGACAGTTATTAAAAATGGTTAAGAGGCGACTGCGGATTGTTGAGTCGAATAGGCTTGATACTTTGCTACTCAGGTCATGTCTTCCGGGGACGATTTTTTTTCAGAACTTAAATTTAGAAATGAAGGACTGCCAAAGACTTTCTTTGCAGGAGCCAGAGCTAAGCTTTACATCTGAGGAAATTGCATACGGAGATCGAAAACTGGCAGAAATGGGTATTGGTAAAAATGACTGGTTCGTTTGTATTTCCTCAAGAGACTCTAACTACTTAAAGTCGCATAATCCAAATCGTGATTGGTCGTACCATGATTATAGAGACTGTTCTATTCTGAACTATCTTGAAGCGGCTGACGTTGTTGTTTCTAGGGGTGGATACGTTCTACGGATGGGTGTTGGGGTAGATCCTCTTCCCAATTTGAATTCTGATCGAATAATTGATTATGCATGCAAATATCGAACTGATTTTATGGATATTTTTTTGCTGGCTAAATGTAAGTTTTTGATAGGCTCCACTGACGGAAAATCTGTCGTCGCTCATATTTTCAACACACCGGTTATTGTTGCGAACCAAGCCCCACTTGAGGCACGAGGTCTATTAGGGAAGAGTGATATATTTGTCCCTAAGATTCATACTGATACTAAGTCTGGACGTGTTGTGCCGTTAGAGATACTGGTTCAGAAAGGTGCTCATAAATTTCTTAAAGCAAATTTATTTAGAGAAGCTGGCATTGAGTTGATTGAAACTTCTTCAAAAGAAATTGAAATGGCCACAAAGGAAATGATTGAACAATTGGAAGACAGCAGGGACTGGTTGCCAGAGGATATGTTGCTTCAAGATAAATTTAGGAAAAAATTTGATAGTGAGGATCAAAGTTACTTTGCTCCAAATACAGTTAGTAGGTATTTTTTGAGACAATATAGGGAAGAGCTGGGACTCTAATAAGGAGTATAAGATGGAAGAGTTGGGAATAACAAATCAAGTATCTAATATAGATATATCGATTGCGAGTTTCGCATTGGGGCTAATTTCAGTAGGCGCTATGACTTATGTTTTGGGGATTCTATTTGTGCGTTACAGCCAGTCCGTTTCAAATAAGAAGTCATTTGCAAATAACTTTGTGCTGATTGGTGTTACAACAATGCTAATTATCTCGATTGTAAAGTCATCATTGGCTTTGTCGCTTGGTTTGGTAGGCGCTTTATCCATAATTCGATTTCGAACTGCGATTAAAGAACCCGAGGAACTAGCGTACCTTTTTCTTACGATAAGTGTTGGTTTAGGTTTCGGTGCTGGACAGTATAAGGTGACGGTTCTGGCATTTATTTTAACCAGTGCATTTATTGTTCTCAGAGGTAAAAGGTTAAAGAAAAATATTGCTACGAATATGTATGTCACAATTCAATCCACTGAACCTCAAAAGCTAACCCTAGATGAGACGAAACTTGTTTTAGAAAAAAGGTTTGAAGGTATTTCACTTCGTAGATTTGACAACACAAGTGAAGGGGTAGAGATTTCACTTGAAGTCTCATTTTCTGATATTGATGAATTGAATAGATTTTCAAGTGATATCAAGAAAATTGACCCAGGAGCTTCGGTTTTATTCATTGATCATTCTGGAATTTCATTTTAGATGATGCGAAAAATTTTGCTTTTAATCCTGACCTCTACTTTTTTGGGGCTTTTGGGCGGAAGCTCATACTTTTATCTAAGAGATCGATTTGGGTTTGTAAATCCTTTCGAAGCAATAGAAGGCCTTGCAATCGCAACAATATTTTCAGTTGTAGATGTTCCTGGAACCGAGGGCATTAATATCAACCTCAAGTATAAAAGATTAGAAAGATTGGGAACCTTAAGAAAGGAAGCACTCGCATATGTGGAGAAGTTCGGTGGAGCTGTGCCCTCCTATGTTAAAGAGTATGTGAAGGGGACGGCGGTCCTAACTGGTCCATCATCAAAATACTTTGAACAGCCGATTCCTTTGAAAATACGACTTAAAGGAGTTATGAAATATCACTACGAGGGCAAGAAATGGTCGATGCGTGTTAAGGTAAGAAGGGGAAAATCTCTTTGGGGAATGCGTTCCTTTAGTCTATCGGATCCTCAGCGACGAGCGATGTTTTTGTATTGGCTTTTGAACAAGGCTTTTCAAATGGAGGGTGGCATCGGTTTAAATACGGATCTAGTGAAGGTTAAAATAAATGGTGAAAGCTTAGGGATGTATTCAATCGAGGAGATACCCTCTAAGTTTTTGATTGAAAGGAATAAAAGAAGGGAAGGCGTGATACTTCGATTCGATCAAGAGCATCTAAAAGAGGGTTTTGATCTATTTTCAGGAACTGATCAAGATGAAGCATTTATTAGAGCACGAGTCGAAGTTGTGAATTCGAAAGTTGAGAATGTATCTGCGCAAATTGCAAGAGCCGTTGGACTGTTGACGGGTTTTCAAAGAGGAGATCTTTCAGCGAAAGAGGTTTTTAATTTAAATATCTTAGCAAGGTGGATCGCTTTAAATGATGTTTTTTATGGGTGGCATGGGTTTTCATGGCCAAACATGAGGTTCTACTATGATCCGATTCTAGGGAAAATCGAACCGATTATTTGGGATGCTTATGATGAAAACAAGGTAGCGCCGCGGAGGGGAAGGGTTCTTCGAATAGATGATTCGTACAATGATCCCACTTCGGCGTTTCTTTCTAAAATATTTCAAGATGAAGGCTTTGTCGAAAAATATATGGGCCAGTTATACAAAATGTCCGAACCAAGTTATTTGGATGAGATATTGAAGTACTACTCAGAGGAGATGAAGTATTATATTTGGAGGTTAAAGTCCGATTATCCACTTTATTCAACGGATAAGGATATTAAGATGTTATACGATAACCAAGAATATATACGATCTACATACTTGAAAAAGGATAAGCGACTTTCGTTAGAATCTTCACGTGAGTGTCGATTTGAGGTACAGAATTTGGGCCCTCTTCCAATCATTCTTCGACAAGCGGGTGACAGGGCTGAAATCAAGGTGTTTTTGAGTAGCCGCAGGTTTGGAAAGAACGTGTTTTGTGCAGATGAATCTAAGGCTCAAGATGGCTTGTTGAAACTGAGTTATACCATAGTTGGTAAGTCAGAAAAAGTTTATAGCGAAAATCTTAAGATTAAGAGAAACTAGATGATAATTAAGCAATCGCGTACGAAGAGAAATAAGTTTAGAAAAGGGATACTCCCTTTTTTTAGCACTACTTTGATTCTTGGATTACTTCTTTCCGTTGTATTTATCAAAATGTCTAGACAGAAGTATATTCAGGAAAAGATGAATTTTTTGATTTCAAACACCTCAAAGGCTCTCAGTTCCTTTGATAGAGAAATTGAGCTCGAAGAATTTGAATTACAGTTTGGAAGTAAGAAAATAGTTCAACCTCAACGCAAGTTGAGTAAAGGCCAACTTTTTTCAAAGAGTTTGGGAAATATTCAAGTAGATATTCATCGTGACGAGAGTGGCAAAATAATATTAGCCGAACGTGGGCCTAAAGGTATAAGAATTGAATTGAACGAAGTGAAAGACGACAATATAAAGACCCTCTCTCTGAACTGGGTACTGAGAAAGATTCAGAACTTTCAAGGTTTTGATAGATTTGTATTGTTGTCATTGAATTCCCATAATGTTGGTATTTTTTCTGCGACCGAAATAGTAGATTGGAGGAAAGTAGAAATTGAAAAAAATCACCCAGCCTTTATGCAAAGAGTTGTATTGGCGGATATGTTCGGTATGGAGGACAACTATCGAGAATCAAAGAATATAGCTATTTTGAAAACAAGTGGAGATTGGGTTTTGAATTCGTTTGAAGCCGATGGTATGTCAAGTTTTGAGGTGTTTCCAAATCCACGCATTTTTTTACCAAGTAAATTCGAAGTCGAATATTTAAAAGTATATGAGAAGTTTTTTTTGCGTTACAAAGAGATTCAAGCCCAGATTCTGTTGAAATTAGATCGATTATCTAAAGCTGTATGTATATTTAAATCAATTTCAAGTTGTGAACCTGTAGGTCTAGGGCAGAAGATTGTATCTAGAGTCCACCATTTTCACCGTAGGTACTTTGAGTCAACATCAGATGTTTGGGCCTATGCAGATAGCTTGGAGGGTCCTGATCTACGATTGACTGTTGCAAATAGAAAGCTATTTAGTTTGATCATTTTGGGTATAACTCAGGATTTGAATAAAAGTGATTTCGGTGACTCTCAGGTTCGAATGTCTGGGAAATCTCAGGGCAAGAATGTTGATTATAGAAAACTGACTTTGCGCCTTTCCAGTACCTACTCAAAAGAACTTCCTCTTTATCTGGCGGTGAAGAGGCCGATAGATCGGGATATTCGATATTTTGAGATATTGCCATACGGGTTTGAAGATGAGCTTAGGGGCAAGCTTTCACAACTTCAGGGGGCAGAGAAGGGTAATCCAGGATTTGTATTAAAACATGATCGGGAGTGGGTGGTTTCAAGAGGCCATTACAAATTGAGACGTGATCTAGTCATTCCAAAGGGAATTAAGTTGAAATTTGAGAAAGGGGTTCATCTTGATCTTGAGAATAGCGCAATGATATTGAGTTTTGGACCAATTGTCTTTGAAGGGACCGAATCAGATCCAATCGTTATTTTTTCATCTGATTCGAGCGGGCAAGGAGTATCTGTCTTGGAGGCTGGGTCTCGTTCGACTCTCAATTACGTCACGTTTAGTAATTTGAGAAATCCCAAAAGAGGTAATTGGGAGCTAACAGGAGCTGTGAACTTTTATCGATCTTCTATTTTCATAGATTCTTGTAAGTTTTTGAAGAACAACTCAGAAGATGGGTTAAATATAATTTCAACGAATTTTGAAATTAACAACAGTCATTTTGTCGAAACATTATCAGATGCATTAGACGTCGATTTTGGAAAAGGAGTAGTTCGTAATTCGACCTTTAAGAAGATAGGAAACGATGCTGTCGACTTTTCGACGTCTATAATAGAACTAAAAGGTCTCTCAGCAAGCTCAGTAGGTGATAAGGGAGTAAGTGCTGGGGAGGGTAGCGTGGTGGTAGCCGAGGATGTCGAAATACAAAGAGCGAAATTTGGTCTAGTTAGTAAGGATCGGTCAAAACTGAATGTGCTACGCTCAACAGTTCGAGACTCGGACGTAGGAATATCTGCATACACAAAGAAGACAGAATTTGGACCAGCTCGTGCATCTTTAACTGATGTTCGGTTGTTAGGGGTTAGGATTGAACATTTGGCAGAAGTTGGAAGCACTATTGAAGTCGAAGGTAAATCAATTGTTGGAACGGAAAAAAAGTTAGCGGATAAGATTTATGGAACTAAATGAGACTTTAAATAACTTAGAATTTCGTTCTGAATTGAAATCTGTTATTTCATCTGAGCACTTACATGAGTTTTTAAATTATTTGAAACTCAATGAAGGTGGGTTTCGACCAATCTACCCAGAGAGACGCATCAATAATATTTATATCGATGTGCCAAGTTTTTCTAGTGCAATAGATAATTTGGATGGAGTGAAGGATCGAGTGAAATACCGATTGCGTTGGTATGGAAATAACTTAGAAAGAACTAAGAGATTGGTGTTTGAAGTAAAAATTAAAAAGAATAGCTTGGGAACCAAGCTTCGATTTGAAGTTCCTGATATATCTTTAAAGCCAAATATTTCGAGTGTCGAATTGAAGAGGGCAATTTATGATTCAAATATGCAGCAAGTCTTAAAAAACGAAATTGAACCTTTGAAATTGAGTCTCTTGAATAGTTACAAAAGAATGTATTTTGGCGCGTTCAACAAGAAAGTCATTGTTACGATTGATCGAGACCTTTCATATCGTCCTTTTTCTAATGTCTTCGGTCCGCGCATCACAGACCATCGATTTATTGTAATAGAGATCAAGTACCTGCCCGCAGATCAGAAGCTTGTTACAGATTTTTTAAGTGATTTTCCGGCTCGTCTTACTCGTCACTCGAAATACGTAAACGGACTTTTGGGGCAATCAGGCGTATACTTTTAACCTAATGCATCAAACCAGGCTTTGGTCTCTTTTGCGATTTCCTCAGGACTCCAGACAGGTGCCGACTTCCAATAGTCAATATGATCTAGAACATCAGCAACCCCTTCTTCAAAACTGACTTTCGGGGACCAGTTAAGTTTATTTGTTATTTTCTTAATGTCGGCAAAAGTACAATCCGGTTCACCGGGTCGTTTTGGAATGTATGTGATTTCTCCACCAAGAAGCTCAACAAGACGGTTGATAGAGTAGGTCCCCCCACTTCCAACATTCATTGTCTCTTGGACAACATCGGTATCTGCGGCAGCAAAAACAGCAGAGGCAATATCTTTTACGTGAGTGAAGTCTCGGGTTTGTTTTCCATCTCCGACAACAGTGTACGGTTTTCCTGCCAACTTTTGCGCTAAGAAAACACCAAATACAGCTCCGTATGTTCCAGAAGTTCGCGAACGGGGGCCATATGCATTAAAAAATCGAAGTGAATTGACAGGGATTTTGTAAAGTTCTCCCCAGTGAAGTGCCATTTCCTCGCCTAAGTATTTTGTTAGTGC
>JAUICD010000045.1 GCA_030427965.1 Bdellovibrionia bacterium
AACTTGTATCGACTGCCTTTCCCATAAAGAGGAGAAAGAACCTCTTTCTCTTGGAACCTATGTAGAGTTAAAAAAGGAATATTATTTGCAAAATCAGGGTAGTTATCCATATCGCTAAAAGGAGGTGTTTCCCACTGACCACTGAGTTCAACAGTAACATTGGCTTTTACCAATTTAATCTGTCGTTTTTCTTGAATAGCTTGGTTTTCATTTAAAACATGATTAATGGTGATTAAAAGTATCGTACACCCTATTACTAAACACTCTAGCTTGTGCTTTCTAAAATTAAAGCCATCTTTATAAAGACGATAGATGGAGACAACACTTGGAAGAATAGCTAATCCCAATAAAAAGTATTTAAGGAAGCTCATCTTTGGATTTTCTTTACATTTTGAGAGGTTTCTCGCTGAACGGTGCTTGAGCTCTTGTCGCCTTTGGACTTAAGCTCCCTAATCAAATTTAACGCCCATTTGTTTTGTTTTTTAACCTGCAGTCGGATTGTCTCTGACTGCATGATGTCTGCAGCTCTAAGTCCATAAGTAATAAAGTTTCTTTTTCCAATAGTTGTATATCGTCTTAATAGCTTCCTTTTAAAAACTGGAAGTTCATTTTGATTTTTTTGGATCCTTACTTCGTTGTGATGACTTGCTATGCCGCGAGTCTTTTTAACAGCAAATTTCACCTTACGTCGAAAAGAGGAGAGGGAACCGGGGCGAATTGATATTCTAGCTCCGTCAAAATGAAATCCTAGATACTGAATGGGCCTATCGCACTTTAGTCTTCCATTGTCGTGCCAGAAAACACTTTTTTCAGTTTTGTCTGGGTTTGCTTTTAGTCCAATTACATCAAGATGTTTTTGGGCAACAGTCTCGATTTCTTTAAACGTAGCTCTATTTTTGGGAATAATAAAAATTAAGTCGTCACAGTAGCGAAAATATGCTCCATCAAGTGGAGCCAAAAATTGAGTGATGGCAATATCAAAATCAATCATATAAAGGTTGGCAAGAACAGCACTGATAGGCAGACCCTGAGGAATACCTATCGCCTTTTTTTCGACGAATGGGCGAACTATTTTTCTAAGTTCTTCTGTTGTGCAGATCGGTGCTTTCGATTTATTAAATACTTTTTTCTTTGTAAAAATCTGTTTTAGTTTTTCAAGAGGCACTATTCTTTGGTTTGTTACCTGTTTATATATTGCAAACCAGTCCCCAGAAAGCCGTGGGGTTTCGAGAGTTCTACAGAGTCTTTCTTTCAAAACATCAGGCTGCAGGCTATCGAAAAATTTTGAAATATCCATTGCAATAACATTACAATCTTGAAACTTCTTAATGGTATTGAATGCATCGTTGGCCAAATGAATATTAGACTTTCCATCTCCGTCTTCAGTCTCTAATTTTCTAAAGGCGATCACGTTTTCGGAAATACCATTTAGCTGCAAACTTTTCTCATATTGTTTTGATAAGAGACTAGAGTAATAAGCATATATATGAGCATCAAGATGAGCGGCATAGGATATTGGTCGGTTGCCGCTATCATCCAATTCTCGATTTCCCCAAATATTCTCTATAATTTTGTATTTTGTTAGGTCGTAGCTGATAAGTGGGAAAAAGGGGTATTTGGCAACTTTAGTTGGGTTTCTTACAAAAGAAGAAACTTCGGGAAAGTCTTCGATGCACAACTTGGTATCAAAATGACAATAACCTTTTGGCTTGAACCAGTCTTCTAATTCCATTTGTTACCCTTAAGGGCTCAGCACGAGGATAATGCCTAATGAGCCCTTAATGTTAAACCAAATGCGTGAGCTGCTCTGAACCACACATTTTTCTTCACCCTATTCGAGTCACCCTCTCTGTTAACCTTGTATGCTATGCTACATTCGTGAAGCACTATGCCGATTCGCATGAATCTCTATTCATACATTCAGCAATTATGCTGCTCTGCAGCGCCAAGCTAAAGGAATCTCTAAACCTTATGCTTGACCCTATTAACACAACCCTCTGAGCCCATGTCTCAGAGCGTGGCAACGTTTTCATTTTATTGAAAAACGATCAAGAATTTTTTTCAATTAACGCCGATGGTTGACGTGATGGACTACTTTTTTTCAACGTCTACAAGCTTGGAAATCGGTACCTCTAAAACCTGTGCGATACGGGCAATTGTGAAGACCTCAGGGCTCGATAAGCCATTTTCAATCTTACTCATGGTTCCCCGCGAGAATCCCCCCTCAAGGTATAAACGGTCCTGGCTGTAGCCTTTTTGTTTTCGTACCTTGGCTATATGGGCACCTAGCTTTTTTAAAAAACGCTCTTTATTCATAGAATGATTTTGAAATGAATTTTTAACAAATCTCTTCCTATAGGAAGGTAAAGTTTAGGAAGGGCATGCCGATAAGATATTGCTGGACAAAGGTATGTCTCAAAGGAGGGCAATCGTGCGAATTGTTAAGGTGGGGATTAGCTTAGTAGCATTAGCACTTTCTTCATGTGCGACCTTGCAGGCGGGGAAAAGTCCAGAAGACTGGAGTCGGCTTCGGGAAAGTGAGGCTTTTAAAAAAGAACGAGCAGCCTATAAAGAACGAATAGGCGGTAAGGATTTTTGTTGGAGTGTGGGGGTGGATGATTTTCTAAAGACCAATGCTCCTATGCCCAGTAAAGAATGTATTTATCCTGCATCCAAATTCATTGTGGATAAGGACGATGGCCTTATCGTTCAAGACAATTTGTTAAAGCAAAACTTTAAGCAACTGAAGGTTCTTCAAGTCACCCCTGAAGGTTTTGTAATAAAGAGTCCCCACTACAAAAATGACCGAGTCGTTTTTGTTCAAAAGACTGAAGAAACCAATATTGTGGATGGTAGCTTTTTAGATGAAGCTCAGGACTGGCAAGTTTATGAATATGCTGGCACATATTCCTATGCCACGCTGATTGGATCGAAAACAGTCCACTCATTTAGGAGAATTACAAAGGAACGGTTGGAAGGAGCAAAAAAAGGTTTGAAGCTCTATAGTCCTTCTAAAGACCTTTTTATTGAGAATAAGCTTTGGGATCATCTCGCTAGGATGCCGGAAAGCTAAACATTTTAACGTGTGACAAATGAAATAACTCCCCTCAGGGATTTTGGTATGCGATCCAATAGTTCGCTTAAAGGCATTGTTTTGATTCGGTTTTCAATCTCAAACACAATACGTTTTAGTTCTGGAAACTCTTTTGAAATGTCTTTTCCTGCCTTTTGTATCGCCGTTTCTTTCATTTTTTTGATTTTAAATACTTTTTCCCACGCTTTCATGCAGTCATCACAGCCGTTGCTAAGTGATTGTATAAAGTGAAAGGATTCAGCTTTTGGAGATTCTCCAGTAAAGCGGGGTTCATGGCACGCGCCGTACTTTTTGCTCAATGCTATGAGTTCTTGGGCTTTAGATATTTTATTAGATATAGTTCTAGAGCTCCAACCACCGCCAATGCCTTCGATCGCGTTTGTTTTCTCTAAAATATGTGCGATGACTTCTACGGGTTTGTGAATTTTCTTTTGAGTAAGAGCTTGCTTGAAATTCCACAAGTGAAATGAAAAGGTAAGAGTATCCTGTGGTTTCTTTTTGTTGAGTTCGTCTGAGATCAATATTGCTTTCTCGATTAAGGCCACAAATAAATGGCGATTGATAAACTCTTGAGTAAAACGATTGTCAAAGTATCCTTTATCCTTTTGTACTTGGTCTAATGCGGATTTGATTAGGTTGAGGCGGGAATTCAGTTTCGTCTGCAACTTTCTTTGAGATTGGAGTTTTCGATAAATCATAAAGTTTGCTCTCATTTGGACAAAGTCCATTAAAGAGCGACTTAGTTTAGAGTCATACCCAACACCCAAGGCTTGGAATTCTTTATTCATTTCATTCAAAAGTTCGAGGTCTTCGGGCTTATGAATCGCGGTTCCTAAGAATTTTAAACCTCTGCGCGTTGTTTGCACTAGAAACTGCTCCACAATGTCTTTTGCCGTGAATAGTTAAGACTCCATAGGTCAACACGACCTTCGCTACGGTGGCTTCATGGAAGTAGCAGCACCTTGCATAGTCTGTAAAGCTCTTAGCCCTTGCGGGTGCAAGGATGCCTTGGTTTCGTATTTAGGAATTCTTCAAAGAGTTCAGGAGAGGGTATTAAGGGAGCAAGCTGCGTCAAATGTGGGGAGACTTCCCATTATTTGTGCGGGGGTTGATAAGCTAGATGCCAATTTTATTGAGCCCATTTCCGCCCGATCAGTTCTCGTTAGAGCGAAAGCTCTGGGTTGTGATGTACGAGAGCGCTATCTGAAAGAAAGGAATCCTTTTCTAGAAATCAGCCGGGGGGATTTTAAGGTTCATTTCAGGCGCAATTTTGATCGACAGTACTTGAGTGGCTTTCTTTCCAATCCAAATTCTTTTAAGTCCTGGAAGGACTACACTTTGTTTCTTGAAAGCATTCTTTCGCCTGAAACCATACAGCGTGCTCAGATATACCGACTAGATTTGAATATGGATTTCTCGAGCAGCTTTCAGGACCTCATTCAATCCATAGACGTGAAAAACAAAAGATTGGCTGTGAATTTCATGGATAAATCAGGAGAAAGGACGGGGCTGACAATTGGGAAGGGCAAAGAAGAGGTAGTTATTTATGATAAGGCAAAGAAGTCTAATCTTGCAGACCCTTGCACAAGGATAGAGCTACGACTTCGTGGAAATAAGCTTCCAACCAGGTCAATTACTGAAATCCCCACGGTTCTTTCATCAGGTATCTATTTTGAGGGCCTAGAGTGGGTCACAGTGAGTTTTCCAGACCGAAAGCTCTCAGAAGCTCAAACTGCTAAGCTAAACGCGTTCAAACTCATTTTGAGGCGCGAAGGATTCTTTACTGCCAAGAAGGAATTCAGCAAAGATCGGAACTTCAATCGTGATTTCGCAAAACTGATCAATGTGCAAAAAATAAATGCCACAAATAGTCAGTTAAATCAGGTATTTAGAGAAAATATCAGTGAATTTTTGCAGTCCATAAAAAGAAGCAATAATTCTCTCCCAGAAAGGCTCCTTCATTGAGGTTATTTATCCCCCACAATACTTTAGGTTGCCTAGGGTTCTATCTCCTTTTCTCAAGTAAAATCCCAAGTCTTTTTATTTTACCCCTTCCTATAGGAAGAATTTGTTTTTTACATAAGGATGAAAAATGACTATAAAAGATACCGCAACATTGGGCGAGTTGAGACAGTCACACAGCGTTTGGCTGACTGTAACTGAACTCGCTAAAGAGCTGAATGTTCATCCGGATACTATCAGAAGGTGGGCAAATAAAGGTCGACTAAAGTGTAAGAGGCATCCCATTAATAATTACAGGCTCTTTCTAGTTTCAGATGTGTGGGGAGAGAAAGAAGAGTGAGAACTAAGGCAGTAATATACGTGAGAGTATCCTCGAAAGAACAGGAGCGAGAAGGATATTCTATTCCAGCTCAGAAAAAACTTCTGAATGATTATGCAAGAGACAACAATTTCGAAGTAGTCAGGGTATTCGAAGAGTCAGAAACAGCGAAGCAAGCTGGCCGTAAGCAGTTTCGTCGGATGCTGGACTTTATTGAAGACAACCCAGAGTGCAAAGACATTTTGGTTGAAAAAGTTGATCGGATGTATCGGAACTTTCATGACTCTGTGGCGTTGCAAATCGATTCGCGCCATTTGCGTATTCACTTCGTAAAACAAAATAAGATCCTGTCCAAAGACTCTAAATCTCATGAAAAACTTCACCACGACATTGATTTAGCATTGTCCAATTACTATACGAACAACCTTTCTGAAGAAGTAATTAAAGGCTCAGATGAAAAAGCTGAGCAAGGTGGTTGGCCAGGGCCTGCGCCCATAGGTTATAAAAACAGGCTTGAAGACAAGACTATCATAATTCACCCAGAGGAGGGCTCTCTCGTTCAGCAAGCTTTTGAAATGGCAAAATCAGGGCAGTACAGTTTGAGATCTCTTGCGAAAGAACTCTATCGAAGAGGGTTGCGCTCTAAAAGATCGAGAAAGGAGCTCGCTAAATCCTCTATGTCGCGGATGTTATCCAATCCGTTTTATTACGGATACTTTCTACGTAAAGGCAAAATGTATAAAGCGGCTCATGAGCCACTAATCTCGAAAAAACTTTTTGATGAAGTTCAGGAGGTCATGGGATTTGTAGTAAAACCAAGATCAACTAAACGCCAGTTCACGTATCGAGGAACTCTAACTTGCGACTCATGTGGTTGCATGATCACAGCAGAGAAAAAAAAGGGCCGTTATATTTATTACCACTGCACGAATGGCAAGGGCATTTGCGATAACGTTGTTTGGCTTCGCGAGGAAAAGGTTGAAGAAACAATTAAGTGTGCCTTAAGCAAAATTAGGCTGACAAAAGATATAGTTGAATGGACCAAGGAAAATTTGTTGGATGCGTCCAAGCATGAGCAATTTTATAGAGAGAACCAAGTAGCTGTACTTACGGGACAGTATCAGAACTTAGACAAGAAGATTTCTTTAGCTTACGACCATATGCTGGAGGGCAAAATTGACTCTGATATGTGGGAAGCAAAGACCGCTATTTGGAAAAAGGAGAAGGAAGAAATTCAACAGAGTCTTGATACTATAGAACTTGAGAATAGTAACTTTATGAAAGAGGGAATTCGCTTGATGGAAGTGGCTTCTAGGGCACATGAGCTTTTCGATGCAATGACTCCTGATGAAAAAAGAGAAATCGCCCAGCTGGTACTATCGAACCCGCGTGTGGTGAATGGAAGTATCGAATATGATTATAAAAAACCGTTTGGTATGTTTGTAAATGTCACTGATTTGAATGATTGGCGGGGTGGACGGGACTCGAACCCGCGGCCTCCGGCGTGACAGGCCGGCGTTATAACCAACTTAACTACCACCCCCGTGATAGGTTTTGTCGTTTTGATCCACTGTCGACTTCAGTGGCAACTGGAGCCTCACTCTCAGGTACTTTGCGTACCTTGCGGGGTTCTCCAATTGCTACCACTCCCGTGATAGATAGGGGATAAGATATAAGTGGAGGGTCGATCAGTTTCAAGTGGAAAATCAAATTATTTAAACTTGCAATGTCTGGTGGGGGAATGGATTATTCAACAATATGAAGTACATAGCTATTTTACCACTTTTGCTATTCTTAGGTTGCTCCACAGTTCAAGAAAACCTTCCTAAAAATAAGAATCCAAGCATTGCGCTGGGCATTACAAAGTTTAAAGGAGCTGCTTCTCTAGAGAGCGTGGTTCGTCTTTCTGAGATTGATTGGGGGAAGAAAACAGCAAATCTTCTTGTGTTAGTGGATTGTGGGCTTTCTGGAAGAAACTCTACACGCCTAAATGAGGTGAGACTCGTTTTTGAAAAATACTTTGGAGAAATTGGGCATTTTGGGAAAAGAGACTATGGATGTCCAATGAAGAAGAAATCAAAAGTCCAAAAACAATGTGAATTGAATAAAATAAAAGACTCAAATGGCAAGGTTTGGACATTGCCTGCTTTTTTGAGTCAGCCAGATCCCAATTCAAACTGTCCCTATGAACAAATCAATAGAATTGTAATAGTGAACACGAAGCCTATTGACCCTAGGTTAGGTGTTCAAGAAAACCTTCAAGGTTTGATTGGGGAGAGTGGAAATATCATCTCTTTAAAGGATTTGTTGAATCTAAGGGAGCGTATTCCTCCAATTGTAGGAGTTTTCCAATTAGATAGTCAGAGGATTGTTGCAAGTACCAGTAGCCTTGCTGTGGATCTTTACGGTCTTCAGCAAGGAGAAAGCGAGAAGACGATTTGGTACTCAGAGCTTGCGCAAGAGGAGGCCAGATGGAGAGGGTGGGAAATCACAGAACCTCTTTTAAAAGTGAACTTTGATGAGAACAGTTTGGAAATTGATGATCTTGTGGAAGTTCAAGAGTTGCGGCGGGTGTTAGAAAACCCCGGGCCTGAGGCATTGAAGCCTTTTCAGAAAATATTAAAAAAATGAGCCATCCCTGGCTCATACAGCATCCATGCATTGATTTAACTGAAAAAACAAAGAGTCGTCGTAATTGGTTGGAAAAATTAGAGACACACATAGTGTACGAAGGGGAGCCCCTTCGGGCGAGAGAATAAAAAAAACCTAAATCTCAGTCCGGCTGACATGCAGTAAGTTATTGAAGTCAGGTCACTGAGATTTAGGTTTTGGAAACGCAGTGGTGACTATTTGAAATAAATCGATGGATCAAGAGTGCGGCCAAGCGGCTTGTTTGATCATCGGTATCTAGTGGAGGAGATGTTTCATAAACACCAAAAGTTTGAACGTCCAATCTGTAACATAATATCTTTAGCAAATTTACAACTGTGGTGACATCCAAGCCGCTTGGAAAAACTTGGCTACAACCAGGGGCAAAGGCACTTGAAAAACCATCCAAGTCTACACTGAAATAACAAGGGCGCCTTTTTAATAGAGCATCACTCATGCGATTTAAAATAACTTCAAGTGGAGTGGGGTTGCCTATTGTGATCTCATCAAGAGTGATAATTTTTGCATTTTTAGAAGTGACCCATTCATAGTGAGCTCTAGAGTTGCATTGATCTTGAATGCCTATCTCAAACAACTCAAAATCAAACTCACTTTCAAGTAACCGATAAAATGGAGTTCCGCTTGAGACTCCATTTTCTATGTTTCTGACATCCAAATGGGCATCAATGTTTATGATCAGTGGCTGGATTTTGGAATCTCTATTTGCGCGCAAAAAACCAATTCCATCTGAGTATCCATAGTCATGGCCTCCACCAATGCCTATTGTATGGAATCCAGACTGAAGCAAAGACTCCACTTTTTGTGCGGCGATCTCATGTCTTTCTTCAAGAGAACTTTTATTTTCAATATTTCCAATATCAAAGAGGTCACGTCTGTTGACCAAAAGACTTGGAGTCATTTTATAAAGGTAGTGTCGAATCTTATCTGGAGCAAGTCGAGCCCCAAGCCTTCCCCGACTGAGAGAAATCCCCTCATCATCCGGATACCCAAGTAGTGCACTTGCACCTTTTGTAGCTTTGGTGGGAGCTTTGAATTTTACCAAATCCCCAAGACGTACATCAGTTGGATCGTTTCTGCTTTCAAAGAGGGATTTGATTTGTATAGTTTCAAAGCTCATAAATTACAATCTCGATGTGTATTTGTGCTTTTTTATAAGAAGTGGTTTTAACTGTCGATAATTTTTTTCAAGTGCGAGTTCCATTTGTTCAGTTATTTTTTTAAAACTCTTTTCATTTCGAATCATTGAAGTACAGAGCTCACGTGCATTTTGAACATCCTTGAAGCTTATGATTTCTGGGCCTGGAGCATTTGGACCATCATTGTGATAGTTGAGCAGTGGAACTGAGATTCCACATGCATTGTATTTAAAGATCCCCAAAGCAGTTGCCTCGCAAGAACCACCATCTAAAACTCGCCTTTGATATTTAAAGCTACGTTTTTTCTTCTTAAGCCCTTCTGCAACAACCCACATATAGTGAGTCAGTTTGCTGTTAAACAATGTGCTCCGGTCTCCAAGTCTTATAACCGGGCCTTTCCCAAGTCGAGCATCTTGTAGGTGTTTGGAGGCTTCAAGAGAAACAAAGCGAAGAGTTTTTTGAAGTTTGGCTTGTTTGAGCATAGCCCAGCAGCCAACAAAACCCACCTCTTCTGCTCGTGTAAAGATGGCAATTGTTTTTTTGGATTTAAGTGTGTCAAACAGCGCCCCGAGTGCGATCACAACTCCCGCCAAATCATCACAAACTCTTGCTGAAATACGATCCCCTTGAAAGCGATATGGATGAAAAGCAAAAGCTCCAAATGAATTTTTATCCAGCTCTGTTTTGGAGTTAAGGCGTATTTCGATCTTGCGTCCACGAGACCCCTTTGTTGAGGGGTGGAGTTTGATGATACGTCCTAAGTGGTGGCGATTGGGATTTTCAGGGGAATGTATTCTTACGGCAGCATTTCTCATTTTCTTAAAAGGAGCGCCTCCATACCAAGTGGCTCTATAAGTCGTGCTTTTTGACGAACTTGAAACTGGGCCATCAATATGAAAGCCGGGGTGATCCATATGGGCCATGAAACAAAAACTATTTTTAGGGATAGTTTTTATTGAACGTGCTCCGGCATAGAGATTTCCGTATATATCAAAAAAATAAGGGATACGTTTTTTTTTAAGAAGAGATTCAATTTTTTCACTGACCCAATGTTCACGAAAGGGAGCTGTGGGGCAGTCAAAAATTTCTTTGATAAGTGTTTTGGTTTCCATTAAAGCTCAGGAGGAATTGGCTTAAGTTTGATTTCGTAAAGGACTCTGCCATCACGTGGACTTTGTACGTCAATGACAATACGGGTTTGCTCAGCAGTGCTAAAGTATCTAAGTAGCCCTATAACAACGTTTTGGTCATTTTCCATTTGTATGGCCCACTTGTTTCCAGCTTCAGGGGTGAGTGCGTAGGTCCAAACAGTTTTTGCTCCAGAAGCATATGTGATTTGAAGATCTTCGGCCGACATAAAATGAAATTTTGAGTCATCTTCAGCCCGCCACAGGCCGAGAAGTCGTTTAATTCCCACTGAGTTAATCCGGTGAAGGTTGACAACCCCCTCTGTTTTTAAAAACTCACCCTCACCTGTGATTTGATCACCACTAAAAAGTTGAGAAAGATCGTAGTCGACCTCTTCATTGTTGGTTTTAATTTGAAAGTACCCGTCTTCATTGACGGGTTTTAAAAGAGCTTGTCTGTTTTCGCCTTTGAAATACAAAGTGCCAATGACTTCAGATCCAAAGCCCATGGCAGGTAGCAATGTGGAGAGAGCATAAATTGCGAGTTTCATTGTGTCTTAAGACAACATGATTTTTTACATTAGTTGTCAAGACGCTTTTGAATTTGCTCAGAGATCGAGTCCACTGTGAGTTCAAAAATCTTTTGGCCATGCTGCTTTGTGGCAAGACCTGGATTGGACTCCATTCTGCCATCAGGAAATGTTTCTCGAAATTCTTTGGCACTCAAGGGCCAATCATGTTCTGGGCGCTCAATCTCAAAAGATTGATTCTCAATGTCTTTGAAGGCTTCAGGATCTGTGTGCATTGTTGTGGCCACTTCCCCGATTGTTGCATGAAATCCACTTTGATCGCCAAAGTGAGCTTTTTCATACTCCTGAACATCTGGGATTTTCCACCAGTTGATCAATTCAAATCTTCGTTCATCATTAAGCCCCTTGAGGTCACAAAAGGCAGAGGTGACAATGGCCATATTTCCGCCATGACCGTTAATAAAAATAAAATCCTGAAATCCGTGTTGAGTGAAGGAATCCACAACCTCCTTGATGACTTGAATTAAGGTGGTCGGTTGTAGTGTCGCACTACCTGGAAAAGCCATGTGGTGAAGTGCCATGCCGTAGCATAAGGGTGGGGCGACAAGTGTGTTTGTTTTTGAGCCAACAGCTTCTGATATGGCTTGGGCTGTGAGATAATCTGTCCCAATAAGACCTGTTGGCCCATGTTGTTCAACAGATCCTATAGGAATAATAAGTGTTTTTTTATGCTTCAAATAGGTTTCAACTTGAGTCCACGTGCGATGCGCCAGTTTCATTTTCTTTCCTCTCGCTCAAATTAGGGTTAGGGTATCTATGCCACAAAAATTGGGAGTTCGTCATGGCCTATGTGAATTATTCATCTGTGATCCCGTTTTCTCGATCCAAAGTTTTTGAGTATGTTTCAGATATCCAGAACTTTCCTGACTTAGTACCAAGAGATTACAAACTGGAGCTAACAGCTCCACCACTGGAGATGAAAAAGGGGGCTGAGTATGAGTTCCGTCTTTCGAGATTTGGTGTTAGCCATCTTTGGTCTATACGGGTCGACGAGTTTGAAGAGAACGTGAAATATGTTGAACGACAAATTTTAGGGCTTTTCAATACATGGATCTTAACATGTGAGTTAGAAGATCACAGTGATGATAAGACTCTTTTAAAAAACACTCTTGAGTACGACCTTCCCCTTGGTTTGATGGGTAAAATCTTTGATGATGTTTGGCTGAGAAAAGACCTCACTCGGGTTTTTGAGGAAGGACATAAAAAAGTGATTTCTGCGCTTGAGGCCTGAATATAGAAGGGGCTAGCGGCCTCCGACTATCTACTAAGCCCGTCTTCAAAGATTTCTATGCACTTTACAATTTCCTCAAGTTCGTAAACATCTAAAGAGCCTCTATTGGATCTAAGAATTTGTTCGAACTCACTTAGAAGCAGTTCGAACACAACATGTGAAAGTCGTTTGTCTTTTAGAAAGTGTGCAGAGTAAATGAACGACTTAAATCTAAAAATCACTTTTTGAACCTCAGTTATATCGTCTTTGTCTCTGTTTTTTCCAAGAGTGGATCGGTATTGGTGGTGCCAGTATTGTGTGCCCTTTTGAGGGATACTTCTTTCGTATTTAAGAACACCAGATTTCACAAGTTGCGCAGCTTGACTCAGAGACTGGCTTACCCAACTTGGAAGCTTTGTTGGAGAAACTTTAGAGTCGAAATCACGTCTCTTGTCGATCTGGATAGGTTTTTTGCTATTTGAGATAAATTCATCGATCTTCTTTTGTGAAAACTCCCTATAGTAGGACTCTTTAGCTCCAGCTTCTTTCATAAGCTCTGTGAGCTCTATAAGCTTTTGATTTGTCCCATTGATTGCAACAAACATCACCTTAAGTGGTGTTTTTCTGTCAATTGCAGCAATCCATTTTTTTATTTGTTCAAGGTCAACATCAGAACCGCCATCAGACATTAGAACAATATTAGCTGAGGCAAGTGGTTCTCCTGCACGTGTTTGCGCGTCTAATATTTGAGCAAATGCCTGTTCAAGAGCCTTCATAATATTAGTGCCCCCGCTCGTATTTTGCATTGTTGCTCTATGATGTTGGATAATGTCATAGGCTTCGGCGCTATTTCTGGCGGGGGTGATCTTATGGACATTGTCATCAAATCCCATTAGTTGAACAACATGGCGGTGTTTTCCATTTTTGGATACATCACTTAAAGCGCGATCTACAAATGCTGCAAGCAAAGAGGCCTGGAAATCACCGGGATGACCGCTCATACTGCCTGAGGTGTCGTACAAACCAACTGTCACTCGTTGTGGCTCTTCTTCACCCCTGGCATTGGGGATCATGACGACTTCAGGACGCACTTGTCGGAAGAGACTTCCCTGTATCAAATTATCATAAAATGAAAGAAGTGGATTGCCCCCTAGTGCCTGTCGGTGATGACGTGGATCTCTGAGGGGCATATAGATTGGGGTTGCGTTTGAACGATTGTTTTCTGTCATGGTTGAAAGAGGTAAAAAAGCTGGAGTTGGAGTTGTGTCCTCTATAAATTGGGTTTCAGAATAAAGGGATCTGATAAGATTGAAATCGTGAACTTGTCCATGAGAAAGGTCTTTTGCTGCAGTTTTTGTATTTGGACTGGTATCGATATTGTTAATGCCATATCGCTGTAAGAAGAGTTTTCTGCTATGAGGAGGAAGTTCACGTGCGAATTTTTTTACAATTGCAATTTCTTGATGATCAGGGGGAGCAAGTCTTTGAAATTCATTTATGACTTTTTCAACAATGGAAAGGGCTTCAAATAGCTCTGATACATCCTGTGAAGGGGCTTTTAATTCAATAAACATTCTCAAACGGTCACTGATTTGAAGCAGACGTCGATAGGTGTTGTTTAGACTGCGATTTAGAAGAAGTGCACTAGCTTTACTAAGCGCATCAGGAAGAGAGTCTTGTTTGAAGCTCAGTGCAGCTCTTGCTTTTTGAAAAGATGCTTTTGTGTTTCTTCTGCTTTTAAAATCAAGTTCGGCCTTTTGGAGAGCTTGAAGGGCGCTTGCTGAATCACGTGCTGGACTCATAATTTCTTGGAGTAAAATTTGAAATGTTCTGACCAACAAAGGATTTCTATTTTTTGAAATTTCCTCAAGTAATGTATTGGAGCCGATTTCAAGTTCTTTGAGTAAGTCTTCCTTCAATTGCTCAATTTCACCTTCATCTAGACTTTCTGATTTATCAGAATCTTGTTCTTGTTTCTCATCTTCACTCTCTAACTCATTAGAATCTTGCTCTTGTTTTGCATCTTCACTTTCTGACTTATCAGAGTCCTGTTCTTGTTTCTTACCTTCACTCTCTGACTCATTAGAATCTTGCTTTTGCATCTCGTCTTCAGGCGAATCCAAGTCAGGGAATTCATTTTCAAAAGTCTCATCATCAAAATTTCTTTGTTCGTTTGCTTCTGTTTCTTCAGAATCGTTCTCTTTGGCTCTATCTTTTTTGCGAGGAGTAGGATCAAAGGTGTGCCACTTTCCTTGATAAAAGACCTCAACCCAGGAATGTCCTTCTTCAGGCGTCATTAGTTTTGATAGACCTGAGCTTACAAGACTTCGAAAGCCTCCGGTGGTTCTACTTGGTATTTTTAAATGATCGCGTAGGATGGCAACCATGATCATTGCAGCAAGGTCACACTGAAATGCCCCCTCATTCATAGCTTCAATAGGGTCTCTTGTGTCCTTGGCATCAACGCTATAGAGATATCGGTTTCGAATAAAACTCTCAACCAGTCTAGCAGCCTCTAGAGGAGTTTTGTTTTTTAAAGTGGGAAAAAGCTCTACTCGAACCCCTTCAGGCCAATCCTCTGAGGGAATTCCAACAGGGTCAGTGAAAAACTCCAATTGCATTTGATCCATGTTAAGCGTTTCGTTAGCTAGTGGAATAGTGATGGAGCTTAAATTTGTTTTAAATTCATATCGCCCGCCGGGCAATCGTCGAAGTTCGTACTTAGAGAGATTGGAGTGAAATGGGGTCATGGTTTCAGGAAGAGGGAGTTTTGTCCAGCTTCCAATATTTTTTGGAGGGACATTTAAATCCATTTGAATTCCAGTCATCTTACTTTTTATGTCGGTACTGAGGTTTGGTATAGGAGTTCTTCCCTTAAAGCGATTTGTTCCACGTCTTGCGATCTGATTGTAGTTGTCTGTTTTAAAGTAATGATATTTTCCTCTAACACTTGCTAAAAGCACTTTCCTTTTTGAAGAACCATCTTTGTTATCTGTATCTTTGCTATGAGGGTCATAATCATCTGGGGTATCAGGGATTTCTAGTTCTGCGTCTTCGGGTTCTTTTTTTTCTTTTTCTTTCTTATCCTCTTGCTTCTCCTCTTTTTTATCTTCTGTATCTAAAATAGGTTCGCCATCACGATCGACCTCTTCTTGCGGAACTAGCTTATAAAGAAATGGCAAAGAGTAATCAAGAGCAAGTGAGATGCGAAAAAGATTGGTTTTTGTAATCGTGGGGTCAGAAGTGTATTGAGAGGCAATAGCTGAAACTTCTCTTAATAACATATCCAAGTCTTCATAGCTTTTTTCTGTGAATGCATTTTCATGTATAAACTGACGTACTTTTCCTAGAATAGATTGTTCGTAACTACCATAAGATCCATCTACAGGTTGTTGAGAAAGACTATCAATAAGTGATTTCGAGGATTCCAAAGTGAAGGCACCCGTTGCGACAAATGGATTTTTTTCTGGTCCGAGTTTGTCTTTTACTTTTATGTTTAAGGCAGAGAGGTGTTGTAACCATTGATAGTGAGGATCTGTTGATCCCTGATCTTCTTTAATTTCTTCAACTTCATTTTTTGGTTCTAAGTTTTCAGGGCAAGAGGGGTTATATCCAAAGGCTTCTGAATAACTCAGAAGAATCAGGTAGATTGTTAAAATAACAGAACAGGCTTGGTATTTCACAAGTTACTCGGATTCACCTGAAGTATTTGGTTCGGCTGAAATGTTTTGATCAAACTCTCCCGAAGCACTCAATGCACTATGAACCTCTTGATTCAGCTCTTTAAAAACAATGTGTTCAAAATCAACATTGTCTAAATCGAGATCTTGTACATTTTCAAGCATTGCAACAGTTGAAAGTGCCAGATTGAGTTCTGTTAACACGTTATTTAGTACTTGGTTAAAAATAGTCTGTTCTTCCTCAAGCTCGAGGATTGAATGTGCCTCTAAGGGATCTTTTGTATCAGTTGCTTCGCTTCCAAGGTCCATTTTTACCCAACCCAATCTTTCGTCATTTACAATATTGAATTCCATTTTAAGGGAAATCGGATTGAAATAACTTAATCCTGGTCCTGTTGTAATAATTTTTGCAATTCTAGAAACTGAAAGTCCAGATAATGGAATGGGTTTACCCATGGCTAATAATTTTTGTCTTTTTTCTTGTGGAAGCAAAAGTAAATCAAGAGTGGCTGACATCCTTACAAGTTGCTCTAGAAATCCTCTTGTTCTTTCCGACCACTCAGTTGATGGCTCAAAGGGTATTTGTCGTGGATCTTCTTGTTGTTGAAGTCTTGAGTCCATAGCCTTTTTATTGATCTGCTCTCTAAGTTTGTTTGCAATAACTCTAAGAGTGTTGTCTAGCTCGGGTGTGATTTCAAATGCACGCCATGCGAGACGCTCTGCGGGGGCTGTGTCAATTTCTAGTGAAAGTATGTTTTCTAATGCTTCTTTGGCGTCTTTCTTTTCTTGTTCTGATCCATACATCATGTCTGACTTTAATGTTTCAACCTTTCGGCGAAATTGATCAATCTTGAGTTGTTGGGCTGTTTTTAACCAATTGAAGACATAGCTTTTAAAAAGAAAACGATTTAGCATAGCAGGCCCAGATTGAAGGTTTCTTTGGGTGAAGAAATCTAAAATCTGTGTCCGAGTCGCATTTCCTGTAGAAAAAATAGCACGTGTAATGGCTTTAAAACTCTTTCCTTGAATCTGTATGCGACGCTCTCCTGGATTTAAAAAAGAGAGAAGAGCTCCTAAGAGAGTGGGGTTTGCGTTGTTAATCTCATCAAGCATGACGTATTCGGATTCAAGAGCACTTCCTGTTGTATTGATGTCCTCTGTTCCATTTTCAATACCTTTTCGAGTCATCCCACCAAAAATTTCACTTGGTGTTGTCCACTCCGCAATTTGTTTAGACCAGAGTTTTGTCTTCCCGATAAGCCAATCAATTCCCATAGTCTTGGCTCCACCTGGGGGGCCTAAGAGAAGGTGATTTTGTCTCATCAACATAGTTAGTAAATGTGTGCGAACAAGTTCGTCTTGACCTTGAAAGAAGGAGTTATATCTAGAGAAGTTTTCTGAAACAGCATGTGCAGTTCTTTCAACTGCCACTTTTCCTTCGGGGGTGAGTTGTGAGAAGACTCCATTTTGAAGCTCTAGAATTGGTCCAGTTAGAGCTGCTGGGCAGGCCGCAGAATTTACATTCGTTTTTTTAGAAGAACCATTTTCGACAAATGACAGCGAAAGGTTTCCAACTAAGCATAGTGACAGGAATGTAATTGATAAGAAGAGCTTTCTTTTATTGGGAATCTTTAACATCTCTAATCCTCGGTGATAAAATTCAATTTCTCATACCCTGTAATCCAAATTGCGTACCATATAAAAAGACAGGTAAAAACAAGTACTTATGAAAGGCCCCTGAGACTGCAGTTCTTCTTTTGTTTTTCTTTAACCCCTTTCGATCAGTTGCTGGACGATCCGATTACAAAAATCGGCGTTGCTGTTTCTGATCAAGTCATTTAGGCGGCTAGATTTGAGGTTAAGGGAATTTTAAGGTGTCAAATTCTTGTACAGGAAAAACTCAGTGATTTTACTGGAAGTAGAAATAAGCATGGGACCATATATGTCCAAAGTGTATTTAAATTTAACAGCCTTAACTCGATCTCAGAGAAGTTCAGTTACCTTACGGTATTGATCTCTTATGCTTTGGATTTGGGTCTTTGGATTCGTTTTTGAATATGTCTGACCACTGGACAATGAGTTGAATTCTAAAAAGATGGAAAATTTTTGATAAATGAAACTTAAATCTTTCTTCACAAATTCGGTTTTGAAACGGATGACTACAATTTTGTTGGTCATCTGCTTTTCATATGTAGCTGAAGGAATGGATCAAGCTCCAAGAAACTCACAGCGCTCAGATTGCCAAGAAAACCTTCTCTCTTCTCCAGATCAAAGCAAAGCCTATGTGCGGTTTACTAAGCAAGGCATAGAAAGTGGAATTTTATCTCTTAGAGATTTAGAAGAAATTTTAAATTCACATAAGCCAATAAACCCATTTTCTCGTAGTTCAGAAAATCAACTAGAAGTGGTACTTTCAAATGCAGTGGATAAGAAACTGACTCAAATCCAAGAAGACTGGGGTTGGGTGCAAAGTCAAATTAGAGAACTGCATAGTAAGCTTAATAAGAAGAAAGAGGAAAGAGAAGATGCTGTTGAGGAATCTCAGTGGGTCGTAAGTTTAGATCACCCTAGAAAATATTTAACAGGTGGATTAATTCATCCAAGTCCTTCGTGGCAGGTGATTGGAGACCGAGTGTTCATTGCTGTCGGGTCTAATGATGGTAAGCTTCATGTCGTGGAATTGGATCTTGAAAGCGGGGAGTTCAAACCTTTTAGAACTTACGAAGTTGGAAGCCAGATCTATTCAAGTCCTTCGTGGCAGGTGATCGGGAGGCGAGTATTTATAACTGTGGGATCTTATAATCATAAACTTCATGTTGTGGAGTTGGATTTGGAATCTTCGAAGCTTATTCCTTTTGAGTCTTATGAGACCGAAGGTTGGATTAATTCAAGCCCTTCGTGGCAGGTGATTGGAGACCGAGTGTTCATTGCTGTCGGGTCTAATGATCGTAAGCTTCATATTGTGGAATTGGATTTGGAATCTTCGAAGCTTATTCCTTTTGAGTCTTATGAGACTGGAGATATGATCTATTCAAGTCCTTCGTGGCAGGTGATCGGAGACCGAGTGTTTGTGGCTGTGGGGTCTTATGATAAAAAACTTCATGTTGTGGAGTTGGATTTTGAAAGTGGAGAACTTGTTCTTTTTGGAACTTATGAGACAGGGGAATCTATTCGTTCAAATCCAACGTGGCAGGTGATTGAGGGGCGAGTGTTTGTGGCTGTGGGGTCTCATGATCACAAACTTCATGTTGTGGAATTGAATTTAGAAAGTGAAAAGCTTGTTCTTTTTGATACTTATGAAACCGGAGGTCGCATTGTTTCTGCTCCCTCGTGGCAGGTGATCGGAGACCGAGTATTGATCGCTGTAGAATCTCAAGATAAAAAAATCTATGCTCTGGAACTGAATCTAGAAACTTCGAAGCTTGTCCCTTTTGAGCCTTATGTGATCGGGGAGTGGATTTGCTCAAGCCCTTCGTGGCAAGTGATTGAGGGGCGAGTATTTATCGCTCTGGGGTCTTATGATAAAAAACTTCATGTCGTGGAGTTGAATCTTGAAAGTGAAAAACTTGTTCTTTTTGGAACCTATGAGATTGGAGAATCTATTCGCTCAAGTCCTTTATGGCAAGTGATGGGTGATCGAGCGTTTATCGCTGTCGGAGCCTTAGATCATAATCTTTATGTATTTCCATTTCGGCAACGATCTAAGACTAAAGGAAGTGTGCGATGAGATATCAAATCACTTCTCTTTTGTACCACATGTTCTTAGTTAGCTGTGCTTTGTTTTTAGATGCACAAGTTACACATGCAGATAGTAAAGCTTATATAGATAAGAAACAAACGAACTGTGAGAAACACTTCTTAACTTCAAAGCCAGAGAGTGAAGCTTATCTGCGCTTTATCAAGCAAGGCATAGAAAGTGGAATTCTGTCTCTTAGAGATCTAGAAGAAGTATTAAGCTTTGATCGAACAGTAAACCCATTTTCTCGTAGTTCAGAAAATCAACTAGAAGTGGTACTTTCAAATGCAGTGGATAAAAAACTGACTCAAATCCAAGAAGACTGGGGTTGGGTGCAAAATCAAATTAGAAAACTGTATAGTAAGCTTAATAAGAAGAAAGAGGAAAGAGAAGATGCTATTGAGGAAGCTCAATGGGTCATGGGTTTAAATCATCCAAAAAAATATTCAACAGACAGAGAAGTTACTTCAAGTCCGTCGTGGCAAGTGATTAGAGATCGAGTTTTTATAGCCGTAGGGTCTAATGATAAAAAACTTCATGTTGTGGAGTTAGATCTTGATAGTGGGGAGCTTTTGCCTCTTGAGCCTTATGTGACTGGAGATTGGATTCGTTCAAGTCCTTCGTGGCAGGTGATTGGAGATCGCGTGTTTGTCGCTGTGGGGTCTTGGGATAGTAAGCTTCATGTTGTAGAATTAGATTTAAAAAGTGGAGAGCTAATTCCTCTTGAGCCTTATATGACTAAAGAGTTGATTACTTCAAGTCCTTCGTGGCAAGTGATTGAGGGGCGTGTTTTCATCGCTGTGGGATCTGATGATCATAAACTTCATGTCGTAGAATTAAACCTTGAAAGTAGAGAACTGATTTCTTTTGGATCTTATGAGACTGAAGGGTCAATCGATTCAAGTCCTTCGTGGCAAGTGATAGGTGATCGAGTGTTTATTGCCGTAGGATCTCATGATCACAAACTTCATATTGTGGAGTTAAGTATCAGGTATAAAAAGTTTGATTTTTTAAAACTGAGTTTTAAAAATAAAAAACTTATTCCTTTTGGATCTTATAAGACTGAAGAAGATATTCACTCAAGTCCTTCGTGGCAAGTAATTGGAGATCGCGTGTTCATTGCTGTAGGATCTCATGATAAAAAACTTCATGTTGTGGAGCTAGATCTTAAAAGTGGGAAACTGATTCTTTTTGAAACCTACAAAACTAAAGAAAGGATTCATTCAAGTCCTTCGTGGCAAGTGATAGGTGATCGAGTGTTTATCGCCGTGGGATCTTGTGATCACAAACTTCATGTTGTGGAGTTGGATCTTACAAATGAAAAGCTTATTCCTTTTGAGCCTTATATGACTAAAGGGTTGATTCACTCAAGTCCTTTGTGGCAAGTGATTGAGGGGCGTGTTTTCATCGCCGTGGGATCTGATGATTACAAACTTTATGTTGTGGAATTGGATCTTGAAAATGGAAAGCTGATTCCTTTTGAAACTTATAAAACTAAAGAAAGAATTACTTCAAGTCCTTCGTGGCAAGTAATAGGTGATCGAGTGTTTATCGCTGTCGGAGCCTTAGATCATAACCTCTATATATTTCCATTTCGGCAACGGGCTAAAACTAAGGGAGGTGTGCGATGAGATATCAAATCACTTCTCTTTTATGTCACGCTTTCTTAGTTAGCTGTGCTTTGTTTTTAAATGCACAAATTGCACATACAGATAGCAAAGCTTATATAGATAAGAAACAAACGAACTGTGAGAAACACTTCTTAACTTCAAAGCCAGAGAGTGAAGCTTATCTGCGCTTTGTTAAACAAGGTATTGAGAGTGGAATTTTACCTCTTAGAGATTTAGAAGAAATTTTAAATTCACATAAGCCAATAAATCCATTTTCTCGTAGTTCAGAAAATCAACTAGAAGTACTGCTTTCAAATGCAGTGGGTAAGAAACTGACTCAAATCCAAGAAGACTGGGGTTGGGTACAAAGTCAAATTAGAGAACTGCATAGTAAGCTTAATAAGAAGAAAGAGGAAAGAGAAGATGCTGTTGAGGGAGCTCAATGGATTATGGGTTTAGATAACCCTAAAAAATATCGAACAGATGGAAGAATTTCTTCAAACCCTTCGTGGCAGATGGTTGATGGTCGTGTGTTTGTTGCAGTGGGATCTGATGACAAAAAACTTCATGTTGTGGAATTAGACCTTACAAGTGGAGAACTTGTTCCCTTTGATACTTATGAGACTGAAAATGCGATTGCTTCAAGTCCTTCATGGCAGGTGGTTGATGGTCGAGTGTTTATTGCTGTGGGATCTCGTGATCAGAAACTTCATGTTGTGGAGTTAGATCTTGAAAACAGAGAGCTTACTCCTTTTGAGCCTTATCTGACGAGAGGGATAATTCACTCAAGTCCCTCGTGGCAAGTAATTGGAGGTCGCGTGTTCATTGCAATCGGGTCTTATGACAAGAAGCTTCATGTTGTGGAATTAGATCTTGAAAACAAAGAACTTCTCTCCTTTAAGGCTTATGAGACGAAGGGGGCGATATCTTCAAGTCCTTCATGGCAGGTAATCGAGGATCGTGTGTTCATCGCTGTAGGGTCTCATGACCAGAAACTTCATGTTGTGGAATTAAATCTTAACTATAAAAGATTTGATATTTTAAAGCTTAATTTTATAAGTAAAAAACTTATCCCTTTTGATACTTATATGACTGTAAATTTTATTACTTCAAGTCCTTCATGGCAGGTAGTTGGAGATCGAGTGTTTATCGCTGTGGGGTCTTGGGATCGTAGACTTTATGTTGTGGAATTAGATTTAAAAAGTGGAGAGCTTTTGCCTTTTGATACTTATGAGACTGGAGATTGGGTTCTTTCAAGTTCCTCGTGGCAGGTAGTTGGAGATCGAGTGTTTATTGCTGTGGGATCTCGTGATCAGAAACTTCATGTTGTGGAGTTAGATCTTGAAAACAGAGAGCTTATTCCTTTTGCCTCTTATGGGGCTGGAGGAGGGGCGATTGCTTCAAGCCCTTCATGGCAAGTGATTGGAAGTCGTGTGTTTATTGCTGTAGGATCTCGGGATCAAAAACTTTATGTTGTGGAGTTGGATCTTGAAAGTAAAGAGCTTGTTCTTTTTGAGTCTTATAAAACTAAAGAAATGGTTGAATCAAGTCCTTCGTGGCAGGTGATTGGAGATCGCGTGTTTGTCGCTGTGGGGT
>JAUICD010000046.1 GCA_030427965.1 Bdellovibrionia bacterium
ATCTGCCCAGTGGTAGGCTCTTGGAAGTGGAGAGTGCATTTTGTTGACATCCAGTTCAAAAATACCGTCTGCTTTTCCGCTATTGAGGTCTTTGTAAAGTTCTTCTAGCTTTGGATGACAAGTTTTCCAATCATCCAGTGCGGCTTGTAGGGTAGGGGTGATGCTTTTGGCTGAAACTGCTGACTTTCCATTTTTTGATACAACAAGCAGTTCACCATCACGTGTTCCGTTCTTTTGAGTTCCTAATTTCATCACTCACTCCCTAAAAGGTACGGCCGACCTTTGAATTGTGTCATTTTCTAAAACCAAACAATTTGTACAAGTCTGTTTTCTATTTGAAAAAGAGCAAGGAGGCAACCTCTTCAGCTAAGAGTGAATTTGGATGGCAAAGACTCGAAACTGACCTACAACACCGTTGTAGGTCAGTTTGTAAACACTCCAGAATTCGGCTATGACGCGCCTCAAAGGTAGGTCGCACCTTTGTAGATTGACGCGCTTCAAGGGTAGGTCGTACCTTTTGAAGAATGGAAAGGCCGATTTTGTATTCCTATTTTAGAAGCTCATCTGCTTATAGAGTGAGGATAGCCCTTCATCTAAAAGGGATTGAGTTTGAAACTCGTTCTGTTCATTTGGTGAAAGAAGGTGGGGAGCAGCTTCGTGCGGAATATGAAAAACTCAACCCAATGAAGCAAGTTCCACTTTTTATACACAAGGGGCGTGCGATTGCTCAATCTGTAGCTATTATTGAGTACATTGATACAATTTGGGATACAACCCCCCCGCGCCTTTATCCTGAAGAAGCCATGCAGGCTTCGCGCGTTCGACAGATTTGTGAAATCATAAATTCTGGAATTCAACCTCATCAAAATTTAAGATCAGGTGTTGAACTTCAAAAACAACTTGGTGTCACTGAAGAGCAGCGTTTGAGTTGGTGGAAGTTTTGGATTGAAAGAGGCTTTCAGGCTTTAGAAAAAACATTGGTTGAAACAGTGGGTGAGTATTCTTTGGGAAATGAAATCACGGCTGCGGATGCATTTGTTATCCCTCAGGTCTACAATGCAAGACGCTTTGGAATCGACATGGATCAGTATCCCAATATTTCCAAAGTGAATGCAAACGCCAATCTATTGAAGGCCTTTCAAGACGCTCATCCTGACAATCAGCCCGATGCACCTAAAAATTAGGGTGTCTAGCTTCTGTGGGGTGTGTATTCATTTGACTGGGTTTTATGAGGAAATTCTTTTTACGAGAAATCTTCTCTAGAAATATACAGCAAATTTGGTTTTAAAACATGTTCAAAGGTCGAGTTTCAATAGATGCTTGAAACTGGATTTGATTTTATTAAGATGTGTATTCATATCCAATCATGGATTGTTTAAGTTTTGTTCATAAATTGTCGAAAATATATATGCACCTTTGAAAGGCAAGTTGTGGACTTTATACCAGGATTGTCATCTGAGTTAGAAACTAAGATTGTGAAATCTTTTGTCGCAATCGTTGTGATTCTTTTTGCCAGGTGGTTTGTTTCAAAAGTTGTTTTTAAACAAGTTCATCAAAATGTATCACGTTATTATTGGCAGAAATCCATATCGATCACTTTCAATATAGTTATAGTACTCACAATTTTTAGGATTTGGTTTGAGGCGATAGATTCTATTGCCACTTATTTGGGGTTGCTTTCTGCAGGTCTTGCTATTGCTTTGAAAGATCCTGTAGCCAATCTTGGAGGCTGGGCTTTTATTTTGTGGAGAAGGCCTTTTTCGCTCGAAGATCGAATTCAGATCGACAATGTTAAGGGAGACGTTATTGATATGCGTCTCTTTCAATTTACTTTACTAGAATTAGGAAATTGGGTGGACTCTGAGCAAAGTACAGGTCGAATTGTGCATATACCTAATTCTAAGGTATTTACAAATCCGACCTACAACTACAGTGCGGGTTTTCGATATATTTGGAATGAAATCAATGTGCTTGTCACATTTGAAAGTGACTGGAAAGAAACAAAACAAAAGCTCACAAAAATTCTAGAGGACGACAAATTCAATCTCAATGAAAGTGCAAAGCGTGCGCTTCGTTCTTCTTCAAAGAAGTTTATGATCTATTACCAAAACTTAACTCCAAAGGTTTACACGACAGTGAAAGATAGTGGTGTCATGTTTAGTATGCGTTTTTTATGTGAACCTAGAAAGCGTCGATTTGTTGAAGAACTTATTTGGGAACAAATTTTAGAAGTTGTGGATAGTTCGCCAAAAATTGATCTTGCTTACCCAACAGTGCGCTACTACGATACTGCAAAGTCCCCATAAGCTAAAGAACAATTGTTTTCTAGAAGGCTATGATGTCTTGGAATCAAAAAAACGTCTTGATTTAGAGGCTTTAAAAATATCTACAAGTTTACAAAATATTATAACTGTTATTCGTATTCATCTATAGCTGGGCATGTACAATAAAAGTTCTTGTCCCCAAAGGCATTGTCAATACGGCTAACCATCGGCCAAAATTTATACTCTCGAACATACTGAAGAGGGTACGCAGCTTCTTCACGCGTGTACTTTCTTTCCCAAGTGCTGTTTGTGACTGTTGTTGCTGTATGGGGTGCTCCTTTTAAAACATTGGAATCTCTGTCAGCCTTCCCGTCTTCGATGGCTTTGAATTCTTTGTAGATAGAAATCATAGCATCACAAAAGCGATTGAGCTCATCAAGAGATTCACTTTCTGTTGGTTCAATCATCAGTGTACCTGGGACTGGAAAAGACATCGTTGGAGCATGAAACCCGTAGTCCATAAGTCTTTTGGCGACATCCTCATTGCTGACATCAGCTCGCTCTGGCCAATCCCTTAAATCCACAATGCACTCGTGTGCCACAAATCCACTTTTGCCTTTATAAAGTATGGGATAAAAGGGTTCCAATCGTTTTGCAATATAGTTGGCACTTAAAATGGCAACTTGCGATGCGAGCTTGAGTCCGTCAGCCCCCATCATTGCAATGTACATCCATGAAATTGGTAGGATTGAGGGGCTTCCATAAGGTGCTGCCGAAATAGCAGGGATGCTTTTTTCCCCTCCCAGTTTTATAACATCGTGACCCGGTAAGTACGGTGTGAGATGTTTTTTTACAGCAATTGGACCAACGCCAGGGCCACCGCCTCCGTGTGGAATGCAAAATGTTTTGTGAAGATTTAAATGACAGACGTCAGGACCGTATTCTCCGGGATAGCAAAGTCCGATTTGTGCGTTCATATTTGCACCGTCCATGTAGACTTGACCACCATTTTTGTGGACAATCTCACAAATCTCTTTGATGTCTTCTTCAAAAACACCGTGGGTGGATGGGTAAGTTACCATTAGAGCAGAAAGGTTTTCGGCGTTGATTTCTGCTTTCTCTTTTAAATCTGCAAGATCAATGTTTCCATCTTCATCACATTTGACGACAACGACTTTCATTCCAGCCATTACGGCACTTGCTGGGTTTGTACCGTGAGCACTTTGAGGGATAAGACAGATGTTGCGATTCAGTTGCTTGTTCTCTTCATGGTATTTTTTGATGACAAGAAGACCTGCATACTCACCCTGTGAGCCTGCATTGGGTTGCAGGGAAGCTGCATCAAAGCCAGTGACTTCAGATAACCAAGTCCCTAGTTGCTCAATCATTTTTACGTATCCAGTAGTTTGGTCAATTGGAGCAAATGGATGGATTTCACCAAATTCAGGCCAGGTCACGGGTAGCATTTCAGAAGTGGCATTGAGCTTCATTGTACAAGAGCCAAGTGAAATCATAGATGTTGTGAGTGAAAGGTCTTTGGCTTGGAGCTTTTGAATGTAACGTAAGAGTTCTGTTTCAGAGTGGTGAGTGTTGAACACCTCATGTGTCATGAATTTCGATTCTCGAGTGAATTCCTTTGGAATTTCAAAATTTGCTAGTTTTGAAAATTCTTCGGCATAATTGTTTCCTGCTTTTCCAAGAATTGCAGAAATTAAAGTGTTCAGATCCTCAAGAGTTGTTGTTTCATTGAGTGAAATTCCATATTCATTGTCACTGAATTTTCGAATGTTGATTCCAGCATGAAGGGCGCGTTCGTAAGTGGCTGTTGTTGCTGTGAAGCGAATTGTATCAAATAACACCCCCTCATGAACTTTCAGCCCAGATTTTATCAGTGCTGTTTTTAGGGTTTGAGTAAGCTTAAAAATTCGCGTGGCAATTCTTTTAAGTCCTTTTGGGCCGTGGTACACACCGTACATGCTTGCCATAATTGCAAGTAGGACTTGTGCTGTACAAATGTTACTTGTCGCGCGTTCACGCCTGATGTGTTGCTCGCGTGTTTGAAGTGCCAGTCGGTATGTCAATCGACCCTCAATGTCTTTTGATACTCCTACGATTCTGCCGGGAACATTTCTTTTGAATTCTTCTTTTGCAGCTAAAAATGCGGCATGAGGCCCACCAAATCCCATTGGTACTCCAAATCTCTGTGTGTTGCCAACAACGATGTCGGCACCTTGTTCTCCTGGAGATTTGAATAGTGGAAGTGCAAGTAGGTCTGTGCAAACAATAAGTTTTGCATTTATCGATTTGGCCTTTTCAGAAATTGTATCAAGAGCTAGGATTGTTCCGTTTGTGTTTGGACTTTGGACAAAAACCCCAAACACATCTTCGTTTTCATTAAACTCTTTAGGGTTTCCAAGCTGAAGTTGAATCCCAAAAGGTTCGGCTCGAGTTTTTAGGACCTCAATAGTCTGTGGATGAGTATTTTGATCCACAAAAAATGTCATACGAAGAGATTTGCTTCTCCCATATGTGCGACCTTGAAGATTGAAAGCCATAGTCATGGCTTCTGCAGCTGCTGTGGACTCATCAAGTAAGGATGCATTTGAAACCTTCATTCCTGTTAAATCACAGATCATGGTTTGAAAATTCAAAAGAGCTTCAAGGCGGCCTTGTGAAATTTCAGCTTGATAAGGGGTGTACTGTGTATACCAACCAGGGTTTTCCAAAATATTTCTTTGTATAACACTTGGAACAAGGCATGGGTGGTACCCCATACCGATATAGGATTTGTTGACGGTATTTTGAGTCGCTAGATTTCGAATTTTAGAAAGTGCTTCTGCTTCACTCCAGGCAGGGGGGAGGTTCAGAGGTTTTTCAGAAAGAATAGACTTTGGAACTGCTTTTTCAATAAGCTCATTTATAGAACTTAAGGAGAGTTCCTTTAACATCTTTTGAATCTCAATTTCGTCAGGGCCTATGTGTCTGGCAATGAATTCACCGCGAGTACTGAAATCGCTCAAGTCTGTCATATCTTTCACCTGAATTGTATTTTGACGTGTTTGATTCAACTGCATACATCCCCTGATATCCTTCGCGACGATTCATTTCATCTACGATAAATTGATGAGCCTTCATTTTATGCCGCGTCCATGCTGGTGCGACAAGCTCATCCCACCTGGTTGCCACGGCGCTCAGTCGCTGTATAGCAAATTTTTCGGGAAGATGGGTTATAAAGGCTATGGCGCGGTCGGTATAACTCTCCAGATCAAGAGGAGTAAATTCGCCCTTTTTATATAGATCGGCAAGCGGGGTATTTGTGAGTACGTGGAGGTTGTGAAGCTTGACGTTTTGAATGGGGAGTTGTGAGACTGTTTCTGCGGCTTTTATGACGTCACTTTCGGTTTCACCTGGGAGCCCAAACATCAGGTGAATTCCGATATCGGCATTGGAGCTTTGGTAAATCTTATTTATAGCCTCAATAGAGTCTTTTGCTGTGTGTCCGCGTCTCATAAACTCAAGTTGATTGTCGTCAAAAGATTGAACCCCGAGCTCAATGGAAAAGTAATAGCGATTGGAATACTCATTGATCAAGTCAAATACGGCAGGGGATAGACAGTCAGGCCGTGTGCCTATCACAAAACCCACTATGTCGTTGCCGATTGTTGCTGCTTCAATGTAGGCGCGAAGTTTTTTAACACTTGTAAATGTCGAGGTGTAAGCCTGAAAGTACACAAGAAATTTTTTAGCTCCTTTTCCCTGTGCACTTAAGACGTAAGATTTGACTTCTTCAATTTGCTCTTCGAGTTTGAGTTTCTGGGTTTTTGTGTACGCTGCTGAACCCCAGGGGTCGCAAAAAATACAGGTTTTCATTCCTTTTAATCCACGTCGATTTGGGCAGTCATCAGAGACAGTTACGGAGAGTTTATAGACCTTTTCGCCAAAATGCGTTTTGTAGTACTCACCGATTGAGTGATAGGGGAGAACTCCATTGAATTTGGGGCGGATTTTCATGAGATCTATTTACCAACATCTTAGGTATATGACCAGAACTATATCTCCTTGAAATCTTTGGGTATCTAAACTATGAGTCGGGGATGTCGGATCAAACTGAAAAACTCTCAGAAACAGATATTTGTATTGGCTCATATGAAAATTTCCATTTCTATAGGACTCTTGATGGGAGTCCGACACTTGCTTTTGGCCAAAATGGTGAGGGCGAGAAAATGCACCATATGAAAGGGGCCTTTTCTGAAACTCTTCATGTTTACGGGCGCGTCCTTGATGAATTAAAAGAGAGAGAGTGGGAGAGACGAATCCTAAGTATTGGGTTGGGGATTGGATATAATGAAATCCTTGTGGCCAGTCAGTTTGATGAACTGACTTTGTTGGTCAGCTATGAGAAAGATCGTGAACTTCGAGAGTATTTTCTAAATTGGGTGGATGGAAAAACAAACCTTGTGCCAAATAGATTTGTAAAGATTTATGAAGAGATTCTGACTTTGTTTTCCATCCAGTTTAAAAAAGAAAAGAAAAAGATTTTTTGGAATCTTTTGAAATTTAGAAACGAAGGCTCTTGGAAGGTCTTTCATGAACTCAATGAGAGTTTTGAATGCAATGAAATGTCGGCTATATTATTTGACCCCTATTGCTCTAAAACAAATATGGATCTTTGGTCAGAGGATTTTTTAGAGAAGTTTTTAAAAAATGTTCCAGGCTCCAATTGTATTTTTGGTACTTATGCCTCTACAGGAAGTTTAAAGAAAGTTTTGAAAAACTCTCAATTTGAATGGATCAAGAGGAAGGGATTTAAAGGAAAGCGAGAGTGTACATTTGCGGTAAAAAACACAGCACCAGATAAACGTTGGTTCCCGGATCTTGAACGGTAAAATAAAAGATACCCTAATAGGTTTCAAATTGAGATAGTTGGAACATATATTTCACTTTTTATAAAATAAAATTTAGGATTGTTTGCTGAATCACCCAGTGATTTAAGGGCTCGGAGTGTTTCAAATCTTTATTTATGAGTCTCAAAATGAGCCAATAATAAACTCAACTATAGTCCAGGCTTTGCCGATACCTTAAGCGTACTGAACGTCACTGGGGTTAAGGCTAAATATGACAAAGCACCTTTTGATTTTAGCGTTATCATTTTCTCTTTCTGCCTGTACAGAAGGAGAAACGATTATTGAGAGCCTCAGCTCCTCAATTCCAGGTGTATTTTTCTCAACAGGCAATGAAAAAAAAGTTGGCCTTAATCCTTATCCAGGCGCTTTTCAATTTGATGGAGAGTGTGATCAAAGAGTGAAGTCACTTGAAATTCTTCTTCCCGGTGCTACAGATTGGGTAGATGCTAGCCAGGTTGTACTTGGCTCTTCTGAAATGGACTGTTCAGATGGTCAGTTCACAATTGATATGAATTCTTCTGAACTCAATGCTGGAGTCGCAGATGGTGCACTTGATGCATTAGGCGAACAAGCTTCATTTCAAATTCGAGGAATCAACTTCTTAGGCTCCACTCAAGAGAAAACAGTGACTGTTATTGCAGATGATGGACCACCGGATACATCTGGTGTTGTGGTCAATCTTGTAAGTTCCTCGCCTTCCAATAGTTTTTCTGTGAATCTGAATGTAACGGGATTGCCATCAGATGTAACTAAAATTTCTGTTTATCGTGACTCAGCAGTTACAGGGTGTTTGCATCACTTGGGAGTGTTTACTCATGATGGTTCTTCAAGTGCGTCTATTACGACAAATTTGAATTCGGTATATGAAGGTGACAATTATTTTTCTGTAAAACTTGGAGACAATTTAGGACAAGAGTCTACGGCTTGTGCTGCGAGTGCTTCGGCAGTTTATCAGTTGGATCTGACAGACCCGCTTCCTCCAACAGCCCTTACATTAACAAATATCACAGGCGGTGGCCCTTATTACAACAATGACGGTGCACCAGGCATGACTTATACAGGATCGGCAAGTGGTGATCTACTTCAGTACAATGTTTATCCAAGTGATGATTGTACGGGAACTGTAACAACGTTGGGAGCGGGCGTAACAACTCATTCGGAATCAAGTCTTTCTGATGGTCCATTTAAATTTTCAATTTATGCAGTCGACACAGCAGGAAACACATCGACATGTGCAGTTTCAGAAGAAGTGATTGTGGATCAAACTGCACCAAATAACCCTACGTTGACGTGGTCTTTATCTTCACCCAATCAAAATGGCGCTGTAATACTCACAGCAAGTGGACTTACATCGGGGGATACAGTGGAGTTTTACTCCACATCAGGATGTCCTCCGACTCCATTCTTAACCGACACTCTTGGTGCGGGAGAGACGACAGGAGAGTTTGACAATACAAGCACTCCTTTTTCTGATGGTACACATGATGTTTGGGTATTAGTGAAAGATGGGGCCGGAAATATTAATGCTGGCGGGTGTATGCAGACCACTTTTGTTCGCGATAGTCTTGATCCAAATGACCCAGGTCCACTTGATATAGATATCAGTGGGTCAAATAACAACTATGAGGGAACCACACTGAATGCGATGATGGCGTCACTGTCACTTTCTCCAAAATTTGAAATCAACTCTGATCCTCCTACAGACAACGGGGACGCTGGGTTTGACGAATTTGATTATAGAATTATGGAAGAAAATGGCGGAACAGATATTGAAATTGTCGCGTGGACAGAATTGGATCGCTCCTCTCCTACAGATGACGACACTGATACAAATAATGAATATCAAATCACAGGTCTGTCTCTTACAGAAGACACGGAGTACTACATTGAACTTCGATCTCGTGACAAAGCAGGAAATGTGAGTTCAACGAGATCCACTCAAACTTGGTGGGCAAATGCGAGCAATCAACAACCGACATTTTCAACCCCATGTGCAGATCAAACCCTTTATGAGTCTGTCAGTGGAAATAATACGTTGAGCACAACATGTGTGGAGGCTGACAGCGACAATGGTGATTTCATTAAAACCAGAATTGTTGATGTTTCGGGTTGTTCATTTTTAAGTGGTGCAAGTACGACAATTGGAACAGCATCTTTACCGACAATTGATATAAATAATGTTGTTGATAAAGCAGATCGAGATGAAATTGGAGTTTGCAATATTTCTTTAACAATCACAGATCGTTTGGGTAGTAGTGTTGTAGATACTTTCCAATTGGATGTGCGCAGCATGTGTGAATTCTCTACGATGCTAACGTGGGACGAATATGATGAAAGTGATGACTATGACTTTGATGGCTCAGCATTGATTGATGATGGTCTTGTCCATGATGGGACAACCAACCCTCATCTGATTTGTACAGAAGCGCAGTTGAGAGATATCATGTTTGACAATGTCACCGATGGAGAAGCACAAGATATTGGTTGTCACATCGGTGACCAAACAGCATGTTCTCATGATTTTGAAATTCGAAATGATATTACATTGACAGCTGATATACCGGGAATTGGTTTTACTTCGGCAGCAGGTTGGTATTCAGGAACATTCAATGGAAAGGGTTTTACTATTGGCAATGTTCGAATTGATGAATCTTCTACCGATCAAATTGGTTTTTTTAGAATTGTTGATGGTGGAACTGTTGAAAACTTGAATTTGGTAGTTGATGAAATTGACGGACAAGATGAAACAGGTGCTCTTATTGGTCGAATCCGAGGAACAAGTTTAACAACAGTCCAAAATATTAATATTGTAAAACAGAGTGGAGTAAGTTCTGTGGCTGGGCGTGATGACACTGGTGGTGTGATTGGTGCAATATTTGACGGAGCTTCATGTAGCGGTGGAAGTGCTGCAAATGCAAGAGTTTTGAATGTCGGCTCTGCAATTGACGTGACAGCAAGTGGTGATGATGTTGGTGGGATTGTGGGTTGTTTGTCTTCCAATCACACTTCTAATGCTCCAATGGAAGAGACTTACTCTTTTGGAAGTGTTTCAGGTTCAAGTTCTAGTCAGAATATTGGTGGACTTGTAGGGTATGCAAAGGGCTGGAGCAATTCAGTTCCAGATATATATAGATCGTTTGCTCTTGGTGATGTCAGTGGACCATCTGGTTCAGAGCGGGTTGGTGGACTAGTGGGTTACCTGACAGCATCTGCTCCAAGTACACCACAGTATGGTGCGATTGAAGAGAGTTTTGCAGAAGGTGACGTCACAGGAGGCGGAAATATAGGTGGATTGGTTGGCGGTATTTTTAGTGCTGCAGTCATTGATTCTTATTCTCTGGGAGATGTCATTTCAATTGCAAGTGGAAATGGAAACATAGGTGGTTTAGTTGGAGAAGCATCCGGAGAAGCACGAATTGAAAAAAGCTTTTCTCGTGGAGACATTACGGGTTCAAGTTCTGCAACAATAAGTAGACTTGGGGGATTGGTTGGATTTGCCGCAGAAGTTTCAGCTCAGGCGCTTCAAATGAGCGACTCCTATGCAACAGGTGATATTTCAACAAACAAGAATTCACCTTCTGTTAAAGGCGGTGGTCTTGTTGGAGCAATTGTAGGAAGTGTGCAAAAAATCGAGTACAGTTATTATTCAGGGACCATTACAACCCTCGGAAGTGAAGTGATTGGTGGTTTAACTGGAAATCGAAGTGGAGCTCCGGTTTTTGTTAAAAACTTTTGGCAGGCTTCAAGTTACGATGGGTTTGGTGATGTTCCCATGACTCCAACTGATGATCAGGGAATAGGGGTTACTCTTGCAGCTTTGAAATTGGAGTCCAATTATCTGGCCACTCATGGTGGAACAACCTATGACTGGAATTTTAGTGATAATAGTACATGGACAACAGCGGGTGATAGCTTTCTTCCGCATCATCAAAAAATTGCACGTAAACCCTACCGCATTGCATTTGTGACAACAACCGAATACAGAGGTGCAGAAATTGAAAGCCTTCAAAATGCAGATCATATTTGTCAAAGCCGAAGTGAAGATGGGAGTTCGTTGACACCGCCAGGTATATACAGAGCAATTATGAGTGATAGTTCTATAGATGCAAAAAATCATATTCATAGTAACCGATTTGACAGAGGGATTTATATAATTAATAGCTCATACAACTGGGATGGGGTTTCAAATCAGCCAGTGAAAGACACCGACTTTATTAAAATTGCAGATGATAGAGACGATATGTTTGATGGAGACAATTTGTTTACAGCACTTACGCGCGATGAAACAGGTGCTAACTCTGGAGCTGTTCCTGTTTGGACTGGAACAAAATCTGATGGAACAGCAAGTTCATTTAACTGTTTGGACTGGACAAGTGATTCAAGTGGAGACACTGCTCAGTATGGTCTTTCAAGTATCTTAGGTGGATCCTATCTAGCAAATGCACTGAGAACATGTGATCAGCCAGCGCGTGTGTATTGCATCAGCCACTAAAAAAGAGCCGTATTATTTTTGATTTCACTTTGGCTTGCACTGATTCCAGCATGTTTTATCCGAATAATGTGTGCCGTAGGTTTCTCGACGGGACAGCCGCTCAATGGTCAGTGGATCAAAATGAGAATGAGTATTCAAACTTTCTAGTTTAAATGACTCAAATTGGCTCTAAACAGAGCTCGACGAAAGTCCGATAAGTTCTTGAGCGATAAAAGTGGAACGTTTTTAGGGGAAAGCTTTGAAAAAAATAATTCTAATTTCATTTCTAGTTTTTTCGATTCTCTATCTTACAGCCTGCACAGAGGGCGAGACTGTTATTGAGAGTGCTGGTGGTGGTAGTGTTGCTCCCACTTTTAATTCTAAAGTAGAAACCTCAGTTTCAATTTCAGCTCCAGGTGATCCTCTTAATGTTCTTGGTGAGTGTGATAAACGTATTTCAAGTTTGGTGTATTCGATTGACAATTCGACTTGGCAAAATGTCTCTAGCATGACAGATATTTCAACAAGTGATGATGATTGCTCAGATGGAACATTCACGATTGCAGCTCCTACGGGTATAGCAACTTTACTTGGACTTGCTGTGGATGGTGATGTGGGCACAATTTATGTACGTGGAACGACATTTGCTGGTACGACCGATATCGCGAAACTCCTAGTTAAGATTGATAGTAGTGCTGGTGGTAGTCCTGTACTTGCAGCTCCCACAAACTGTGGATCTCCAGTCTATGAAGGAGACGGTGACAAGGGTACATTTGAATCTGTAAATTCAACATGTGCATCAGTTGTGAGTGACTCTATAGGAGACACACACACTTGGTCGTTTGGTTCTGGGCACACATGTGGCGGGTGGCTTTCTATTAACGCGACAACAGGTGCATTGACGGGAAGTCCTTCTGAGTCAGACCAAGGGCCCTGCAACCTTGTATTTCGAGCCACTGATCAAACGGCTCTTTTTGGTGAATCATCTGCGGCAACAGTTATTGTGGATAATTTTTGTCAGGATTCTCCGCAAAGTACATGGACCCAGTTTGATGACAATGGAGATGGTTCTGGAGGAGCTCCATATATGATTTGTACAGCTCGACAGTTTTTGGATATTGCAGCAAATGCCTGTGGAGAAACTTTAAGTGGAGGGTGTGCAAGCAATTATATCTTAAGAGGTGATATTGATTTTTCAGGTGAGGCAAGTCCTCATGACCCAGTTGGTGGAAATCACGCAACAAACATTAACAACTTCACAGGTGATTTTGATGGAAGAGGGTACTCTATCAAGAACTTTGACAATCAATCTGTAAATAACAATAACGGAGTTTTTAGAATAAGCTCTGGAACGATTCGTAATTTAAAATTGGAATCACTTACAATTTCTGGAACTGACAATGTAGGTGGGCTTCTGGGAGCCAATTTGTCTAGTGGACTTGTCTATAATTCCGAGTTTGTTTCAGGAAGTGTGACAGGTACAAGTAATGCCACAGGTGGTATAGTAGGAATAAACTCAGGAACCATCGATGAATCTGGATCAGGGGCATCCTCATCTATTCAGGGAGTCTATGAGGTGGGTGGTATTGCGGGTAAAAATACCAATGATATTCAAGAGTGTTACTCTTTGGGAACCCTTTCAGGGCAGTATCAAGTGGGTGGTATTTCTGGTCAGATATATGCAACTGCTACAATCACTGATTCCTATGTGACAGCGACAATAAATTCAAATAATGCGACTGGCGATCAACATTTCGGTGGAATTACGGGTTACATCCACAACTCCACTCTTCAATCCAATATTTTTGATGGTGAAATCAATTCACAAGGAAGTAATTATGTGGGCGGCATTGTTGGATATCTCAATTCCAATACTCAAGGCTTCACTCTTCAGCAAAATGCAGCTCGAGGTAAAATTGATGGAAATGGTAGTGGTGTGGGTGGACTGATTGGGTACTTTCATAGGGATCAAACGCATGTGCGAAATATTTCAGGCAACTATTCTGCAACAGAAATTGTCACAGGTGGTGGAGCGTTCACGGGCTCAAATGGTGGTGGCTTTGTTGGTATCGTTGTAAATGGAGGAAGCTATTCGGCTGCTAGTGACTTGTATTCGTCCAACTACTGGAACACAGATACATTTATCTCAGGGCAAGGTTCTGGACCATCACTTGTTATGGCGACAGAACTGGATGGTCTTTCACAGGCGCAAATGCTAGATGATTCAAACTTCAGTGGTTGGAACTTTACAACTGTTTGGGACAATGATGGGGATACAAACTTTCCATTCTTAAGAAGCATACCCTATCACCCTGCGGCTCCCTAAAAACAAGACAAAGTGATCCCACGAGGTTTCTGGAATTTTCATTAAATTTTTTTGAGATAAAAATCTAAGCATTTCGTATTGATTTGATACATAGACGTGTTGCCAACTCGTATGGTTCCCTCCAATTTTCGTAAAAATAAATTCAAAAAGCCTTAAAAACTCAGGACTTAAGTCCGATAAGTAAAGATGAGAATCTAATGAAAAGGTGGAACGTCAATTGAAGACATATAGAAAAAGAGCACTTCTTTTAATACTTTTAGGCACATTCCTAAATGGATGTACTGAAAGCGAAACTATAATTGAAGAGCTGGGCTCAGTTGATTCACTTTTAAAGATCTATAATGGAACAACGTACAATCACTCTATTTCATCTTCGACAGATCCAGTCATGGTTTTGGGGGAATGTGACAAACGTGTAAAGAGCATTGAGGTAATGGTTGAGGGAAGTGATTGGAGTAGCACTTCTACCACCGGGAACTATACTGGAAGTGAGTGGGACTGCGAGGATGGGCAGTTTACGTTTGCAACGCCTGATATCAGTACACTTCTTAGTTTTTCTCTCTGTGATGGAACGGAAACTCACTCGATTCAGTTTAAGGCGAACACTTCAATTGGAGAAAGCTCTCCAAGTATATTAAACCTAACGTGCACAGCAGGAGGAGATACAGCTCCTGTTGTGAGCAATATCACTCCTTCGAGTTTTAATGAAGATGTCGAATCGACGATCACTTTGACGTATACAGATGCTGACTCTGACCTTGCAACGAGTTGTGCTCTTTCCAATTTATCTAATATTAATGAAACTACGGCATGTGGATGCGCAGCTGGTGTATGTACGGTTGGGGTGACGGGAGTCGGAAATTACAATGGGTCGGCTTCATTTGATTTTACGGTCACAGCAAATGCAGCTATTTCAAATACTGCCAGTGCTACACTGACAATAAACCCAGTCAATGATGCTCCTGTTATTGCTAATGTGACTTGCTCAACAACGGCAACTGAAGATACGGCGTACGCCTGTTCTTATACGGGAACTGACGTGGACGGAGATTCTCTTTCATTTACAGTTGGTTCATCAAACGACTGTAGTGGTACTGGTGGTGGGCTTGTTGACAATGCAGATGACACGGCTGACTTGACATGGACTCCGGATAATCAAGACGTCGGGACTTGTGACATTGGTGTTGAAGTGAGTGATGGTGTTTTAACTGATGAAGATGTATTCTCCATGACTATTGGTAATGCAGCGCCAAGTCTATCGATTTCAAGTACCACCTATGGGATGGCTCGTGGAGCTGCTAATGAAACTATTTTTTCTGATGCAAATGTAGATTCAAATGATGAAGGAGATGGAGCAACCTATTCGTTGATCAATCCAGGTGCAGGTTCCATGTGCGATACTGGGTCTATTGGTGTCATGACGATTAACTCTTCCACTGGGGAGACAAGTTTTGACCCGGTTGACACGTGGGGTGGGGTTTGTCGATTTCGCATACGTGTAAATGATGGTTCGGTAAATGTAGATAGCTCAGATATAACTGTAACTGTTACGCCATCGCCACCGTCAACTATTACGCTCAACAATCCAGCGACATCACCAAATTCGGATAGCACACCTGAATTAACAGTTGGTGGTGTGATAAGTGGTGACACAGTCAAGTTATACAGTGATTCAAGTTGTACCACTCAAAAGGCTTCGGGTACATCCAGTGGAACGAGTCTAAATATAACATCATCTGCTTTAAGTGATGAAACTGTAACATTTTATGCAAACACAGAGATGAATGGAGTAACGTCAAGTTGTTCAACTGCGAATGTCTCATACATGCATGATGGCACTCCTCCGGGCTCTCCTGCAATTTCGATTCAAGGTGGAGCCTCTTACACCGGTACAACCGGAGTCACACTCACATTGAGCGCCACTGGAGCAACTGATATGTATATCACAAACACTTCTGGTTGTGGTTCAGGAGGTTCATGGGAAACTTATGGAGTTTCAAAACCTTGGACACTTGGACAAACAAATGGAACGGCAACCGTTTATGTGAAGTACAGAGATACTGTTCAAAATGAAACAACCTGCCAAAGTGATACAATTGTTCATGACTCGACCCCTCCAACATTTGCAGGACCAGTTACTGCCAACCTCTATCATGGCTCTTCTTTGACTTCTCCGACTGCCAACTGGTCAGCTGCAACAGATGGTGGCAGCGGAATGAGTCATTATGAATTTGCAATAGGAACGACGCCAGGGGCTTCTGATGTTTTTTCTTTTTCTGATATTGGCAATATATTGAGTTATCAAGCCACGGGACTTTCTTTGGTTGATGGTACGTATTACCTCTCAGTTAGAGCTATAGATTTAGCCGGGAATACATCATCCTCTGTGAGTCGAGCGTTTGAAGTTGACATAACACCTCCAACTATGGACTCAGCTGTTATTCTTTCTCCTGGTGATAGTGCAACTTATTGGAGAAATGAAATTATTCAAATTGAAGTTGATTATGATGAGAGCGTGACCGTTGACACAGCAGGTGGCACACCTAGGCTTTCTATTACATTAGATAGTGGGACTGTTTACGCTGACTTTGTACGAAAGAGTAGTCCAGATAGACTTGTTTTTTGGTATGAGGTGACAAGCTCTGACTCTGATGCCAATGGGGTTATTTTCGGTGCAAGTCTCGATTTAAATGGAGGATTGATTTACGATAAAGTGAATCTTTCAGCTGATTTAGATCCACCATCTGCAATTGATGGTTCATCGTTACTGGTAGACGGAAACGACTTCTGTGTTGCAAATTCTCTTACAGGAGCTACAGCATATGGAGTAAGTGGAAGTGGTGCATCGGGGAATCCTTACAATATTTGTACTCCAGCACAGTTTTCAAATATCGGAGAAAATTGCAGATCAGGGTTTCCTACGGCGTGTAATAAGTATTTTATTATTCGAAGTGATATCGACCTTGCTGGTTACAAAGAGTCAGGGCCTAACATATATTATCGAATTGGAGATAACACGAATAGATTTTCTGGAGCAATCGATGGAAAGTATTATACGATTTCTAACTTGGATTATACGAGCACCGTCACTCACTCTGGAGTTTTTGGATATGTGGATGGAGCAAGTATACAGAACTTAATTTTTGAAAGAATCAGCATGAGATCCAATACTTCTTTTACAGGGGTAGTCGCTGGAAAAATAGAAAATTCAACGGTGTCCAATGTGTATGTGGGAGTGAATTCAACTGCCACAGGAGGTTATCAACTTGGTGGGTTTGCTGGAGAAACAGTGGGAAATACTTTTACATCGGTTGGATCAGATGCACATGTTTCAGCAAACGCTCACTATGCAGGTGGATTGATAGGTATATCTAAGAATGATATTATAAAATATAGCTATTCCAATGGTGATATAACTGGAATCAATGGAACAGAAGAGTATATTGGTGCTTTTATTGGAAGTGTTCGCGAAGGGGATATTCAAGAAAGTTTTGCCACTGGGGATGTTTGGGCAAGCCGAGCTGGTGGTTTTATTGGTTCGATCAACGACGCCTTAGAGGCCAATGCCAATGGGTTTTCGTCGATTAAAAATAACTACGCAACAGGAAGTGTTGTGGTTCAAGCATCATCTGCGTCAGGTTTTATTGCAAGGCTTGAGGCAAATGACAACACCGTAGATCAATTTATAAAATACAACTACTCTCTTGGCAGTGCCTCTGGTGGAGGAGTGAACAACGGTGGCTTTGTTGGGTACTGTTATAAAGAAAAATATGAAGATACGGGTTCTGTGGGCCCAACAGATTCCACTAACTTTTGGGATGAAGATGCCTCAGGCGTGACAGATGATGGTGGTGGAAATCCAGGTGCCTTTAAAGAAGCTATTGCTAAAACTACAACTGAGATGCAAACAAAATCCACATTTGAAAAAGAGGGTTGGAACTTTGCCGACGTTTGGTTGATTGACGATGGCTCAGATTACCCTAAACTGAAAAATATTTGGGTGCCACCTCTTGTGTCGTCACCTTTTACTTTCTTTGACAATACAAACAATACTTCTTTTTTGAAATACACAGAAGGGGATGTGCGAGTAACTCTACACACCACAGCTCCTCAAGCCCAAAAAGCTCTTGGTGCTCATCCAAAATCTTCAGGAAAATGGTATGTTGAATTTGAAATTGCCAAAGTGCCAGCTTCAAGTTCGCTTCGAGTGGGTCTTGCTGCGTCGGATACAGCTACAACGAATTTTCATGTTGGCGAAGACACCAACTCAGCTGAGTATTCGTGGGGTTGTTTAGCAGATACGGGAAGTTGTTATCACAATAATACGAGTGCAGGCTCCATCACGATTTTTGATTCAAATGGTGCAATAGTGGGAATAGCATTTGATGCAGATAGTGGGGATGTTTGGTTTCATGTCAACGGAACTTGGCAAGGTGGGGATGGTCCTGGTGGAACTGGTGGTGATCAATTCTTTTCAGGAGTGAGTGATCCACAGGGTATCGTTCCGACAATGAGTCTTTTTGATGATGTGAATACCAGTGTGCGTATGATTTTTACAAACAAACCGCCTCCTGGTTACACTCACTGGACAAATTAGAAACCGTTCCAGTATGGCAATGAACTACAATGTAAAATGAAAAGATTTTGTCAGTAATCCAGGGGCTACAACTCCTCCAAGAGCGCGATGTCCGTAAGTTCCTGTGTCTGTCATAAAGTCTGAGGAATCTGTAAGGTCTTCTAAGTTTTCCCCAAGTAGATCATAAATACATTCATCAAATCTCATGTTCTCAATAGGTGCTTTTATTTCACCATCTTCTACCCAAAAACAAGCATATCGAGTCATCCCTGTGATACGGCCACCGACTCTATCACTCCAGTTGAGATAATGGAGGTTGGAAAGATACACTCCTGTATCAAGAGATTTTAAAATGTCCTCTTGTTTGAGTAGGCCTGGTAAAATCTCTGGATTTCGTGGGAATTCTCCATCACATGCAAAGTTGGACTCAAGGTTATATTCTTTTGCGGTGCGGGTATTCACAAGAAAAGATTTTAGCTTTCCATTTTCAATAAGAATTAAAGTTTCAGGGCTGACTTCACCATCAGAGTTGAAACGCGGTAAATTTCCTCTTGTATAGGAATCTTGAATTGTCACTTTTGAAGAGAGAGACTTTTCAGACTTTAAGTGTCTCAATCCACAGCGTCCCTGTCGAAATGCGGATTCACTAAATCCATCCCAACTCAATATATGCATAATATCAAAGAGAGCTGCGGGAGCTAAGTAGGCACGATACGTTCCTTTGTCTAACTTTATGGGTTTTGTTTCAAGTTTTTTAAGAAGTTCTATAGACTGATTTGCTTTCTCTTCAAATTCACTTTGCTTCCAGTCTTTACCAGCATACGAAGCTTTCACAGCTCGTTCGTCTTTTCCAACAATAGAGTAATCAAATGAAAACTCATCACTTTTAAACCAATGGCGTTGTCCCATGGAATTTGCATTCCCTCGATAATTGGGTCCTGATTGATAAAACCCAACCAAGTCCACATTTTGAAATTTGGGTAGTATCTTTTCAAATACAGAATCTGGATTTAAGAGCTCTCCACTGGACTCGATATCGCTTGTCCCATTGTTCTTGGGAATTATTGCAAAAGGATCTTCAGGTAGTTCGGAACACTCTTTACGAAGAGTTTCTAAAGCCGTGTTTGCATTTTGAAGATCCTCTGCTTCAATACCACTAAAACCAATAGACCTTGCTGAGGAGTGGTTTTGACTGACGTACTTCAATGTTACTTCTGCGTCTTTGACCACGCCACTTTGGCGAATTTTGGATTTATTGATTCTTACGAAATGGCTTTCTTCTCCAAAAAGATCAAGCGTCAGATATTCTTCTTTTTTGAGTTGGGAAAAAAGGTATTCACTTAATTTGTAAAAACTGGTTTTCATGCCTGACCTCCAAATACTTCAATCTCTTCAAACGCGCATATTGGTGTTCTATGCCCAACTCGAATCACTTGATTGGGTTCTCCTTTCCCACAGTATGGAGATCCAAACGTTCCAACCGTGTCTTCGTTTCCAACGGCAATCAAATTGTTCCAAAACGAAGTGGTCTCACCTCGGTAATTGGGGTTCTTTAGAACATCACCCAACTTTCCGTTTTTGATCTCTCGAGCATACTCACATCCAAATTGAAATTTTCTTCTATAGTCATCAATAGACCAAGAGAGATTGGATTCCATAAAAACCCCATCTTCTACATTTGAGATGATCTCATCAAATGTGCTTTTTCCTGCTTCAATATTTACATTGGCCATTCGATCAATTGGGGCTCTATTCCAGGATGCAGCCCTAAAGTTTGCTACAGAATCTAGATCTGAGCGGAAAGCGCTTTCGGCAGCACCAAGTCCTCTGACAAGTGTCCCATCTTTGATGAGATATTTTTTCTCAGAAGGCAACCCCGCATCATCAAAGTCGTAACTTGCAAATTCCCCCTTTACTGTTGGGTCAAAGGTGGCATTTAAAAGAGGGGAGCCGTATTCTATTTTTACAAAACTACTACCAGCATAGTTTCTTTCATCACCTAAGATGCGATCGATTTCAAGTGGGTGCCCAATGCTTTCATGTATTTGAAGCATAAGTTGATCGGAGTTGAGGACAAGAGTTGTTTTTTGGTCAGGACAACTTTTTGCATTTAAGAGTTCCAATGCTTGATTTCCAATTTGAAGAGCTCTTTCAAAGTACGTGTTCTCGTCAAGCAATTCCACGCCACCTTGGTGAGATTTTGAATTCCATCCAAAGTCACTTCTTCGATGTGTTTCGCTTCCACTTGTGGCGATGGCGATCAAGTCTGTTGATAGTAAGTTGAGCTCTTGCTCAATTTTTGCTCCATTTGTTGAGGCGTATTCTGTGATATAATCGGTTTGTAGAATTTCCGCGCTCGTAGTTGATATCTTATCACTCACTTTCAACCGAGAGGTGCACTCCATCATAAAATGTGCAAGATCTCCTACACTATGATCTTTGAACTTCCTTTTGGTTGGAGATTGATACTTTCCTTGCGAAGGGGGTCTGACATCTTCTGTGTATTGTGTAAGTCCCCATTTGCTCATTTGTTTAGCTTGATTCAAAGCGTGTTCAGCAGCAGTTTGGACTCCAGAACTTGAGAGATTGTTTGTTGCCGAGTATCCAATAAAACCATCTTTCATGACTTCAATCATCACGCCCTTTGAAGAGTGTGTGTAGTTCAATTCAGGTTTTTGATCACGTACGGCTCTTTTTGTGTTGGATTCGTGAACATATCGAACTGTAATCAAATTCGCATCGAGTTTGATTTTTTCTAAGAGATTTTGTGCGGTATTCATTGCTTCCCCCAAAAAATGAAATGAGCGAGAACTCTCGCTCATAGGGGATGTCTAGCAGATATTGAGTTTAAAGTAAATTCTTAGAGATCTAAATCGTCTGAAGATCTACGGGACCTTAAGGCTTTGGCGCTTTCTTTTGGTACGGTGATGTTCTCAGCCCCAGCTTGAAGCTTATTGCCATCATACATTGAGTGAATGTGTAGAATCCACTGTGTTTCTTTGAAGTCTTTTGACACATAGGCTGTCGCCCATTGATCAACAACAAAGACATATCGCCCCTTTTTATCACGGGAATGATAGACAATATTATTGAGCTGTTCGACAAGGTTGGGTTCAAATTCTTTCCAGTTGTCAGTGGCGTTGGTATTTACTGTTGTGGATTTTAGAGCTGACCAATTCTTTTGAAAGATTTCTCTCAATTGAAGCTTTGCAATGGCCTTTGCTTTTTCGGTTGATTTTGATCCATCTCGAACCTCATATATCCAACCTTGGTATTCAGCACTGTTGTTGAGGTTGTCTGCCATAAGTTCATCAAACTTCAAAGGGGATTTCTTCTTGAGTTTTTCAAGTTCCTTTTTAGTTCGAACCTCTAGCTTTTGAGCTCGAAGGCCAAGAGACTTTGCCGTCACTAAGGCGTTTAGTACGCGTCCTGTTGGGACTGTACCTCGGTCTGAATACGCAAGCGCATCTGATACGACTAGGGTGAGTGAAAGTACGACTATTGTTTGAAACCATTTTTTCATTTTGGCCTCCTTATCCTTCTATATAAAGCAATCTTCGTGCTCGGTGCCGTCTCTATTTGATGGGAGAATGGGTGTAAAAATGACGTAATTTCATGTACTTATATATTCCACCTGGACAGAGGAAGCAGAGTTTTGTAGTTCAATCACACATATGGATAACAATTTTCGTCAATCTCTACTCAAAGCTCCTGATGGCCTATATTTGGCACTAGAAAAAACTGCACTTTCTTCACGTGATTTGAAAAAGAAAGTTGCAAAAGTGGTCTTAGGAGAAAAGCCAAAGAAACTCCAATTTACACTTGGTGGAAGGCTTCGTATTCAAGGTGAGGTGACATCAGGTGAGATGGAAAAATCAGGTCTCAAAGAAACTTTTCCGATCTACGTGGTGGAAGGTGAGGGAGAATCCGTAGGTGTTGCACTTAAGATTGAGAACGAAGAAATGATCACCTACGAGGGAGCAAAGTACCAAGATGTATTACATGACATAGAAAAGGCCTATGAAGTAATTGAAAAATTCAACCCTACAACAGTTCTATTTACTGAAGCTGTTTATTCTATTGGACTTAATCGCTTTATGATTAGCCATTACAGGTTGTATAAACTACTTCAAGAGGATGAA
>JAUICD010000047.1 GCA_030427965.1 Bdellovibrionia bacterium
TTCAAAGAATCTGCTCCAATAGAGTCGCAAATTTTTTGAATATTCATCTGGTTGGCAATCAATTCATTCTTATCAGGTGTATCTACACCATAATAGCAAGATCCTCGAGTTGGAGGAGCTGCAATTCTAAGATGAACTTCTTTCGCTCCTGCAGCTCTTAGAAGTTGCATAATTTTTTTGCTAGTCGTACCTCGAACCAATGAATCATCAATTACAATAACGCGCTTTCCTTTTAATACCGACGACTGAGGATTGAGCTTGATCTTCACTCCGAAGCTCCGAATACTCTGCTTGGGTTCAATAAACGTTCTCCCAACATAGTGATTCCGAATAATTCCCAATTCAAAGGGAATTCCAGACTCTTCGCTATACCCAATTGCTGCAGGCACCCCACTATCGGGAACAGGAACCACAAGATCTGCCTCTACTCCATTTTCTTTAGCAAGCAGTTTCCCAAGTCTCTTACGGCTCAAATAAACACTTTCCCCAAAAACAACACTGTCAGGTCTAGCAAAATAAACATTTTCAAACACACATTGAGCCAGTTTCTTTGGTTCAGAAAATTGAAAACTATGTTCCCCTTCAGAGTCTATCCAAAATATTTCACCAGGACGAATTTCACGAATATACTCAGCACCAATGAGGTCAAATGCACATGTCTCTGAGGCCACAACACTTGCAAAACCTCCATCTTGATTTTTTAATTTTCCGAGTACAAGTGGTCGAAAACCATAGGGGTCACGACAGGCAATCAATCGTTTGTCGGATAGAACCAAAACACTAAAAGCTCCATCCAATCGATTCATATTTCGCATCAATCCCTTGAGAAAGTCATCCTCTTCTTGACGGGCCACCATGTGAAGCAAGACTTCTGTATCATTTGTTCCCTGAAAAATAGCTCCGTCTTCACAGAGTTCATTTTTTAGATCTGAGCCGTTTACAATGTTTCCATTGTGAGCAATAGCAACTGGCCCCATTTTGAGCTGTGCCGTAAGTGGTTGCGCGTTGGTCAAAAGGTTCTGGCCTGTTGTGGAGTAACGAACATGCCCAATAGCACTTCGTCCACTCAATCGATCTAAGTCCTCTTCGTTAAAAACATCGGCTACAAGTCCAAGCCCCTTATGATGAAGATGCTCAGGCTTTCCGCTTCTACCAGACAAACTTACAATTCCAGCACTTTCTTGCCCGCGATGCTGAAGAGCATAGAGTCCTAAATATGTCAGGCGACTTGCTTCATCTGAATCCCAAATACCAAAAACACCACACTCATCTCGAAAGCTTTTCATTGAGCTCCCATCACGTCAGACAAGCCACCTTTATACAACTTTCTTAACTCAGACACTTGAAATTGAGTTTCTTTATTTAAAACCAAAACTCCAGTCGCCTGTGTTTCTCCAATAACTCTTGCATCCATTTTATTTATCCAAACCTCACTTTTTGATTTCTTCACTTCAACAAGAACCTGATAAAGCTTTTCCCCACTAAACTCACCTTCATTTAAATTACAGTTTGCAGAAACACTGTCCATTGACATTCTAGATAGTGCGTAAGAAAGCCCAAACTTTCCAACAATTCGAGTCGAGAGAGGAGATTCCTTAAGAACCATTTCCTTCAATTTTTCACACCACCTCGAAACCTCTTGAACATTAAGTTCTCCTGTAAACTCAAGATCTCTCCCTTTATTTTCTGCCCTCATCCCAGAAAGTAAAACTTGTGGGCACTCAATCAAAATAATTTGTGAACCCTCTTCTTGAAATCTATCTGCTGGAATATAACTTAAGCTATCTCTTAAACCCACAAGACCCGTTGAAGGGGTGGATGTGATATTGTCTCCGTTGCTTTCATTATAAAAACTGACATTTCCACTGATGATTGGAGTTTTCATTTTCTGACAAGATAAATTCAAACCTTCAAGGCTTGCAACAAACTCTGACATAACGCTTTTTTGCTCAGGATTTCCAAAGTTCAAACAGTCCGTCACCGCCAAAGGTTCAAACCCCTTTATCGAAAGCTCAATAGAAGGGTAAAGAATGGCATCTGCTCCTCCAATCCAAGCATCATGCCTCATAACATGAGGACGACATCCCAGCACAATCCCCAAAGCCCGACCTGACTCTGGAAGCTGGATAACTCCAATACTACCACTACAGTCACGAGCCGTGTTTGCACCGACTCTTTGGTCATATTGATCATAGATCCATGAACGGGTTGATCCTTGATAGGATTTCAATTCCTCAAGATTTATTTTTTCACTATCAAATTGAATTTTTTCTTTTTTGTTTAGAGAATCCCAGGGATCGTAATTTCGGTCATACTCAGGGGCCTCTTCAACCAAAATGTCTGGATCTATTTCTGCCAATCGATCCCCATTCCAAAAAAGAGAAACCTTACGCTCCTCCTTCACCTTACCAATAACAGTTGCATCAAGTCCCCATTTAAGAAAAACTTCTTTTAAAGAATCTACCTTTTGAGGTTCACAAATCAAAAGCATCCTCTCTTGACTTTCAGATAACAAAATATCTTCTGGGGTTAGTGTAGAATCTCTCAAAGGAACTTTATCAAGCTCCAGATCCAAACCCACTTGCCCCTTTGAGGCCATTTCAAAACTAGAGCTTGTAAGTCCAGCAGCCCCCATATCTTGAATCGAATCCACCAATCCCAAGTTCATCACTTCAATGCAAGATTCAATGAGTAGTTTTTCTAAAAACGGATCTCCAATTTGAACAGTCGGGCGTTTGCTCTCATCTCCATCTTCAAAAGATTCACTTGCCATACTTGCACCGTGGATTCCATCACGACCTGTTTTTGCTCCAACATAAACAACATCAAATCCAATGCCTTTTGCTTTACTTAAAAAGACACCATCGTTTTTGCCAAAATAACCAAGTGCAAAGGCGTTCACCAATATATTACCATTGTAGGAGGAGTGAAACTCCGTCTGTCCAGTGATTGTAGGAACTCCTACACAATTGCCATAACCACCAATTCCACGGACCACACCATCTACCAGTGTTGTCATTCTGGGAGCGTCAAGGTCTCCAAAACAAAGATAGTTTGCAAGTGCCAACGGCCTAGCACCCATTGTGAAAATATCTCTCAAGATACCACCAACTCCTGTGGCTGCACCCTGATACGGTTCAATAAAACTGGGATGATTGTGACTTTCCATTTTAAATGCAATTCGCTCACCTTGACCAAGATCTATAACCCCAGCGTTTTCACCAAAACTCTCAAGCACTCGAGGGCCTTCACGGAAAAGTTTTTTTAAATGCCTCTTTGAGCTCTTATAACTACAGTGCTCACTCCAAAGGCTTGAAAAAAGAGCCCATTCAATACCCTGAGGCTCTCGTCCAAGTTTTTCACAAATCATTTTATACTCATCTTGATTGAGTCGGTATAAATCCAGTTTTTCTTTCAAAGACATTCGAAAAACCTCCGTCCATCAGTTCCACCCATCCAGTCCTTCATCGCACGCTCTGGGTGTGGCATGAGTGCTGAAACAGAGTTCACCTTTATTCCCGCTATATCAGAGATCGAACCATTCGGATTATCTTTGTAGGTCAACCAAATTTGATCTTTGTCACGAAGTTCTTTTAGACCATCTTCTTCTATGTAGAATCGTCCTTCTCCATGAGCGATTGGAAGTGAGTAAATTTCTTTGTTCTGATCCACAAGTTCTACCCAACGGTCAATAAATCTCAGTTTTTCATTTCGAACGAGCGCTCCAGGAAGGAGCCCTGCCTCACAAAGAATTTGAAAACCATTACAAATTCCAATAACAGGAGCTCCTTTTTTCACTGCTTTCTTTAAAGAATCCATTGCAGGACTTTGAGCCGCCATTGCACCAGCTCTCAAATAATCACCAAAACTAAATCCACCAGGTATCACATAACTGTCATACTCTCTTTCCTCAAACGGATTTGCATACCAAATCCAGCATGCCTCATGCCCCAAATCCTCAATGGCCCGAAAGACGTCAAGATCACAATTGGTTCCAGGAAATCTTAAAACACCCACTCGGCTCACTTTAAGATAACTCCACTGTTTCAAAAGATTCGATCAAAGGGTTACACAAGATAGATTTTGCAATTTCACTTGCTTGCTCCATAACTTTAGAGGAGTCCTCTCCTTTAAGATCTAAAATAACAAACTTTCCAACTTTACAATCTTCAACTTCATAGCCTTGTCGTTTCAATGCCGCACCCACAGTTCTTCCCTGCGTGTCCAACACCTCATTTCGAGGCATAATCTTCACACCAACCTTCATGAATCCACCTCCAGTACATTTTCAATACGGTTTAAGACTTCTTTATAACCCTCTTCAACAGATCCTAAGTCCAAACGAAATCTGTCCTTGTCCATTTTCTCTCCAGTTACAATATCCCAAAGACGACATGTATCTGGAGATATTTCATCTCCTAAAACAATTGCCTTGTCTTTGTCTCGTCCAAATTCCAATTTGAAATCAACAAGTCTAAGTCCCATATCTTCAAAGATTTCAAACAAGAGTTGATTGATCATCAGTGCTTTTCTTTTCAACTCCTCTAGATCATCCTCAGTTCCCAGTTTCAACATAATCGCTTGAGCATCGCTCAAAAAAGGATCTCCAAGAGCATCATCTTTCAGATAAAACTCAACAAGAGGGGGAGAAATCTCTTGTCCTTCTTCTACTCCAAGTCGTTTTGTAAGAGATCCTGCCGCCACATTACGTACCACAACCTCAAGTGCAATCATTTCAAGCTTATAGGTCAAAATTTCCGTATCTGAAAGAGTTTCGATAAAATGAGTGGGGACACCATTTTTTTGAAGGTATTTATAAAGAAGTGAAGAAATTTTTTGATTCACCCTACTCTTACCTAACATCTCTCCCTTTTTTTCTCCATTAAAGGCTGTAAGACTATTCTTAAACTCATGCACGATAAGGTTCTCATTTTCTTGAACAGTAAAAATCTTCTTTGCTTTTCCTTCATAGATGAGCTTTCCCTTTGTAAAAGACATCACTTCTCCTTCAAGGCTCGAGTCACAAGCTTTTCAATTCCAACCAAATGTCGTTCTCCACTAAAAATAGAATCTAAAGCTTTTTTGCTCAAATACTTGGATGCCTTTTTATCACTTAAGAGTTTCTCTTTGAGATGCTCTCCAGCCTTTAGCGAATGACTGCATTTCTGAACAAGCTTATAAGCATCCTCTCTTGAAACTCCAGATTTCACAATTTCAAGTAAGACATGTGAACTGAACAGTTGCCCTTGAGAAAGATTCATATTGGACTTCATTCTTTGCTTATCCACCACCAAGTTCTCAACAACACCAGCCATTCGATCTGCAGCATAGTCTAGCAACATAAAAGCATCTGGCATAAAAACTCTCTCCACACTTGAGTGACTGATGTCTCGTTCATGCCATAAGGCAATGTTTTCAAGACTTGCACTTGCATAGGATCTTAGCATTCGAGCAGCCCCAGTTAAGTTTTCAGAAGAGATCGGATTTTTCTTATGAGGCATTGCACTTGATCCTTTTTGTCCCTTCGAAAACCCTTCATAAACCTCTCCAACTTCTGTTCTCTGTAAATGCCGTAACTCCACTGCAAGACGTTCAATTCCACATCCATATTGCGCAAGAGCAAGCATCAATTCTGCATGCCGATCTCTTGGAACCACTTGAGTTGCAATGAGCTCAGGTTTCAATTTCAAAAGATTTGCCACTTTCTTTTCCACTTGCATCGAAAGTGCGGAATATGTCCCCACTGCACCACTGAGTTTACACACTCGCATTTGATCTGCAGCTTTTTGAATCCGACTTCGATGTCTTTTAAGTTCCACAAAATGACTTGCCATTTTCATTCCAAAGCTTGTTGGCTCAGCATGCATTCCATGCGTACGTCCAGCACAAATAGTTTTGATGTACTTCATAGCGGATTTTTTTAAGGCTTTTTCTAATTTACTCAAAGAGTCTTCCAATACACAAAAACCATTTGCAACTTGCAGACTCAGAGCTGTGTCAATTGCATCAGAACTTGTCATTCCAAAATGTAGATAACGTCCATTCTTACCGACGCTCTCAGCAACCGTAGAGACAAAGGCAATAATATCATGCTTGGTGGTTTTTTCGATTTCAAGAATTCTCTCAACTCGAAATTTGGATTTTTTTCGAATATCATCCGCGGCTTTCTTGGGAATAATCCCCATATCTCCTTGGACTTGCGCAACAGCCACTTCAACTTCCAAAAGCCGGGCAAACCGACTCTCCAAAGTCCAAACATTCTCCATTTCAGATCGGGTGTACCTCTTGATCACTAATTTTTTCTCCTGATTTTATTTTTCGATCATCATTCAATTTCAAAATTTTCTGACAAGCCTTTTCATTTGAACGGAACTGCCCGCCCCAATTCAACATAGACCAACGCTCAGGCCCGTCCCAAACAACATTTGATAGTTTGGCTCTCTGTAACTGTGAGTGCTTGTTTTTTTCATATATAGGAAATCTAGGAGGCCCCAACTCTTCTTCAGAATATGTTACCTCTTGTGGCCAATCTGAAATCGAAAGGGAAACCCCTGGTAATCTTGACTTCAACTCAGAAATCACCTTTTCTCCACAGTCTTTGATGTAACTGGAGCGAAATCGACAACTTGTCGGCAATCGCAACCAAAAATCAAAATCTTCATTAACAAGAGTTCTTTGAAAAAGAGCTAAATTCTCATGAGTCCAAGGAAGATACTTATCATTCAACATGACAAAGTAATCAGGAAGGTTACGAGTCATTTGATCTTGTTCAATCCGAACTCGAAATCGTGTCCAGTACCACTGACTCTTAAGCGGCCCTTTTGGAAACAATTCTTCAATATCCTCTCCCAATACAAATTGAGTTTCCACAGAGCTCAACAACCAAATAAAATCTTTTCCCAAAAACTTTGTTTCACTGTCTACTAAAATAGATTTCAATTTTGAGGATTCCAATTCAATGTCAAAAATAGATTTTGCTTCAGATCTTTCAACGCCTAATTCTTTCAACTTCTCTAGGCTATAAGCCTCACCTCGACGAGTCAGCCTTCTAAAATAAAAAGGAGACAACAAAGGCAAGGGCTCTCCAATTTCAAAAGCACAATGGGATTCCATATAAATAGGGCTTGCAATCTGATGAGCGACACCTCCCAGCCAGTTTTTTTCAAACGGCTCCTTGAGAACTTTTCTTTTAATAGATTCTATCTCATTTTTTTGCTTGGTATCTGAGATTCGGATGTAGTCCATTGTCGTATTTGAAATTCCATTGGATTCAATTTGAGTTTTTGAAAGTGGCCCTTTCAATTCAATAGGTCCAGTTCTAGGCCAAATCACCCAACCCTCATCAGTTGAAACAAGTGGTTCTTCATCTGCTAAGCGCGCCATTTGTGTTGCTTGATTTTGACGAGATTGAAAAATACCAAATGGCCCCTCAACATCTTCTGGCGCCCATCTTCCAAGACCTGACGTCACATCAAGAATTCCAACTTTAAGGCCCTGACGGCTTAGTTCCATTGCAAGCCATCGTTCTCGACCGAATGCTGTGATTAAAATTACATCAAATTCCATGATCGAAATACCTTTCTCCCAAGCTGTTGTTCTAAAACGTGGACCAAGAACTCAGACTTTTCTAAAGTCACTCCCGATTGACACGATCTCTGAACAATTTTTTCACCCGCATCCACTTCTGAAACTACTTTATGAATTGTCGCCCCCAATCTGTCTTTTTTTTTAAATCCACGACGGATACTTTCAAGCCCTGGGTACTTTGGCAGAAGACTTGGGTGAATATTCACCATTTTCCCCTTCCACTCATTGATAAATGAGGGTGGCACGATTTTCATAAAGCCTGCCAAGAATATAAAATCAATTTGTTTTTCCCTGTGGGTTTGATTTAGCTTTTGCCAATCCCAAGGCTTTAAAAATTCCACAACTTCAACTCCAGCTCTACGAGCTTTCAAAATTCCAGAAGCCGCTTTCTTAGATGACACAACAAGCCCTATTTCGTGGTTCCCACTTGCTTCCAAAGCTCCAGCCAAATTAGAGCCTGTACCTGAAATCCAAATCGAAATCCTTGGAAGTCGCATCAATTCACCTCACTGGGGTAAATGATCTTCTTTTGAGATTCTTGAATCTTTCCCAAATCAATAGCTCTATAGCCATGTTTCGTAATCTCTTCTTTAAGAAGAGAAACTTTATTTTGAGGAAGAATGAAAGCAAAACCAATTCCACAATTGAAGGTCTTCATCAATTCCAGTTTTGTTAATCCAGAGCGTTTTTCAACTTCTTTATAAATTTCGGGAAAGTCCCAATTCTTTAAGTCCACTCCCATACCATCAGGAATGACTCGGCCCAAGTTTTCAATTCCCCCACCTGTGATATGTGCACTTGAATGAATTCCAATTTTTTTCACAGAATTGACAAGTTTTGGATACAATCGAGTTGGAGTCATAAGTTCTTGAGAGTAGTCTTTCATGTCTTTCTCAAATAATTTTCTTAAAAGTGAGTACCCATTGGAATGAAACCCAGAACTTGAAACCCCAACAACACAGTCCTCAGATTGAACAAGATGCGCGCCCCATGCCTCAGCTTCTTCCACTATTCCAACTGAAAATCCCGCACAGTCAAATTCACCACTTGGGTAAAAACCAGGCATTTCCGCAGTTTCCCCCCCAATCAAAAGACAGTCACTTTCAAGACATGCTGCCTTAACCCCAGATAAAAACTCTTTGGCTTGATCTAGGTTCAGCCGCCCCGTAGAAAAATAATCCAAAAAGAAAAGGGGCTGAGCTCCAAGAGTGACCAAGTCATTTACGCACATCGCCACCAAATCCTGCCCAATACCAATGTAGGATTTGCAGTCAAAAGCCAGCTTCAGCTTTGTCCCCACACCATCTGTACAACTCACCAAAAGAGGTTTTTTATATTGATCTATTGGAACTCGAAAAAGAGAGGCAAAACCACCGATTCCTGAGACCTTGAGGTTGCGATGCGGCTCGTCGCTACTTTGCGATTTCAACCAGTCCACCAAACTATCGGCCGCCTCGATATCGACACCCGCGTCTTTGTAATCCATGGAGCCCTTCGTTAGCTATTTCTACCAAACAACATTGTAAGGATCAATCATTCTTGGTTCATCCTTTGAGTGAACATGATATTCTTAGCCCCGATGGATAAGTACTTGATAATTCGACTCTCCTCAATTGGAGACATCATTCAGGCAATGGCAATCCCAGCTGCAATCAAAGAGGTGAATCCTAATTCTGAGATTCATTGGGTCATCAAAGAAGAATTTCAAGAACTTCTCTCATCAAATCCTCACATAAACAAAGTTCTCCCTCTTCCAAAATCCTCAGGCGCGGGGGAGCTTCTCCAACTTCACAAAAAACTCAAAACCGAAAAATACACACATATCTACGACGCCCACTCCAACTTGCGTTCGCACTTGCTTTGTATTGGCCTAAACTCAAGGCACTTTCTTCGTCGATCCAAAAATAGATGGAAACGATTTCTTTTGTTTAAGCTTAAAAAGAACACTTTCCCAACCCCTTTTGTTGCCCAAGACTCATTTTTGAACCCACTAAAGAAGTGGGGAATTCACTCTTCTCCAGAACCGCCACAGCTTTTTTTACCAAAATCAAAAAATTCACTCCCAATCTCTCTTCCTGAGCCTTACGTCGCCCTAGCTCCCTCTGCAGCTTGGGAAATGAAAACTTGGCCGATGGAGCATTTTCATGAGCTGCTCTCTTTGAACCCCAATTTAAGATTTGTCGTATTGGGCGGCAAAGAAGACCATCACTTAGATGTTTTAGGAGAACACAAAAACACAGTACTTCTTAACGGCAAACTCAGTATTGTTCAAAGCTGCCAAGTGATTGCAAAGGCAAGTGCACTTATTTCTGGGGACACCGGACTTCTCCATGCTGGTGATCAAATCGGAGTTCCACTTATAGCTCTCATTGGCCCCACAGCTTTTGGCTTTCCCAAAAACCCAACTTCACACGTGATGTCCACAAATCTCGACTGCAGACCCTGTACAAAAGACGGAAGAGGCCGATGTATTCAAAGCGTCTACAAGAAATGCCTTGTTGATATATCACCAACCTCTGTCTCTTCTCAGCTTAAGGAGATACTAAATTGAACTCCGTATTTTTATGGACCTACAGACTGATTCTTTATCCATTACTTCGAGTTTCTATCGAAATTTTGGCAAACTTTTCTGAGAAAGTAAAACGTGGACTTAAGATGAGAATTGGAAAATATTGGAGAGTCGGACCACCTGAGTCTCAGCCTATTTGGATCCACTCCGCCTCTGGAGAGTTTGAATATGCTAAGTCTGTCATTCGGGAAATAAAACAGAGATCTCCAGAAACAAAAATCTTAGTCACCCACTTTTCCCCTTCCTATGTTCGTGCCATTGAAAACTTCCCAGGTGTGGATATTATTTGCGCAGCCCCTTGGGACACTCCCTCTTGTCTTAAAAACTTTATTCTCTATCATAGACCCAAAGCCCTTCTCATTGCACGTACGGATCTCTGGCCAGAAATGATTTTCCAATCCCAACGATTTAAAATCCCAACCTTTCTTTTTTCAGCAACTCTTTCTGAAAAAAAACTCAACTTATCCCAACGATTTAAAAAGCCTATACAACGCTGGCTCTTTTCTTTACTAGACCATATTTACTGTGTTTCAACAGATGATATTGTCCAATTTAAAAAACTTGGCATTAAAAATGTCACAGCTCTTGGCGATACACGATATGATCAAGTCCTCTTTAAAATAAATGAACCCTCACTTATAAAGAAAAACGCAAAACCTTTAGGGAAAACTATCTTTATTGCTGGCTCAACATGGGCTGAGGATGAAGCTCAAATTGTCCCCATCATTCAAAATTTGAATCATATCAATGTTCAAACAATTCTTGTCCCTCACGAACCCACCACTCATCACTTGCGTGAAATAGAGGATTCATTGAAAGAACTAGGGCTGAAAACAACTCGATACAGCACAGCCCACCAATGGCCAGAAAATAGTGTCATGATTGTCGACAAGCTTGGAGTCTTAGCTCAGCTCTACGCAACTGCGACATATTCATTTGTGGGAGGCTCATTTAAGGGAAGTGTTCATAGTGTCATGGAACCTCTTGGGCTTGGAAATCAAGTCTTCGTAGGCCCTTATTATAAAAACAATCGTGAAGCACAGGAGTTTGAAAAATTAAAACTAGACCCTCGCGAATCTAGCGAAACAATGGTAACAGTTGTTACAGATGGCGAAGATTTGTATCAATTCATAAAAAGACGACAAAAGTGGAAAAACGAAACAAGAGATAAAATCAAAAATGCCATACGCGAGGAAGTTCAAAACCGAGCTGGCAAAACAGAAATTTTTGTGGATTTGGTATTGAAACGTTTAGGAGCAGAAAATGGCTGAAGTTATTGTTTATACAAAGAATTGGTGTCCCTTTTGTGATCGAGCCAAAGACTTGCTGAAACGATTGGGACAAAGCTATAAGGAAATCAATGTCGAAGATGAAGAAGATGGATTTGATAAACTCAAAGCAAAAACAGGTATGATGACTGTTCCTCAAATTTTTATCAATGAAGAACTTATTGGGGGCTTTCAAGAACTTTCTGGCCTTCAGGCAAGTGGGGAACTCTCTAAACTTCTTGAGTCCTAGACTTTCATCTGGGCGCAATTTACTCTCACTTAAAAATCAACTCAGATTCATGCTCTCAAATGCCGATGAAATTCTTGATGCTTGAAGGAGTTCTAAATGTCTGAGTCCACCGAAGAGAAAGTCGAAGAAAAAGAAGAAGAGAATACTGAAGCCCTCAAAGAGGTCATTCTTGTTGCCGAAGACTCTCCTCCCAACCGTGCGATTCTTGTCCATCTCTTAAAGAAGTTGGAATTCAATGTGATTGACTGTGAAGATGGTGAAATTGCATGGACAAAAACACAGGAACTTCTAAAAGACGGAATTAAACCAATTGCAATTCTTTCAGATATTATGATGCCTAAAATGGATGGAATTTCATTTCTCAAAGAAATTCGAGGAAACGAAGAACTAAAAGACACTCCATTTGTTCTTGTTACTGCAATGAATGACAAAGAACATGTTTTAGAAGCAAAACAACTTGGCGTTGATGGCTACATAGTAAAACCTGTCTCTTTTCAAGGAGTTTTAAATAAGTTGAAAGAAATCTTTCCTGACAGAAAATTTCCAAACCTAGCAGCCTAATACGGAGAACTGATGGGAGCTGCCAAGAAACTCACAAATGAATACATTGCATCTCGGTTGGACGAACTTCCAACACTTCCTACAGTGGCAAATGAACTCAACCATGTGATCAACGATCCTCTTTCTGATGCAAAGGATGTTGAAAAAGTCATGGCAAATGATCAGAGTTTGACTACAAAGGTGCTGAAGCTTATCAATTCCGCTTATTACGCCATACCAGGAGGAGTTAGCAACCTCACTCGTGCCATCGCCTATTTGGGTTTTGACACCATCAACCAAGTTGTTTTAACAGCTTCAATTTTTAGCACACTAAAAGTCGAAGCAGAGTCTTCAGAATTTCAAATGGAAGGCTTTTGGAAACACAGTGTCGGTGTCGGAATGGCATCTGAGTCCATTGCAAAATTTGTCAAACATCCAACCCCAGCAGATCTCTTCACTTGCGGCCTCATCCACGACATGGGGAAAATTGCACTCTATGTTATTGATCCTGAACTTTTTCTAAGTATAGTCAAACACGCAAAGACAAAAGAAATAACATTTTACGAAGCCGAAGAAGAGTTGGAAACTGTCAAACACACTCTTATTGGTGTCATGCTCGCGGAAAAGTGGAAACTTCCACAATTGATCCAAAGTGCAATTCAGTACCACCATCAAACCCATCCCCTTAAACGTGGAGGAGCCTCCCCAGAGCTCCAACAGGTGATTGATATCACAATTTTAGCAAACCTTTTCACTCACGCTTTAAAGTTTGGAGACAGTGGACACGACAAAGCTCTCAACGCACCAGTTGAAATGTTTGAAAGGCTTAATATACCGAAAAACAAAATACCAGTACTACTTGATGACCTCAAAGAAGTCATTTCAAACGCAGACGCATTTCTTTCAATTATTGGAGAATAATTTGAAACAAAGTATAGACGCCAATCTTTTTCAACTCATTGTCGAAGATGCATTCATTTGTATTGCCGTTTTCAAACGCTCAGACAAAGAGTGTGTGTATCTCAACAACTCAGCCAAAGAAATACTAGAAATTCAAGACAATCGAGTTTCAGATCTATTTGAACTTATGCAGCCAAAAAACAACAAAGGCGACTACACTCTACTAAATTCAGAGCTTGTAGAGCAAGAAGGATACTATCAAGACGTACTTGTTCAAAAACCCGGTAGTTTTCCTATAATAACAGATCTCAGTTGTAGACATTTGAGTGAAGATGTTTTTCTTATTATGTTTCGAGATATGACAAATCAAAAAAAATTGCAACGCGAGGTTCTTACAAAGCAAGAGGAAATTCAATCTGCATTTGAAGAACTTCAATCTCAAAACGAAGATCTCAAAGTACTCGACAAAGCCAAAGACCGTTTTGTTGCACTCACAACACATGAATTAAAAACCCCTCTTTCTGCCATGATCGCAACAGCTGAAGTGATTCAAATGGATCTCTACGACACCAAAGAAGAGTTAAAAGGTTTTATTTCAACAATATACAATGAAGGTCGGCATCTACTTGAAATCGTCAACGACATTCTAGATTTCTCAAAAGTTCAAGCCGGGAAAATGGATCTTTATATTGAAGAACTCTCCCCATTTACAATACTCAGTGAACATTTGGAAAACTTCCAAAAAATGGCCGAAGACAAGAATGTGCAACTTCATCTTAGTGATCTTAAAAAAGAACATCTCTGTTACTTTGATCAACTGCGCCTACGTCAAATCACTGCCAATGTGATCAACAATGCAATCAAATTTACCAAAGAAAAAACACATGTTCATATCAGTCTCACAGAACATGAAAAATACCTTCGAATTTCCATTTCTGATGAAGGACCAGGGATCGATGTAGCCCATCAAGAACGAGTCTTCAATGAGTTTGAAACTGTTGGAAATGTGAACACTCATCACAAAGGAACAGGACTGGGAATGCCTATCAGCAAACGTCTTATTGAGTTGATGGGAGGTCAAATTTCATTTGATTCAAAACCCGATCAAGGAACAACCTTCCACATAGATGTACCGACAACCAAGGTTCTTGATTCAGAAAACTACCGCGAAAGACCTGACTTTGCTCAAGAAGTGGCTTAAGAAACGAGGGGATTTCAGACAGATCGTCTGTATTGCCCACCCACTTCGTAAAGAGCCGAGGACATTTGACCAAGAGAACAAACTCGAGATGCTTTCATAAGTGCTGAGAATATATTTTCTCCAGAAAGGGCTGCTTTTTTTAGAGCCTCAATGGCCTTTGCAGACTCATCTATATTTTTGTCCAAGTACCCCGAAAGAGACTTCAACTGTGTCTCTTTCTCTTCCTGAGAGGCTCTTGCAAGTTCAATTTGAGGAGGTTTATAACCTTCTTCCATTGTCTTTGGGTCCACATATCTATTCACCCCAATGATTGGAAGCTGACCTGAGTGTTTTAGATGTTCATAGTAGAGAGATTCTTCTTGAATTTTTCCACGCTGATACTGAGATTCCATTGCTCCAAGCACGCCGCCACGCTCATTGATACGCACAAACTCATCCAAAATCGCCTCTTCAACCAAATCCGTAAGCTCTGTAAAGAAATATCCACCTTGATTCGGATTTTCACTCTTTGCTGGTCCAAATTCTTTATTAATGATCATCTGTATGGCCATCGCACGACGAACAGACTCTTCAGTTGGAGTTGTGATCGCCTCATCATAAGCATTGGTATGAAGACTGTTGCAGTTGTCATAGACTGCAAGTAATGCTTGAAGGGTTGTACGAATATCATTGAAATCAATTTCTTGAGCATGAAGAGAACGACCACTGGTCTGAATGTGATATTTTAGCTTTTGAGACCTTTCACTTGCCTTGTAGAGATCTCTCATGGATATCGCCCAAATTCTTCTAGCCACTCGCCCAATCACAGCATATTCCGGATCTAAACCATTACTGAAGAAATAACTCAAGTTCGGAGCAAAATCATCAATCTTCATTCCACGTGAAAGATAGTACTCCACATACGTGTAACCATTTGCAAGAGTGAACGCTGTTTGGGATATAGGATTGGCTCCTGCTTCAGCGATATGATACCCCGATATACTGACTGAATAAAAATTACGGACGGATTTTTCAATAAAATACTCTTGAATATCACCCATCATTTTAAGTGCAAAATCTGTTGAAAAAATACAAGTGTTCTGAGCTTGATCTTCTTTTAAAATATCAGCTTGAACCGTACCACGTACTTTTGAAAGGGTTTCACCTTCAATTTGAGCCAACTCTTCAGGGTTGAGTGTTCGATTTAACTTTTTTTCTTTGATTTCAATCTGTTGATCAATTGCAGCGTTCATAAAAAAAGCAAGTATAATTGGTGCAGGTCCATTGATCGTCATACTCACACTTGTGTTTGGAGCACAAAGATCAAATCCAGAGTAGAGGATTTTCATGTCTTCTAGAGTACAAATACTCACACCACTTTCACCAACTTTTCCATATATATCAGGGCGCAGATGCGGATCCTCTCCGTAAAGAGTCACACTATCAAAGGCTGTTGAAAGTCGTTTGGCTTCATCGTTTTTGCTTAAGTAGTGAAATCTCTTATTCGTACGTTCAGGAGTTCCCTCACCTGCAAATTGTCTTTTGGGGTCTTCTCCCTCTCTCTTTAAAGGAAAAACCCCTGCCGTAAACGGAAATTGGCCTGGAACATTTTCAAGTTGTGAAAATAAAATGCGATCTCCCCAATCTGCAAGCTTAGGGAAACTCACTCTCGGAATAAGCAATCCTGAGAGACTTGAGTTTCTTAATTTTTGAGAAATTGTTTTGTCACGGATAACATATTCAAATGTCTCCCCACTGTATTGTTTTTCTAACTTATCCCATCCATTCAATACATTTTTAGAATCCTTGCTGAGATTCTTCTTTTGCTCTTCAATCTTGACTTCAAACTCAGAGCTTCCTGTCAATTTCTTTACTCGCTCTAAAGCTTGAATATTTCGCGCAGCCTCAGCCTGTGCCTCAACATTGGATTTATAACTTCGGACACACTTTGCAATTTCAGCAAGGTACCCTTGTCTCTCAGGTGGAATGATTTGTCGGGGTGAAGATCCACCAAGGCTTTCTGCAAAGTCTTTGTTTACCTCAATGCCCAATTTTTTACAGAGCTGAAAGAAAAGATCATTCACACCCTGGTCGTTGAAATTGGAAGCTTGAGTCAGAAACACAGGAAGATCACAATCCTCACCTTCATGAAAGAGCTTACGTGATCTTCTATACTGCTTACGCACATCACGTAGCGCATCTTCAGATCCTCTGCGATCGGCTTTATTGATCGCTATGCAGTCTGCAAAATCAATCATGTCTATTTTTTCTAACTGACTTTGAGCGCCAAACTCTGAAGTCATAACGTAAAGACTGACATCTGCAACATCTGTAATTGCTGTATTGGCCTGGCCGATCCCTGATGTTTCAGCAATCAAAATATCAAATCCCGATTTTTTCATATGTTCAAGAACAGGGCTTAAGTTTTCAGACACTTCACTTCCTGAGCCTCGGGAAGCAAGAGAGCGCATAAATATATTTTTTCGAGTCAAAGAATTCATTCGGATTCTGTCACCAAGAAGAGATCCACCTGTTTTTCTTTTTGTTGGATCAACACAGACAACACCGACTTTGAGTTCTGGATTCATATTGCTAAAGCGAAGCAAAAGCTCATCAACAAGAGAGGACTTTCCAGCACCACCTGTTCCTGTAATACCAAGAACAAGAGGTTTTTCACTTCCTAAAAATGAAGCTCTCTCTTTGTCCCAATCTTTTTTTAACTCAATTGCTGTCAGCTCTAGCCCAAGTCGTCTATCTAATAACTTCTGAGAAAACTCTTCCTCTACCTTTTTAACTTGGTCCTTTCTAGCAGCTTCAACCAAATCATAATCAGAAAGCTCAATGATCTCAGAAATCATTCCCTCTAAGCCCAACCTTCTTCCATCATCTGGATGATAAATTCGAGTGATTCCATAATCTTCGAGTTCTTTTTTTTCTTCATAAACAATGACGCCACCGCCACCGCCGAATATTTTGACATAAGGCGCTCCAAACTGATCCAAAAGGTCACGCATATACTTAAAGTACTCTATATGACCACCCTGATAAGAACTCATGCAGATCGACTGAGCCCCCTCTTGAAGAGCTGCCGTTACAACCTCAAGAACAGATCGATTGTGTCCCAAGTGCACAACCTCTGCACCTGAGTCTTGAAGCATTCTTCGAATGATATTGATGCTCGCATCATGTCCGTCAAATAGACTTGCTGCAGTGACAATTCGAATTGGATTCAACTAAGCTCCTACAAAATTGGGTTTACGTTTCTCTATAAAGGCTCGTGTCCCCTCACGTACGTCTTTTGTTCGATACAAACTAGCAAAAAAGTCTCTTTCCAAATGAAGAGCTTCATCTAGTATATGATCCAACCCTCTATCAATAGCTTCTTTTGCATGAGCAATCGCAACCGGGGCAAGTGCTGAGATTTTACCTGTAATCTTATCAACAACCTTAAAAAGCTCTTCTTGTGGAACAACTTCTGTCACCAACCCAATTTCATAAGCTTTCTTCGCATCTAGTTTTTCACCTGTATAAATCAATCTCCGTGCTGTACTTGGGGAGACAATTCGAGAAAGTCTTTGCGTCCCGCCAAACCCAGGAATCAACCCCAAGGTCACCTCTGGCAAACCAAAAATAGCATTTTCACTCGCAACAATAAAATCACAAGAAAGCGCAAGCTCCAACCCTCCACCAAGAGCAAACCCGTTGACGGCTGCAATAACTGGACATTTCAGAACCTCAAGTCGTCGAAAAACTTTTTGTCCTTTTTCAGCAAAAGCTTTTGCTGTTTCAGATGTTAAATCCGAAATTTCTTTGATATCAGCGCCTGCAACAAATGCCTTTTCACCTTGTCCTGTGATCACAAGCACTCGTATAGATTTGTCTTTATCAATTTCATCAATAGCTACATTCAACTCATCTAGCACTTGAGTGTTCAAAGCATTTAGCGCCTTCTCTCGAGAAATTGTAATTCGTGCGACACCGTCACTATTGCTGATTCTCAAAGTTTCCATCACTTAACCCTCATAGTTGTAAAAACCTCGGCCTGATTTACGACCAACCCAACCTGCATCGACATATGTCCTAAGAAGAGGGCATGGTCGATACTTAGAGTCCCCCAATCCTTCATGAAGAACATTCATAATAGCAAGGCACGTATCAAGGCCTATAAAGTCTGCAAGTGTAAGAGGTCCCATAGGTTGATTGGTTCCAAGTTTCATAGATTGATCAATATCTTCCACACTGGCAATCCCCTCGTGGAGGGTAAAAACAGCTTCATTGATCATTGGCATAAGAATACGGTTCACAATAAATCCAGGGCTGTCTTTCACAGACTCTACAAATGTTTTACCCATCTTTTCACTCAATGCACGAACACTTCCCCAAGTCTCATCAGACGTCTGTATCCCACGGATACCTTCTACAAGTTTCATCAATGGAACAGGGTTCATAAAATGCATACCAGCAACTTTATCAGGCCGCTTCGTCGCTGCCGCAAGTTTTGTAATTGAAATAGAAGATGTGTTGGATACCAAAATCGCTTCCGGTTTTACAAGTCGATCCAATTGCTCGAAAAGTTCTGTTTTAACATTTAAATCTTCAACAATCGCTTCAACAACGAGATCCACATCTTTTAAAGCGTCCAAATTTTTGGAGTATGAAATTCTGGAAATCGCATCTGATTTATCAGCATCAGAAATTTTTTCTTTCTCTACAAACTTACTCAAACTTTTTTCTATTCCAGACGTGGCTCGCTCCAAAGCTTGAGGATTGTCATAAAACACCACATCCAAACCAACAGTGGCTGCAACCTGACCGATCCCGCTTCCCATTTGACCAGCGCCGACCACACCAATCTTTGAAATGCTCATCTCCTACCTCACTTTTCGTCATTAAATAGCGACGTCAATCGCCAAAGAATCAAACCTTGATTGTCAATTTGACCTGAAGACTCATCCCAACGTCGATGATAGTAAAGATATAAAATAGAATTGTAACTCAAATCATCGACAGCCAAACCAAACGTGGATTTTTCAATGATAGAATCTCCGCTATCACGATCACTATCAAAATGATCAAATCTTGCTAGTATTGAAATAGAACCAAATAACGGATGCCTAAGATCTGCATGCCATCCCAAAAATGGAGTCTTTTCCCCATCCAACACATCTTCTCCAAATGTCGCCTCAACGGCTGCACCAAGGTTTCTCAATGAGAACTTGGCGTGAATATTTCCAGCTCGACGAAGATGCTCTTCTTCAACCCCAGGAAAGTACCTTCCCACTGATCCAGAAAGACCAACATCAGCTCCAGCAGGGCCTCGAAAACCAAATTGAGTCGTAAACCAATAACGATTGTCTGTGTTTTCTCCAGCTTCTCCATTATGAACTGTTGAATAAGTATAGAATCCGTTGTGCTCAATAAAGTACTGAAGCCCAAGGTCTCGAATAAATAGATAACGCATTTCATGTATCAAAGATCTTTCAAAGTACAGACGAGACTCTGAGATACCTGCTTCCAAACCAAATTGAATCGGAATAAGACCCGCTTTAACATCCCCGTAACTTGTCTGCATTTCAGCAAAGCCAGATATCAGCCCATATCCATCTGTATCAACACCAACAAATTGCGGAACTCCCAACAAGTTTAGGTCACCAAATACAATATGGGCTTGATACTTATTGTCCTTATTCCAAACAAAATCCACATAAGAAGGCCCAAGCTCAAACCCACTTTCAACTCTAGAGTCCAGGACCAAAGACGGTTGCATTAAAAACTCACCTAGACCAAGTTCTCCCAATTGCTCAGACTGGGCCTCGACATTTGTTACAAAAGCCAATAATATCATATGTATAAGTAGTGAAATACGAACCATGGCAGGGAGTCTCTTATAAACTCTTCACTTCGTCTAGAACTAATGCTTGAGCTTAATGAAAAGAAGCGTCAAAATCATATGTATATGAAGTATTTTTTAGCAGTTTTTACCGCGTTATCGCTTTTTACTCATACTTCACTTCAAGCAAATTCCACCTCTGTTTATAAATCCCCATCAAGTGGGGCACATTCCGGACAAATGAACGTAGAAACACTCAATAAAAAAACTTCTCACGTAATATCTAAACAGTGGCAAAAAGTAACCTGGGGTGAAGACACAATCGGCTGGATCCGCCACTCTCTTGTCTTTGACGAGTGGAATCTTGCGCGCCGAGTCTTTGCTACCGAATCTACCCCTTTAAGAAAAAGACCATTTTGGACATCTAACCCAACCCATGAACTAAAACGAGGAACCTCTTTAAAAATCCTACGCGTCCAAGAAAATTGGCTCGAAGTGGAGACCAAAAAGTTATCTGGCTGGGTCGACAAAGCACAGGTTGCAATACTTCCCAATCACTGGGGATACATGGTCACAAGACAAAAAACTCCTCTGCGAACCCGCCCCACAACCAAAAGTAAGCCCACCAGCACATTAAAGCCTGGAGTCCGAGTCACTCCAAAAAGCTTTTCAGGAGAATTTGTGGAAATTGAGTGGGAAGGCAAACGACAATTTGCCCCTTTCTACTCACTCTTGAGTCGACTAGATTATGCAAAAAAAATCCGCGTAAAAAGTGGATGGAAAGACGTCCTGTTTGTTATTGGAGAACTTGTACAAACAAATGAAGACAACTTTGTAAAAATCGAAGATATCCAAGCTTTGGTTGGAAATGACAAGCGTGCCTTTGTCATTTCAGGCAAAGCCAATCTCCGCAAGAGACCAGACCCTGGAAGCGATGTTGTGAAACAACTTGGTCAATTTTATCCCCTCACAATACTTGAGACACTCAACATCAAATGGGGAAAGGCTCAAATTGCAAAAAATGAAAGCTTGTGGTGGAAGACTTCTGACTTTATAGGCGAACGTCAGCCAGCCATATCACCCAAAACGCACATCAAGAGAATGGAAATCTCCACTGCTCACAATCCAAAAATTCAGCCCGAAGGAGCACTTGCTGGGTTAAAAACACTGACAACAGATGCTTTATTTGGTCGCAAAATTTTTGATATGGCAACAAGCCCAAAAATTCCAAACCTTATGTTTGCCTCAGCAGATGGAATCTACAAATCCTTAGATGGGCAATCATGGGAAAAAGTCCCACAGTTTGGTCGCCACAACTATCCACTTGCCGTGGCAAATGATGGAACAATTTATGTAGGTCCCTACAGAAGCATTGATCATGGAAACACCTATTCTCAATTTGTAAGATGGGATGTTGTACTCAATGCCCTGGCCAAAAAGGGCGTAAAAAGAGCACAACAAGTTCGCCTTAGAGACCTTGAGATCTTGGACGAAAAGGGAAACAAAATTTCCATGACTTTAAAACTTGGAAATAAGAGTGAGGCTGTTGTCACAAGTTTGGATCGAGGCCACTCTTGGACGCTCTCAAAGATGAGTACCTCAAAATAAAGGTGT
>JAUICD010000048.1 GCA_030427965.1 Bdellovibrionia bacterium
ATTTAGACTTGTTTGCAGTTTTGCCAGGCTTAATAACTTGACCCATGGTTTCTGCGCGATGTTCTGCAGCTGCCATAGGACCAAAATCTCTTCTCATTAGAATATTGATCAAGACAAAGATCAGCATAAGTATGCAGTAAAAACGAAATCCTAACGCATCAAAAAACATCGAGTAACCATCCACACCCAAATTGAGTTCGGTACTTACTGTTTTAAACAAACCAACCTCATACCCAACCCAAGTACTCACAAATGCAAGTCCAGCAACAGGAGCGCTTGTCGCATCTACAATAAATGCCAACTTCTCTCGACTCATCTTGTGATGATCCGAAAGTGAGCGCATAGACGACCCAACCAACATTGTATTTGCATAATCATCTATAAAAACAAGAAGCCCCAACACATAGGTCACAAGAGATGTCGACTTCTTGTCTTTTGCTAAACCACTCAGCCAAAGTATCAAAGCCTTCAACCCACCAGCTGTGATGACAACTGAAATCAAAGATAGAACCAAAACAACAAAGGCTAGAGTTTGAAAATTCCATGAATCTGTAAGTTCTCCGTAAGGAATTCTCAACACAGTAAATGCCGCGTCTCCCCAATTGGAAAGACTCCCAGGATCTTTTGGAATAAATTCCAAAATCCCACCTAAAACAATAGCGCCAAAAAGACTAATAAATACATTGTGAGTAATGAAAGCTAAAACCACAGCAACCACTGGAGGAAGCACGCTGTACCAATAGCCGATTGCCTCCGGGTCAAATTCAGTAGGTTGGAGCCGAAAAGCTACATATCCCAATATAAGGACAACCACTCCACCAATGATCCAATTGATATATTTCACGGCCCCTCTCCTTTGATTCAACGCAGTACCCTTATTCCAAGATTATTGAATGCGGCGCTTATTCATACTAGTAATCCGATCTTATGGAAACACTAAATGTAATCAATGGGTTTTTGGAAACGGTTGTAGGGTACGTTTGGAACATCCCTCTCGTTGTTGTGTTAATTGGATCTGGTATCCTCTTTTCCTTTTTACTTGGGGTCATACAAATCAAAGGATTTGTACACGCCATCCAAGTTGTGAGAGGAAAATTTGACAAAAAAGGAGACCCCGGTGAAATCAATCACTTCCAAGCACTCACGACAGCTCTCTCCGCCACTGTGGGGCTTGGTAATATTGCAGGTGTTGCAGTTGCGATAAAAGCAGGTGGCCCAGGAGCAACCTTTTGGATGATTGCAGCTGGCCTTCTTGGTATGGCGACAAAATACTCTGAATGCTCACTGGCTGTCATGTATAGACGTGTGGATGAAAATGGCCATGTACACGGCGGACCTATGCACTATATTGTCAACGGACTTGGCGAAAAGTGGCGACCTCTTGCTATCTTCTTTGCTTTTGCCTGCATTGCTTCAAGCTTTGGTGCAGCAAATATGTTTCAAACCAACAGCGTCGCCTCCATAATGAATGGTTACTTTGACATCCCACCAATGTTGACAGGAGTTGTCCTTGCCGTTGCTGTGGCCGTCGTCATTATTGGCGGTATCAAACGAATCGGATCCGTAACTTCGTTCTTAGTTCCAATTATGGGTGGAATTTATATTCTTGGGGCTCTTGTTGTAATTCTAAAAAACTTTGACCAAGTTCCAGGACTCTTTGGACAGATTTTTTCTGATGCATTCACAGGAACAGCTGCTGCAGGTGGTTTTGCTGGTGTTGCTGTAAAAGAAGTTTTGGTTCAAGGTGTTAGACGCGCATGTTTTTCCAACGAAGCAGGCCTTGGCTCTGCACCAATTGCACACGCAGCCGCTGCTACGGATGAACCTGTTCGTGAGGGCGTTGTTGCTCTTTTAGAGCCGCTCATTGATACAGTTGTGATTTGCACAATGACTGCTCTTGTAATCCTGATCTCTGGTGCTTGGACATCAGATGCCAACGGTGTCGAGCTCACAGCACTTGCTTTTGATTCTGCAATTCCTGGTTTTGGTCGCTGGTTTGTCCCAATTGCCGTCGCACTCTTTGCCTACTCCACTCTTCTGAGTTGGTCGTACTACGGTGAAATGGCAACAGACTTTTTATTTAAAGGAAAATATATCACAACGTACAAAGCGACATTTTGTATGTTTGCATTTGTAGGAGCTATTTGGAAGCTTGGGCCTGTTTTGAACTTTTCAGATATCATGCTTGGACTCATGGTGATTCCAAATCTTATTGCAGTTTGGCTTCTTTTTCCAAAATTGAAAGCCGCAACGAACGAATATTTTGGAAAACTCAATCGCGGTGAATTCAAACAGAACGATTGATAATTTCATAAAACTTAGAAATATTGCTGAAGACCAAAAGAGACCGAATCGTCTTTTTGGTCTTCAAAAGCTTTCGCATAATCAATTCGCACGGACAGTAAATAGATTTTAGGCGAAATAAGACGAATTCCAATTCCTGCAGAGTTAAAAGATTCCCTGTCACTTGCAGAAAACACATTCCAAAGCTCATCCGACACCGCACCTGTATCAAAAAAAGCAACATGTTGTAAAATCAATTGGCTTCCAATGTAACTTGGCACCCGATATTCAATATTTCCAATCATAAAATTACGTCCTCGATATCGACCGTCTCGATACCCCCTGATTGTTTCAAACCCACCAATATAATTATGGTGCTGAAGACGATCGCTATCACCATATCCACCCTTCACACGAAAGCCCAAGTTAGACCTTAGTGGAAGCCGCATCATGTACCGAGTGTCCATTAGAATTTCTGTGTAATTGCGATCCGAGCCACCAAATAGAGCTGAACTTCCCAGATTCCACTCTGAAAGCAAACCAAACTGCCGTTCTCTATCTGAGTTCATTCGCCCTAAAATAAAATCAACCCAGCCCACCACATCACGAGTTGATTCATCGGGATCAAAATTATTGTCTTCATTCAAGTCCTGATCCTGACCTTTTAATTTATCATCGCTGATTTCAATGTTTCGGTATTCTAATGATGTTCCAGCTTCAAAGTATTTATGTATTTTATAGGAAGACACAAGCTTAACAAACCGCCTATCTCGTATAAATGCACCTGATTCATCCCCATCAGATTCAAATAGCCGTCGACTACGAGCAAAACGTCCAATATCAAAACCTAACTTTAAATTCTTTCCACCCACTCTTCGATCTCTGTACCAGAGCAGTCCTGAGTCTTGACCACCAAAATTGATATAGATACTACCAAACTCCATATAGTGGCCCAACAAATTGATATCAATGACTCCCAAAGCAAAGTAATTCACTCCAGAATCACCACCAAAATTTACAATCGGTATAAACGTCCACTTTTCCTCAACATCTATTTTGAGTTCGATAGATCCGCTCTTCTTAGGAAAAAACAATCCCTGAACGCGGCTAAAGATTCCAAGATTTCTTAACCTCTGAAGACTCTCTTCAAGTAAAATGGGGTCAGCGAGATCTCCCGTTTTAAGTAAAAGCTCTCGAAACACAACGTGAGGCCGAGTTTTATCAAGTCCTGTCACAGTAATTTTAGAAATCTGCCGGACTGGAGGAACACGTAAGAGCCCTTCCTCACCAAAAACAGTAAGTGGATAAAATACGGCATAAAATATAAAAACCAGTATGGACTTCTTCATGACTTAAAAGTTATATGATCTTTTATCCTATAAGGTGGTAGTATGCGAAGACAATTACGCGAAACGTTGGTGATTTTTTATCTATTGGTGATGTGTTCGAGTGGGCTTGCTGCATATGGTGAAGACCGTGAGGGATTTTCAATTTTACAGGGCACAACCACCTCCACTGAAACAGTTCTCAGCATTCTTTTACCTCAAGGTGGAAAAAACAAAATACTACTCTCTGAGGGCACAAACCCGCCTCAACTTCTTTTTGAAACAGGAAAGTCAACTTCTACATCTGCCTACCTACTAGAAACTCAAACCCTCCCTCTCAACAGAACAGGCTTTGAAATTCTCAACCTATACATCCATGGTCTTAAGAGACAAAAAAAATACACGCTCAAAGTGCAAAGGGAATCTATTAAAAAATCAAAAAACTCACTTATTGATATTCGTGAGTTTCAAACTCTTCGTGAGCCCACTTCAAAAAAGCCTCTGCGATTTGTAGTCGGTTCATGCATACACACCAAATACAGAGGTCGTGCGCCTAAGATTTGGAATTCTATAACTTCGCAAAATCCCGATGCCATTTTACTCTTAGGAGACAATGTCTACGTCAATCTCCCTTCTCTTCGATTTGTGAACTTCAAAAAGAAATTTGAATCTCGCTATGTGCACACTCGTCTTTCGACAGATTTATATTTCCAGAAAAAACTCACCCCAGTCTTTGCAATTTGGGACGACAACGACTACGGAGAAAAAGATGGCGGCAAGGAATTTAAACACAAAGCATATACATCAAAAATGTTTCAAGCTTTTTTTCCACGACTCAAAAAACATCGCCTCTTCTCCATGTCAAAGTCTAAGACAAATCAAAACATGACTCTTGAATCGGTTGCTCTCAAGTTTGATATCGGAAAATCAAAGTTCACAATGCTAGACAATAGAAGCTTTCGAGATGTAAGAGGTAAATCTGCTAAATCTGGAGCACACCACGGAAAAACTCAATTGATGCTTTTAAAGCATCGCCTTCAAGAAAAGGGAAATCACTACATTGCTTCAGGAAATGAGTTTTTTGGAGCCCACCACAAATTTGAGTCCTACGAAAAAGACCATCCAGAAGAGTTCAAAGAATTTATTCAAATCATAAAGAACTCTAGAAAAAAGGTTTTTCTTATGGGAGGAGACAGACATCTGAGCTCTCTGTCACAGCTCAGCAAGGAGGATATCGGCCAAGAGACCCTAGAGTTAGTTGCAAGTCCCATCTACAGCCGCCTTCACAAAAAATCTTTCAAGAAGTATCCCAACCCCAGAATGATTGAGGGTATCTCCAACAAAGAAAACTTTGTTTTGGTTGAAGAATTGAGTCAGCAAGAGTTTGGACATCAAATTCAAGCTTTGGACCACAAAAACAATGTCCTCTGGAAATACAGAAAAACACCAAAATAACCCGAAGTCCTTGAGACTCTCTTCATGCAAGAAAACCTGTCTTAAACCTACTGTCTCTTCTTAGACTGATACTTCGCCCCCCCCGGTTGCGTCAAAGTGGTATAGATTTGTCACTCACGGCCTTGTCAGAACCAATATTCTATCCAAGACTAATTGAACCAAGAATAAGGGGGAAATTATGAAGAAAATCTTACTTGCATCTTTAGCACTCATCGGACTTTTTGCAGCTCCTTCAGCTTTTGCTGATGATGAGTATGAAGTGAAAGCTCAAATTTACAGTATTGAACCTAATTTGAGGCTCTATGAAGTTTGTGGAACTGTGATTGGACCGGAGAAAGCTTCCAATATGGATGTCGAGTTAATTCCTGACTTTGAAACTCGACGTGAAGGTCACTATATGACAAAAACAAATAAAGATGGAAAGTTCTGTCAAATCATACGAATTATAGGAAACCGACTGAACATTCGTCTTCCAAGCGTTGGTCAAAAATTCACTCATTCACTTTAGACATTAGAGTCAACCGATGCTTCAATTGGAAAGTGAAGTGTCATACACGGAGTCGACAAAAAAAGCCGCTCTAAAAAGGCGGCTTTTTTACTATCCAAGCTTATTCAAACCTATCAATCAAGTTTAAGCTTTACAGTGACTGAAAAGTGATCTGAGGCTCCTCGCTCACACGCATTTTGATTTGAATGATTGAATCGATTGGGTACCAAAATTAAACCTGGTTTGCCGTCAAACTCATACTTCACTTTCGTCAACGAGGCCGTATATGGTGAAGTTACAATGCGGAATGAATTGGGAACAATCTCAAGACCCGTTCCGTCCATTAAGTTTTGAGAAGGAAAAAAGCGATCAAACTTGTTCCAAACCGTGTTTCTTCTGTAAAAATAAGTCCCCTCTGGTAGCGCAGTCTTAGCTCGACCCGGAAGCCTTTTGATATCTGGATCCTCTTCATAGAACCACTGAGCATCGTTTAAAAAGTGATTTGCCCAATTCATGTCCAAAACCGTTGATGTAAATGGATGTGGGCGATCTGGCTCTAAAGTATTGTAATCTCCAAGTGAAACTGCATGAAAGTTCTCAGTTCCAAGTTCTAAGACACGTTGATCAACAGCTGCCTTTAAAGTTTTGGCCGCACTTGTTCTTTTCCAACCTGAGTTTGGAGTTCCCTGAGATGGCCAATGATTTACATAAATACCCAAAAACTTTCCCGGCTGGCTTTTTAGCTCAAATATAACTTCAAGAACGTTTCGAGTTGGACGAGTGCCTTGTGGGTCCACATAGTGTTCTTTGCTTTCCACTAGCTTTAGTTTCTCATCTAAGAAAAGTACGCCTACCTCAATACCTCGTGCATCAGGCCCCACTGTGATCGCAAGGTTGGATTTCTTGTATCCCAATTTCTCAGCCAGCATCCCTAAAACTTTGGCATTTTCAACCTCTTGAACACCAATAACATCTGGCAAAGAACCTTGGGATTTGATCACTCGTGCCAGTTGATTTAACTTTTGATCTAGCACTTCAGGGTTCCAATCTGTGCTAATACAATATCTATAATAACTACTTGTGGGATCACACATGCTCTTTAAAGGATGGTCTATAGGAAGATACTGATAGTCATTTTTATCAACACCATCGACAACATCATGTTCTGTATCAAAAAGGTTCTCTAAATTGTAGCTCATCAACTTGATCTCATTGCTCTCTGTAATAGAAACAAAGTCCCCAAAAGGAAACTCTTTATTGATCATTGATGTTCGCACAGTTGAAAGGTCAATTTGAGTTGAGCGCTCTAGACAATTCTCTGCAAGCGGCCCCGGCCCTGGAGGTCCATTGTCCCTTGGTCCTATGGAACCACCACCGTGATCTGAACTCTGTGCACACCCTACTAAGAAAGTGACGGTTGATATAAAAATGAATACTTTTTTCATTATTCCCCCCGGAACGGATTCACCTAGCCTTTAGTCTTAAGACCACCCACAAGAATGAAAGTATTGCCCTCAAAACCCCTATGGCAAGCACACAAAACGCGTCTAACAGAATTTATACAATGCGTGGTGTCCAATAAGGACCACCCCTAAGTCGCAATTTCACCTAAGTACTTAAATTCACTCATAAGGGTGTCGATAAAACCTTATGAAACTTCGTATTCCAATTGCTGTAAAACTGATAACTATCACTGTCCTACTATTGCTCTCTGCAACATTGGCCATCACTCTTCGAAGTGCTGACTACTTTGAAAAGGAATCACGTACTCGTGAGGAAGAGAACAATTCACAAGAGGCCAAAGCACGGGCTCTACAGATTGAAAACCTTCTTTTCAATCTTGTTCAAAAAACAAAGTCAGTCGGTACAGTCCTCTATAACTCCTTCAATAATGAAGAGGACAGAAAAGCATCACTAGATCTCAACTTCAAAACAGATACATCACTTGTTGCCGTTGAAGTTTTCACTCTTGACGTAAATGGACAGGTGCAACCCCTTCGGAAAACTGTCAATTCTGGATATCTTGCACAGTTTAAATTTGACGACTCATACATTGATAAAATTAGAAAAGACAAAGAGTTCCCAATCACTTCCGTGTTTGCAGGAAACGTTGAAATTATGAACTCAAGTGAACCCGACGGAGTGCCTCTTGTGACCCTTGGGGTTCCTTTTGTTAAAGATCAGTTTGGTCGAATCACACACATTGCAGTTTCTGATATTCGTCTTGATAGAATTCAAAAAGTCTTTAGCGCAAAAAGTGAAAGAACCAGTTACTTAGTTGATAAAAGAGGAAAACTGCTAGCTCACCCCAATGACGAGTGGGCTATCAATGCATTTGATATGGCCAAAGTCCCAATTGTCTCAAAATCCTTGATTGAAAAATCCATCACAAAACAATTTCCTTATTTCGACCCCGAAACAGAAAGGGACTACATTGGTGCCTACTACAAAACAGCACTCGGCCCAACCGTTGTGACACAAATCCCTGAAGATTTTGTTTTGCTTCCTTCTAAGAAAGTGAAACAAAATGCATTTTTTACAGCTGGTATGGTCTTATCAGGTGCTCTTTTTCTTGTCTTTATGTTTTCATTCTCACTTACAATTCCAATTGAGAAATTGCTCGAAACAACTCTCGAAGTTGCATCTGGAAACTTTGATGTCAAAGCCAATATCAAATCACACGATGAGGTTGGTCAGCTGGCCTCTGCGTTTGATAATATGACTGAGGGCCTCAAAGAGAGAGACAAAATTAAGAATGTGATGAACAAATTCCACGGCGCTATGGCAGACGAATTGATGTCTGGTGACGCAGCTCTTGGAGGAACAAAAAAGGAAGTGACTGTCTTCTTCTCCGATATTCGAGATTTCACAAAATTCAGTGAAGGTCACACGCCAGAAGAAGTCGTTGAAATGCTAAACGAATACTTTGCCGTAATGGTTGGTATTATCAATCGACACAATGGGGTTGTGGATAAATTTATTGGTGATGCGATTATGGCCATTTGGGGAGCTGTGAAAAAAGAAGATGATGACCCATACCAATGTGTCAAAGCTTGCATTGAAATGCGTCAGGCTCTTGCCGAACTCAATGAAAAACGAATTGCACGAGGAAAAACTCCGATCAAAATAGGAATTGGAATACACACTGGAGACGCAATTTCTGGAAACATTGGATCTGATGAGAGAATGGAGTATACCGTCATTGGAGATTCCGTAAATATGGCAGCTCGAATCGAAGCTTCCACAAAAGCCTTTGGTGCCGATCTCTTACTTTCAGAAACAACGGCTCAAATTGTTCAAGAACAGTTCATACTGGAGCTCGGAGGAAAAGCCGAAGTGAAGGGAAAAAGCGAGCCTCTTTGTATGTACAAAGTACGTGGCTACATTGATGAGGATGGCAAAGAAGTTCGAGTACAGACAGAGTATTCTGACTTTGCTGCAGAAGCAGCTGACAAAGTCAAAGTCGCCTCGTAGGTTTCTTAAAGTTTCAAATAACACTTTTTACTTCATAAATTCAGGAGGCAGCGTGTGCTCATTTGCTAGATTTTGTGAGCGAAACCAATTTAGGAGCTTATTTCGATATTGATTTCAGAGACCTTAGAGTACTCAAGAATGCGATCCGAGATACCTTTGATCGTCGTAGATATATCAGAACCTTTCTTTGCAATTGTCACCAATGGTTTTTTTCTGCAAAAAGAGTATCCCGCCTCTATCCCAATACCAACACCTTTTTCAGATAGCTCAACCAACACAAGGTCACTCTCGTCAATCAACTCAAAGGACTTTTGCATCAAATCAAAAGGTGTAAGCATTTTTTCACCCCACCTCTCCACGTCTCTTACAACACAAGTCACTTTATGACCTTGCTGACTCAAATGGTTTATCAATTCTTCTATAAACTCTCGATTGCTATTGTCAGAGTGATACTTTATGGCCAAATAAATCTTCATTCGCTTTTGATATCTTTAAATGCATGGCCAAGTCAACTTGTCATCAATCGTATCTTAATGCCAATTAAAGAAAGTCTGAGAGTGCCATTCTGATTTTCCATAAATCATGTACCTTCGACTAAAGTATGGGGAATGATAATATGCTAAAATTTAAAAAGGCCCACGTTATAATGAAAACAATATCAATTGGGAGCTAAAGATATGAGATCCGTAATAATATTAACAATATCACTTTCCTGTAATTTTACCTTTGCCAAACCCGTTCTAATAGATTGGAAATCCAACAAAGGCATCGACCGTTTGAGTGAATCTAAGTATAAAATTGATTTCTTCCACTTAGCAAATCAGTTTGAAAGCCAACCCAATGGAGTTGTTTGTGGCCCTACAACAGGAGCTATTGTTCTGAATACTTTGAGGTTGGGTAAAAAAGAACTTTTGCCAAAGACATCGATAGATAAAGAAGATATGAAATTTATTCCTCCAAAATGGGATCCTACGTTTCGTAGATATACTCCAAATAACTTTTTTGAAGGAGCAAAAAAAACCAAAACAAGATCACAGGTTTTCGGAAAACCAATAAATGGAAAAGGGGACCCTGGTTATCAACTTAGACAATTGCATAATGCACTTAAGGAACATGGTTTGAAATCCGAATTAAGAATTGTTGATGAAAAATTAAAACTAGATGATATTCGAAACGAAATAACTGCAAATTTGTCCAAGGCAAACGACTATGTGGTTGTTAACTATGCCAGAAAGTCTCTCCAACAATCTGGTGGAGGTCATATTTCTCCTTTAGGGGCCTATCATAAAAAAACTGATTCTGTATTGATAATGGACGTTAATCCAAATCGAGCAGGTTGGGTATGGGTAAAAATGAAAGACCTAGTTTCTGCCATGGCAACTCACGATACTGTAGAGAATCGCGGTTACCTTCTTGTGAGTGACAAAAAATGATTTCACATAAAAAAGAGCTGTTACCAAATATATTTGTTCTTGAAGGAAACCATGGCTATGGATTTCGATCTTTTTGTTATGTTATAGATTTTTCAGATTTTTCAGTTTTAATCGACGTCAGTTTTAAAAGATTGATTCCTGATGTTAGAACTTTCCCTCCTCCTAAGCATTTAATACTCACTCATCGACATACAAGAATTGATGAGGCAGATTTTGAAAAAGTCTTTAATCTCAATTGTTGGCTCACTTCTATAGATGCAAATATGCCACGACGAGGAGACGCAGAGGGCACCATTGCCCCAAGCCACTACGATGACCCCTTTTCTGGAGGACTCAATGACTTGGGGTTTAGTTTTTTTCCTATGCATGGACATACACCTGGCTCTGTTATCATTCACTTGAATATGCATGGGGGAGTTCTTTTTGTTGGTGATTCCTTAGTTGGCCCACAACTCAACCAACCCAATTCTTTGAACAAACCTCCCCCTCCAACATCTGATGATGACAATGCTCTAATTCAGTCCATTCTGTCATTTGAACCACCTGAACATAAGCATATACTGCCTCTCCACGGAGAACCTATGATTGATTTAACCCAAGTTGAAACCACCCAATTATGGAAACAATTAAAGGCCAATTTAAGATAAATTCATCTAAAAAAACTTTGCCAAGAACTGTACAATTCACCCAGTGGCACAAAAGGCGTTCCGAGCTCTCCCATCTCACCTTCTATTCCGTCTTTGTATTAACTGTCACGCGCCAGTCATAAGAAAACGCAACCGAGAGGTCAGTTTTTTTCAATATCTGAATTTACAAATCGATTTTAGAATCCCCACTCCAAAAAGAGATTGAGGTAGTGCCCTTCGATGCTAACTTCGTCTTGGTCACCATCTTCGGCAAAGCTATCTGAATCAGGAGAATTGGACCCAGCACGTGCATCAAATGTCGCGGAATCAAGTCTATAAGCGTATCCCAAAAATCCCATAACATTTTGCGAGAGCCTCAATGACCCCAAAACACCAGCTTGATAACTCAAGGAAGGCACTATGCTTTCATCATTGGGAGCTTCACCATCTAAGCCAACATAAAATCTCGTGTTGAACTGAATTCCAAAAGATCTCGATAGAGGATACCAAATATCAAATCCAAGATGAGGCCCATACAAATTCACATTTTCAACCTCAACTTCGTCCACATCACTTGGTATTGTAGCCGGAAGTTCTTTGTAGAACAAGCCTCCCGAAATACGCACCTGCGATATTCCCCAATAAGTTCTCCAAGACCCATGAAGTTCTGCAGCTGAGTACGTGTAGTTCTTACCGCCAATAACAACTCCGCTCAAATCTGCAATCAACAGAGTCCCCCAACTACTGTCCTCAAAAAAGTAACCCAAACCCAATCGTCCCGTTCCACCAACAACATCTGTTGATGAGGATTTATCCAGCTCCTTGATAACACTTGTATACTCAACAGAAGACAGCAAGTAACTTGCTACGAAATAAGCATTGGCTTCCTTTTCCATCGATTCACGCATTTCATGTCTATAGGCTGCAGCTGGACTTCTATCTCCATCGTAAACTTTGAACTCCATTTTTGCTAAATCTGAGGAGATCACATTGTCCGCATGCGCTTTTACCTTCAGTCGATATTTTCCACCTGAGTACTTTTCATTAAAAGCTATTTCATTACTTTTTTCCACAGGCCCCTTCTCTATCAACTCCCATTTTTTGCGTTTCTTATTCAACTTAAAGAGATGGTAGGAATAGTACCCAGCACGATCAGGCTTAGACCATTTCAGTTCTCGAACAAAATCTGTGTCAGGTTTCTCAATATCTGGTTTATCTAACTTTTCACCCAGTAACACAAAAGGCGTTCCGAGCTCTCCCATCTCACCCTCTGTTCCATCTTTGTATATCGCCGTCACACGCCAGTCATAAGAAGCCGCCACTGGAAGCTCGACCTCTTTTTCAAGTTCGTCCACAACTTCATTGAAAACACTGTTTCCAGATTTTGAGTCTACAATTTCAAGACGGTAATCTTTTGCTCCGCCAACTTTTGACCATTTAAATACAACGTCTTCCTCTTCAGAGTCTTTGGATTTAATTTTCAAAGCTTTGGTTGGGTATATTTTCTTTGGCGGTAGTACCTTAACAACGACATCAAATGTTTCACTCCAATCCCCAGGAACACTTCTAGAGTCAAAGGAACGCATTCGGATCAAATACTTACCAGGTGACACTTTTGCATCAAATGTTGGTTTTTTTCTTTTGAAAATAACAGGTTTCTTCTTTTTGTCTTTACCTATAAGTTTTGTAAGCTCCACTTGATAAAGTTTTGCACCTTCAACCTCTTCCCACTCAAAAAAGAGCCTTCGTTTTTCACTTTTCTTTATCTGAGCCTCTGAGTTTACGCAAAACACAACAAAACTCATCCCAATCAAGATGGCTATGACGTTTCGAATAAAAGCTGAAGTTCGTTTCATCAATCAGTTCACCTGTATGGCCTTTAACGTTGGCGCCTTCACATCACTGTTATTGGGGACAACAAGTGGACGACTTGTCCCCTTAATACCCTTTCTCCCCTTGTTATCGACACTTTGAAGAGACACACTATACTCTCCAGGTAAAAGACTTTTGACAGACCCAGAAAGCGAGGTACTCTCAATCTCTTTTATGGATTTCCCTTCTGCATCTAAAATATGTACGACGTAAGATTTCGCGCCATCTACAGGTTTCCAAGAAACATCAGCTGTTCCATTTCTCTTTGCCTTCAGCTGTGGAGGAAGTGAATCTGCAAAGAATGGAGCTGGCAAGCGAGGTTCCATTTCTACTACAACTGTTTTTCGAGATGACCTTGCGATCACTTGCTTTGCTTTATTCAAAGCTCGTACTTCAACCGACACCGGGCCAACTGAAGCAACACCTGTTTTAAAGCTTGTCCCATTCACTTTTATCCAATCTACGCTCGACATCTCTTGCCCGATAGGAACCCATCGAAGTTGGTATTCAGTTGTGGTTTTTGGCCCAGGCTTCCAAGAGACTTCAAATTCAGGGTCAATCGATTGAAACATGTATATAGATCTATCTTTTCCATCTGCCCAAAGAAGTTGGCCAAGAGCTTCAACTCTGAATTGACTGATTTTAGAAGACTTGGATACTTGCCCGCTCTTTTCAAGACTCTTCACACTCCAGGAGTAACTCCCCACATCTGCAGTTGGCAGTCTATATTGTGGAAGCTTGGTGTCCTCTTCTATTGAGTTTGAACCATTAAAAATTCCTTTGGATGTCCCCTTATAAATCACCGAAACACGATACATCTCAACACCAGGAACATTTTCCCATTTGAGAAAAACTCCCTTTTCATTCACCTCAGCAAGCGGAATTCCTTCTCTTTCTTCTGGTTGCAGAAGCTTTGGAGGTCGTAGTTTTCCAACTTCCTCTAAAGTAAATGTTGCTATATCACTTGAGACAGGTTCTTTTTTTCTTCCAAGATAACCTGTAATTCGCCAGTAGTACTTCCCCGGCTTCTTGACAGTCGACTCCAACAGGTCACCTGCAGGAAGAGTGTCTCTAAGAACAGCTTTCTTCATCTGAGCATCTGTAGCAACTTCAATGAGAAGATTATTCAATCGTGCAGGGTTTCCCCAACGAAAGATAAAGCTTTTGTCTTTTCCAATTATAAGCTTCGAAGCATTTGCTGGCGCAAGAAGTACTGGAGGAACTTTTGCAATAATTAAATTTCGTGAAATTGGGCTCATCATACGAGGCTTTGAAACATCTGAATGTGACGCTACAATTTGCCAGTAGTGTTTTCCTACAGGGATTTGAGTTGCAATTTCAACAGCATCTCCTGAAACCGCAATTTCTGGTAGTGGGGCCATTGTCTCGCGAGTTTTACCAGTAAATAGCTGAACTGTATAACCGGGATCAATAGACTTCCATCTAAAAAATGAACGTTCTTCTTCTCCCGGGGTAATATAAATATTCTCGCGCTGAAGCGGATATGTGATTTCAATCATATTCTTTGACATCTCAAGTCCATTTTTACCAATGAGCGCCGCTTTTCCCTCTTGGATCGAAGCTTTCTTGTTTCCATCAACAAGATTGACCTGTCCTTTATAGACTTGAATATCCATTATGTCAGAAGTTGCAGATTTACCGAGACTAAAATCACCACTAAATGAAAGACTTCTGTTTCCGGATCGCAAGTTGAAGGTACGCCCACTTCCACTCACCAATATATTGCCTTTGATAAATTCCAAATTCAGTGAGCCATCTCGTTCATCTAGAATGATCAAGGAGTTGGGCTCAAGTTCTACAACATCATTGGAGTCTTTGAATTCAATTCTTGCTTCAGATTCTGAATTGGTTCGAACGGAATCTCCAACACGCAAAAGTTCATTATCTGAAACAGTTTGCCAAATCACTTTTGCAATAGGCTTTCTTTGCACTTCGTTTTCAGACGTTGCAAGTACAGCAATTTCACGTTCTTCTTTAGTTACAATTTCTTCAATTGGATTTGATATGTACCAATAGTAAGTTCCTAAAAAACAAACTCCCGAAACAATAGCGGCAAAAATTATCCGCGTAAGATAATCTAGCATACGTAATCTCCTGTATACTTTTTCGGTAATTGCTTGATATCACCTAAGACATGATAGGGTTTCCAGAGTTTTCTAGACCTAAACTTTCATCAAGGTTGTGAGAGCTTTTTTACGGAAGAACGCCGAGGAAGTCGACATCTGAAGCACCACCATCTTCACTACCTTTTTTACTTCCATCACTCCAAAAGTAAATATAGCGGTATGAAGCATTGTCATTTCGACCAATGTCTAGAGGGTTCGCTGCCGAGGTTTGTCCAGCTCCACCTGAGTAACATATGTTTGTCGCCTCAGGTATCGTCTCATCACCGAGCTGTGGATCAACAGTTTCTGGTGGACAGAGACTTCCGCGCCGCCCCTGAGGCGGTACGTGCACCCAACCCATGCGCCTCGGGTCTCCATTACTGTCTGGGTTGACGTTGAGTTGTGCGCCATCTACACCAACAAAAACCTGACCACCTTCATTTTTTCCGCCTTCCCACTGAACAATGTCATTTCCAGCATGATCTCTAAAACATCCAAGGTCGACAATCACCCATCCACCACTACCTGGATCGCCCAGATAATTGCCCGTAGCTGGGTCCACATTCTGAGCTCCGATATTTAGAGGCGAACCATCTTGAGCTGCAATTCTTGCAGGTCGATTGTTGGCATTATTTGGTCGAACGGTTCCTCCAGAAGACACATAGATAGGGCCTGTTGAACTACAGTCATCATCATTGATTTTCAATGTATGACGATTTGGTGAACCGATGGAAGCATTTACTGCATTTGCCAAATCAAAAACGGCTGTTTCTTGATTCTCAACAAGAGTGTCGTTCACAACATTCACTTGGAAACTTTTAGTTGTTTCACCTGGATGAAAAGTTAACGTTCCATTGCTTCCACCTACAACTGAAAAATCTGCAGGCATTGTCGCTGTGGACAAACCTGTGTTGAGTTTTCTTTCAACAGTGACTGTTTTACCACTTGCCTTTGAGAGAGTGACATCAATCGTTGTCGGGCCTACAGACTCATTGACTATTTTCTCACTGAGTGAAAATCGCACCGCAGGGGCAAGATCGTTGTCGGTGATAGTAACTGTAAGTTCCCTAGGGTTTATAACCGTGCCACGATTTGAAGTTTGAATTCTTATTTTGAATTCTTCATTCCCCTCGTCAATCGTGTCATTGAGAATTTGATACTGAAACGATTTCTCAATTGTATTGGCCGCAATCACAACTGAAGTATCTAGCAAATTGTAATCCTGACCAGCACTGGCCGTTCCATCAAGAGCTATCAAAGATACAGTTACACTTTGTGAGTTCAAACGATTGAGTCGAACAAATCCTGTTTTTACACCCGCATTTTCAGCATGACTGACTGTCGTTGGTGCCTTCATAAACACTCGAAGCGGCAGCAACGTGGTTGTTGTCACAGTTGTTGTGGTAGAAGTTGTTGTCGGCACCGTCGTTGTTGTGGTTGTACTAGTGGTGCTTGTCGTCGTAGATGTTGTAGTTGGCACCGTCGTTGTTGTGGTTGTACTGGTGGTGCTTGTCGTCGTAGATGTTGTAGTTGGCACCGTCGTTGTTGTAGTGCTCGTCGTCGTAGACGTTGTTGTCGACATTGTAGTACTCGTCGTTGTTGTAGTAGGTGCCGTCGTACTTGTCACACTTGTTGTCGTCGTGAATGTTGTTGTCGTACTACTATTCAACGTTGTCGTAGTGGTGGTTATCGTAGTCGTTGTTGTTGCTACTGAGCAATCCTCTACAAGAAACCGAAACCCAATGGGACTAGAAACAAAATTCTCTTCAGTTCGACTATCAATACCCTCCACCAAAAAACTCAGATGATAACTATCAAAGGGAAGGTCTTCATATATCAATATTGCATCAGATCGATCTGGAGGTGAAAGAAACTCAAAACTCCCATCTACCCCTTGAGGGTGTATCGGTAAAGCCAATTCACAATTCCAAAACTCTTGAGAAAACGCGGGTTCCAAGACTTGGCACCAGTAAGTTTGCTCTTCAAAACCGAGAGAAGATATTTCAAATTCAACAATTTGTGCGTCTTCCTGAGAAACACCACCCTTACAAAGAGAATCCCCAGATTCAATCTCAACCCCTGCACCGTTTTTGACAGTGACAGATCCATCAGGAAAATTGGAAACACCAACTTTCCCGCTATTGGAATCCGGGTCGCGAGCAAACTCCACAGGCCCACAGTTTTGGTAGACAACGCCAATCCCCAAAAGGAGTAGACCTAACCCAATCTGTATCCCTGTCTTACCCGTAATCTTCACTAGAATTCCCCTTATGAAACGTATCGGCGTTTCAAGATGAGAACTTTAGGCGAGGCACCTTTTCCATATATAACTATATGAAATTACAAAGCAAAGTGTGCTTGCCCAGCTTTTACATAACGGTGCGCCAAAGAAAGCGACTTGAACTGTTTTCTTTGATGCGTCGTTAGGTAAAAAGTCGATAGACACCTTTTACTAAATTTTAGACAAGCCATTGTAAAAAGCCGATAGACATCTTTTTACTAAATTTAGACAAACCGTTTTTATTAAGAGAAATTAACTTCACTTTTGCGCCACCCCCAAAGGATCACATCTACGGTTTAAAAGATGTAAATTTTCACCTCAGTCCCATTTGGATAACCTGTTAAGTGGACACCCCCACCATTGAGAGGTAGATTTAGCGACCTCGGAGGAATTATGTTTCTTAAAATAGGTTTTCAAGTGATCGTCAGCATTTTCATCGGACTCTTTTCTTTTGAAGCTATTGCTTCAAGTTTGCAAGTTCAGTCAGGAACTGGAGTTAAAAAAGTCACTCTCACAACCAATTACGGAGATGTGGAGCTATACCTACCGAGCGACATCACACCCAATGAACACTTCTCATTTCAAATGGCTCAAAAACCTAAAGGGAAAAACCAGCAGAGAAAAGAAAATGCAGAAAAGCTAAAAGAAAATTTCCACTTCTTTTTTACCGACAAAGCACTCCCTCAGGATTTGACAGGAAAATCCTATTTTAAAGCCATAGCTCTATGTGGAGATCCTGTGCCAGATGTAGATGTAACAATTGAACAAATCCCGCCTAGCATACCAACAGAGACCAATGACAATTTAACAGAAATTGGCACAATCAAAGACGCGCAGGCCATTTGCTCAAATGATTCGTCTCAACCGCATTCAAGTGAAGATTTTCAAGTTTTCATTACAGACAAAAGCCAAAAAAACATTTTACATAAATTCACACACAAGCTTTATTCAAAACCTCTTTTCAACAGAGCCCCTTCCCCTTTTCTTCCATCTAGCTTTCCACATGATTTACCAGTTCCTATTTTTGGTCCATTTGATGGTGATATCCAGGGCTCCACTGTAACTGTCAATGAAGAGGAGGGTGATATCCTTTACGAAACTCAGCGCACTGTAGGAGTTGGTGGAAATCTCAAAAAAATTGTAAAAGGTGTTGCGACGTACAAACTTGCCTATGATGGATTTGAAGGCGAAGAAGAGAGCAACCGATTTGATATTGAAATCAAATTCAAACGTGGAATTTTTAGCGCAGGAAAAAGCGTCAAAGTAGAGGTTATCGTATCTGGCTTAAAAGGAATTCGAGATCCATTTGTTTTTGATTTTATCAATGCAACCCCACAAATTGGTCACCTTCAAGGCGGGGACGAAGTGCACTTTGTGATCACACCTGATCAAGTGGATCGGGAGGGTCAGTTTACTTACAAAACAAAATTTAAGTTTACCGTAACGGGGCAAGCCAAGCTAAAAACTCGGCACGATGTTGCAATGAATACCATCCGCAACATGAAGTAACCCCCGCCATAGGGTGGCAGTCACCCTAATACTAATACCGGAACCAATCGATATTTAAACAGGCCACCTCTTCAGACTTAGAAGGCCCAACAACTTTCATTATCTCTTGAATAAAGTTGGGAATCCGTTTTTCAATTTCTGCTATAGCTTTATGAGAGAGTGACATGGGTGAAGTGAAGAACACATCCCCTCCCTCTCTTTTCTCCATTCTTTCTATAGCTTTTAATCGCCAGTTTCTGTGATGGATGTTGACATAATCCGACTCACGATCAATATGCGTGCTCGCTGGTCCATATGTGATTGCACCCTCTTTTTCTATACAAAGTTGGTTCTCTAATAAAAACTGAATCACCTTATTTAAAGTCCCAGCATCAACATCGATGTAATCTGAAATATCCTGCACCGACAAGACGTCATTAAGAGCTGCAATATTTCGTATAGCCGTATAAAGCCAACTAGAATAATAAACAGACTTCTGTTCATCTGAGAGTTCTTTGTTTCGAAGAACTCGAGCTCCTATCTTCTTTGAGCGCTCTTGATTTTCCAAGATTCGCTTCATCAACTTCTCTTTAAATCTCCGTGTCCCTGCACGATCCCAGTCAACCAAGAGATGCAGTTGCTCACCTTCAAGTTCACTTAAACCCATAAAGTCAGAAAGATCAGAGGTTTGATCAGGGGTCAGACTCTTTTCACCCTTAAGAATTTGACTCACAAGGCTTGAACTAGCACCAATTTGAGTGGCAATTCTCCCCTTGATACCATATTTACGATCTTTTTGAGAATCGATCCAAGAAGTTAAGTACTCACGATAACTGAGAAAATCAAAAATTGATGCCATTTTGATATTTTACTAAAAGTTAAATAATACTGTAACTGTTAACTATAAAATCGTGGATTTTGTTGCTTCGCATCATTATATTTGAACCTAGAAACAAACAGACGAACTCCACACAAGTGGAACGTCCGTTGCAAACATAAGGAGTCGATGATGAAAAACGTAGTAAAAGACACTCTAGTTCTAGCTCTCACAATTGGTTTTGTCACAGCACTAGTCGGTTGTGACGAAAATAGCCCTTATAGGGTTAAAAAGAATGACGACAAAACCAAAAGTGCACTTGAAACCAAGTTAACCCCACAAGGTACAACTGACAGTGGCGGCGGTACAGGACTTGATGGAAAGGTCTTTGAGTCCTACACAGTAAACCCCATGGAACTTCAGGCCTACAAAGAGCTTGTGAAACCTCTTATGCAACATCTCAAATATGAAGATGAATATGAAGATGATAGAGATAACAAAGAAGGCACAATCACATGTGGCCCAGATTCTTCAATTGAGGACCTTTTAAAGTATAAGACTTGGTATATTGCACCTGTTGATCTAAGCAAAGTTGACAAAAACTCACTTGGCGTTGGTTTCATTCAAAATGAAACAGATCAAATTGCACTTCAAACCATGAATGCGGTTTGGATCGACAAACGCTTTTTTGACAAGATGACTCTTCAAGAACAGGCCGATTTGATTTTACATGAATTTGTTATGCAACTCTTTTTTGTACAATTTATTCCCTATGGAGAGCTCATTCAAGCGATGAGTTATATCTACCCAGAAGATGGCGTTTGCCGCGATCACGAAGGTAACATCACCTCAGATGACGAAGACTTCACACTTGATATCAAAGCACTCGAAGCACTCTACCCCAAAGAACAACTTAGAAAGTTAACCGATGTCGACAATGAAAATATTCGATATGTTACAAATTGGTTAAAAGAAAACGCCAATGAAAGTATGACAGAAAGGCAATGGAGATCACTTCTCGTATCTAAAGGATTTGGCAAGAGACTTCTCATCAATGATGGCGGTGACAAAGATCAGCCCGAGAGCATTGAAATCAATCATACTACACTAAAAAGAGCACTTGAAGGAGCTGTCTTATCAGGAAACACGCCTGATATCTGTCACGCAGTTGGCCTCAACCAATCACTCGCGTGTGAAATGACAAATATTGAGTTGGCACCTAAAAAGATCCAAGTGGGTGATTATGAACTTGAATATGCAGAAATAAAAATCACTTACCAGCTTGAAGATGGCTCACCACTTGAAATGCAGTTCTATGTTGATAAAAACGCTCCAATGGAGGTTTCAAAAGATTCAATCATTCAATCTGATTCCACAGTATACAACATGCATCTTTTCCAACTTGAGTACAGCCCTAGTGCAAGTATTGGTCGACCTGTCAGATCTGGAATTCTTTACTTTGAATACGATGCCCCCCAAGAAGGCTTGAGATTGAACTCTATATTGATTCAAAACGGAGTTCTTGTAGATGTGGACAAATCCGGATCAGACCATCACAATTGCATTGTTCGCCGATATAACCCAACCCGCTTTGATGAGGACACCGTGCTCATCTCTATGAGCAAACGACCTCTCAATCTTTCAGAAATATTCTATATCGAATTTGGTCCAATCCTCGGTTGTAGTACTATGCCCTAAACCCACTCCATAGGGCGTCTGCCACCCTTTTCTTTATCAACGTGTCAAAAACTACAAAGTCTGAAGAACTATTCAAAATTTGACGCTTTGATACACAAAAGGGTGGCAGACGCCCTATGGATAGGCTAACCTTATTCCCAGGTGAAAAAATCAAGTGGCTTTTCTATAATTGAAGTTCTAATTGCGGTTGGAATACTTGCAGCTGTCGGTCTTTCCATAACCTACTTCATAACCTCTCAGAA
>JAUICD010000086.1 GCA_030427965.1 Bdellovibrionia bacterium
TCCATTTTACAAGGCAGATCCATTAAATCCATATATTCCGGCGGTAGAATTGAGTATTAATGGAACACCACTAATTGGACATTTTGACACTGGTGGCCCCTTTTTAATAATGTCTACAAAACTTGCCTCAGAGTTATCTCTAGACATTTCTTATTATGGTGAAGGGAATTGTAACAACAAGGACGCAAAAGTTTGGTTTACTCAAACAAGTCTAGATTTTGGAGAGCTTCGAGGTCAAAATGTTCCAACCCTGGTTTCAGACTGTTTGGATGGATCAGCAGTTGAGAAGAAAGTTATTTTTGGAACAAATTTGCTACAACGATTTTTATCGACGGTAGACTATCCAAACTCCAAATTTGTTTTAACACCATTTGGCCAAAGGCCATTTCACCCTGCAAAGCGGAATATTATTACCTCAAGTGAAATGAACTTCTACATGTGGAGCGACCATTTTATGTTTGCGAAAGGATCTCTTGGAGATAAAAAAGACATAAACTTTTTTGTAGATACAGGTCTTGTGTCTTTTCACAACGATGGTCGTCAAGCATCAGTTTTTACATCGACACAAACGTTGTTGGATTTGGGCTACGACAAAAAGGATTTAGAGAAAAACCAAAGTATTGAACTTTCAGGGGTGGTGGGTTTAGGGCCGCTTTTACAGAGTGATCAAATCGCGATTCATCAAGAGCAAATCCCATTTAGAAACTTTGGGGGAGTTAAAATCTCAGGATTAATTGCACATGCTTTTTTGAATAAATATAGATGGACCATTGATTTTGAAAATATGAAATACACTTTTGAGGAATAAGTATGAATCAAGAGCTGTCTCAAAAAGTTAAAACTGCCATGCAGGATATTAACTCTGTAGGTTTCTCTGTTATAGATTTGAAAGGAAAAACTCCTGAAATTTTAGGAAAGCCTTTGTATCTAGCAATGGATAAAAAGAAGCTGCATGCTAATAGAGATAGCTACTATAATGAAATTGCCTTCTATTTTCCCGATGACTGGAAAAAGGTTTCTAGTGGTCTCAAGTCTTTTCATGATGAATCCACAACACTTTTTATTCACGACAGTGAGAAGGCTTCGAGAATTATCGACAATGAACTTGGTCTTAAGTTTACACCTGTGATTTTGGGTTTTACTCAAACAGTTAATAACTTAGTGACGAAATATCACTGTGGTCTCAAGGACAATGAGTTGAAACTCGCTCGCTGTATGATTAGACAGATGAATGAAAGGCATAACACATCTCATTTGGGTTCAGAGGTACATGAAGACCAGGGGTACACAGGCCGAGCTTATCGCCAGATGGTTTCTGCGATTCTGACGACTTATGGAACTCCGACTATATCCGATAAATACTCGGCGAAAGTTGGTGAAATGCTCATCTTTAATGCCAAGGACCGAAGAGTTGAGCTTGGTTTGGATGAAAGCAAGGCTTTTCTTCATAGAGGGCCAAAGAGTGGTCCCAAGCTGCTCTTCTTCTTTGAATTCCTTGGGGTAAACCCAAAAGTGGAGATTCACTGATGAGCCATGTCTTGATAGAGCCTGTAGGACCAAAAAATAAAATCCAGATGTTGGAATATTTAAACGTCAATGAAGATACTTCTCAATTTTTGATAAACAATTTCAAAGATCATGGACCCAACCTGACAGCTCACCCGAATTCAGGAAATTTCAAGTTGCTGTTAAAAGGTAATGAAGTTCAAGGGGTGTTTTGCCTTACAAAACGAGGCAACTTACTTGCTCAGACGAGTGGTAATTATGCGTCTGAAGTCTTGTCGGACATTGAGAGTGAGAGTATTGAATTGAATGGTTTTGTTGGCGATTGGACGTCAATTGAGCCTATATGGGAATCTCACAAGTCGGAAAAATCAAATGTGGAGGCAAGTTTTTACTCTAAAGAAATCTTGTATTCTTATCCATTGTCAGGTGATGATCCAAAACTGGCTCAGGACAAGCGAGTACGTCTTCTTGTAGCATCTGACTACGAACAGTGGGAGCCAATGAGTGTTGCGTATCTGAAAGAGCTTGGTCTCTCCGATCAGCTTTCTGATGAAGAAAAACGCAATAGTTTTGACGCCGGAACCGCAAAAAAAGAATGGTGGGGATTGTTTGAGAATGGGGAGCTTGTATCTAGGGCTGCATTGAACTCAAATGGTGATGATATTGGTCAGGTTGGTGGAGTTTTCACACCAAAAGAGCTGCGTAAGAAGGGTCTGGCTAAAGCCACAATGTTTCACATGCTTTATGATTGTCTCCACACCCACGGGCACAGAAAAAGTATTTTATTTACTGGGGAAACAGATATCCCAGCACAGAAACTGTATGAGTCCATGGGCTATAAAAAGGTTGGATCATTTGCACTAATTTTTATCAAGTAGGGAAACTTTTAAATGAAGGTCAATTGTAAATCGTCTAGTTTCCCCACATTTTCAAATATTTAAAAAGTGTTAGATTGAACCCAAGGATAAACAGGCAAACCAACACAGGAGGTGCTTCATGGATCTAACATTATTAAAGAAGCGATTAAGTACTTACAAAACAGATGGTGGATATCTGAAGGGTGTCGACAACGAGTTATTGGTTGATATTTTGTCGGCCTGGGAGTCATGGACTGGCAGTGGTAAGGAGTTTTACTCTAGTCTTGGAACGACTTCGAATCAAATGGGCTTTCTAATGGGCAAGGCAAAGAAGTTAAAGAGAGAGGGTGTGATGCCCTCCTCAGAGTTTAAGGAGATTCAAATTGAAGGCAATTTATCTGCCCCGGCAGGAGCTTGTTCGGGCAATATGGTTCTTCGCTGGAAGGAGAAACACGTGATTGAGTTCTCCACAGTAGATTGTCTTTTAGACTTTCTGAAACGAGCGTCATGATTGGCTTGAATCGTAGGACGAAGATATTTGTTTGCAAGGAGCCCACTGACATGCGGGCTTCTTACGATTCGTTGTATTCGAGGGTAAAGTCAGTCCTGAATCAAGATCCACTCTCAGGCCACTTGTTTTTGTTTATTAACAAGGCAAGGACTTCAGTTAAGTGTCTTTACTATGATGGGACAGGTTTAGTAATTGTAGCCAAGCGTCTGGAGAGGGGTTTATTTAGTCGGATCAACCCATTTTACGGGAAAGAGGTTATATTGACGCAGGCGGAGTTTAGCTTGTTTTTCGAAGGTGCCGATTTAGAAAAGAGGTTCATTGACAGCCCTGAGGAAGTCATTCGTTCAAATAAAAGAATACAAAAAAGTCGACTCCCAATGAGTCATGGCTTGCCAAGCCAAGTGCATGTTTAAGATGCTGTTTGGGTGTTAACCCAAGAGCAACTTTTAGAACCAATCCCTTCGCATAAGCTTGAGCAGCTGACCAAAGATGAATTAATCATCTTACTGAATGGTAACCAAAGCATTATTCGCCAACTAAGTAACCACGTTGAGGAGCTTGAAGCCCGCAACGAAGAGCTGAAGCAACGTCGGATGTTGATCGGGGAAGAGTTCGTCACAATAAAGAATAAGCTCTACGGAAAGAGCTCTGAGCGCTCAAAGGGAACCAACAAATCCCAGGCGCCGAAGAAGCCTCGTGGCAAACGTGTTCAGCTGCCATC
>JAUICD010000002.1 GCA_030427965.1 Bdellovibrionia bacterium
GTAGTCCGGGCGCATGACGCCTCGACGAGCTGTTTCTGTTGAAAAGGGAGTCGTTTTTGAGCTCACTTGAGCTGGAGACGGGGCAAACTGACCAATTGAGAATTGTGGGTTTGAATATTTTGCTGTATTTTCAGCTTCTTGCTGCTCATTGACAACAACAATAACCTCAAAAATATTTTCATAAACCTTTGTGAGCTCTGTACAAATTTCACCAAGTAAATTGTCTGAAACCCAAGATTTGTGATAATCAGTTGGTACTTTGAACTTGAGCTGAGTTCCTTCAGGGGTTTCAGCTTCATCAAAAGGGCATATAGAATCGAGCATAATCCTCAGAGCAGGATTGTGCTGGTTTTTTAGGCTTATATTAGATTTTATCTGGTTCCAAAGTTCTCTATTCAACGTTTCACCCCGGCCCCTATCAACGGTTTGCGCAAATTTCTAGCAGATTAAAAGAGGTGATTCAATAACTTGACAGGCTAAAGCGCGTCATGATTTATCTACCCCTTCTAGTCACGAAGGAGAAGGGCATGAAAAGAACATATCAGCCGAGCCGACAACGCCGCAAAACCACTCATGGTTTTAGAAAACGCATGGCGACTAAAAACGGACAAGATGTGCTCTCAAGAAGAAGGGCCAAGGGACGTAAAAAGCTCACGGTGAGTGTGGGTGGAAAATAGGCAAAAACTCGACGTCTTAAGACGTCGCTGTGACTTTCTTAAATTAAGAGAAGAAGGGCACAAAAGTTTTTTGTCTTCGTGGATGTTTATCAACATCAAAGAAAATGAAATTGGAAAATTAAGATGTGGGTGGACGATTCCCAAAAAAGTTGGGAACGCCGTTTTAAGAAATAAAATGAAAAGATGGTGTCGGGCATATTTGAGACAACGTCTAACTGAAGAAAAAACTCCAAGAGTAGACATCAATTTTGTTATGCGCGCGCGGGATAAAGAGTTTTATAGGAATTTAAATTATAATGAATTTGCAATCTGCATGGATAAAGCTTGGAGATTGGCTACTAAGTCTAGCTAATACAATTTCGCTTTTATTTTTGTCTTTCTATAGAATTGTTCTTTCCCCTTGGATGGGTGGTGCTTGTCGTTTTGAACCGTCGTGTTCAGACTATGCAGAACAATGTCTTAAAAATCACCGTATCGATAGAGCTATTTCATTTATTTTTAAAAGACTAATTAAGTGTAGGCCTCTTGGACCATTTGGTCTTGATCCAGCCCCTAGACGACAAACAGCACGTACTATACATGAAAGGGATTGCTTGCAGTGAGTAACGATAAAAAAGGATCATTTTTAGATCCAAAAACATTGATGGCAATAGTGTCTTGTTTTGCAATTCTTATACTATGGCAAATGTATCAAAAAAATAAATATCCTGAGTACTATGCTCAACAAGGGCAGAAGCAAGAAAGTAAAAAAGAAATTGGCGATACAGAAAAGAAAACAGCACAACTTTCAGAGCCTGTTTCGGAATTGAAAGCTTCAGATATAGAGGAAGCCAAGTCGACATTGCCAGAAAAAGAGACGGTTACTTCCTTTAGTGGGTCAAAATTCAGTGGTCAAATTTCAAGCCGAGGAATGGGTCTAAAGAACGTCGAGATTCATGCCTACAAGACGCGAGATGAAAAGCCTATTATAATTTCAGAAAATTCTATGACACCGCTTTTTGCCACAGGGTATGGGGATTCGTGGAAGCCATTGAATTTCCGTATTGAAAAACTGAGTGAAACTAAGTTTCGTGGTGAAGCCAACCGTGGTCCACTCAAAATAATAAAAGAAATCACAATTCGTCCTGATGAGTACACACTTGATGTTGAAATGAAAATTGAGGGAGCAACATCTCCAGTGACCTCTCTTTTTAATGAAAAAATAGCTGTTCAAGAAAGCTCAATTCCCTTTGCAATCAATTATGACCAATCCACTTTCTTTGTAAACTATGGAACAAAAACAGATCGCTTGCCTCTAGCAACAGACGATGAAAACGAAGCTTATGAAAAAGTTGGAGTTTTATCTTTGGATAGCCATTATTTCACAAGAACAGTGATTGATAATTCAAAAATCCTACCGACAGCTAAATTCAACTTTCAAGGTGAAGAATCGCTTGCCATTGGGAGATTGAATTATGAAAGTCCGAATTCGGAGTTATTTACGGTCAGTCAGCTTCTTTACATAGGTCCCAAAGAACGAGACACCTTACTTGCTGTAGATGAGCGTTTAGATGATGTTGTGAATTTTGGGATGTTCAGCTTTCTAGGGCATCCGATTTTAGATCTTCTGAAATGGTTTTATTCTGTCACTTCCAACTGGGGTGTCGCGATTATTTTACTGACGCTTGTTGTGCGCATTATACTTGTTCCGTTTAATGTCATGTCTTTTAAATCTATGAAGAAAATGAAGGACATTCAGCCACAACTCAAAGCACTTAAAGAAAAGCATAAGGATGACCCGCAACTGATGAATCAAGAGTCTATGCGAATCATGAAAGAATCAGGTGCAAATCCATTTGGAAGTTGTCTTCCGATGCTTTTACAGTTTCCTATTTTCATAGCCCTTTTCTCTGTGCTGGGTAATTCGATTGAACTGTACCGAGCTCCGTTTTTTCTATGGATTGATGACCTCAGCTTGAGAGATCCGTATTTTGTGCTTCCAGTTTTAATGTTCATCACAATGACTTTACAGCAACAATTGACTCCAACGGCTGCAGATCCAAGTCAAAAGAAAATGATGATGTTTGTGACAGTGATTTTCTCAGCATTTTTGATTATGTACCCAAGTGGTCTTGCTCTTTATATTTTTGTAGGAAGTTTATTTAGCATAATTCAACAAGCCATTTTACTTAGGGAAAAAAAACCTGAAGATGTTTCGGTAAAAACGACTCTAAGATCGATAGATTGAAAAGGAGAAGAGGATGAATCTATTTAAAAAGTTTTTTGGTAGCAAAGCCAGTGGTGAGGCCAATGATATTATGGATGTCGTAGATACGACCCTTGAGGGAGTGCTGCAGAATTCAGGACTCGAACTTTCATATGACATTGATGATGATGGAGATGAAGGGATTGGAGTTGAAATTTTTGGCGAAGATGAAGAACTTTTGAAAGAAAAAGAGGGACAACTTCTTGATGCGATTCAATTTTTCACAAAGCGCGTTGTACAGCATCAGCTACCTGAGGCGAGAGTACGATTGAATTTTGATTCCAATGGATTTCGAGAAGAAACAAATCAAGCACTTTTGGAACTTGCAGATCGTTTGAAGTCGATGGCCTTGGAAAAGAAAAAGAGTGTTTACTGTAAAGCTCTTCCTCCAAAAGATCGAAGAATCATTCACCAACATCTTTCAGGAGATGAGAGGGTGAAAACTCGATCTGTAGGAGATGGGCACTATAAAAAGATCAAAATCTTCCCAGCAACAGGCGGTAACAATAATAACCGTCGTGGTGGTGGGCGAAGAAATAACAACAATCGCCGTGGTAACGGAGGAGCATCCGCTCAAAGCGGCAATCGCTAAATATGCACTTCGCTCCAGATGGTGACACTGACACAATCTGCGCAGTATCGACAGCTATGGGTTATGGAGGAATTGGCGTTCTACGTTTAAGTGGAGCGCAGTCGCTTTCTATTATCCGGAAGGTTTTTCCAAAGTTTGAGAAAGAGAAAGCGGAGTCGCATAGAGCTGTCTTTGGAGCGTTAATAAGCTCAAAAGATAAAACGACATTGGATGAAGTGATTGTAACCCCCTTTCTGGGAGGAAAATCCTATACTGGAGAAGAGAGCGTTGAGATTTCCTGCCATGGTAGTCCTGTTGTGCAGAGACGAATACAGGATGAATTGATATCTTTGGGCGCACGGCTTGCACTCCCTGGGGAATTTACATATCGAGCTTTCGTTAATGGAAAGATAGACCTTATTCAAGCTGAAGCTGTGCTTTCATTGATCGAATCAGAATCCGCACGTTCTGCTGATGTTTCTTTAAAGCAATTACGAGGTGGCCTTTCAAAAGAACTTTCTTTGTTGAAGGATGATTTGATTTGGGTTCTTGCAAATCTAGAAGCAAGTATTGATTTTGAACATGAAGATATTGACGTTTTACAGTATGAGGGAATCTCTCTTCGTTTAAAAAGAGTTCAAGAAAAACTTTCTCACTTTGTTGACTCATTTCATGAAGGAAAGATGCTTTCATCAGGCCTTCAGGTGGTAATTTTAGGACTTCCCAATGTAGGGAAATCCAGTCTTCTTAATGCTCTTTTAGATGAAGATCGTGCGATTGTGACAGATATTCCAGGAACAACTCGTGATGCTGTTATTGGAAATTTGATTTTAAATGGAGTTCGTATTGAGTTTGTTGATACTGCTGGTATCCGTGAATCTGTAGATGAAGTTGAGCAAATTGGAGTTGAGAAAAGTATAAGCGTGGCCGAAGGTGCAGATCTTGTGCTTTATGTTTTAGATTCTACAAAAGAACGCTCGGATGAGGAAGATCAGTTGATGGAACGCTTTTCAGGTAAAGTCAAAATACTTCTTAATAAATCAGACTTGCTTTCATCTAAACACTCAACATTCGGAATACATGTGAGTGCAAAAACTGGTGAAGGGATTGAATCTATAAAAGCGTTATTGAGAGAAGAGATTGAAAGACGGACAAGTGGAAACTCAGACGTGGTCATCCAATCAAGACAGGCTGAGCTTTTTGAAATTGCTAAACTGAAAGTTGAGAAAACCAAGAGCCTGGTTGGTGAGAAACAAAGCCCGGATCTTATTGCACTTGAACTACGAGAGGGCTTAGATGCATTGCTTGAAAGTTCTGGTGAGCGATTTGATGATCAGGTAATGGATCGAGTTTTTAGTGAATTTTGTATAGGGAAATGATGAATTTTGATGTGATTGTTGTAGGTGCTGGACATGCTGGAGTGGAAGCTGCTTTTGCTGCTGCCAGGGTCGGTGTGCGTGTACTGGTACTGACATCTGATATGAATAAAATTGCAGTGATGAGCTGTAATCCGGCCATTGGTGGTCTTGCTAAGGGCCATATGGTTCGTGAAATTGATGTTTTAGGTGGTGAAATGGGTGTTGTGACAGATAAGTCATGCATCCAATTTAAGAGATTAAATTCCAGGAAAGGGCCTGCTGTGCGGGGTTCTCGTGCACAGTGTGACAAAGAGATATATGCAACTCTTATGGGGGAGCGACTTAAGAGCTATCCCAATGTGAAAGTTCAGGCAGAAGAGGTTCAGAGTCTTATTCTAGAAAAAGACCAAGTATGCGGTGTTGTCACAAAAAATGAGAGAAAGGCTTTTGCTAAGACTGTGATTCTCACTACGGGGACTTTCATGAATGGTGTTATGCACATGGGAGATAATCAAGAATCTGGTGGAAGAGTTGGAGAATCTGCAACTTGTGGATTGTCAGACCAATTGAACGACTTTGGATTTGAGGTGAGACGGCTTAAAACAGGAACCCCTGCTCGTCTTGCTAAAGAAAGCATCAACTTTGAAAGAATGGAGGTCCAAAGGGGCGATGAAGTGTTTCGTCCATTTAGCTTGAGAAGTTCTAAGGAACTTGTTTTGCCACAAGTGGTTTGTCACATGGGTTATACGAATCCAAGGACTCATGATGTAATACGCAAGAACTTTCATAAAAGCCCGATGTTTTCAGGTAAAATTGAAGGCCTTGGGCCTCGGTACTGCCCAAGTATCGAAGATAAGGTGGAGAGGTTTTCAGAAAAAGACCGTCATCAAACATTTTTAGAGCCAGAGGGGTTAAATACAAACTCGATATATCTTCAGGGGATTTCAACTTCACTACCTATTGCGGTTCAAGATGAATTTTTACGAACGATTGAGGGTTTAGAAAATGTAAGGGTCCTTCGATATGGGTATGCTGTGGAATACGACTTTATTATGCCCACTGAGATTCGCCATACTTTAGAGACTCGAAAGATTAAGGGCCTATATTTTGCTGGGCAGATCAACGGAACCAGTGGATATGAAGAAGCGGCAGCCCAGGGTCTGATGGCTGGAACCAATGCAGCGAGAAATGTTTTGGGAAAGGACCCGTTCATTCTTGCTCGAAATGAAGCTTATATCGGTGTTTTAATTGATGATCTTGTCACAAAGGGGACCAAAGAGCCCTATAGGATGTTTACCTCGCGTGCGGAGTTTCGACTGAATTTAAGAGAAGACAATACTCTTGAAAGACTTTTAGAAATTGGTCATAAAAATTTATTGGTACAAGATGTGGATTATGAGAAATTGTCAGCCCTGAAGGAAAAACGAAGCTCATTGATGAATGATTTAAGTAAACGTGTTCTGACTCCGAAACCTCAAGTACAGAAGGCGCTTCAAGAAATGGGATCACCAGTTTTACAAAAACCTCAGAGTTTCAAACAGATACTGCGACGCAGCGAGATATCATACTTAGACCTGAGGGCTTTTGATATTGAAATAACGCAAAATGTTGATGTTTATGAGCCTGTTGAAATTGCTGTGAAGTATGAAGGATATATTTCAAGACAAGATGAGTTGATTGCGCAGGCAAAGAAATTGGAGAGTTTAGAGCTGGATGAAAGTTTTCCATTTGAAAGTGTGAAGGGCTTATCAAAAGAAGAAATTGAGAAGCTCTCAAAAATTCAGCCTAGGACCTTAGGACAAGCGTCACGGATCAGTGGTGTGAATCCCTCAGCTATCCAGGCAATAATGCTCTACCACAGAGCTAATAGATCTAACCTTAATAAAGCGACGGCACATTGATGGCTGAGGATTATGTAAAAGCCAATTGGCGGATTCCAGAGTGGTTTGGTTCAGAATTAAATGAAAAAGAACTTAAAGATCTCAGAATGTTCCACGTGGAACTATTGAGCTTTAGTGAAAAAATGAACTTAGTATCACTCACATCTCTTCCTGACTTAGACCAACTCCACTTTGCTGATAGTATCCAGGCTTCAAAGATTATTTTAAAGGACTTTAAGGGTAAGAGTTTGGTGGATATCGGTGCTGGGAATGGATTTCCAGGGGTCGTTTTAGCGATTTTGGATCGTACGGTGAAGATTACCTTTGTAGAGACCCGTGGAAAGCGTGTGGAGTTTTTAAAGCATGTTTGTGCACGCATTGGTCTTCAAAATGTTGAAGTTTATCATTCTAGAGTTGAAGACCTTGAAGAAGGTAGCATCACAGGAGGAGTTTCTCGCGCATTTGCAACTCTTCCAAATGCTCTTTTGAACACTAGGAAGGTTTTTGCCGATGGTGCTGACTACTATCACATGAAATCTGACGGTTGGGCTTCAGAGGTTGCAAGTATCCCCCACCAGCTTTGTTCCATATGGAACATTGAACATATAGGTGACTACTCAGTTAAAGATGCATCCATAGAAAGAGCAGTTATTAAGGCGACGAAGCTTGGCTAAATCCCTTAGTCCCTCTTATCCACACGCGTGGAGCCTCTCTTAGTTTCGTATTGATTTGATAGGTTTTGTAATCCTCAGAAGTTGACCACTCATCTTCTTTCCCCTTTTCATATGCCTCTTTATAGCTTTTGCGAACAGCGATTTTACGGCTGACCATTCGAGAATTAATGTATCTGTAGGCCTGTCGGGCAAGATCAAGGCTTTTTTTAGCCTTCAAGAGCTGCCTTCTTTTCTCTTTGTACTCTTTAGGGTTGTTTCGTGAGAGTTCAATCTGCTCATAAGAAAGTTCAAGGTGTTGTTCTCGGTTTTCTACGTAGCTTTTTGCTTCACCCTGTCTCAAAACGAGATCTTGGTAGATTGAGTCACTTATTTCGGGCGTAGAATTGAAGCTACGGCACCCTTGCAAAAAAAACATGGTCATAATTAGGAAATGAATTGCCTTCACAACTCTCTATTCGGCATTATCTGAAATAACTCAAATGTTCCACGTGGAACATTTTTGAAAAAGATGATGAGAGGACAACTATGAGCAAGGTTATTTGCATAGCCAATCAAAAGGGCGGCGTCGGCAAGACTACAACATCAATCAACCTATCTGCAGCTTTGGCACGTAGAGGGCACAAAGTGCTACTGATAGACATGGACCCTCAAGGTAACGCTTCAAGTGGATTGGGTTTAAAACGACATGAATTTCAAGATGAGAATATCTACCATCTATTAATTGGCGAAAAGAAAATTGACCAGGTGATTAAGCAGACTAAAGTCCAGAATTTGGATATCATAGTCGCCACATCAGACTTGGTGGGTGCTGAGATAGAGTTAGTTGATGCACCACGTCGAGAATACAAGTTGCGAGATTCTCTTACGGAAATTGAAGGCAAGTATGATTATGTACTTATTGATTGTCCGCCCTCTCTGGGACTACTCACATTAAATGCCCTCTCCTCAGCAGATAGTTTTATGGTTCCACTTCAATGTGAATACTATGCACTAGAGGGGCTTAGTCAATTATTGAACACAGCAGGTTTGATCAAGAAAAGGCTTAATCCAGAGCTAAAAATTGAGGGTATAATTTTAACCATGTTTGATACTCGTAATAACCTAAGTCATCAGGTTGTTTCAGAAATTCAAGAACACTTTGGGGACAAGGTCTTTGGATCGATCATTCCTCGAAATGTCAGACTTAGCGAGGCACCAAGCCATGGGCTTTGTATTTTTGAATACGATCACAAATCTATTGGAGCTGAAAGATACGGTCAGCTTGCAGATGAACTTGACAAAAGAAACCAGGACCGAAGTCGCGTAAGCCGGGTAAGGGTACAAGAAGTAGAGGAGGCTCAAGGTGTCGAGCTTAGATAGAGGTAAGAAAACCGGGCTTGGTCGCGGCCTTGGAAGTTTACTTGGTGATGGTCTTTCAGATGAACTGGAAACAAAACCAGCCTTAAGAAACAAAACGGTTGGGACTTCGCTACCAAAAGATAAAGAAATCAGAAAATCAGAAATTCAGGTCAAAAATGAGTCTGAAAAAATTCAAACGCCAGTGAGACAGAAAATTCCGGATGATGCTCGTGTTTGGAAAATTGATTTAGAAAAAATCCAACCCAACGTAAAACAACCACGAAGATTTTTTGACAAAGAGAAACTTACAGAACTTGCAAATTCTATTAAATCTCACGGCCTTTTACAGCCGATTACGGTACGAAGAATAGAGGGCGGGAACTTTGAAATTGTAGCAGGAGAGCGACGATGGAGAGCTGCTCAAATTGCAGAACTTGGGCAAATACCAGCCATTATTAAAGAGCTTGAAGATCAAAAATCTTTAGAGCTTGCGCTTATTGAAAACATCCAGCGTGCGGACTTAAATCCCATTGAAGAAGCAGAAGCCTATGAAAGACTCATTGATGAGTACTCTCTTACCCAGCAGCAGGTTTCAGAAAAAGTAGGAAAAGATCGAGCAAGCGTATCTAATATGATTCGTCTTTTATCTTTAGAAAAAGAAGTTCGGAAGCTTGTGGCAGAGGGAACGCTGACAATTGGACATGCAAAAGTTCTACTTTCTGTAAGTGATCTGAAGTTTCAGAGAAAACTTGCATATAAAGCCGTGAATCGAAAGCTTTCGGTCCGTCAGTTGGAAAAACTCATCAAATCACAAGAAGAGGAATCCAATACCAGTAGAACTGTTGAAGTGGATGTTACTCAAAAGTTGGTTATGGGTTTAAAAGATGAGCTTCAAAAAAGATTAGGAAGAAAAGTCACCATCGATTACAATAATAAAAAAGGGAAAATTGGTATTCACTTCTACTCAGATGATGAACTCTCAGAAGTTGTGGAAAGGTTAAAATCAGCATGGAACACATCAGCCAGATAGAGGGACAAAAAGAGTCGATAGAAAGCCATCAGGTTTCAGCCCTTTTAGATAAAGGGGCTTCTTTTGACGGAAATCTGACTTTTGAAGGAACTGTACGAATTGGTGGAAAATTTAAAGGTGAGATCTTCACCAAAGACACTCTTGTGATTGATCCAGGAGCCGATGTTGAGGCCCAAATTGAAGCCAACATTGTTATCATAAGTGGAACAGTAAAAGGCAACGTCTTCGCGCGTCAAAAAATCTTAATGCACCCACCCGCCGTTTTAAAAGGAACAGTCACAACGCCAAGCTTGCAAATCGAAGAAGGAGTTGTGTTTGAAGGCGCTTCCTATATGCCCAAATAGCACCACACATTGGAACGAACAATCCCTTGACCCCTCTTTCTAAGGGGTGTTAACTCCTCCGCGTCGGAGAGCTAAAAATGGATATTCTTAAGCAATTAGGGCTAAATCTCACTTTTTTTATTCAAGTTGGAATATTTTTGGCGACCTATTTTTTGGCAACAAGGTTGATTTTTCGACCCTTTTACCAAGCAATGGCAAAACGAGAAGAATTGACAGTTGGAAGCAAAGAGAGTGCAGAAAGTTTGAAAACCGAAATTGGGGAACTTGAACAGAAATATCAAGTAAAGGCGCGTGAAGTAGCAACAAAAGTTCACTCGACATTTGAAGCAGCAAGAAGTGAAGCTGGTAAGGAACACGCAAAGCGCGTGCTTGATGCAAGAAAAGATGGAGAAGCTAAGCTAACTCAAGCAAGAACAGATGTGGCTAAAACTAAACAAGAATTACGAAATGAGCTACAAAACTCCATTTCTGGTCTTTCTCAAGCTGTTGCTGCAAAAATGATGAGTAAGGATGTGTAAATGAAAAGTGTCTTGTTGGTCTTCTTTTTAATTGCATTCAGCACAACTGTTGAAGCAGCCTCTGGTGGCCACGGTGGTGTGCCGATGATTGTGGCGTGGCAGGCACTCAACTTTACACTTTTTATAGCTCTTCTTTATTTCCTACTCCGAAAAAAAGTTCGAACTTTTTTTGCTGGGCGCGTGGAAACCTTCCAAGCCAAAGCACTACAAGCAAAAAAAGACAAAGAAACTGCTGAAAGTGCCAAAAAGTCTTTGGTTGAAAAAATCAATGAATTGAATCAAACAGAGGGTGAACAGATTCAAAGGGCAGAAAAAGAAGCTGAACTTTTAAAAACTAAAATTTTAAAAGATGCAGATGCCCAAGTTGCACAAATTCAAAAAGATACTGTTTTGACTGTTGAAAATGAATATCAAAAAGCCAAAGGCGACGTCACTCGCGAGTTCTTGGACAAAGTGCTTTCTGGGGCTAAAACTCAAATTGGCAAAGACTTATCACCAGAAAAGCAAAAAGACTTGGGTGATGAATTCCTAACCAAGATACGGGTGGTTCACTGATGCAAGTTTCTGAAGTTGCACGAAGGTATGCCAATGCTTTGTTTACTCTTGTCTCAAGCAATGGAAGCTTTGATGTTATTGTTGAGGACTTAAAAGCCATTAAGCAAGCTCTGACAAAAGATCCAGAGTTTTTGAAAATGTTAAATGCGCCAGTTGTTTCCAGTTCAGATAGAATTGAGTTTATTCAAAAAACTTTTGGAACAACCATAAAATCTGAAAAACTCAAAGATTTTCTAAGCCTACTTGTTGATAAAGGCCGTATTTATTTACTTCTTCAAATTATTGAATCGTTTGAGAAAGCAGTAGATGAAAAAAACGATGTTTTGCGTGGAACTGTTAAGACTGCTGCGCCAATTGAAAGTGAACAGCGAAAATCTTTGGAAGAGTCTGTATCAAAGAGGCTTAACAAGGGTGTTGCTTTAGAATATGAAGAAGACAAAAGCCTGGTAGGTGGTATCCGAATCGAAGTCGGAAGCTATTTATTTGACGGCTCAATTGAAACCCAAATTCGCATGTTAAATGATGATATTACGAGGAGTATTCGTTAAATGGAAATTCGCGCTGACGAAATCACAAGGGTTCTAAGAGAACAAATTCAGAATTATTCAAAGCGACTAGAAGTCACCGAAACAGGTACTGTGTTGTCTGTCGGTGATGGTGTGGCTCGGGTTTACGGTTTGGACAACGTCATGGCTGGTGAGCTTGTCGAATTTCCGGGAGAAATCTTTGGAATGGCATTGAATCTTGAGGATTCAAATGTTGGTGTTGTGATCTTTGGTGATGATTACCATATTAAAGAGGGCGATACGGTAAAACGAACGCAAAGAATTGTTCAAGTTCCTGTAGGGATGGAAATGTGTGGTCGTGTTATCAATCCACTTGGTATAGCTGTGGATGGAAAAGGTCCAATCACAGCAAAAGAGAATCGTCTTGTTGAATTAAAGGCCCCTGGAATTGTAAAAAGACAACCTGTGACTGAGCCAATGCAGACGGGAATCAAAGCGATTGATTCGATGATTCCAATTGGTCGTGGGCAGAGAGAGCTTATTATTGGTGACAGACAAACTGGAAAAACGGCTGTGGCGATTGATACAATCATCAATCAAAAAGGCCGAGGTGTTTACTGTGTGTATGTGGCTATTGGACAGAAACAATCCACAGTTGCTCAAGTTGTTGAAAAACTCAGAGAAGCAGGTGCACTTGAGTATACAGTTATTGTTTCTGCCACTTCTTCTCAGTCAGCCCCACTTCAGTACTTGTCTGCTTATACGGGTTGTACAATTGGTGAGTGGTTTCGAGATAACGGTAAGCATGCTCTTATTGTATACGATGACCTAACTAAGCAAGCTCAGGCTTATCGACAAGTTTCGCTTCTATTGAGACGCCCTCCAGGCCGAGAGGCTTACCCAGGGGATGTCTTCTACCTTCATTCACGACTTCTTGAGCGTGCTGCTAAAATGAGTGATGAAGAAGGTGGTGGGTCTCTGACAGCACTTCCAATTATTGAAACTCAAGCAGGTGATGTTTCTGCTTATATTCCAACAAATGTGATTTCAATCACAGATGGTCAAATTTACCTTGAAGCAGATTTGTTTTATAAAGGTGTGCGCCCTGCTGTGAATGTGGGTGTATCTGTTTCTCGTGTGGGTGGTAATGCCCAAATTAAGGCAATGAAACAAGTTGCTGGGACATTAAAATTAGAGCTTGCGCAATACAGAGAGCTTGAAGCGTTTGCAGCTTTTGGATCTGACCTAGACAAAGCCACACAAGCACAGCTTGCAAGAGGTCAAAGGCTTGTTGAGCTTCTTAAGCAAGGGCAATATTCACCACTTAACGTAGAAGATCAAATTGTTACAATTTTTGCAGGAACAAATGGATATTTGGATGACATTCCAGTTGATCAAGTAAAGAAATATGTGGATCAACTTCCAGAATTTTTAAGAGAGAAACACCAGTCGGTATTGAGTGATCTTACAACAAAACAAAAGTTAGATGATGATGTGAAGGCGAATTTGGTGAAGGCACTAGATGAATTTAAGGCGGTTTTTCAAACCAACTAATTTGTAAGCAGGATAAATGGCAAACTTAAAAGATTTAAGAGCAAAAATATCTAGCACAAAAAAGACTCAGCAAACCACGCGAGCAATGAAGATGGTTTCTGCTGCTAAGTTGAGACGCGCTCAAGACAGTGTTGTGAATGCTCGCCCATATGCTTTAAAGCTAAGAAGCTTCATCCAAAAATTGGCTTCTTGTCCAGAGGTGTCTCACCCACTCTTAGATTCTAGTCCAATCAAAGGGAAAACTCTATTACTTGTATTAACAAGTGATCGTGGGCTTTGTGGTGGATTCAATAGTGGAATCAATAAATATACAGTTCAGTATGCAAGCCAAAAATCTAAGAATGATTTTGATGTGATTTTTCTTGGTAAACGTGGAGCAGATTTTTTTAGAAAAAGAGATTTTCCAACAATTGATGAAATACATGGGCTTGCTAAAACAATCAGTTTTGATGTCGCTCAAGAAATTTCAGAACGTGTTTTGAAGTCTTACCTTGGTGGTGAGTATTCTGAAGTAAGAATCATATATAACGAATTCAAATCTGCAATATCACAAGAAGTGATTGATGAAAGGCTTTTGCCAGTGAGTTTGGAAGGTGGATCTAATGAAGACTATACATCGACAGACTTTATTTTTGAGCCAAGTATTCAAAGCATGCTTGATGAGTTGCTGAGAAAGCATTTTGCGATTCAAGTTTTTCGATGTCTCCAAGAAAGTGTCGCGTCCGAGCATGGAGCTCGAATGAGTGCGATGGAAAATGCAACAAAGAATGCTGGGGAGATGATCTCAAGTCTGACTTTGAACTATAACAAATTACGACAAGCTAAAATTACAACAGAACTTATTGAAATTACCAGTGGCGCGGAAGCCTTATAAAGGGAGTGAGTGAAATGGAAGTTGGAAAGGTCAAACAAGTCTTGGGAGCGGTTGTCGACATCCAGTTTGATAGTGGTAAGTTGCCAGCAATTTACAATGCACTAACAGCAACCAATACAACAATTGATGATAAACCAGACAATCTTGTTCTTGAGGTGGCTCAGCACTTAGGTGACAACACTGTGCGAACGATTGCAATGGACTCTACTGATGGCCTTGTCCGTGGGATTGATGTGAGAGATACAGGTAGTCCAATTTCTGCTCCAGTTGGAAGTGGCGCCCTTGGCCGAATTATGAATGTCACAGGAGATCCTGTTGATGGTGGTGGGCCTGTTAAAACAGATGAAAGGTGGTCTATTCACAGAGGGGCTCCGACTTTTGAAGATCAAGCTGTTTCATCTGAAATGCTCATGACTGGTATTAAGGTTGTGGATTTACTTGCTCCATACTCCAAAGGTGGAAAAATTGGTCTTTTTGGTGGTGCGGGTGTTGGAAAAACCGTACTTATTATGGAACTGATTCGAAACATTGCCCAAGAACATGGTGGACGATCTGTTTTTGCTGGAGTGGGCGAAAGAACAAGAGAGGGAAATGACCTTTGGCTTGAAATGAAAGAGTCTGGCGTTATTGACAAAACAGCTCTTGTTTTTGGACAAATGAATGAGCCTCCAGGTGCAAGGGCTCGGGTAGCTCTAACGGGGCTTACAATTGCTGAGTACTTTAGAGATAAAGAAAACCAAGATGTACTTCTATTTATTGATAATATTTTTCGTTTCACTCAAGCAGGCGCTGAAGTGTCAGCACTTCTTGGCCGTATCCCTTCTGCTGTGGGATACCAACCAACACTTGCAACAGAAATGGGAAATCTTCAGGAAAGAATTACTTCAACAAACAAAGGCTCAATCACTTCTGTTCAGGCTGTCTATGTTCCAGCAGATGATTATTCAGATCCAGCTCCAGCAACAACGTTCACTCACCTAGATGCAACAACAAATTTATCAAGAGAAATTGCTTCACTTGGTATTTATCCTGCTGTTGATCCACTTGCTTCAACCTCCCGTCTTCTTGATCCACAAATTGTTGGTGAAGAGCACTACAACACAGCTCGAGCGGTTCAGGCCATTCTTCAAAAATACAAAGAACTTCAAGATATTATTGCCATTCTTGGTATGGATGAACTGAGCGAGGAAGATAAATTGACTGTGGCAAGAGCTCGTAAAATTCAGAAATTTATGTCTCAACCATTCTTTGTGGCAGAGCAATTTACAGGGCTTAAGGGTGCGTACGTTGATATCAAAGATACGATTCGAGCATTTAAAGAAATCTTGTCTGGTAAACATGATGACCTTCCAGAACAGGCTTTCTATCTAGTTGGTACAATTGAAGACGTGATTGAGAAAGCAAAAGGATTGAACGCTTAATGGGATTGGAACTAACTCTCGTTACACCGAGAAAAAAAATAGTCACAGATCTTCCCGTGAAAAACGTGAAGGTCCCAGGGTTTCGTGGCGAATTGGACATTTTAGAAGGTCACGCAGCTTTGGTGACAACTCTTTCTACAGGAGTGTTGGAATACAAAGAATTTGGTACTGAAAAAGTCGGACACGCGGCGATCAGTTGGGGATATGTTGAAGTCATTGATGATAAAGTGACGATTTTAGCCGAAACGGCTGAAACGGCTGAAGAAATTGATCTGAAGCGCGCAAATATTGCGCTTGAAGGTGCAAGAGAGCGCATGAAAAATACTCAGGACTTACTTCGTGAGCAAAGAAAATTTGAAAGAGCTCAAGCAAGAATTGAAGCGGCTCAAACGCGGAAACACTAGTTGCTCGAATCACGTTTATTTCACCCTGAGTTCTTCCGAGTAAAAGAATTCAAACAATATAAGCTCAGGGCCCCAATGGGTTCGGGCCAAATTTCCATTCAAGTTCAAAAATCAGACAATCAAATTCAATTTCAAGGTGACGTAAAGATGAAAGCTATGGGGGGACTTGTGACCCTTTTGGATTTAAAAATCACCTCTATTTGGAATTATTTGGGTTCATGTATGAGTTTTATTGAAAGTGTTGAAGAGAATAAAAAAAATAAAACTATTAAAAAAATTTGTTCCTTGAGCTCAACTGAGATTCAATGCTCTAAACTCCAAGGTGGCAATGAATTTGTAAAACAAGTTTCTCTACCAATAGGAGTTGCGACTGAAAACCTTGTAGATGTCGTCTCTGTTTTTGCCTTGCCAAGGGGCAATGTCGATCAATCGCCCGTTTGCATAATAATTGGAAAAGACCCCTATGTTTTTGAAAGCCACAAGAGAGATGATGAAATTCACTTATTTCAAAAGTTTGGAAAAACCAATATTCAAAAACATCTTGTTCCTTTAGGAACAAAAGAAGGATGGATCGAAAATCTTCAACTTAAGCTTCCTATAGGTAAAGTTGACCTCTTTTCAATTTAGAAAATAATTTTAGAATTCGAGTGTGTAAAGTTCTTCTGAGAGGGCAAAGTTAAAAAATTTGCGTGATCAATGAGACGTAGGTTTAAATTCTTTTTCAGAAGCAAGAAGGCGTTTTGGCATCAATATCTTTGCAACAGCATGTCCAAGAGCTGGATAATTGGAGTAAAACTGGAGAGTTCGGTATGTGAGCTCAGAGTCAAGGATATCTCCAGGAGTCATTGAGTTTACAACTATCGTGCGAGTTAGATATTTACGTGGTAACCGATTAAGAAGTTTTTTTGATGAACTGCCCGTTACATGGAAAACAAAGTTATTCGTCTTAAAACGTTCATATATCGAGATAGTCTTTTCAAGAGTTTGTTTTCGAGAAACTTGAAAAAAACGAAATGCTTTCCGAGGAGCTTTCTTTTTAAATGAATAAGCAAACTGTCGATAGGACGATAAAACGATAAGAGGTGATTTTTTTGTAAATGACGGGGGATCTATTTTTTCAATTTGATTGGCATGATGGTCCAAAACATTTTGAGTGAGACCAATAAGGCGAGAGTTTTTTATAAGAGATTTTGTGTCATTTGCAAGAGAGCGACTTTTTTCTTTATATAGGCCAAAGCGGTGTTTTATTTTTAATATGCGAGAGACACTTTCATCAATTCGGCTCTCTGAAATTCGACCATCTGATATGGCCTGTTCAATTCCACGAGCTGCAATTCGTTGAGATTTCAAATTCCATGCAAACATTAAAACATCTGCTCCAGCCTTTAGTGCTTTAAGAGCGAGTATATCAGGTGCGTTTTTTTGCCCCCCTGCTCCCTTCATTTCAAGGTCATCAGTCATTATAAGTCCATCAAACTTCATTTGCTTTCTTAAAAGCCCAGTTAAAATTGGTTTTGAAAAAGTAGCGGGAGAACCAGAGGGGTCTATTTCAGGGTAGGCAATATGAGCAACCATAACCGAGTAAAGAACTCTATTTTGAATAGAATTTAAATAAGGTTTGAAGTCCGTTTCAAAAAGCTCATTCTTATCTCTTAATGAGCGTACCTTTTCATGATGACTGTCTCGTTTCATATGCCCGTGAGTTGGGAAGTGCTTAGCAACAGGAATAACACCCTCACCTTCTAAACCTTTCATATAGGCTGTTGAAAGCCGGGCAACCTTTTCGGGGTTTTTTCCAAATGAACGAGTTCCAATAAAAGAAGATTGATTGGGATCACTTAAATCCAAAACAGGAGCAAGGTTGATATTGAAACCAAGTCCATTTAAAATTTCACCTGTTGTATGGCCAAATTCTTCAGCAAACTCTATACGATTTGTTTGCCCAACAGCCAGTGGGCTAATCATACGTGGAAGAGTGCGGATTCGAGCAACTTTATCTCCCTCTTGATCTACGGCTATAAAAACAGGATGTCCTAAGTGTTTTTTACTAAATCTTTGAAGCGAGTGATTCAATCGGGCAACACGGGCAGAGGACGCTATGTTTCGTGAGAAAAGTAACACTCCTCCAGGTTTAATTTGTTTTAGTAGTCGGGCGGTTTTTTTTGTAAATTGCTTTCCGGGAATTCCAACCAAAAAGAGTTGGCCAATTTTTTCCTTTAGAGTCATTTGCTTCAATTGATACGGAATAGACAATTGGTCTTTCGTCGAGTTTGCACTTGCTGAAATTGTAGTAAGAAGTAAAAGAGCCCATATAGTTAAAAAACTAAGAATTGTTTTCATCGTTGGTCTAATTTTCTCTATCTTTCATTGGCTATTACAGGAATTCGTCCCGTATAATTCATATTATGCACCTTAGTCTCGCGAGAAACTTACCTATTCTCTTTTTATTAACGTTTATTTCAATAGGAAATACAATTTCTGTGTATGCTGCAGATGATAAGGATTTCCCTGAGAGCGTTGTTATTGAAAAAAGTCCCTATAGAGCTGATTATAATGATGAGGGAGATGTTGAGCTTTTGTTAAAGCCGTTCAACGAGCGTAAACACCGATTTGGTGGAAGTGTGAGTGTGAACTACAACTCTTGGAATCCACTTGATTACAATCCAGATTTTTTTTCTGAGACAGATTTTGAGGAAATTTATGGAGAAGCAGAAACCCCACTTATTAGTTTATTTTTGAGTGCCAGGTGGAATACAGCACTTGGTGGAATGGCCGGGACATTGGGTGCAGGTTATTATCAAAATGAAGGGGATTCAGGTAGTGAGCTTACAGTGACTCCATTGTACGCTCTTTTCACATGGACATTAGACACTCTATTTGGTGAACCTTATCTTGCTCCTTACGGAACTATTGGAATAGCTCAAATGCATTTTACTGAGAAACTTTCCAGTCAAGAAGTTGGAGGGCATGATCCATATTTTTATTATGAAGCAGGAGTGTTGATCCAACTGGATTGGATGGATCCAAGTAGTGACTTTGATTCTTATGTAGAAGATGGAATTGAAAATACATTTCTTTCTATTGCAATGAGTGGAATGACGGGATCTCCAAAAGATGAAAAAGACTTCACAGTCCCGGCTTCAATTGTTGCGGGCCTTAAAGTCCAATTCTAAATGTGCCACTGGCAAGTGGCACATTTCGTTATGTTCTATAAGGAAATAAGTCGTACAGCTCTTTTTTAACAGCCTGCTTCACAGTTACATGTATCTTTCTCTTCTTTTTTTATTGATTCAGAATACTCAATAAAGATATATCGAACCCCCGATTCTTCTTCTCCATCAGCCCATCTAAAACTGTATTCAATTTGATTGATTCGATTTTTTCTAACCCAGAGAGTTTGAGAAGCATCTTTTGATGTGTGTGCATCAAATTGATTTTTCTTACAAGTGTTCCAAAAACACTCTCTCCAGTCATCGGTTGTGTCATTGTAAACGTCGGAATCTGTAATATATGAACGTCCACTTTTAGGTATAATTTCTAAACTTTTTTTAGGATGGGTAACAGTTTGTTTATATCGATTAATAGAACCATCACATTGGGTTTCATTGACCCATTGATATGTGCGTTCAATTTGCACATTATAAGGGGAATCTATGTTGTCAGCACTTTTGGGTATTTGTTCCCACCGACTTCCACCACGACTATTGTTTCCACCGGAATTGATTTCATCGACAACTTCAGCACATCCAATGAATGTAATAGACAAGACTGTTAAAAGGATTTGAATTTTCATGTGATACCTCCCAATTAGTTAAATTTCAAGAGCGCTTGTATTTGCTCTAGATATTCTTTTAGGTGTTCTCGTCCGTTGGGTGTACATTCATAGGTCGTACGAGGTTTTCTATTTACAAACTCTTTTTCCATTTTAATAAGTCCCCCTTCTTCAAGTTTTTTCATATGAGAAGAAAGATTTCCTTTTGTCAGTTGCATGGCTTCAATGAGATCTGTAAACGCGATTGGTTCATTGGAGTTAGCAAGAACACCCATAATACTTAAGCGAACCTTATCTGCTAGAAGTGGGTGAAAAGAAAGAATCTTATCCACGTACAAGTTCTTTCTTTTTTAAATGAATCATCGATACAACTGTGAAAATAAGAAACAGTCCAATTGGAAAGGTAACAGATGTCCATTTCAATAAAATTGCAATCACACTTAGTCCAAAGGTCGAAAAACCGAATAGATTGCGATAAATTTCAGGAAGCACAAAAAATCGAGATTGAAATAGATGATCTGCAGTACAGACAAGCATTGCGGCAACAAGATATTCTGGGACACCAATCAAAATAATTCCCGAACAGAGAAAGAATTTTAATGCAATATCAGATAAGTAGCTTCCAAAATTGAGATAAGAGAGGTTTCGAGAAATATAAACTCGAATAGACTCTCCGTCTTGTCTGGCCTTGACCCAAACAGTGATGTACACAATGAATAGACATAGAGTGAGACCGGAGGCCACAAAGAGAACAATTGGTGTACGTAGTTCTGTATTGTTTTTACTAAGTATGAGAAGTTGAGAGAGCAGACCTTCGGTTATCAGTTCGACTAGAATAATAAGTCCTGCTAATAAAATTGATGCTCGTTGTAGAAATCTCATTGCAGCAAAAGTAGAGCTTAAGATTTTCTCATTTTTGATTCGATCAATAGAGGCAAGATTTCGTTGCATATCAGAAAGATTTTTTAAGGCGTCTTCGATTTGATTTTTGTCGTCCATAAGAATTCCTTGTTTGAACCCTCTTCGGTTTGTAATACAAACTAGTTTACATTAATTTTGAATTATCTCAAAATAAGCCAAGACCAAAATGGTAAGTTATTGAAATTACATCAATGATCCGGATTTAGACTCTATTGTGATCAATAGTGATAAGCGTTCAATATCGGAAGCTGTTGCTGTTTTGGGTTTCTGTTAGAAACTGGCCTACAACAGTGTTGGCATAAAATTTCGCCTAAGTTCTCAAATACTTAAAAACTCTTTAAAAACGAGTTCCTCAAGTGCAGTGCTCACAGGGTGAGCGCTGCTGGCTTGAGGACTGTCTGAGCTTTTTAGAGAGTTTTTAAGTATTTGAGAAGTCTGTGGTTATCAAAGACCAACACTGTTATAGGCCTGTTTGAAAACGTTATTTCAAAGATTGTAAATGGATGAGTTCTTCATATATGGCAGTCCATTCAGAGGTATCCAGGCGCACGATCAATCGGTTGTCTGGAGCGAGTTGATATTTTTTTGTATTTTGCATAGTAAGTTCGATCACCTTTTCAGGAGCCACACGAGTTTTTTCTGAAAACGTAAGCGAGAGGTTTTTGGGTCCTGTACTCAAATCTCGAATTCCCAATTCTCTACAGAAGAATCGAATGACCATTACACCAAATAGGTTCATCACCTCATCTGGTGGTTTGCCAAATTGGTCACGCATATCGTCCTCAATTTTATCAATCTCTTCAACGGCACGAATTTTAGAAAGTCGTCGGTAGTAAGCAAGCCGAACCCGAACGTCTGGCATGTATTGATCAGGAATAAGTGCTCGGATCTGAATATTGATATCTGGTTCGATGTGATCATCTGTTGGTTCACCACGTGCGTGACGAATGGCCTCATCTAAAAGTTCAAGATAGAGTTCATACCCGACAGCTTCAATGTGTCCAGATTGAGCATCTCCGAGTAAATTTCCAGCACCTCTAAGCTCAAGATCATGTTGTGCAATATGAATCCCCGCTCCTAAGTCAGAGTATTCTTGAAGAATCTTTAAGCGGTCCTGAGCAAGTGGATCTAGTAAACCTGACTTTGGAAGTAGAAGATAACAATAAGCACGTTCATTGGAGCGACCAATACGTCCTCTGAGTTGATAGAGTTGGCTCAGTCCGTACTGATCTGCTCTGTCTACAATCATTGTATTCGCGCGACTTATGTCAATTCCAGATTCAATAATTGTCGTGCAAACAAGAATATCAAATTCATGGTTGTAAAAAGCCAGCATGGCTTTCTCAAGTTCTTTCTCCCCCATTTGACCGTGTGCTACGATAATTCGAGCATCTGGGACAATTTCTTTAAGTTGAGTAGCTTCTTCATAGATACTTCGGACACGATTGTGCACATAGTAGATCTGTCCACCCCTCTGAATCTCACTTGTGATTGCTTTTTTTAAAGTTTCAGGATCAAACTTACATAGGAAGGTTCGCGTTGGAAGTCGATCTTGTGGTGGGGTGTTTATAAGACTCAGATCACGAATTCCCATAAAACTCATATTCAAAGTTCTTGGAATTGGAGTGGCAGACATTGAAATGGTATCCGCCTCGGCCTTCAGGCGCCTTAACTTCTCTTTCTGTGAAACTCCAAAACGTTGTTCTTCATCAATAATAAGAAGGCCAAGGTTTTTAAACTGGAGATCTTTTGAAAGCAATCGGTGTGTCCCAATCACAATGTCCACTTTTCCTTCTTTGAGTTTTTGAATTGTATCCTTTGCATTTTTTGTTGATGTAAACCGAGAGAGATTTCGGATTTCAATAGGCCACTTGGAAAATCGCTTATCAAATGTTTCTTGATGTTGAAATGCGAGAATTGTCGTTGGTACTAGAATCGCAACCTGACGACCTGCCTGCACAGCTCTAAATGCAGCTCTTAGAGCTACCTCGGTTTTTCCAAATCCGACATCTCCACAAATCAATCGATCCATGGGTTCTTGTTTTGACATATCAACCATGATGTCGTTAATGGCTTTTAATTGATCATTGGTTTCATCGTATGGAAAATAAGCTTCAAATTCACGAAACTCTTCGTTGGGTTCGGGATAAGGTTCTCTGGTGACACTTTTTCTTTTGGCATAAAGTTCAAGAAGATCATTTGCAATATCACGCAGATGAGCTTTGACTTTTACTTTTGTTTTTTCCCACTGTGTGCCTCCAAGTTTATCAAGTGTCACGGCCCCTGAAAATTTTTGGAGTTGCCCGATCCTATAGACGGGTAAATAAAGTTTATCGTCATCTCGATACTTGATTTGCAAAAACTCGGACTCAGATCCAGCAAGAGACATGATCTTAAGTCCCTCATATACTCCAACACCATGATCAATATGGACAACACGATCTCCAGGGTTGAGCTCTGCGAAAGAAAGGTTTTCAGATTGTGTTGTGAGTTCTGAGGTCTGCGATCTTCGTACTGAACGTTTCTTCTTACCGAAAAAATCTTCTTCACGAATGAAGGTTAAATTTTCTTGAGGGATTCGGACGCTCTCGCTCAAAGGTCGTGGAATAATATATATGGAGGATTCTTCACTATCTAAAGACCAAAGCCAATCGGAGTTTTTGCCATCAAGAATTGAAGAAGGTATGTCACGAACATTCAAAAAACTTTTTAGACGTTGAGCTTGAGAGTCTGTATGAGCAGATATGATAACAGTTTCATCTTGATGGACCCACTCTTTGAGTCGAGATAAGTCATTGAGTTCACCTTTTTCGTTGGTTTCAAATGGCTTAATCGCCACGCTTTTGTAATTCACAAGCTGTTCTTCGTCTGTTCCAACATGAACTTTAGAAAACTGAAATTCTTTCGTGCTTTTCTTGGTATTGAGATTTTCTTTACTTTCATAGAGGTCACCGATTTTTGGATGCAGAGAAACTGAAAATGAAGTTGTTCTTTCATCCTCTAAATTTTTAAAGAACTGTTCATTTGTTCTTTCAATTTCAATCGGATCAATAGTCCAAATGAGATAAGGGTTTTTCAAAAAATCAAGGGGTTGAGATGGTGTTTCGTAAAAATCTGAAATCAAATAGTCAATCCCATGAAAAAACTTACCTAGGTAAACATCGTGTAAAATTCCTTCGACTTGTGAGCTTGGAATTTTACGATTCTTAAAATCTTGTCTCAATCGTTGGCTTGCAAGCGCGCGTGAGTCGTCGTTCATTGTAATTTCACGACACGGAATTATATCAATAGAATTTGTAACGTCAGTGGAGCGTTGGGTTTCTGCATGAAAAATACGAATGGAGTCAACAGTGTCCCCAAAGAGTTCAATTCGTACAGGTTGATTTGTTGTCGGAGGGAAGACATCTAAAATACCTCCACGGAGCGCAAATTGTCCGACATCTTCAACTTGAGGGGATGCAAAATATCCCATGTCAGATAGCATCCGACCAATTCGATCGGGGAGCTCATCTCCTGGGGAAAGTGAAAAAGAAAGGCTCTTGTAGATATCTAACGGAATGGTTTTTTGTAAGAAAGCCTGGAGGTTACCTACAAAGATTTCACCACCTTTGGCATTTCTAAATCCATATAGGGCGCGCAGTCGATCACTGATAGATCGAATATTTGGATAAAGCCCAGAATAGGGTGAAATATCAAATGATCCGATTTCATAAACATTTTTTTCATGACCAAAAAACTCAAGATCATCGACAAAGTCTGCAACACTGTTGCTATCTGGAAAGATAACAACATGCGAAAACCTCTGAAACTCTTTAAGGGAAAGAGTTCTAAAGAGTTTTGCAATAACAGAAGGAGCCGTTGTTCCAATGATTTGTATTGGGCTTTTTTGAGAATCCAACTCATTTCGTAGTAATTGATTGATTCGAGAATCGAAGGTTTTCATGAAGCGGCATTTATAGACGATTTCTCAGAAAAATTAAGTAAATAATGCGAAGCAAAAGCATTCGTGATTTCATTTCCAAACAGCTCAAATTACCTTGGATTTGGCGACTCCCCTTTGTATAAATAGGGTAATAAATTTCGTCTTGTGTCATCTTTGAGGAGGCTCGGGTGCTAGATCAGCTTGTGCCAGTCATGATTTTGTTTGTTGTCACCGTGGTTTTTGCTGGTGGGTTGATATTTTTAACTGCAATTGTTGGGCAGAAAGCAAAAAAATCTGAAGTGAAGCTTATGCCATATGAGTGTGGTCTTCCTGGGCAAGAATCAGGTTCTACAAAAATCCCTGTGAAATTTTATCTAACAGCTATTTCATTTATTCTTTTTGATTTGGAAGTTGTCTTTCTTTATCCGTGGACATTGGTTTTTGCTGAAAATGTCCAAGCGCTTGGTGGTCCTTTGCTGATTTCAATGGGCTTTTTTATGGGTATTTTAATTTATGGACTGATTTACGAGTGGCGCGTTGGCGGATTGGAGTGGGACTAATAATGGGAAGTGATTTAGTCGAAGTTTCAATAAATACAATAAAAATGCTCGCGATATTTTTGATGATGATCCAAGCTGTGCCTATGCTTGTTTGGGTTGAAAGGCGTGGATCCGCATTTATCCAAAGGCGTTTTGGTCCAAATCGTGTTGGACCCCTTGGTTTGTTTCAGCTTTTAGCAGATGCTGTAAAATTTATTTTTAAAGAAAACTTTGTTCCTAAAAATGCGGTGAAATTTCTCTATCTTGCAGCTCCTGTTTTGGCACTTATCCCAGCCGCTCTTACGTTTACTGCAATTCCTCTGTCCACCCCCGTTGAAGTGGCGTCATTTGAATTGTTTGGTCAGTCGTGGGGTCCTTATGTATTTCAATTCCGTGGATTTGAAATGAACATCGGAATTATTTATATACTTGGTGTTGGATCACTTGGGGTATATGGGCTTTTAATTGCGGGCTGGGCGTCAGGCAACAAGTACTCACTGCTTGGAGCTATTCGCGCAAGTGCGCAAATGATCAGCTATGAACTCGCACTTGGGTTGTCCATTGTTGGAATCTTAATGATCTATGGAACATTTGATCTTGTTGAACTTATTGGCTCACAGACAGGACACCTGCAGTTTTCTTTTTCTGGAAAAGAGTATCATGTTGGCTTTCTTCCCAATTGGGGGATTTTCTTTCAACCACTAGGGGCTCTTCTTTTTCTTGTGTCTGCATTTGCTGAGAGCAACAGGCTGCCATTTGATTTGCCTGAAGCAGAGGCCGAATTGGTGGCAGGGTTTCACACAGAGTACGGCGGGTTTAAAATGCTTGTATTTTTTATGGGTGAATACGGTCACATGATGGTTGCAAGTGCTCTTTTTGCCATTTTCTACCTTGGTGGGTATCACATTCCGTTTGTTAGCGTGGACTCTGTTAAAGAATTTTTCTTGAGCACAGAGATGTTTGGAACCTCAACGCTTGCAAGTTTGATGACGGCCCTTGTTTTTCATCTTTCACTTTTATTTAAAGTGATTTTTCTTCTTTGGGTGTTTGTTTGGGTGAGGTGGACGCTTCCAAGGTTTAAATATGACCGATTGATGAGCCTGGGTTGGAAAACAATGCTTCCATGGGCACTTGTTAACACAATTGTAACGGCGTTGTTTATATATTATTCGAAAGTGAGTGGTTGATGAGCTTGATTGATATCACATTTTACATTTTGGCACTGACAACTTTTTTTGCAGGGGTTGCTGTTATAGCCATTCCAAATCCCGTTTATTCTGCGCTTTGTTTGGCAATAACAATGATTGGAGTTGCGGGTCTTTTCTTTACTTTGGAGGCCTACTTTATAGCAGGCGTTCAACTGATCGTTTATGCCGGAGCTGTGGTTATTATGTTTGTCATGGTACTCATGCTTTTTGATTTAAAGCATGAGAAAAAAGCCTTTTCTAAAGGACTTTTTTCTATGATTTTAAAAATTGGTAGTTCGGCAGTTGTTTTGGCATCGATTTTTTCAGCAATTTATTTAACAATTTCTGCAAAGCCACGACTTGAAGAGGTCAACACGGATGCAATTGTCGCTGCAAAGGGCCTTGCCCTTCAACTCTTTACCAAAAACGTATTTGCATTTGAAGTGATAGGAATTCTATTGCTTGTTGTTTTGGTCGGGGCCATTGCCCTTGCTAAGGGTAAGGGTGGCACACATGCTTGAACTGGAAGTTGGACTTTCTCACTATCTTGTGCTTTCGGCTGCACTTTTTATTGTGGGCATTATGGGTGTTTTAATTCGTAAAAACACAATTGTTATTTTGATGTCGATTGAGCTTATGTTAAATGCAGTCAACATTACGTTTGTTGCCTTTAGTCGCTTTTTGAACAATATGGATGGACAAATTTCAGTGTTTTTTGTGATGGCAGTAGCTGCTGCTGAGGCAGCTATTGGGCTGGCAATTGCAGTTGCAGTGTTCAAGAGATTTCATGGGATCAACATTCGATTTTTTGAGAATTTAAAAGGGTGATTATGTCAGATGTGTTAATTGCAGTTTTGCTTGTTTCCCCTCTTATTGGCTTTTTTGCAAATGGCTTAAGGTGGAAGTGTCAAAACTATAAACTTGCTGGCGGTATCGCAACAGGTGCAGTTTTTGTATCGTTCCTATGCGCGGTCATATTATTTTCAACGCTTTTGTCACTTTCTGAAGGAGATCGAGTTCTTCGAGCCGATTTTTTCAACTGGATATCTGTGGGTGGTCTTAGTATTGGAGCGTCTTTTCTTGTGGATCAAATAAGCGCCATTATGATTTTAGTCATTACAGGCGTTGGTACGCTGATCCACATTTTTAGTATTGGGTATATTTCTCATGACGAGCGTCCAACAAAATATTTTGCATACTTAAATTTATTTGTTTTCAACATGCTTATACTTGTTTTGGGAGCCAATCTCCCGGTGATGTTTGTGGGCTGGGAAGGTGTTGGTCTTTGCTCTTATCTTTTGATTGGTTTTTGGTGGGCAGATTCGGAAAAAGCATCTGCCGGGATGAAGGCTTTCATTGTGAACCGAATTGGAGATGCTGCGCTTTTACTGGGCATGTTTTTGATTTTTCAAAACCTCAATACACTTGAATTTTCAGGTATCAATGATTTTTCAGAAAACCTGATGGGCCAATCTTGGGTTACAGCCGCAGCACTTCTTTTGTTTATTGGAGCAACAGGAAAGTCAGCTCAGCTTCCTCTTTTTACTTGGTTGCCTGATGCGATGGCAGGGCCTACTCCAGTTTCTGCTTTGATTCACGCAGCGACAATGGTCACAGCTGGTGTTTATATGATTGTTCGTCTAAATCCATTTTTCCTTGCAACTCCGACTGCAATGGTTGTTGTTGCTATTGTCGGAGCACTCACCGTTGTCTTTGCAGCCTCTATAGGCCTTGCTCAATGGGATATTAAAAAAGTTTTGGCCTATTCAACGGTTTCTCAGTTGGGATATATGTTTCTTGCGTGTGGTGTTGGAGCTTTTGGAGCGGCGATGTTTCATCTTATGACCCATGCCTTTTTTAAAGCACTAATGTTTTTAGGCTCAGGCAGTGTGATCCATGCAATGAGCGATGAACAAGATATTCGAAAAATGGGTGGGTTAAAGAGTAAAATGCCAATCACACATGCTACGTTCTTTTTGGGGTGGCTTGCGATTATAGGCACCCCACTCTTTTCAGGTTTTTTTAGTAAAGATGAAATTCTATGGCTTTCTTGGCATAGCCCAAGAGGTTCCTTTTTTCTTTGGCTGCTTGGTGTGGTTGGTGCTGGGATGACAGCATTCTATATGACTCGTCTTATGGCGTTGACGTTTTGGGGAAAAAGTCGAGTGCCAAGTGATGTGCATCCTCATGAGTCTTCAATCAGTATGACAATACCTTTAATTGTCCTTGGGGCTCTTTCTGTTGTTGGTGGATGGATTGGAATTCCTCATGTCATTGGACATTTGGTACATTTACCAAATCTTCTAGAGCATTGGTTTGAACCAGTGATTTTAGGCGTTCCAGGTATGACTGAGGCCAATGCCACAGCAGAGTGGTTGTTGATGGGTATTTCAGTTGCAGTTGCAGGTGGAAGCGCTTTCCTAGCTTATCTTATGTACATTGCGGACCCTGAAAAACCAAAAGCTTTGGCAGCAAAGTTTCCAAAGGTTTATGAGTTGATTTACAACAAATACTGGGTGGATGAGGTGTATGATTCCAAAATCGTACAACCACTTATACAGACATCAAAAGGACTTTGGAATTATGTCGATGTGAACTTTATAGATAAAAGTACATATTGGATTACAGATTTTGTGAAATCTGTTGGTTCAAGTTTTCGAACGCTGCAGTCGGGAAACCTTCAGCAATATGCACTGTATATGATGTTGGGATTAGCTACGATTTCAATGATAATTTTATCAATGTTTAGAGGATAATGATGCTAACTAAAATTGTTTTTCTACCTCTCCTATTGTCTCTACTTGTTCTGGTTGTGCCCTCTAGGTGGGTTCGATTGACAGCATTGATATCCACAATTGGTGTTTTTGTTCTTAGTTTATTCCTTTTGTTTCAGTTTGATAAAACATCAGCAGCGCTTCAACTTGTAGAAACCAAAGATTGGGTGAGCTCTTTTGGTATTAAATATTTCTTAGGTATTGATGGGATTTCTCTTTGGTTAGTGATTTTGACAACCTTTCTTACACCATTAATGATTTTAGGAAGTTGGACTTCAATTACAGAACGTGTCCGTTCATTTCATTTCTTTATACTATTTCTAGAAACAGCAATGCTTGGAACATTTGTCGCAATGGATGCCATTCTTTTTTATACATTTTTTGAAGCCTCACTTATACCGATGTATTTTATGGTAGGGATCTGGGGTGGAGCGCGCAGGCTCTATGCTGCGATGAAATTTTTCATTTTTACAATGAGTGGATCAGTTCTCATGCTTGTTGCAATCATTGCAATGATGTTAATGACGGAGAGTCAATTTGGTACGATGAGTGCAAGTCTTTTGGACTTCTACAAATTGGATATTCCGTTTATTGGAGGCACGCTCTTTAGCCCACAAACGCTTATGTTTTTTGCCTTTTCATTGGCCTTTGCAATTAAAGTCCCAATGTTTCCCGTTCACACATGGCTTCCAGATGCTCACGTTGAAGCGCCAACGGCAGGGTCTGTTGTATTGGCTGGTGTGATGTTGAAAATGGGAACTTATGGCTTTGTGCGGATGGTTCTTCCAATGTTTCCGGAAGCAGTTTCAAACTTTGGGTGGATATTTCTTTTGCTTGGTGCACTTGGAATTGTATACGGAGCACTTGTTGCTATGGTTCAGCCGGATATTAAAAAACTTGTCGCCTATTCGTCTGTTTCACATATGGGTTATGTTGTGCTTGGTTTGTTTGCCATGAACACCTATGGAATCACAGGTGGAATTTTTCAAATGCTCAACCACGGCGTGAGCACAGGTGCGCTTTTCCTTTTGGTTGGAATGATTTATGAACGCACTCACTCAAGAGAGATTGTAAAATATGGTGGCTTAGCAAGAGTGATGCCTGTTTTCACAATTTGTTTTTTCATAGTCACTCTTTCAAGTATTGCTGTTCCGGGAACAAATGGTTTTGTGGGAGAAGTTTTGATTTTGATGGGTGGTTTCATGGCAAATAAAGGTCTTGGCGCTATTGCTGTTGTTGGTGTGGTTTTGGGTGCTGCCTATATGTTGTGGATGTTTAAGCGTGTCTTTTTCGGAAAGCCGGGAGAGTTAACCAAAGAATCTTTGCTGGACTTAAACTTAAGAGAAATTTTAACTCTAGCTCCTCTTCTTCTTTTGGTTTTTTGGATGGGCATTTTCCCCAATCAATTTTTGGATTGGTCCAAATCGAGTATTGATCACCTTGTGAAAAACTCCCAAAGCTACACTTTGGCTATTCATCAACAGACATCTGAAAATTTAAATGATCTAATTGCGGAGGCGAATCAATGATAACAGCACCAACTTTTGCAGATGTTTATAAAGTGCTGCCTCTTCTTTTGATTCTTGCGGCCAGTCTTTTTCCTTTAACTATTAAGATTATGAATAGAAATCGCGAACAAGGAAATTTTGTAACACTTTTCCAAGCATTATTGGGAATTGGTATAGCACTGTTTTTTGTTTTTCAAGGCCGTATAGGGGACACGGCTTTTTCCAATGCTGTAATCCAAGATGGGTTAGCTCTTTGGACGGTTGTGTTGGTATTGGGACTTGCTGCGTTCACTCTAGTTTTCTCTCATGGAAATCATGCCACTCGTGGAGCACAGTTTTCAGAGCACGTTTTTTTAGTTTTAAGCTCTGTGATGGGAATTATGGTTATTGCTTGGAGCAATGACTTGGTTTTAACTTTCATAGGCATCGAGCTTATGTCCCTTGCATTTTATGTTCTTGCAGGCTTGAGTTTAGAACAGAGATTTTCAAAAGAAGCGGCATTTAAGTACTTTATTCTGGGAAGTTTTGGATCAGCCTTCTTTCTTTATGGCGTAGCTCTTGTGTATGGAATAACGGGCACAACAGCTATTTCTGGCATCATAAATGGTGGGGCCACTCTTTTTATAAATGATGCGATATTTGCAACAGGCATTGTTCTTATCCTTTCGGGACTTTTATTTAAGGTTTCAGTTTTTCCGTTTCATGCATGGGCGCCAGATGTTTATCAGGGCTCTCCAAGCCCTGTAACGGCATTTATGTCAACGGCTGGAAAACTTGCAGGATTTGTAATTTTGATTCGAGTGTTGGGCTCTCACGTTCTCTCTTCTTCTGTGACAGCTATTGATGTTCTTGAGTGGCTGGCTGTTATTACAATGCTTGTTGGAAATATCATGGCAATCCGACAAGAAAACTTTAAAAGAATGCTCGCTTATTCAAGTGTCGCACACTCTGGTTATGCACTCGTGGGGGTTATAGCGCTTGCAATGGGTGGAGCGGGTTCCACAGGGGCTTCAGCAGTTCTTTTTTACTTTGTAGGCTATGGAGCAATGAGTATTGGAGCATTTGCAATTTTGAACCTCTTTGAAAAAAATGAGAACACCCTTGTTTTGGTGGATGACCTTAAGGGATTTGCTAAACGATCTCCTTGGCTTGCGGCAGGGTTGACTCTGTGTTTGGTAAGTCTTGCCGGAATTCCACCAACGATTGGTTTCTTTGGAAAGCTCTATATTTTTTCTTCAGCAATGAAGCAGGGGCTTCTTTGGTTGACGGTTTGGGGAGTGATCAATTCAGTTATAAGTGTTTATTATTATCTAAGACCTGTCTTGAACATGTATATGAAAGAACCAGAAAATGGGGTTTACCCGACACCGCAACGGGATGTTTTGACGAAATCAGCTCTTTTTGTGGCATCTATTGGTGTGATAGTTATGGGAATTATGGCAGATCCCATTATATCTAAATTTGCTTTCTCTATAGCCCAATTATTTGAATAACCACTAGAGGTTGCTTTCTTGGTATGAGAAGAATAAAACCTCAAATCCCATTTTGTTTTAAAAAGGATGAGATCTAGTCAGAGGTGATGTTTCTGACAGAATAAGGCTAGTCAAAATAGAGGTTACTTCGCAGGACTTAAGTATTTGAAAAAACAGAGGGTTTATAAAAACCAGGCAATTTGACCAAAATTTGAATATTCACTTCACAAAACCTCTTGTTTCCCACTAAGATCAGCCTTGGGAGAAAAATATGAGCAAACAATCAGGCAATTGGATACCATTAGCTGACTATTCATCTAAGTATAGCGTAAGTGTTTCGACCTTAAGAAGAAGAATTCGTGGAAAGAGTATTCTCTTTAAGCTCGACAATGGGAAATACTATATTGCCGATGAACCAATCCGAAAAAAAACAGCAGGGCGAAAGAAGTTAGAGGAAATGGATTTTGTTGAAGATGGTGATCGGACAAGTGAAACCAAGGAATATGAAACAACAAAATCAACGCCGCCACAATCTGAAGGTACGGTCTTTTCTGCAGCAACGGCTCTCGTTGAAGAAATAAAGAAAGCCTATAGTTTGATTCTACATGAGAAAGAAGAAATGATTCTGCAGTTGCGTGAAGAGATATCAGACCTTAAAACCCTTGTTAAAGTTTTGGAGAAAGAAAATGAAAGAGTTAGTAAAAGATAGCTCAACGATTCGCCCTCAGGATTATTCAAAATATAGACCTAAATACTCAGAAGATCTGTTTGCTCCATTTGTTGAAACTCTGAAAGAAGACATAGGTGTTGAGCCAAGTGAAATTCTAGAAGTGGGTTGTGGAACGGCCCATGCTGGAAAATGGATTCAAAGACTTCTTCCAAATTCAAATCTTCACCTTGTAGATAAGAATCCAAAGATGCTCTCTTTTCTTAAAAAGAAAAAACTTTTTGGAAACTTGCTTGAAGGAATGGGAGAAAACCTTCCACTTCCTCACCATAGTACGGATGGTCTAATTTGGGCAAACTCATTTCATAATATGGATCGAGGCAAATCCTCGCTGGAGGCACGTCGGGTTTTGCGTCCTCATGGGGCAATTCTTTTGATCAGTACTATGTGGCCAAGGTGCGAAGAAGACGCTCGAGTAGATAATTGCTTAATGGAAATAAAGAACTATTTGATTCGAGAAAGTGAAGAACGAACAGACCTTGAGTTACTTTCACGTCCGATTTTGAATACTGGTGCGTTTACTTGTATCCATACTTATAAAGTTTCAGAGCAGGTTGAAATGACGGCTCAAGATATTGCAGGATTTCTCAAAAGTACACAACCCTATATCAATAAAGTTAACACTGAGAAAGGGTTCCAAACCCAGGCCATGCTTGGGGACTTAATGGGTATAATAGAAAAAGATAAAAAGACCATCATATTTGAACACCAAGCAATGATTTTTAAAAAACTCCATAGCTGACGAAAATTTCATGATGCTTTTTAAGGTAGGATTCACGTTACACATATAGCAGGAATAGACTCTATTACCGTGTATTCAATAAAGGTAAATTTAAAATGTGAGTTGAAGTTGACGAGGGATTTTGTTTGATCGGTGGGTCACCCAGTTAAGAGCACGTGCTCTTACTGGGTAAAATCTTTTGTAGCTCAATACTCGTAGTTTTGCCTCAATTATGCTGAAGCGATTTTTCTTAGCTTATCCCCATTGCTAGATCTTTTTGTTTTCTTTTTCTTACCATGATTACTGAAGGCTACGTCTAAAACCTCATCTAAGTGTTTGACTGGTATGAAGTTTAATTTTTCTCGAAACTCTTGAGGTATGTCAGCAAGATCCTTTACATTCTGAAAAGGAATGATCACATCTTTTGACTTGTGTCGAAGTGCTGCAAGTGATTTTTCTTTTAGTCCACCAATTGGAAGAATTCTTCCTGTGAGTGTTAACTCACCTGTCATTGATACATCCTCTCTCACAGGAACCCCAGTGATAAGAGATATAATGGCGGTTGCGATTGTTATACCTGCTGAGGGACCGTCTTTTGGAGTTGCACCATTTGGAATGTGAACATGTATTTCATTTTCTTCAAACCACTCTTCATCAATTCCAAGTTCTTCAGCATTGGATCTAGCATAGGAAAGAGCAGCCTGTGCAGATTCTTTCATCACATCCCCGAGTTGCCCGGTTAGCATGATTTTACCTTTACCTTTCATTCGAATGGCTTCGATCAGAAGGACTTCACCTCCAACAGATGTCCAAGCAAGACCTGTGGAAATACCAACGCGATTTTCATTTGTTAGATCTTCTCTCGTATACCTTGCTGGACCCAAAAGCTCTTCTGCGACTTCTGAAGTGATGAGATACTTGGTTTCCTTATCACCCATTACAACTTTTGTTGCAATTTTTCGACAAACACTTCCAATCTCTCTCTCTAAATTCCTTAATCCCGCTTCCCTGGTGTAGTTTCCAATTACAGTCATAAGGCCATCGTCTGTGAACTCAATATTATCATGTGTGATTCCGTTTGCCTCTAGCTGTCGGTCCACAAGATGAGTTTTTGCTATAAGAAGTTTTTCTTGTTCTGTGTATCCTGAAAGATTGATGATTTCCATTCGATCTCTCAAAGGAGCTGGTACCTTTTCAAGTACGTTTGCCGTAGCTAAGAACATTACATTTGAGAGATCAAAATCCACATTCAAATAGTGATCACGAAAAGTTGCATTCTGCTCTGGATCAAGTACTTCAAGAAGAGCGGCGCTTGGGTCGCCTCGGTAATCACTTCCAAGTTTATCCACTTCATCGAGCACAAAAACGGGGTTATTTGTTTTTGCAGCCTTTAAAGCCTGAACGATTTTTCCGGGCATTGCTCCCACATATGTTCGTCGATGTCCTCGGATTTCAGCTTCATCTTTTACTCCACCAAGAGAGATTCTGAAATATTCTCGTCCCATGGCTTTGGCAATGCTTTTTCCAAGAGATGTTTTACCAACACCCGGAGGTCCTGCAAAACAAAGAATTGGCCCTTTCATTTTCTTCTTTAACTGTCGAACAGCAAGAAATTCTAGAATTCTTTCTTTTACTTTTGAAATATCGTAATGATCGCCATCTAGAATTTCTCGTGCATGTTTGAGATCTAGGTTGTCTTCAGTTGATTTTGACCAAGGAAGATCCACCATCCAATCAAGGTATGTTCGAAGCATTGAAGCCTCACTCGCATCAGGGTGCATTCTTTCCATACGCCCCAATTGTTTAAGGACTTCAAGTTCCACGTCTTCTGGCATTCCAGCAGTCATGACTTTTTCACGCAACTCTTCGACTTCTTCAGTTTTAGAGTCTGCCTCACCAAGCTCGCTTTTTATGGCACGAAGCTGTTCTCTTAGAAAATACTCTTTTTGAGATTTGGTCATTTCATCTTTGGCGGTATTTCGAATTTTGACTTGCATAGCAAGAACTTCAAGTTCTTTTGTCAAAAACTCTGATACAAGTCTTAATCTTTCATTTGGATCTGTTGTTTCTAAAATCATTTGAGCATCTGGAACTTTAAGATCTAAATTGCTTCCAACAAGATCTGCGATGTATCCAGAATCTGTGGCATCATCAATATTGAGTAAAATATCTGGAGAAATCATTTTTCCATGAGCGATGAGTTTCTCAAGTTGTTCTTTTACATTTCGAATGACAGCTTCAGTTTCAAGGGCGGCACCATCTTTTTTATCTTCAAGAGGAGTTGCTTTGACTTCAAAATATGGATCCGTTTTGACAAATTCATTGATTGTGCATTTAGTTGTACATTGGATGAGAATTTTAATTCGCCCATCAGCAAGCTTTCGAAGTCTCATTATCATTGCGGCAGTTCCGACATTATAAATAGTCTCAGGAGAAGGGTTTTCTTCTGCCAACTCTTTTTGAGATGCAAGAAATATCATCTTATCTCGGCTTAAGGCTTCTTCGATTGCTTTTATTGAAGCTTCTCTTCCTACATACAGAGGTAGAATCATGTATGGGAAAATCACAATGTCTCTTACAGGCAACATTGGCATCACTTCAGGGAGGGCTATATTTTTGTCATCCATCTTCATGTTTTCCTCCAGCTTTCCGCTGTCTTCATTCTTAAAAACTATTCGGCGGTGGCGGAATGCGGCTTAAACAAAAATGATTGAAGAATGGTCCTGATTTCAATGATTTATTTCTGAAATGGTGTCAAAAAAATGACCAGCCTGGGCTGGTCATTGGTCTTTGTTTATATTAAGAAATGATTTGAAACTATTGATTACTGGGAATTTATCTGGCGTATCTGCGTTCCAATTGTTCGCGTATTTCGGCACCCTCTATGCTCAAACGAGTCCAAGGTATAGCTTTGAGTCTTGCGGCCTCAATAACTTCTTCCGTCTCTTCGCATATTCCGTAAGTTCCATCACTCATCTTTGCTAATGCGACTTCAATTTCATGAAGCTGAAACCTCAGTCTTTCTTGAGTGACGACGGCCTCTGTCTCTGCCTGGTTTCTTACAGCTTGATCTGTTTCATCGCCCCCACGGTCTTCTGCGGAGTTTCTAAGGTTGGATTGATTTGAGCGGACTCTATTTAATATTTCCATTTTTGTTTCTAGTAGCTTTGCCTTACACTCTTCGATTAAAGCTTGGGAAAGAACACTCATTGTTTACCCCCTTCATTAAGGTATTTTTACTGGTTATAACGTTCCGCTTCAACTGCCTGCCTAATGTCTGGTCTAAATGCCAGATTGGTTATTAGACAGATGACCCCACAAAAAGGGTTAATGAAAAAGAAAAACCACTATTAGCAGAACGATCAGATCTATCGGACTTTGAGTTCAAAACCTAAAGAAAAAACAAAAACCCCAATAATAACAAGTTCTTATAGGGATTTCGCTGTTTTTTGAGATTCCAGTTTTTTAATCTGCCCTTCAGAGACAGTCAGTGCTGTTAGGGGTCTTACGATTTCTCGTGTTTCATTCATTTCAAGCTCTCCAAGAGCTCCCTGAAATGTTTTAGTGGCAATCAATTTATTACGTAGTTCATCTCTTGAAGAGACACCAGAAGCCAAAAGTTTTCTTAAAAGCAGTCCTGAATCATAGGCCTGAAGCTCTATGATATGGGGAGAGTCGCCAAATAATTGGGTGAATTTCTTTTTGAAGTTTGAATTTCTAAATTGGCTATTGCTTGTCAAAAAGCTATCAACAAAGAGAGGGTTTTTTAAATACTTTCCAGCCCTTTTAATCAAACCGGGTGTATTCCATAAGTTGGTTCCTAGAAGTGGAGTTCCCTCAACATCATTGAACGCCATCATGGGTGCGATCTGCCCGAGAGCCTTTACTGAGTCAGGAATAAAGAGCGCATCAAAAGAAACAACGGGCTTTAACAAATCCTTCGGAGGTTGTTTTCGTGCACTTAAGTGAGGGTGTTTTGTTTTCCACTCCACAAGTGCTTTTTTATATTCTGTGATTCGATCTTCTGTATAGAAAGTTCCAATTAAGCGTCGTACATGATTTCGAAAATCTGTTTCAGAAGGTTCATAGGCTTGAGCACCGACAACCTCAGCTCCTTGGGAAAGAACTTCGTCCCAAAAAAGATTTGCAAACTCAACTCCATATCGATCGTTTGGGTAAAGAATGGCAAATCGTTTAAACCCTCTTTCCTGAATTGCGGCCTTTACTAAAAACTCCACTTGCATTCGGCTTGTCAGAGCATTACGAAAAATAAAATCACCAATATCTGTAATGCCATGTTTTTGAGAAAGAGCAATATTGGGAACTCTCAACTCTTGCGCTTTTGCAGCCACTGCTGTTGCTGTACGACTTAAGAGGCTTCCAACAATTGCAATAACATGATCCTCAACAACGAGTCTTTCAACAGCACGTCTGGCAACGCTTGGCTTGCCTTCAGAGTCAATGACGGCAAGTTTAAAACGAGTTGAATTTTTTTTATTATATATATCTAGGGCAAGTTGTAGCCCCTTTAGAGCCTTGTAACCATAGGCTTCGTTTTTTCCACTTAAAGGTAAGATAGCTCCTATGGTATATCGATCGACTCTTTTTCTAGCCCGAATTTGAGAAATCAATTCTGCGGCACGTTCTCCGTACGCACCCTCGGGGTCACCGTGTACGGCACTTGAAAGAAAATCTTCTGCTTGTGAGTGTTCACCCTGTTCAAAATAAAATAGACCGAGTCGAAATTGGGCAATGACTCTTAGAGAGCCAAGAGATTTTTTCCCTGCAATAACATGAAGATCTTTTTCATCCAACTGGGACTCAACGGCAGCCATGGATTTTAATTCGTATTTCTTTTTAAGGGTGGGGTTGTCAATCAATTGTGAAAGATCATAATAAGCAAAAACTTGCTCAAGTGGTGTTCCAAATTTTCGAGTGAGCTCTGCTTGTAGTCTTTGAGCAGAAACACGATCGTTTTTATTTAAGTTTCCTGTTTTTAAAACGTCATTGATCAAAGAATAGCTTTTTTCGTCTTTTTTCAAAAAGGCCAGACAATATGCAGCTTTTATTTTAGCAGAGTCATAAAGTGAGCTGTAGTTAGAACCATTGATAACGTTGCTGTAAGCCGTGTAGGCATCTCGGTATTTCTTATGTCTGTAGTAGATATCACCCAGCAAGAAATAAGCATCATCTGTAATATCCGAAGAAGGACTGGATTTAACGAGTTGGATAAGAGAACTCACAGCGTCTTTGTCTTTCCCGCTTTGATAAAGCTTTTGAGCTCTTTGGAAATCTTTTACAACAGAAGGGCTAGCTTCTTTAGGTTGTGATTTTCGTTGTTGAGAGGATGTTGTACATCCAACGATTAAAAAAAAGGCAATAAAGTACATGATCTTTTTCATTTTCGAACCTTCAGTATTCGGGCGAGTTTATCGCTATAGTCATTAATCTGAGCGTGTTGATCTCGATACGCGTTTGATTCTTCTAGTAATTTTCTAAAATTATCTCCCACTTGATCAGGAACATCAATGAGCACGCGAACAAATTGGTCGCCAGGTTCTGAGTCTTTACTCAGGCGAAATCCCTGTCCTTTTAGGCGGAAGGTTTTGCCAGAGGGCGTCGATTTTGGGAGATCAAACTCAACAAGACCTCTTAGGGTTGGGATGCGAATTTTTGCTCCAAGTACTGCATCTGTAAAAGTCACAGGTAGGTCTAGATGAACGTCAGCCCCCTTTTTTTCAAAAAGTAAATGACGATCTATCGTGATTTCAACAGCGAGGTCTCCATTCTTTCCACCATCAAGACTCTCATCACCCTCGCCTTTTAAGCGCATTCTTTGGCCTGTTGTGATTCCAGGTGGAATTTTCACATTCAGCTTTGCTGTCTGTTCTTTTCCACTTCTTTGCCTCATAAAGGTAACTTGTTTTTCACAACCGTCGGCTAGATCCTCAAGCCCTAGGTGAAGCTGATACTTGAGATCTGTCCCTCTTTTTGCAAAGGGTTTAAATTTTCCGCTTCCCTCACTTGAAAATAAATCACCAAAGAGATCCCCAATAGCCTCTCCAATTCCCTCGCTTGGTTTTTTGGCACTTGTTTTTGAGGTTTTGTTTATGGTTTTTTGAAGAGATCTATCATGGTCTCTTCGCTTTTTAGGATCTCGAAGAGAGTCGTAAGCTTCAGAAACATCTCGAAATAACATTTCTGCTTCGAGATTATTCGGGTTTTTGTCGGGATGATATTTGTGTGCAAGTGCACGGTAGGCTTTTTTTATTTGGTCATCCGTAGCATTCGTGGAAATATTTAACACGTTGTAATAATTTTTTTTTGCCAAAGATCACCTTATTCTTTTGATTCAGTTTCTTTTGCTACAATCACTTGACCGGGGCGAATAATTTTATCGTGTAATTTATACGGTTTTTTTAAAATTCGAAGTACGTGTCCTTCTGGAACGTCATTGGTTTCTTCTGCACTTAGAGCTTCATGAAAGTTTGGGTCAAAGGGTTTACCCTCAGATTCCACTTCCTCAACTCCAAGGCGCTTTAAAGTTTCAATAAGAGAGCTGTAAACCATACGCATTCCCTCTTCAAAACTTTTTAGGTTTTCGGGGGTAATTTCAATAGAGAGTGCACGTTCAAAGTTGTCGACAATTTCAAGAATTTGAGAAAAGGCATGTTCAGAACCGTACTTTACAAGTTCACTTCTTTCTTTGATAACTCTCTTCTTATAATTATCAAACTCAGCCTTCAAATAAAGAAGATCATTTTTTGCAGTTTCGAGTTCTTTTGTAAGAGAGGACTCCGCCCCCATATCTTGGGTGACTGTGGGTTCCTTCTCGTCACCTGAAGTTTGGCTTTCCTCTAGAACATGTGAAACAAGATCGTCTTCTGAATTTGTATTGTCCTTTTTACTGTCCTGCTCTTTAGACATGACATCTCCCTATCACTTAAAACATCGAAACTTCAGGCCTGTAGATGAGAACCGTCCATAGACCTTGTGAGTACTATTTATGTGTTTGTTAGTATGGAAGTCAACGCCCCGTCCCCATTTGGAAACGTCAGATCTCGGAAGATTTCGTTTGAGACCAGTATTCCTTGGTTTGTGAGGATATAAGAACCCTGAATCTGTGTGATTCGCCCATTTTTGATATGAGGGGACAACAAATCATGAATAAATCTAGCAACAGTTCCTCCAAAACGTTTTGTCATTGCATTGCGGCTTAAGCCTGAGGCTGTCCTTAGGCGGGTGTAACAGTACTCTGTGAGAGCCTCGTAAATAGTGAGTTTCTCATAGGACTTGGAATCAAGATGAGAGAGGTTTTTTGTCACACCGTTTTTTTCTAAAATGGAGATGGATTTTTCATATAAAGGAAAAGTTCTTGGATTCCAAAATCGAGTCCCAAAATCTGAGGAATTCAAATAGGAATGTGCTCCTAACCCAAGTCCTAAATAAGGTGAGTTATCCCAGTAGAGTTGGTTGTGTTTGGATTCTTTTCCGGGTCTAGAGAAATTTGAAATTTCATATCTAACATATCCGTGTTCTTTGAGCTTTTCATTTACCAAAAGAAACATTTTGGATTGAGCTTCATCACTAGGGCGAGTGGAGTTCCATTTGTGCCACTCAGGAAGATTTAAAATATAAGCACTGATATGGTCGGGGTTCAAATCTAAGATTTGATCTATATCCAGAGAGAGATCTGAGTGGGATTGATTGGGAAGAGCAAAAAGTAAGTCCAAAGAAAATTCAAATCCATATTTTTTTACCAATTCCACGGCATTTCTTACGTCGTTTGCCTTATGTCCACGCCCAATATTTTGAAGTAAAGTGGAGTTTAGACTCTGTGCGCCTAAGCTGATTCTATGAATTCCAAGTTCTTTATAGGCTTCAAGTCGTTCAGAGTCGATTGCATTGGGGTCGACTTCAATCGTAATTTCTTTCGGTGATTTAAAGAGTCCAGCATTCTCAAGTCGTTCAAAAAGAGTTACAATTTGAGTTGCGGTCAGCAGACTGGGTGTGCCGCCGCCAAGGTAGATTGTCGTGGGTTGAATGGTACCAGCAAAGGCTTCAACTTCTTTAAAAAGAAGCTGAAGATACTCGTCCACATCCATGCCTCGGCCTATTTTATACTTGGCAAAGTCGCAATACGGGCAAAGTTGTTTGCAAAATGGAATATGTATATACAGTCCAGCACTCACGGGAGAAACGTACAACATGATTAGTAAAATTCAATTACCAAATGGCATGAAAGTTCTTTTTGTTCCCACTCATAAATCGCCTGTCATTTCTGTTCAAGCTTGGGTCAACACTGGGAGTGCAGATGAACAAAAAGGTGAAGAGGGGATTAGCCATTTTATTGAACATCTGCTCTTTAAAGGAACTGAAAACTTTGGAGTTGGAGAAATTGCTTCTATAGTTGAGGGTTCTGGTGGAGAGCTGAATGCTTATACATCTTTTGATCAAACGGTATTTTATGTCACAATTTCAAAACAATTTGTTGATATAGCTCTTAATACAATCAGTGATATGGTTGGTTTTCCAAAGTTTGATTCATCAGAAATTGATAATGAACGAGAGGTTGTTATCGAAGAGATCAAGCGCAGTTTTGACAGCGCTCCTCGCCAGGCGAGTCGACAACTTTTTTCAACTATTTATGAAAAACATCCCTACAGGCTTCCGGTTTTGGGATTTGAAGAGAATATTCGAGAAGTTTCTCGTGACACTTTGGTTAACTATTACAACAGTCGATATGTTCCACAAAACATGACTCTTGTTGTAACGGGGGATTTTCAAAAAGAAGAATTAAAACCCAAGATAAAAGAAAAATTTGGCCGTTTGAAATCTTTTAAATTACGCAATGTAAAGAGACCGAGTGAGCCAAGACAAGAGATCAAAAGAATAAGTGTTAAACCATCAGATTTTGAAGAGGCGCACCTTAATATTGCCTGGAAAACCCCGAATATATTACATAAAGATATCCCGGCACTTGAAGTGTTGGCTTTGATATTTGGTCAAGGTGAAAGCTCACGTCTCTTTCAAAGGTTGAGAGTGAAAGAGTCTGCGGCCAATGGCGTTGGAGCGGGAGTTTATTCTCCTAAAGATGATGGTTTCTTTTACATTTCTTCTCACTTTAATCCTAAAAGCCTTCAGAGAAACATGGAATTGATTGGTGATGAAATATTGTGGCTTTTAAAAGATCCTCCAAGCTCAGATGAGTTACAAAAAGCAAAAGTTTTGATTGAAAGCGAAGATTTTTACAGTCTTGAAACAGTGGATGGCTTGGCTAGAAAATATGGCACCTATGAAACCCAATTTGGAGATCCCAAGTATCATGAAAAATTTGTAAATCAAATTCAAAAACTAACAACTCAAGATGTTCATAGGGTTGCAAAAAAGTATTTAAAACCCAATCTGATCAACGTGTGTTATCTTAGAGGGAAAGACGATAAGTCGGATAAAAAAACATTTGAAACATGGATTCATGAATTGGAAGATTTTTCCAATGCTCTTTCTAAGGTGGGAGAAGTTCAAAAGCCCAAGAAAGAGGTCAAAATAAAAAAGTTTCGATTTATTTCAAAAGAAGAGAAACATGATGTACAGAAAATACAGTTAAAAAATGGGGTAAAACTTTTTGTCCTTCCAACACGTCAAACTCCAACCATTAGTATGAAGATGGGTTTTTTGGGTGGGCAAAAATCAGAAAAACCTGAAGAGATGGGGATTTCGGAAGTATTTTCGCGTGCATTAACAGGTGGTTCTGCCAATTATTCTGAGTATGAAATTCAAGATACGATGGACAATAAGGCCTCCTCTCTTAGGGGTTTTTCAGGCCGAAACACTGTTGGACTTTCTTTAACAACCCTTTCCCCCTTTTTAGATAAAACATTAGATATAGCGCTTGATACCATTACATCTGCGACATTTCCAAATGAGGTTGTGCAACGGGAAGTACGTGTTTTAAATGAAGCAAGACGCTCTAGAAATGACAATCCTGCTCAACTTGCCATTCGAAAGTTTACAGAAAATATATTCAAAGGACATCCTTATGAAAAAGACCTTCTTGGGACAGAAGAAAGTCTTTCAAGGCTTGATAGTCAGAGAGTTTCAACATATTCCAGAGCTCTTTTGAGTTCAAAAAATGCACATATTTCAATTGTCGGAGATGTTGATGTAGACAAGATGACAAAGAAGATTGAACCAATTTTAGAAAGGCTTTCATCACAAGAAGTCCCATTTGGCAAAGTGGAGTGTGAAGACAGGTACGAAGATTACAGTGATTTTCTTTCGATAGATAAAGCCCAATCTCATATATTATTGGGCTATAAGGGACTAACAATTGATAATGATGAAAAGTATGCACTTCAAATTGTAGAGGCGATTCTTTCGGGTCAGGGGGGACGTCTTTTCTTAGAGCTTCGTGATAAGTCGTCGTTGGCATACTCTGTTTCTCCAATAAATTTAACAGGATTTGATGCTGGGTTTTTTGCAACATACATTGGCTGCTCTCCTGAAAAAGGAAAACTTGCAATTGAAATGATGCGTGCAGAACTCGACAAACTGAAGTCGACAAACATCTCTCAAAATGAGCTTGAGCGAGCAAAGAGATATATTATTGGTCGGCATGATATTGATCTACAGAGAAACTCGTCGATCAATTCTGCTATTTTGTTTAATGAGATTTATGGCGTTTCTTATAGGGAAATTTTTGATTATCCAGACAAAATAGGAGTAATAACAGCAAAGGATATTCGGACTGTTGCAGAAAAGGTGTTTTCTCAATGTGAGACACTTGTTTGCGTGGGTTCAGAAAAACCATGGTAGTAGAGTACGCCCCCTATTTATCCAGAAGCCAAAAGGTGGTTTCACAAACCTAGGCTTTGGTAGGTTCAATTTATATGACGTTGGTCGAAAATTGGAGTTGGAATTTATCGTCTCAAATTGAGTCACTCGATGTTTCACATGATTTAAGCTATACTGAGGTATGGTCGATAAGAAGTGAGAGGGCGTATGAAGGATCAAAAACTTTCAAAATTGTTTTTATCGCCAAAAGAGTATTTCCATGACGTTGTGGGTGAGGCGGTCAAAAAATCACGGGTCAAGGCCTCTGATTTTGCTCAAGCCTATATTGTGGACCTTCTTGAGCAATTTCTAAAGGCGGATAAACTTTTTTCTAGAGATGAGTCCTCCGGTCAGTCCAATCAAGATACTTTGGCGGAAATGTTCTTAAAAGCAACCAATGATGAAAAGGGAATACGAATTGATCTATTGAAAAAACTTGGTGATACCAGTTTGTATATTAGTGGGTTTTTTGGAGATTCACTTAATCGTAAAATCGTGGATTTGGATTACTATGCAGAAATGGGAGGTACGGCTTACGGAAGCCTTGCATCAGCCGTCCCAGACACGTCGTTTCAAGAGCTTTATTCAGAGATTTCAAATAAATTTTTGGACTTTGTTGAGGTTCTAAACTTTGTGAGTCAAAGATCACAGATACAAAACAATGAAAACTTGCTTAGAGTGTGTGAGAGGTATATTAAAACAGGATCTCATCTGGCCAAAGAGCACCTCCTTGAAAAAGGTATTATACTGTCGGATTTGCCAAAGAAGAAAGTGATTCAGTAGTTTAAGACAGGAGAAGCTTTAATTAGCGAAAAGCAACTATGTTCAACATCGGGTTTTCAGAACTTATTGTGATTTCTATTATTGCGCTATTTGTGATTGGCCCGAAGCAGTTGCCAGCAGTTGCAAGAGCTGTTGGGCGAATGCTAAATGAGTTTCGAAGAGCGACAGAAGACATTGCGGGAACTTTTACAAAAACAACAAATGACACGCGTGACGACATCCACAAAAGTACGGTTCAAGTGATTGAGGCCACAGACCGTTTAAACGAAAAGGATGCTCGTGAAGAGGATGCAGGAGACCATGACCCCTTTCATGATGAACATCACGATAAAGAATCTGATAATGTTCACTTGAGCCCTGAGACAGCAGAACTTGAGGATAAAAAGGAATCAAGTGATGACAGCACCTGATGAAAGCCTTGTTGGTCATCTAACAGAACTTCGAACGCGCCTTATGTGGGCCTTTTTTTGTGTTGCTCTAGGGGTCATTATTTGTTGGATTTACAGCGATTTTATTTTTGATCTTATAAGACAACCAATTGCTCCATTTTTAAAAACCGAGACTGGTGGACTTGTTTATACTGGTGTTATGGATAAGTTTATGGCTCATATCAAAGTGTCTGTTTTGGGTGGAATTATACTGACATGCCCTCTTTGGCTTTTTCAACTTTGGAAGTTTATTTCTCCAGGCCTTTATCAGAAAGAAAAGAAATTTGGTCTTATTTTTGTGTTGTCAGGAACCATTCTGTTTTTGGCGGGTGTCGCATTTGTTTACTATGTTGTTTATCCTATGGCATTCCACTTTTTGTTAAACTTTGGTGGTGAGGTAGATCAAGCAATGATTACAATTGGTGAATACCTTTCATTTTTTACAACAACGACAATTGTATTTGGACTTACATTTGAACTTCCACTTATCCTCACTCTTTTGGGTGTTGCGGGAATTATTGATAAGGAGTTTCTTGTAAGTAAAAGGCGCTATGCGATAGTCATAATGGCGACAATGTCAGCAATTATTACTCCACCAGATGTTGTGAGTATGTTTCTTTTGATGGTTCCACTCACAATTCTATATGAATCCTCAGTTGTTCTTGTTGGTATTTTTGGACAAAAAAAAGAGGATGAAGAGTTCAATTTACGACAAAGTTAGATCTTTTCCATATAAAATTTACCAGTTCCAAAGTAGAATCAATAACCATGATTCATGTCGTATTTACCCGGGCCTTTTTTCAAATTTTTATTCACATACTAAATTTCAATAACTTAACGTGTGGAATCAAAAATTGAGAACTGTTTGAACGTTTAGGCTCTGATAAAACTTAAACCAATCCGGTGGGGGGGGGGGATGATGAAGCGTTGGGGGCTAAGTCTGTTTTTGGGAGCAATGAGTATGTCATTGATGGCTTGTGGGGAGTCTGAAATGAAGGGCAAGGAGCCGACTTTGATTTACAACTTTGTAGACGAAGAGGCTCCTTGCCGCACAGGAAGACAAGAGTTCAATTCTATTGATTCATTTTGTATGTCACTTCCAAATGATTCAAAAAACAATGAGTGCGCCTTTGATCAAAGATCAGATGAATTTTTATCTGAATGTGGTTCTCAAGAAGAGTGGGATGATCTTTATCAACGATTGAACTTTTCAAAGAATTTGGTTGAAGAAAATTAAATCAAACCGTAATGGTTTCACGGTGTTTACCAAAGACTGTGCGAAGTTCATCACTGATTTCACCGAGTGTGGTCTTTTCTTCAACAGCAGAGATAAAGCATTCCATCAGATTTCCATCAGACTCAGCACAATTTCGTATGGCTTCAAGACGAGAGGTGACTTTTTTGAGATCCCTTGAAGCTTTGAATTTTTTGATTCGTTCGACTTGATGGGTTTCAATTTTTGGATCTATTTTAAGGATATCTGGTTTTTCATCAGACTGTGTTTTGAATTTATTTACACCAACTAAAATAGCCTCATTGTTTTCTAGTTTTTTTTGAAAGTCGTAAGCAGAACTCTGGATTTCATTTTGAATCCATCCAGATTCAATACAAGAGATCACACCACCCAAATCTTCAATCCGATTGATATAGTCTGTTGCTCGGGTTTCGATTTCATCTGTAAGAGATTCAATATAATAAGACCCTGCCCAAGGGTCTACGACCTCAGAAACTCCACTTTCAAATCCAATCACTTGCTGAGTTCTTAAGGCAATGGTCGCAGATTTTTCTGTGGGTAAGCCCAAAGCTTCATCCATGGAATTTGTATGGAGGCTCTGTGTGCCCCCAAAGACAGAGGCCAAAGCCTGTAAAGAAATACGCACGATATTGTTTTCAGGCTGTTGGGCAGTCAGTGTTGAGCCTGCGGTTTGAGAATGAAATCTCAATTTCAAGGATTTTTCATTCTGCGCCCCAAAGCGTGTTTTCATTATATTTGCCCACATTCTTCGAGCAGCTCGAAACTTAGCGACCTCTTCTAAGAAGTTATTGTGCACATTGAAGAAAAAACTCAATCGAGGAGCAAACTCATCAACAGAAAGCCCTTTGTTTACTGCAGCCTGAACATATGTGATAGCATTTGCGAGAGTAAAGGCCACCTCTTGTACAGCAGTACTTCCTGCCTCACGAATGTGATAGCCACTAATACTAATGGTGTTCCACTTGGGAACCTCTCTTTTACAAAAATCAAAAATATCGGTAATAATTCTCAAGCTTGCTTTAGGTGGATAAATGTAAGTTCCACGTGCGATGTACTCTTTTAGTAAGTCATTTTGTATGGTTCCAGAAAGCTGATCTCTTTTAATCCCTCTCTTTTTGGCAACGGCAATGTAAAGAGAAAGTAGGATTCCAGCTGTAGAATTTATCGTCATAGATGTGGAAACCTTGTCGAGCGGAATTTCATTGAAGAGTTCTTCCATATCTTCAATGGTTGAAATTGCAACGCCAACCTTTCCGACCTCTCCAGTGGACATAACATGATCGGAGTCGTAGCCCATTTGGGTGGGAAGATCAAAAGCAACACTTAGACCTGTTTGTCCTTTTTCCAAAAGGCTCCGATAGCGCTCGTTGCTTTCTTTTGCTGATCCAAAGCCAGCATACTGTCTCATTGTCCACAAGCGGCCTCGGTACATTGTCTCGTGAACCCCCCTTGTGAATGGAAACTGGCCGGGCTTTCCAAGGGTTTCATCGATGTTTTTTGAAAGATCATTTTGCGAGTAGAGCTCTTTTATTGGAATTCCACTGCTTGTCTTTTTTTCACTCATTTATCACCATAGACAATCAGTACTGACCCTGATTCCACGCTTTGTCCCTTTTCCACTTTGATTTCTTTTATAACGCAATCACGTGAAGCTCTCATTTCATTTTCCATTTTCATAGCTTCCATGATTAAAACAGGCTGATCGGCTTTTACCTCATCACCTTCTGCGACAAGAATATCAACAATTTTTCCAGGCATACCAGAGGAGAGAGAGTCTCCTCCCGTGAGTCCGCCCCCGCCCTTTAGGCTTTCATGTAGAAGTGACTCATCATTGTGAAGAGGAATTTCTCTATAGGAGCCTCTTGTATAGACATTGTACTTTACACCCTCACCGTGGACATTGATCATATAGGATGTGTTTTCAAATAGAAAACTAATAGCATCATCCATTCTTTGGTAGTCCCATTTTTTTACAGCATGAGTTTCTTTTAGCTCTCCATCATTTAGAGTAATGAGCCATTCGGTGGGGTGTTCAAAGATCTCAACTTCAATTTTCTTCCCTTTTGATGTTCCTTCAAAATACATAGTTACCTCAGTGCCCCGATTCGGCCAAAGTCTTTCCAACGGCTTTTGTCTGTCATTTTTTCAACACTGCGGTTTTTTAGATCGTTGTGGGCTTCAATTGCTGCAGCAATAAGAAAGGCGCGATCGTCCACAAAGTGAAAAAGATCTCTTCGGTTTTTGAAGTCTTTTTCTAAAAACTGAGTTGTATAAGTTCCATCAATAAATTTTTCTTGCTCCAATATAGATCTCAAAAGAACAATATTGGTTTTAATCCCACTTAAGGTGAATTCTGCGAGTGCTCTTTGAAGTCTATCAATGGCATCTTGTCTTGTTTTTCCCCATGCAATCAACTTTGCAACCATTGGGTCGTAGTAAATGGGCACCTCATATTGTGGATATGCGTAAGAGTCGACTCGAATAAATGGACCCTGTGGGTGCCTACAACGCTCAATTTTCCCTGGGCTTGGAAGGTAAGTTTCAGGGTCTTCGGCACAAACTCGGACTTCAATGGCGTGTCCATTTTGGGTGATGTCTTCTTGTTTGAAAGAGAGTTTTTTCCCAGCAGCCACATTGAGTTGTTCTTTTACAAGGTCATAGCCTGTTACCATCTCTGTTACAGGATGTTCAACTTGAAGTCGTGTATTCATTTCCATAAAGAAAAATTCTTTGGTTTCATTATCAAAAATAAACTCAAAAGTCCCAGCACCTGAATACCCGATGGCCTTTGTTGCTGTGACAGCAACTTCTCCCATTCGTCGTCGCACTTCTTCAGGAACTGCAATACTAGGGGATTCCTCAATGAGTTTTTGATGACGTCTTTGTATAGAACACTCTCTCTCGAAAAGGTGGACAGCATTTCCATGGTTGTCGCCAAAGACTTGTATTTCAATGTGTTTTGGATTTTGTATAAAACGTTCCACATACACCACATCATTGCTGAAATAATTCATGGCTTCAGATTTTGCGGCATTGTAGGAAAGTTCTAGATCTTCAGGTCGTTTAACAATTCTCATCCCCTTTCCGCCACCACCAGCAGCAGCTTTTATAATTACAGGGTATCCAATTTCATTGACAACTCGAGTGAGTTCTTCAAGATCTGTTACTGCTCCCTTACTTCCGGGCACGGTGGGGACTCCAGCATCCATCATTGTTTTTCTTGCCTGTACTTTATCACCCATAAGCTCAATACTTTCTGGTGAAGGGCCAACAAAAGTAATGCCGTTTTCTTTTAAAAGTCGCGCAAAATCTGCATTTTCACTTAAGAAACCGTAACCGGGGTGGACGGCATCAGCTCCAGATTTTTTAATGGCCTTCATTAAGTTTTCAACGTTGAGATAAGACTCTCGACTTGGTGGAGGTCCAACAAAATAAGCTTCATCCGCAAGTAAGACGTGAAGACTTTGTCTGTCAGCGTTGCTATAAACAGCTGCGTTTGGAATGCCCATTTCACGACACGCGCGAATCACGCGAAGTGCAATCTCACCTCTATTTGCAATGAGTACTTTTTTAAACATTTTGGGCTCCTATAGGGGAATATTCCCATGCCTTTTTGGCGGCATTTGATCACGTTTGTTTCTCAGCATTTCAAGTGCTTGAATAATTCGAACTCGTGTCATAGATGGTTCAATCACCTCATCGACATAGCCGAGCTCTGCTGCGCGATATGGGTTTGCAAACTTCTCTTGGTAATCTGCAGTCAATCGAGCCCGTTCGGCTTCGGGATCGTCAGCGTTTTTTATTTCATTTCGAAAAATAATATTCACAGCACCCTCAGGTCCCATAACTGCAATTTCAGCTGTTGGATAGGCCATGTTGATATCTGCGCGCAAATGTTTTGAGGCCATGACGTCGTATGCTCCACCATAGGCTTTTCTTGTAATCAAAGTAATTTTAGGAACGGTCGCTTCGGCATAGGCATATAAAAGCTTAGCACCATGGGTGATAATTCCATTCCACTCCTGATCTGTTCCAGGCAAAAACCCAGGGACATCAACCAATGTGATCAATGGAATGTTGAAGGCATCACAGAAGCGAACAAACCTTGCAGCTTTAATACTTGCTTCAATGTTCAGACATCCCGCAAGTATTTGAGGTTGGTTGGCAACTATTCCAACGCTTTGACCATTGAAACGACCAAACCCAACAACAATATTTTGTGCGTAACTCTGATGGATTTCTAGAAAATAGCCCTCATCTACAATGTGATTAATAATCTCTTTAATGTCATAGGGTTTCTTTGGGTTTGGTGGGACAATTTCATTGAGTTCTTCTACGATCCGATCTCGCTTGTCTGTTGTTGGAAGAACTGGGGATTCATCTAGGTTGTTGCTGGGTAGAAAATTTAAAAGTTCTCGAATCATAAGAAGACAGTGTTTGTCATCTTCACATGCAAAGTGAGAAACACCAGATTTTGTTGAGTGAGTTTGTGCTCCACCGAGTTCTTCCTTGGTGACCTCTTCATGTGTTACGGTTTTTATCACATCAGGGCCTGTTACAAACATATAACTTGAGTCTTTCACCATGAAAATAAAATCTGTAATACTTGGGCTATAAACGGCTCCACCTGCACACGGCCCCATGATAGCACTGATCTGTGGAACAGTGCCTGAGGCCATTGTGTTTCTTAGAAAAATATCAGCATAGCCTCCAAGTGCTTCAACACCTTCTTGAATTCGCGCCCCACCAGAATCATTGAGCCCAATGATAGGTGCACCGTTTTTAATGGCCATTTCTTGTATTTTACAAATTTTCTTAGCTTGAGTTCCAGAAAGACTTCCTCCAAAAACAGTAAAGTCCTGACTGTAGACATAAACAGTCTTGCCGTTGATGCGGCCGTAGCCAGTGATGACTCCATCACCTAAGAATTTGTTTTTTTCCATTTCAAAATTGTTGCATCGATGGGTCATAAACCGATCCAGTTCAACAAAGCTCCCTGGGTCAAGTAGAACATCAAGACGTTCGCGTGCCGTGAGGCGTCCGCCCTGTCTGTGTTTTGCAACACGTGCCTCGCCTCCACCAGCAAAGGCCATTTCATTTTTCTCTCTTAAATTTGAAATCAAATCTTCGTTAGATTTTGTAATATCCATGAATTGAACTCCTTAAGGATAGTGACGTCCATAGAGGCGCGGAAATGGAATGGTTTCCCGTACATGTGGTAATCCACAGATCCATGCAACAGTTCTTTCAACTCCCAATCCAAATCCTGAGTGAGGAAAAGTTCCATAGCGCCGTAGGTCTGAGTACCATTTGAAGTCATCTTGATTGAGTTTATGTTCATCTATTCGACCAGTGAGGAGCTCCAAGTTGTCTTCTCTTTGCCCACCACCAATGATTTCTCCATAACCTTCTGTTGCAAGTAAGTCGCAACTCATGCTTTCGGCTGGATTTTTCTCATCCTGTTTCATATAGAAAGCTTTAATGGCAGTTGGAAAGTGGTGAACAAAAACAGGGCGATCGTGTTTGGAGCTAATAATGGTTTCATCAGGTGCACCAAAGTCGTCACCATCTACAAAGTTGGGATTCTCTTTTTGAATAATTTGAACGGCCTCATTGTAGTGAACTCTGGGAAAAGGGGCTTTGACACACTCAAGTTTTGATAAGTCCCTTTCAAGAACTTTCAATTCCTCTTCGCGATTTTTTATTGTTCTTTGCACAATGTATTCTACAAATTGCTCAGCAAGCTCCATGTTTTGGTAAAGATCAGCAAAAGCAACCTCAGGTTCAACCATCCAAAATTCTATTAAGTGCCTTCTTGTTTTGGATTTTTCAGCTCGAAAGGTTGGGCCGAAACAATAGACTTTACCAAAAGCGGCAGCTCCGGCTTCCATATAAAGTTGACCGCTTTGGGAGAGATATGCCTTGTCGTCAAAGTACTTTGTTTCAAATAGAGTGGATGTTCCTTCACACGCACTGGGTGTGAAGATTGGTGCATCAATCAATGTAAATCCACGTCCGTTGAAAAAATCTCGTATTGAAGAAATAATTTCGTGTCGGACTCGAATGGCGGCATGTTGTCTTTTGGAGCGCAGCCAAAGATGTCGATGATTCATTAAAAAATCAGTACCATGTTCTTTTGGTGTAATTGGGTAGTCTTCCACACGATGTAAGATTTCAAGTGACTCTGCGCCGAGTTCAAAACCACCAGGACTTCGTTTTTCTTCGCGAACTGTACCCGTTAATGTAACACTGGATTCTTGCGTGAGATCTTGGAACTTTTCAAAAGCTTCCGGGTTGCACTCGCCTTTAAAGTAAACACATTGGCAAAGTCCGGTTCCATCTCTTAAAAGAAGAAATTTAATTTTCCCTGAAGACCTGGAGTTATAAACCCAGCCCTTAAGTTCCACTTTTTCGCCCACATGTTTTGACAAATCCTCAATATATACATGCATTTCGCGTGACCTCTCTGGCATTTAGAGGCCGCATTCTTACACAAAGGAAAGGTTTTAGACACCGGGTTTTTTATAGGAAATTACGCCCCGCAAAACAGTAAAGATTTCTAGAGTCCATCCTCTTGGGTGAATGAGGGTGCGCCCTAGGGTGAGAGTAGCTTCTCAAGAGCTAGGTCCACTCGTATTTCGCCGTTATGTCTGACATCAAAATTGCCTGGATGTACGGTTGTGAGCATTGCAGATTTTATTTCAGCATAGGTCGCATCGGGTTTTGCACTCAAAAGTAGTGCTGCCGCTCCTGCGACATGGGGTGTGGCCATGCTTGTTCCATTCATAAAAGCCTTTCCAGAACTTGAAAGCTCAAAAGGTACAGTACTTTCAATATCTTTACCCGGCGCAACAAGATGAACGGGGTCTCCATAATTTGAAAAATAGGCGAGCAAAAAATGGATCGTAGATGCCCCAACAGTGATTTGGGAAGGACTGTCGTAAACGGCTGGGTATTGAGGAAAGAAAGAAAGGTTTTCACCATCGTTGCCAGCAGCCACGGCAACAAAAACTCCAGCCTGAGTGAGCTCTACAAATTTATCTTGTATAGTTTGTGAGCATCGCGTGCTTCCCCAGCTCGCGTTGACAATATGAGCTCCTTTTTGAATGGCATAATCAATAGCTCCAATTGCCCCGGCGTCGCTTCCTCCAAACTGAGTCATAAAATCAAGAGCCATGATTTTTGTACGAGGGGCAACTCCTAGTATAGAGCCCTCTTCGTGGTCTGCGGCAATTGTCCCAGCCACATGTGTTCCGTGCCCAACCTCATCGTAGTTTTCTGGTGATCCATTGGTGAAATTCCATCCATTGATGTCATCTACGAAACCGTTGTCGTCGTCATCTACACCAGGCAGACCGTTTATTTCTTCATGGTTCTTCCATGCTTGTTTTGTAAGTTGTGGATGGGTGAGATCTGTTCCTGTGTCAATAACGGCAACAATGACATCTTCGCCTTTAATATTTTCATCCCAGAGTTTTTTGGCTTGAATTGCATTAACCCCCCAATTGGAATCTGTTCCTTTGGTTGATATGTGGTTTTTGTTTATAGAGGAAATTTGATAGTTGGGTTCAAAGTATTCAACAGGGTCTAAGCTTTTTTCTATAGCCTGTTGATATGCAGAAGTTTGATCGTCTGCGTAGATAAGTTCAACTTTTCCGGACATTCTTTTAACTAAGTATTCTCCAGAAACTGTTCGACTTCGACACTCGTCATTTGAGGAGGTTTTAAATTTTGATCCACCACTTTCGTTTTCCGCGCATCCCAAAAAAAAGAATGCTAAAACGAAACTCATCTTCCTCACATCCATGTGCACTCCAATTTGCCTTCGTAGAATGAAGACAGTTCGAGTGTCTGATCGGGCGAATGAAAGTTTTACAAGAGGGACTTAGAACCAATTTGAGACAGAAACTAGACGTAGGGCTTGTAAACCAGCATTTAAATTTCAGCTCGAGCCAAGATGTTCTTTCTTTCTCGGGGAATTGTTTTTAAGAGATAATCGACATCAATGGTTTTGTGCCTTTTGTTTTTTACGATCCACTTTCCAGCAATCATCACGTTTGAAACGTCGTTTCCAGAAGCCGAGTAAACAAGTGCAGAGTAGGGATCTTCAATGCCAATAAGGTTTGGAGAAGTTCTATCTACAAGCACAATGTCAGCAAGTTTTCCTACCTCAAGAGATCCCAGATGATCTTTCATTCCTAAAACATCAGCCCCACCAAGGGTTGCTATCTCTAGGGTGTCTTGAGCTTTCATAGCAGTTGGACCTGAAATAGGTTTTTGCAAAAGGGCTGCGTGTCTCATTTCCATGAACATATCAAGGCGGTTATTGCAGGGAGCGCCATCTGCGCCAAGTGATAGTTTTAATCCTAAATTTTTATACTCTTCAATTCGAGCGATACCGCTTCCCAGTTTCAAATTGGAGCTAGGGCAGTGGAGAATTCCGGCATTTCTTTTCTTCATCAGTTGAAGTTCGTTTTTGTTTAAATGAATGCAGTGAGCAATTGCAGCGCGGTCATTCAATAGCCCTAAGTGTTCTAAAAAATCAATATTTTCCATTCCAGTGCGTTTTCGCACAAGTTCAATTTCTTCGAGATTCTCAGAGGCATGAGTGTGAAGAATGAGGTTTCGAAATTTTGAAAGATCTGAACATGCTTCCAAAAGCTCATCTGTGCATGAAATAACAAAACGAGGGCAAAGTGCGTATTTTATAAGATCGGAGTTTTTGTCCCACTCTTTGATCAACTCTTCGGTTTCCTTTAGTGCTGAAGTGGTGGGTTCATAAAGTGGGCCTGCGCTGTCTTTTTTGTCCATTAGGCACTTACCACCCCAATAACGAATTCCAGTTGATTTGACAGCTTCAAGTAATTCGTTTGTGTGATGAACTGTTGCCATATCAAGAATGCTGGTTGTGCCAGTGAGGTTGAGCTCTAAAACTGACCAGAGAGCTGAAGTTTGAATAGATTTTTTATTATGAGCATTTTCAAGTGGCCAAATTCTATCTTTTAGCCAATCAAGCAAAAGCATGTCGTCAGCCATTCCCTTAAAAAGAGTTTGGCAAAGGTGAACGTGTGTTTGAATAAGGCCGGGAATAACAAATTGATCTGTGGCATCTACGATAGAATAGTCTTTTTTACTCCGAATAGATTTTTGAACTTTGGAGATGACTCCGTTTTCAACAAGAAGATCACCTTTAAAGGTTCTGCGCTCTTTATCTAGTGTAACCAAAGTCCCATTTTTAATAAGAGTGGGCTTTTTCAAGAGAGGTTTCCTATGAAACATGAAAGAAAGCGAGAAAAATTCTTTGAAGCTTTCCCCGCATTTTCAGTGACTTCATCATGGCTCAATTCATCGGGACTTATCCCTGCAGCTAAGTTTGTTATACAACTTACTCCGCAAACTTTTGCGCCCATATGCCTTGCTACAATAGCTTCAGGAACTGTACTCATACCAGCAGCTCCGACCCCCATTTTCTTAAGCATTTGGATTTCTGCTGGTGTTTCATATGAAGGGCCTGACATCCAACAATAAATCCCGGTGTGATGAGGAACGTTAACTTTTTTAAATGCTTCTTCCATTTGTTTATTCAAGTCACTGTCATAAACGTGGGACATGTCAGGAAAGCGTGGGCCAAATTCTTCCGTGTTGGGTCCGATAAGAGGGTTGTGGCCTGAAAAATTGATGTGATCGTTTATAATCATTAAATCAGCTGGAGACATTTCATCTAGTATTCCTCCTGCTGAGTTTGTAAGAACAAGTGTTTCGGCCCCGGCATTAATGATAGTGCGTGTTGGTAAAACGACATCATTTAAAGAGTGACCTTCGTAATAATGAATTCGGCCCTGAAAAACAAAAACCTCTTTCTCCTCCGCATGGCCTACAATCAACTTACCTCCATGGCCTTCGACACCAGGAGATTGAAAATGTGGAATTTCAGAAAATGGAATGACAATGTCTTTCTCAATTGCGTCCACAAAGTTTCCAAGACCAGATCCAAGTGTTAGAGAAATCTTTGGACGTAGTTTGGTTTGTTTTAAAATAAACGCCGAGGCTTCTTTGACCTGTTGTAACTCTGTCATTGAGACACTCCAAAAACACTTTGTACCAGTGGCTTTAAATTGATTTTTTTATGTTCTATTTCAATAGCACTGTAGAGCCGATCCATTGAGTTTTTCAGCTTTTCTCCATCATCACAATGGATTGTTAAAAGTGGTTCACCTTTTTGAACATGATCCCCGAGTTTTTTGTGAAAATAAAAACCGGAGTTCAAGTCGAGTTGATCTGATTTGTTTTTTCTTCCGGCACCAATAAGAACTCCCGCCATTCCGACTTCGTATGTATCAATAGCAGTTATATAGCCCTTTTCCTTTGCAAGAAGGGGTGTCTTGGTTTTTGCCTCAGGAAGTTTGGAAAGATCTCCTCCGTGTAATTCAACAAGAGATTGAAACACCTGAAGGGCTTTGCCAGAATCAAGGGAATCTCTGGCTTTTTCTCGACAGTCCTCAACTGTTTTTGACTTATCACTTAGGCAAAGCATATGTGCAGTCAACTCAATAGAAAGTTCTCTTGTGTCGGCATACGTTTCTTTGTCTCCACCTAAGACCTCCAAAGTTTCTTTGATTTCAAGAGCATTTCCCACGCAACGGCCAAGTGGTTGATCCATATTTGTAAGAAGTGCAACAACTTTGAGTCCACATCGCGCACCAATTTCAATTAAGTTTTTGCAGAGATTCTCGGCATCTTTTTCTGACTTCATAAATGCACCTGATCCACATTTTACATCCATGACAAGGCCTTCAATCCCTTCGGCCCATTTTTTAGAGAGAATGCTCGCACATATCAGTGGGATGCTTTCTACTGTTGCAGTGACATCTCGTAATCCGTAAATTCGCCTATCAGCAGGGCAAAGCGATTCCGTTTGTCCGATAATGCTAATGCCATTTTTTTCAACGATATTTTTGAAATCTTTGAGATTTAGGGCTGTGTTGTAACCGGGAATACTTTCCAGTTTGTCCGTTGTTCCCCCAGTGTGTCCAAGTCCACGTCCTGTAATCATGGGGACTTGAAGTCCGCAAGCAGCAGCCATTGGGCCTAGTATGAGGCTTGCTTTGTCTCCAACCCCACCTGTGCTGTGTTTGTCGATTGTTGGAACTCCACTGTCGAATTTAAGATACTCACCAGAATTTTTCATTTCGCGAGTCAGAAAAAAGGTTTCATCTATTGTAAGAGGATTGAAGTTTGCAGCCATAAGCCAGGCTGACATTTGATAATCAGGAATTTCATCTTTCATATAAGACTTGATAAACCAAGAGATCTCATCTTCAGTATGAGGTGTTCCATTTTTTCTTTTTCGAATGGTGTCGACGGGCAAATACCCCACACGTTATCCCCTTGATATTATGAAGAAAAATTCCTCAAGCTCTCTTGGCAAATCATAAGAGATCGTCATAGCATGTGAGGCTATGGACACAAAGCATATTTTCATTTCAGGTCGTGTACAGGGAGTGGGCTTTCGCTTTCATACACAAAGATACGCCAACAACAACGGGCTTAGGGGTTGGGTGCGAAATCTTGTGGATGGAAGAGTTGAGATACTCGCTCAAGGGAGTGAGAAGCAAATGAAGGGATTTATTCAATGGATAGGGGCTGGTGGCCCGCCCAATGGTCAAGTCGATGAGATGAAAATTGAATCTTCGGTTGTCGAAGTGGGAGAAAACTGTTTTTCTATAAGAGAGACAGGGAGTGTAGATGGCTAAAATATCTAAACTAATTTTAATTTTGGTAGTTGTATTCAGCACTTCTCTTCCTGCTTTAGCTCAAGAAAAGGCCGAAGGGGAATCAAAGTCGATTGGTCCAAGAAGGCAACTTGCAACAATCATTTTTGCAGGCCTTGGTGGAGCTGTTTTGGGATTAAGCACGTTGTCATTTTATGGGCGTCCACAAGATAAACTTGCAAACATTGCTGTGGGATTTGCAATTGGTTTAATCTCTGGAACGATTTACAGCTTCGTAAGTGTTGTGGACAGTCCTGACGACTATTATGGACATGTTGAAGATCCATATTTTCATGAAAAACTCAATTTTCAAGCTCAAGCGATGAATGAACCTGTGATTTCAGCAACACTTGTTGATTTGAGTTTCTAACACCTTGCTTGCCAATATATAAAGATCTCTTATAACGAGATTTTCTTTTTTAAAACCTGAACCCATTCATTGCCATATTCAATTGCGTATGCACCATACGAACCAAATTCTGTTACAACATTAACAGAACAATAAATAGCAACGAGTTCGCTATAAGTACAAGAGTACGTTACCTCTACTGATTCTGGAGCTACGGAGAAGTCATTTCTAACAACAGCAGCGAGGCGTCGCTCAAATTCGCTTTTTAATTTCGCATTCAAATCCAGGCCGGACCCTTCAAGCTCTGTGATTCTTATATTATCATGTACTGAATCAGCAAGTGAATGAACAGGTGATGTGAACAATGTAAGTAAAACTGTAGTGGCTAAGAGTTTAAGCATATAAAAAAACCTCCTTCTGGCTCTTGATAGAATCAATTTGAACAGCGTTGTCCTTTTTATCACGCTCAAAACAAATTTTGTAAATTAAACAGGTGGTTATCACTGCCAAAGAGTTGAAAACTCATCTTTTTTTCAGAAAAACAATGATCACGTGCCCAGTGGTTGCTCTGTTTAAATTTGAACCTGTTGGGCTTGAGTGAGGGTTTGCCCCCGAGTCTAAATAACGTCACCATTATTCATAATCTTTCTATAAACTCTCCGAATAGAACGGCCTCTAGTGGCGGGTTTTCTTTTTTTGCTTGGACTGATTGAAGGGGAGTTTAAGTATGAGGAACGATGTCTTTTAATACAAACACTTCGGCAAATGAACTGAGGTCTTTGGTTGTGAGACAATCATCTAGATGAGGAGCTAAAATGGCTGTTTACAATACGAACAAATTCTTTGCATTTCCCAATCATATCGAAACTCTTAGAAATAAGGCCATCACGCCACCTGTGCATATTCGAATAAAGCCAATAAATGCCTGTAACCATAGCTGCTGGTTTTGTGCCTATAGAGCTGAGGACCTTGATCTTGGAGAAGATATGAAATTGACAGACAAGTTGCCTCAAGAAACAATGACGGATTTGGTCACGGACATTATTGAATTGGGAGTAAAGGCCGTAACATTTTCCGGAGGTGGCGAACCTCTGCTTTATAAGAACCTTGACAAACATATCGAGAGGCTTGCGACATCAGGCATAAAAATTGGAATTTTAACAAACGGTTCATTTCTTAGAGGAGAGCTTGCCAAAAACCTAGCAAAATACTGCACTTGGATTCGAGTTTCAACTGACGCATGGTCAAATGAAAGTTTGCGTGAGTCTCGAAAAGTGAAGATCGGAGAATACGACAATATCATAAATAACATGGCAGATTTTAAAACTCTTGGCGGGACATGTTCTTTGGGAGTGAGTTTTATAGTTGGAAAAACGAATTACAATCATATTAATGAATATTGTTTGCGTGCAAAAGAAATTGGAGTGGACCATGTTAAAGTGGCCCCATGTATTGTTTCAAATGATCCAATTGAGAATGAAGAATATCACAAATGTATCCGCACAGATGCTTTAAATGAAATTTTAGTCGCGCAGAAATTAAATGATGAGAATTTCTCTGTGGTAAATCACTATCACTCATTGGGTGATAAGTTTCAAAAATCATACTCCATTTGTCCATTTCGACTTTACTTGATGGTTGTGGGAGCTGATTCCAAAGTTTATACTTGCCAAGATAAGGCTTACACTCAAAGTGGAGAGATTGGAAATTTAAAAAACGAAGGCTTAAAGGCGCTTCTGAAGTCCAAATCTTACAATGAAGAATTCTATTCATTTGATCCAAGGTCAAAATGTAAGCATCACTGCGTGGCAAATCAGAAAAACTTAGAGTTATGGAATTTTCTCAATATAGAAAGAGAGCATTTACAATTTGTTTAGGGTACGTGTTTGTCAGCTTGATTTTTTTAAACTACTAAGTCCGCCCATAGGGACTTTTGGTTTTGTTTGAGAAGGTGTGTTTGTACTGTCTGTTTTTGGTGGAGCCCCTCCGCTTTGAGGGGGTGGCGTTGATCCACCGCTATTTCCGCTTCCAGAAATGTTTGTGCTTTTTCCTAAGAAAGCATTTCCTTCGTTTTTTGAAATAATGCCCTTTTTAATAAGATCACCAATTGCTGATTCAAAAGTGATCATTCCCTGTGCACGTCCGGTTTGCATAGAGGAAGGGATTTGGAAAGTTTTTCCCTCTCGAATAAGATTGGCAACAGCAGGGGTGTTCACTAGAACTTCAATTGCGGCGGCTCGCCCTTGTTTGTCTGCTCTTGTGAGCAAAGATTGTGCAACAACGCCACGTAAACTTTCTGAAAGCATCACTCGAATTTGGGCCTGCTGTCCTTCGGGGAAGACATCGATGATTCGATCTACTGTTTTAGCAGCACTGTTTGTATGAAGTGTGCCAAACACAAGATGTCCAGTTTCGGCTGCAGTGAGTGCAAGGCCAATTGTTTCAAGATCTCTCATTTCACCAACAAGAATAATATCAGGATCTTCTCGAAGAGCCGCTCGGAGTGCGTTAGCAAATGAACGTGTGTGACTGGAGACTTCACGTTGGTTAATGAGGCTTTTGTTGTTTTCATGAACAAATTCAATGGGATCTTCAACTGTTAAAATATGAGCGCGCTGATTCATATTGATTTCATGTATGAGAGCTGCAAGTGTTGTTGACTTACCAGATCCTGTTGGGCCAGTAACAAGGATAAGTCCTTTGTGGGCATCAATAAGGTTCATCACTTCTTTTGGTAGACCAAGTTCTTCAGATGTTAAAATATTCTCAGGTATAATTCGAAAGACAGCGCCAATGCCCTTTCTTTGCATAAAAACATTACATCGAAAACGCCCAACTCCAGGAAGTGAATAACTGCAATCCAGTTCCCACTTCTCAACAAAATTTCTTTTTTGCTTTTCAGTTAATATTTCAAAAATAAGAGCCTGTGTTTCTTCGCCTTTGAGTTCTCGGTAATTGAGTTTTATCATATCTCCGTGAAGTCTTAAATAAGGTGACGAGCCACTTGTGACGTGCAGGTCTGATGCACCTTCTTTTTTCATGAGCTTAAAAAGATCATCTAACTTGGCCACGTTGTTCTCACTCCCTTTGATACTCAACTTATCGGAAGAAATGTGGAGTGGATTTAATAGAAGCCCTTGATAATTCAGGTTTCAATGATTGGGAGTGGACTTTTGGCGAGTTCACACGTTATCTTGAACCCGTGGCATCTCAAATACTTATCAGTAAGAATCTAAGCGAAACACGTGTTGCACTTGTTGAAAACGGCGAGGTTACAGATTTCATTACAGAAAGTCGAAATCAAAAGGGATATGTAGGGTCTATCTTTCGTGGGAAAGTTTCGCGAGTCCTTCCAGGTATGCAAGCGGCTTTTGTAGACATAGGGCTAGATAGGGCGGCTTTTTTGTATGCTGGTGATGTGCGTGATGAAAAAGAGGGCCCTGTCACACTGGATTTTTCAACTGCAGATGTTGAAGAAGACAGTGCGATTCTAGGAGCAAAAAAACAAACTCAAGAACCCATTACTCCGATTCAAGACCTTTTAAGAGAGGGGCAAGAAATCATTGTTCAGGTTGCCAAAGACCCGCTTGGAACAAAAGGTGCTCGTATCACAACACATATTACCTTTCCAGGTCGATTTGTTGTGTTTATGCCAACTGTTGCACATTTGGGAATTTCAAGACGAATTGAAGATCAAGATGAGCGCGCTCGTCTCAAATCTATTATTGCAAACATACAGATTCCCAACGGCGGATTGATTGTTCGAACGGCTGCAGAAGGTGCAAGCGAAGATGCTTTGAGAGCAGATATTCAGTATCTATCTAAATTGAATGAAACGGTTTCAAACACATATTCTCAATCAAAAAAAATTGGACTGATCCATACAGAACTCGACATTGAATTCCGATCCGTTCGAGATTTTATTCATGATGGCGTTGAGCGTGTCATTGTAGATGACAAATCTTCAAAAGAAGAAATCGAAAAATTCATTCAGAAATTTCTTCCTCGCTTCAAAGGTCAGGTGGCCTTTTACGATGAGAAGGTTTCTCTTTTTGATAAGTACGAAGTGGACTTGGCTGTTTCAAGATCTCTTGGTCGAAAGGTTTGGCTGAAGTCAGGCGGGTATATTGTTTTTGATGAAGCAGAGGCTTTGGTCGTTATTGATATCAACACAGGGAGCTATGTTGGAAAGAAAGATTTTGAAGAAACAATTTTAAAGACCAACCTTGAAGCGGTGAAGGAAATTTGCTCACAGCTGAGAATTCGAAATTGTGGTGGAATCATCATCATCGACTTTATTGATATGAGTAAACCGGGAAACAAAGAGGCCGTTGAAAATGCCCTCAATGAAGAGTTGAAGAAAGATCGAGCTAAAACCAATGTCTTGGGGATGTCAGATCTTGGCCTTGTTCAGATGACTCGTAAGCGTGTTCGTCCCTCGTTGGTGAAGTCTTTGTGTGAGCCTTGTTCTTATTGTGATGGTAAAGGTTACATTAAAAGTAAGGGCTATATTAGCCACGAAATATTGAGAGAGGTTGAACGGGAGACGGTGAGGACTTTAGAGGGCTCAGTGATTGTACATTGTCATCCCGATGTTGCGGCCTGGATCTATGATGAAGAGCCAAGACTTCTTGAGGCGCTTGAGCAAGAAAGCTGTCGTCGAATTATTCTAAAGGTCGAAAATGACTATCATATTGAGCAATTTGATCTTTATTCTGATGAGGATATTTGAAAGTGTTTCCTCGGCGACTTTTTGTGTGCCATCGCGTCAAAAAATAACTTGCTTATACGCGTTGACGCGGCGACATATAAGAAGTGACCACACACCTGTTTACGAGTAGATTCCATCAGAACGGAGCTTGACAGAGTCTGTCACTCCGTGGCACATAAGTGTGCCTATTTATTAGGAATTTAAAAGGAAGTGATTAGATGTATGCCATCATTCGAACAGGCGGAAAACAGTACAGAGTTGAGCCTGGAAAAAAATTGAGAGTTGAAAAGTTAGAAAACGAATTGGGAAGCAAATTCACAATCACAGAAGTTCTAGCTGTCGGTGGGAAAGAGACATTTGTTGGTGCACCTCTTGTTGATAAAGCCAAAGTTGAAGTGACTGTTACACAACAAGCTCGGGGACCAAAGGTTCTTGTTTTCAAGAAGAAACGCAGAAAGAGATACAGAAGAATGAAGGGCCATAGACAGTCTTTTACAGAACTCTTTATCGAATCTATTCAGGCTCCAAATGGAGACACAGAAAAAGCAAGTGCTAAGGCCTCTGTAATCAAAAAAGCAGACGGACCAAAGACGAAGCAAACAGTTGAACAGAAGAAAGAAGCCAAAGCTAAAAAAACGGCGTCAAAAAAAGTTGCTAAAAAGAAAACGGCTAAGAAGAAAACCGCCAAAAAGAAAGTTGCTAAGAAAAAAGCGGCTAAGAAGAAAACCAAAAAAGCAACTAAGAAGAAGTCTTAAGGAGAGTTGAAGGATGGCATCGAAAAAAGCTGGTGGAAGTACCAAGAACGGAAGAGATAGTCAGAGCAAACGGCTTGGAGTGAAGGCTTTCGGTGGAGAGCGAGTGAAACCAGGAACAATTATTATTCGTCAAAGAGGCACGCAGTTTCACCCGGGTCGAAATGTTGGACTTGGCAGAGACTACACAATCTTTTCTAAAGTCGACGGCATTGTCACTTTTGAGCGACACAATAGTAAGCGCTTAAAGGTGAGCGTAAAGCCTGACGCCGCTTCTTAAGAACTTTACAACCTGAACAAAAAGGGAAATGGATTAGTGCCGCTCAAGAATTTGAGGGCACTTTTTTTTTGAATTATGAAATTTGTAGATGAATTGAGAATAATGATTCGATCCGGAAAAGGCGGCCCTGGTGCTGTGAGTTTTCGTCGTGAAAAACATGTTCCTCGCGGTGGACCAGATGGTGGTGACGGCGGACGCGGTGGAGACATTGTTTTTCGAGTGAATGATCGAATGAGATCTTTATTAGACCTTTCTCAACAGAGACATTACATAGCTGAAAATGGTCAGGCGGGTTCTAGTCAAAACAAGATTGGACGTGATGGAGAGGATCTCTATATTGATGTCCCGCCAGGGACTGTGGTGAAGGATTCGGAAAACAACATCCTTTTGGACCTTTCAACACCAGGTGAAGAAGTTCAGCTTTTAAAAGGTGGGCGTGGTGGAAAGGGGAATACATTTTTTAAAACAAGTGTAAACCAGGCTCCACAGAGATCACAACCTGGTGAAGAAGGTGAAAGCCGTGAAGTGCAATTGGAGTTAAAACTTTTAGCGGATTTAGGTTTGCTGGGATTTCCAAATGCTGGAAAATCGACTCTTATTTCGAGAATGTCTTCTGCTAAACCTAAAATTGCCGATTATCCATTTACTACATTGAGTCCCAATTTAGGTGTGGTGAAACTTTCCACAGCTCCCTCTTTTGTCATTGCAGATATTCCAGGTCTTATTCCAGGCGCAAGTGATGGTGTGGGGCTTGGAATTAGGTTTTTAAAGCACATTGAGAGAACGGCCGGATTTATCCACGTGATCGACGTCAGTGGTATGACAGAGCGGGATCCCATTGAAGATTTTTTTGCAATCAATGATGAACTCAAAAAATATGATGAAAAAACAGAGCTTCTCGGAGCCCCATTGAGTGAGAGAAAACAGATTGTGGTGCTCAATAAAATTGATGTTCTTGGAAAAAGTGAAGTGGATAAGCTTATTTTAAAATTTCAAGCAAAAGATATTAAAGTTCATCCAATTTCTGCTGTGAGTGGTATTGGCATTGAAGAACTTATTCGTGAAGCTGGGAGTGTAGTCAATGGCAAGTAGAAGAGTGGGTATTTTTGGTGGAACGTTTAATCCAATTCACAGTGGGCATATCAATAGTGCAACAACAGTTGCAAAGCGGTTTAGCTTAGATGAGGTTTTGATTATTCCAACAAGCATAAGCCCGGGACGCGATAAATTAAGTGTCCCTACGCCTGAGCAAAGATTGGAGATGTGCCGCCTTGGCTTAAAAGACTATGACCAACTTGTATTAGACGACAGAGAAGTGAAACGTGGTGGTGTGAGTTACACAGTAGAAACTCTTGAGGAGTTAAAAAATAAAAATCCTGAAAATGATTATTTTTTGATTGTTGGTCTTGATAATTTTTATATTTTTGACAAATGGAAAGAGTTTTCAAAAATTATAGAAACAACCAACCTGATTGTGACGTCTCGACCAGGCTATGCCTTCCCTGATGGAAAGGAAGGCTTTCCGGAGGGTTTGAGATCGTTTGTTGATAGCTTTGATTTCAACCATGTGATGTTCACTTCAGGAAAGTCTGTGGACTTTGTAAAGTTAGATGATATTAATATCTCATCTTCTGAAATTCGAAAGCTCTACAGAACAGGTAAAAAAACTGAAAAATACCTTTTGCTGGAAGTCGAAGATTATATTCGAGACAATAAAATCTATGATCGGGACGGCGAAAAAGTGGAAGATTTTGAAGTTTTCTCAAAATTTTGCATGGATCAACTTGTTGAAAAGAAAGCACAGAATGTTTTTGGATATGATTTGAGCGATTTAAACAAGCCCTGTGATTTTGCTGTTATATCTTCGGGTATTAGTACAAAACACGCACAAAGTTTGGCAGAAAATGTCGTCAACATGGTTAGCAGTGAGTTTGGGATTCATCCTTTGAGTGTTGAGGGTGTGGAGACAGGTCGTTGGGTTTTGGTGGATTATGGAGCTTTGATCATACATATTTTCTATGATTACGTCCGCGAAGAATACAACTTAGAAGAACTTTGGTCGGATGGGAAAAGATTTGGACCAAGCTCAACTCAAAAATGAAGTGTTTTTTTATTGAAACCAAAAAAGAGGATTGGCTTTTAAGTTTTTATTCAAAATATTTGGAAAAAATCAAACGAGAAATAAAGTTTGATATTTTGTATATCAAACCCGTGAGCGCACCACGTGCAAAACTAGATTTTAAATTAGAAAAAGAATCAGATAAGATGCTTGCTAAAATTGAGCCAAAAGACTTTGTGATCCTCTTAGATGAAAAAGGGAAAGATCTATCTACATTGAGTTTATCTAAAAAACTAAGAGAGCTTTTGGATAGAGGAAATAATTTAGTTTTTATTGTGGGAGGGGCTTTTGGGGTTAGTCAGAAACTTAAGAATCGAGCGAATTTGAAAATTTCACTATCGGCACTAACGTTGAATCACCATGTTGCACAAACCGTTTTACTTGAACAGATCTATAGATGTACTACAATTTGGTCTGGAAAACCTTATCACAATGAGTAGGGATGATGAAAAATCAGAATAAAAAAGCAATCTTACTCATACTGGATGGCTTTGGTTACTCAGAGAAAAAAGAGCACAATGCAATTGAAAAAGCCCATATGCCCAATTGGAAAAAAATCACTTCCAAATATCCAATGTCACTGATCAAAACTTCAGGTGAGGCTGTGGGGCTTCCTCGGGGAGTCATGGGAAACTCGGAAGTTGGGCATATCACAATTGGAGCGGGTCGAGTCTTTAAACAAGATCTTGTGAGAATCAACGACATTTGTAATGGTGCTGGGTTTGATACACTGAAGGCAATCCAAGACCTATCCAATCAACCCGGTTGTGTACATCTGATGGGCCTTGTTTCAGATGGTGGGGTTCACTCTGATATTTCTCATTTGATTCAGTTGATAAAATCAATTCATAAAACCAACCCTCAAAAAGAAATTTACCTCCATGCATTTTTAGATGGGCGAGATACGCCGCCTAAGAGTAGTAAGGGGTATATCGAAAACCTCAGTGAGCAAGTGAAAGAGATTTCAACTTTTAAAATAGCCACTATTGTGGGGCGTTTCTATGCAATGGATCGTGACCAACGCTGGGAACGAGTGGAAGAGGCCTACAAGGCAATGACATCTGACTTTGGTAAAGACTTTGTCAGTGCCATTGATGCAATAGAAGATGCCTATCAATCTGAGGAGACAGATGAATTCGTTAAAGCAAGACGAATTCGTGGAGTAAAGCGAATTGAAAATAAAGATTTGGCACTCTTTTTTAATTTCCGTGCAGATCGTGCGCGTGAAATATCTGAGGCTCTGACATCCTCTCAATTTTCAAAGTTCAAGACTTCTGTGCAAATGGAGCCTCAAAATTTCTTTACTATGACTCAGTATCAAGAAGATTTTGAATTTCCAGTGCTATTTCCTAAGGAAAGTCCAAAGCAGGTTTTAGGTGAATTGGCCTCATCAAAAGGTGTGAGACAATTGAGAATCGCTGAAACTGAGAAGTATGCACACGTAACATATTTTTTAAATGGTGGCGTGGAGGATGTTTTTGAAGGAGAGGAGAGGATTTTAGTTCCATCTCCAAAAGAAGTCGATACCTATGATGAAAAACCTGAAATGAGTCTACCTGAAGTGACAACGAGACTGGTGAGTGAAATTCAAAAAAATCACTTTGAACTCATTGTTGCCAACTTTGCAAATGGAGATATGGTTGGACATACAGGAAATGAAAAAGCTGCTATTGAAGCTTGCGAAGCTATTGATCAATCTTTGGGCAAAGTTTTAGAAGCGGCAAAGTCTCAGGGGTATGATTTGGTGATTACTGCAGACCATGGAAACTGTGAACAGATGATAGATGAAGATTCAAGTGAAGCGTTTACCCAGCACACAACAAATCCAGTTCCTCTAGTTTGGGTTGGCAAAATGGCTCTGAAGAAGAAATTATTAAATGGAGGGCTTTCTGATATTGCTCCAACCATAATAGATATCTTAGGCTGGAAGAAGCCAATAGAAATGACTGGTCAGTCACTTATTGGTTAAAAAGCAGATTGTATTAACCGGGTTTTATGAATTTGGTGTCACCTCATAGGGTGGGGGGATATTTGTATCTCAAAGCAAAAATTACGAATTTGAGTTTAATTCGAGGGTTGATTGGGCTTCCTTTGTTTTTACGAATGACTCACGGTAAATTTCTACAGGTTTTTCATGAAACAGATAAAATCGACAAAGAAAGACTCAATCAATATTCTCTTCGTGGGCTTTATTATCTTTACTATCGAAGTGAGGATCGAGAAAAGTATATTGAAACTTTTTTGAGATCGACACTTTCGATTGCAGATATCAAGGATATTGAATTTGAAAAAAGTCGTCTTGTAAAAGAAGCTGCAATTCGATCCGTTGAGCAGGTTTTTGAGACGCAGGAAATAGATAGCCAAAACCTTTCGTGGCTGACTCTTTCAGTGAATCATTTAACTCGGATTTTAACAGAAAAAAACTCAGCTCTATTAGAGTTTCTGGATTTTGAATTGGATGAAGGATACTTGAGCCAGCAAGCGGTATTGACGGCAGTTTTTAGTCTTGCGATTTCTAGATCCATGGGAGTCGATCAACCCAAGTCGTTTCAAGTGATTGGATTAGGAGCACTTCTTCATGATATTGGTATGTCGAGGTTGAATTTTTCACCACATTTAATTGAGAGGCAACTTTACCCAGATGAGTGGGAAGAGGTACAGGGCCACCCTAAAGAAGGAGCTGAGATTGCTTCCCAAAACCCCTTTCTCCATAAAGAAGTTATTCAAATTATAGAACAGCATCACGAAAGATTTGATGGAGAAGGATATCCATTAAAATTGAAGGGGACTGAAATTGGTTTAGCAACTCGCGTGGTTTCAATTGCAGACTCGTTTGCAGCTCTTATTTTACCTAGAGGAGGTCGCTCTAGAATGAAGTGGGGCGAAGCGTTTGATGTTTTGTTCCAAGATGTCGGAAAATTTGATCCTAAAATCCTTAAACATTTTGAGAAAAAATTTAAAAAGTTAAATTCCTAGACTCCTCAATGTTTTAAGTTTCCTTTAAAGTGAGATTTCAAATTGGGGGAATAGATGAAAAAATTTGTAGTTTTAGTTTTAATTCTGACTTATGCAAATTTTGCTGAGGCTTGGGTAGAAAGAGTGCAAAGCGAAGGGTCTATTAAATCAACATATGTATCTGATCGAGAAGGAGATGAATCTGTTGGCACGGCATACCTTTCGCACCACAACGTTGAAATAGAATCCAATGAATCATGTGACAATATTATGGATAGAGCAGAGGCGTTGTTTTTTGACGATATAGTAAATGAAGCAGTTTTAATTTTGATTTGTGATTTAGAAAGAAAAACCTTGTTATTACAAGTCTATGTTGAGGCAACAGATGATAGTGAAATAGATGAAGTTGAAAAATTTGTATCTGAAACAAATGGAATTGATTTTTATGGGAATAAAATTTCCTTTTCAACAGTTGTTTCATATGAATGGTTTCCACGTGTAGAGTTTTTTGAGAATGAAGGTGATTACGATCCATCTCTTGTATGGCTGGCTCCAAGTCGTAATTACAAAGGAATTGTAGATCTCAATGAGTTTCTTTTTGGAGAGATGTTGATTTGGTTCACTCATCAAGACATAAATGAATTCACACTGGGTTTATCTAAATTTTTTGACAAGAACCTTAGTGAAACCAAAGAAGCGATAAAAAATGCCTCTTGGTTATTTATGCCAGGAGCTGGTTTTTTTCACTTAGAAGGTGAAATCAAAATAGAGCGACTTCTTTCACTTGGCCCAGCAAGAATACTTGGACACTGAACTACCAATATTTTTCGACATGGATTTGGCCGGGCTCTTTTCTTGAATGGGCTCGGTATCCTTCTTCTTCTAAGAGTTTTGTCATATCGATCACCATTTGTGGGTTTCCGCAGAGATAAATATGAGTGTTTTCTGGTGTGGGTTCTGTGCCCCAGTCGACTTTTGACTTAACTTTTTCCCAACAAACTTGTACTCGTCCACACAAACCGTTCCATTTGTCCTTCTCCTCCGGTCGACTGACCACAGGAAGGTAAAATAGTCCATCTCTTTCATTGGAAAGAGAGTTGAGCTCTTCAACGTACCCAAGATCCTTGCAGTGTCTTACTCCATGAACAACTGTGGTTTTTTGACCTTCTTTTCCAAGTCCCAAAGATTCAACCATACTGATGTACGGCGCAAGCCCGGTGCCTGTTCCGATGAGTACAAGGTTTTGATTGGGATCAACACCCTCTAGTGTAAAAAACCCAGTGATCTTTGGGGCCATCCAAACGGAATCTCCAATTTTTAAATTGAAGAGCTTCGGGGTTAAAGCTCCGTCTTCAACCAGTGTAATAAAGTACTCAACAAAGTCTTTTTGGTGATTGGCAGATGCAATAGAGTAAGCGCGGCGAATGGGGCGCGGGTTATCTGAGTCAGGGTCAGGAAGGCCAAGGGTGCCAAACTGTCCGGGCTTGAAGTCAGGTATAACCCCTTCTTTATAAGCTACCCGAAGTCTCATGAGGCTAGGGTGATAATCGATTCGATCCACTACTACGGCGTTGAGTGCATATTTGTCCGTCATATAAATCTATCTACCATAAACCCAAGTGAGAGCCAAAAGGGAAGAGTGAGAAATTGGTACGTCATGTGAATGTGTTGGGGGGTTATGGTGTCTTTATCCATCTATTCTTGCATTATTTGTGGAGCTTCTCGAGAACGAAAAATTCCCTTTTGTACTCACTGTTTGAAAGTTGCCACTAAAGAAATGGGGCGGATTCCACAACACTCTTATCCCTTTCCACTCACAACCCTTTTTTCTTGGAATCAGAGCAATCATAGATTTGTTCAAAAGCTCACCTATCAAATGAAGGGAAACGGGGTGCACTCACTGTGGAAGTGGTTTGCCTTGGGATTGGTTCAAAAAGGTGATGTCCAGGTCCTTCCAACGGCTGTTGTTCCCTGTCCTTCTCGGGAGGGGGCTTATTGGGATCACTCCAGTTTATTTGCCAAAGAGGTGTCGAGGGTTTTGGGGATTCCACTTGTACGGGCATTGCGGTTTTCTGATGCCTCCAAATTGAAGCAAAAGTCACTTTCTCTCAAAGAGCGTAAAGTGCTTAAATTTAAGGCACTTAAGGAAATTGAGGGACCCATCCTCTTTGTCGATGATGTGGTGACCTCTGGAAGTACTGCTGTTGCGGCAAGAGAGGCTCTGAAATCATCCTATTTTTTCGAAGTTTGGGCGATTTCTTGTAGAGAGTGAGGCATTTTGCTATAACGCAGCAATATGTGGACACGAGTTATAAATGAACAGGCTTTGAAATTGGCATTGGGATGGCTTCTTGCAACCAACTCCAGCGCCGTTGCAACAGAAACGACTGATACTCAAGTGGTTGCGGCAGTTGAGAAGAAGTATTCAGAGGCAAAGTCTATTCAAGCCAAGATTAAAAAACAACTGACGTTGGCCGTTCTTGAAAAAGAAAAAGAATTCTCTGGGCAACTTTTTATTCAATATGGTGGTTTTTTAAAAATGGAATATGAAAAACCCGTTCGTAGTTTTGTGTTATTTGAGAACAAAGTGATCTGGTCGGTTCAGTATCCTGAAGATCCAGAGTTTGATAACACAATACGTGTGCTAAAAACGAAAAAACCAAAAGACTCACAGCCCCAAGTTATTCTTGCATTTCTTTTAGGTGAGGGAGAGTTTTTAAAATTTTTCAATGTAAAAAAAGTGAGTGAAAACGGAGATTATTTGGGTTTCGAACTTCTTCCCAAAGACAAGAAAAGTGAAATTAAAAAACTGGTCATGAATATTGATCGAAAAAATCTATTGATTCGTTCGATGTCGTACTGGGACCAAATCGAAAATAAAACTCAAATAGATTTTTCAAATATTCGATTTGATAAAACCCTACCAAAAGATATTTTTAAATTTAAACTTCCCTCGAATGCTGAAGTTACGGAGATTTAATTGAAAAAGAAAGTGCACTTTGTCAGCCTGGGTTGCCCTAAAAATTTAGTAGATACAGAAATTATGGTAGGAGACTTAAGGGGCAATAACTATGAGGTTGTTGCAGACGCAAGTGGTGCTGATACTGTTATTGTCAATACTTGTGGGTTTATTGAAGATTCAAAGAAAGAGTCTATTGATACAATTTTAGAGATGTCGGCACTAAAAGAAAGTGGAAAGATAAACAAACTAGTTGTGGCTGGGTGTTTAACTCAACGTTACAAAGATGAGCTTGTTAAAGAGCTTCCAGAAGCTGATGTTTTTGTTGGTTCGGGACAGTTTCAAGAGATTTCATCTATTTTACAAAAAAATGAAAAAAACCCAGAAGAAAAAACATTCTTTCATTTACCGACTTTTTTACAAAAAAAATCAACAGTCCGGGTGAATACTCAGCCTGGGCACAGAGCTTATTTGAAAATATCAGAAGGGTGTTTGAAGCGATGTGCATTCTGTGCAATACCAAAAATTCGAGGAAACCTTCAATCCAGAAATATTTTAGATATTGTGAATGAAGCAAAGCTTTTAGCTGCAGGTGGGGTTAAAGAGTTAATAGTGATTTCACATGATTTTACAGACTATGGCTGGGATCTTCGGCGAAAAAATGAAAATGTGATAGACAACCCATATGAACTACTCAAGGCTTTGAATGACGTGGAGGGAATTGAGTGGATACGCCTTCTTTATTTGTATCCAGATGGAGTCACTCCGGAAGTTTTGAGCTTAATTAAGGATAACCCTAAGATGTGTAAGTATTTTGATATGCCACTACAGCACATCAACAATGAAGTTTTAAAATCTATGAATCGAAAAATGACCCGAGAAGAGATTTCTGAGGTACTTTCAAATATTCGAAGAGAAATTCCAAATGCTGTTATTCGCACTCAATTTATAGTGGGCTTTCCGGGTGAGACGGAGGAGCAGTTTCGAGAGCTTTTGGAGTTTATTGAAGAACAAGAGTTTGATCGAGTGGGCTGTTTTAAATATTCTATTGAAGAGGGAACGGCTGCTGGTAAAATGGAAAACCAAATTGCCGAAGAGGTGAAGGAAGAGCGCTACCGTGCAGTGATGGAGCTTCAGAAAAAGATTTCAAGAAAAAAACATCAAGCATTTATTGGAAAGACAGTTGATGTACTTGTAGAAGGTTTGAGTGAAGAGACAGATTTACTTCTTCAAGGTCGGACATCGCAACAAGCACCTGAGATTGATGGTGTTGTTTTGATCAATGATGGTAAAGCAAGCGTTGGTGAAATTGTTCGAGTCCGAGTGAATGATTCTCACGACTATGATCTAGTTGGTGAAATTGTTCACTGATTTTGAAGGCTTGACAGTTAATGTCACTGATGATGGAATAATCTTACACCTATGATCGGCACCTTGGAGGATTCGAACATGCTGGCACCCCGGCTTATGATGATGTTTGTCTTTTCGGCAGTACTTATTTTTATAGTGAACGTTTTAGTCAACGTGAATTAGGAAGATCCCATATGAGAGCTTTTTTAATAATTGTGGGCCTTGTTGTTGCATCCAACCTTTTGGCAGCAGAGCTTTATGATGTGAAAGTGCCAGATACGATCACTGTTGGGGAAAAGAAGCTTGTGTTGAATGGGCTTGGGCTAAGAAAGGCTATGGCTGTATTTAAAGTTTATGTTGCAGCTCTCTACGTGGAAAAAAAGTCAAGTGACCCCACTGCTATTATCAATAGCAGTGGAACAAGGAAACTAGAGCTTCACTTTAAAAGATATGTGGAAAAGAAGAAACTTACAGAGGCTTGGAAAAAAGGGTTTAAGAAAAACAAAATATCTGGATATGACTATCGGTCAGATTTAACGATCTTAAATAAAGCGATGACTTCTATGAAAGAGGGTGAGGTTATTCAAATGACGTTTTATCCAGATCACGCACTTATCCAGGCAAAAGACAATGAGCCTCTGAAAATTGAAGGGGCCAAATTTGCCAAACAGCTTCTGAGTGTTTTTCTTTCTTCTCCACCAAATGCAGAACTTAAGAGTGGTTTACTTGGCTTAGATTAGAGGCAAAACAACATTCCCTTTAAAGTTCGTTACAATTCCAGTTTATTTAGATCCAATAAAAGTAATGCCTGGGACTGGGCTCTTCTTATAGACAGTTTGGTGTAAAATATTTAGAAACTGAACTGAGTTTATAAAACCTTCCTGAAATATTTGGAAGTTCTAATCAAATGATGAAAGAGGGAGAGTATCCGGAGTCTGGGTTAACAGAATGTAAAGAGGTCGTTGAAGTTCAGAGAGCCTTTTTGTGTTTGAGCTTTACTCAAAGTGAAATGAATAAGGCACTAACGCGAGCCTCTATTTATGTTGAAGGTTTGATGGGGATTGAGGCTGACACAGTTGTTCCGCTCAGTAATTATGTTTATCTGCGTTTACAGAATATGGTGGGAGGGCATGATCTTAAAGTTTCTCGACTCATCCAATTTTATGAAGACGTTCAAGAGGCGTGTTTTGAATCATCAGGGGATCCAGATATTTGTTTGAATCCGAATGAGGAAGAAATTTTTAACAAATTGATTCTTCCACTTGCAAAGGAAGACAAAGAAGCCGTTGTTATCACTTTTGCAATTCGAAGTTCGATGTCTTATCAAATGGTCGTATCTCATGAAATTATGCATGCTCAATACTTCTTACAAGATGAATATCAAAAAGTTATTGATGAGTTTTGGGAAAATGATGTGAGTGATGAAGACAAAAGTGAAATCGCCTCGATCCTTTCAAGAGTCTATAATGTGGAAGATGAACTGCTTCTAAAGAATGAGTTCCAAGCATATATTTTGATGGCTGGAGCTGAGGCCAGTTATTTGAAGCGATTTCTATCAAAATATCGTGATCTTATCTTCACCAAGATGCGTAAGGTTGAGGTAGAGCCGATACAGGTTCAGTAGATTTCTCTTTTTTATTATTTTAAAATATGTAGAGTATAGGCTGTGTGATTATCACGCGCGGCCTATAGGTCTAAAAGCCTTGTCTTTGAAACAAAACAACCAGAGTTTACAATTCAAGGGATGGGAAATGATTTTACAATAGATGAGAGGATAGGATTTATCACCCAAGGTGAGAGATCGATCTTGGTGGGGGTATGTCTGTTATTTGGGCAAGTGATGCTCTTAATTCAAGATGTTGGAGTTATCCGTTCCTGAGAAGAGACTCAGGTGCTTTTCAATTCTTTAGGAAGTAGATCTCTTTATAGTTTCGACCCATTTCACCATCATCCATCCCGTAGCCAACAACAAAACGATCTTCAATTGTACGTCCAATATAATCTGGGCGTATGTTGATCGCACGTCTTGCGGGTTTATCAAGAAGAGTCACAATCTTAAGTGATCGTGGTCCAGAGGCAAGAAGGCGGTTTTTTAAGAAACTTAAGGTTCTCCCCTCATCAATGATCTCTTCAACAATCAATACGTCTTTTCCAGCAATGTTTGTCGAAATATCTTTAAGAATTTTAATTGTGCTATCTTTGGGTTCTCCCTCAAGTGAGGCGCTTGTCAATTGAACAAAGTCAATTTTTTGTGGAAGATCTAACTTTCTCATTAGATCGGAAGCAAAAAGTGTGGATCCTTTGAGTGGACAAATCAAAATCACTTCTCGACCCTGGTAGTCTGACTCAATCTCTCGAGCCAATCCATCAATCATGTCTGATATTTCATCTTGGGTGATATAGGGTATTAAATATTCTTTTAACATAAATCGACCTCGTTACGAGTTTGTATCACTCCGCTTTCATCGGCGAGTTTGAGTTTTGATTGAGCCAAGGGGTTTTGAGGGTCTCTTAACAAAACACTCTCCCACTGTTCGACAGCCTGTAAAATATTATTTGATTCAAAATAAATATCGCCAAGTTTTAATCGTGCACCAATAAAGTGAGGGTAGTTTTGAATGAGAGTTTTGAGCTCATTCACTGCTCGAGAGGCTCGGTCGGATTTGACAAGACTGTCGGCAACCTTGAGAGAAATTTGAGTGATATCGTCATACAAAGATTTGGACTTATAATACTGGTCAGTCGCTTCATCATACCTTTTGTTTTCGAAGTAAATATCACCAAGCTCTTCGTGTTTCTGAGCAAGTATACGGTCTAAAAATGGATCGGCCTGGTTTTCTCGCCCAGCAAGTTGATCTTGGGCATCTTTGAAAACTTGTTTTCCCTCTTCGTAACGACCAATGTCGTTCAAGATGATTGAAAGGCCAATGCTGGCATCGGTATAGGTTGGATCAATTTCAAGAGCACGCTTGAAGGTTTTGATGGCTTTATTGAATCGTCCTCGATCATAGTAAATGGTTGCAAGCATTTGAAAAATTTCAGGTACGCGGTTGTTTTTAAGCAGAAGTTGTTGAAGCATGTTTTCGGCAGAGTTGTATTCTCCAGCGATAAACTTTTCGCGTGCAATATCTAGAATTTCATCAAAGCTTTCATCATAACCCATAGGACTTCATTGCTCCTTTGGCGTCACTGGCTTCATCTGAATTTGAAAAGCGACGTATCAATATATCAAAAAATTGAGAAGCTTTTTTCTTTTCACCAACTTCAGCAGCGCTTACTCCAGCTCCATAGAGTGCGCGTGGGATTAAACTTTTTGTGTCTGTAAAGGATTTGAGGAAAGTTGCATATCGCAAGAGTGCGCTGTCATATTTGTCACGAATGAAATAAAAGTCTGCGACATAGAGTTCTTTTTTTGCAAGTTTTTGTCTCAACTCTTTTCGTTTTTCCTTGGCCTCTTTGACATATTCGGATTTTGAATGTTCTCGAATCACCTCGTCAAAGTAACGGATGGCACGGTTGGCAAGAGAGAGGTCACGATCCACTGTGCTGGGCACTTGATGAAAATAACAAAGCGCCAATTGGTTTGTGACATAATCAATTTTTCTATGTTTGGGATGTAGGTCTTTAAAAACCAAATACGCACCCAGTGCATCGTCATAGGATTCTCTTTTAAAATGAATATTGGCAATTCGAAGCTCGGCTTCAACAGCATAGCGACTGTAGGGGTGTCGGTTTTTGACTTCAGCAAACTTCTTTAATGCCTGTTCATAAAGCTCGTCGTCTTCTAATTCTTTTGCGTACTCAAAAGCTCCTTTTGCAGAGTTGGTGTCTCTTAGTAGACTTGAAGAACATGAAACAAAGCTAAAAGAGGCTAAAATAAGTAGGGCGTAGAGCTTGATCATGAGAGGCATTCTAGGGGGATTTAACCCGATTAGTCAAAATCTAAAACTGTAGTCGTGGATTAGGACGCGCCCTAACTAACTCTAAATCCCACAATGTGATTGTAGACCGTCGACACGGTGAGTTTTAATGCACTTGTTGCTGGGATTGAAATGATCATTCCGAGTATTCCCATGACTTGAGATCCAATAATAATCACGATAACGACAGTGACGGGATGCAGATTTACGATTTTGGCCACAACAAGAGGGATGATAAAGAGCATATCAATAATTTGGGCAATTGCGTAAACCGAGGTCATAATTAGGATTGTGAGCCAAGGATCTTGATTGATGAGCGCAATTGCAAATGCAGGGATGGCTCCAATGAGGGGGCCGATATAGGGGATCAAGTTTGTGAGTGCGGCAAATATTGCCAAAACCGTGGCATAACGAAACCCCATAATTCCTAACCCCAACCATACGACAAGGCCAACAATAAGAGCTTCAAGAAGGCGGGCTCGGATAAACCCCCCGATTTGTTCGTTGATGTCATGGGTAAGGGAGAGCGCAATTTCAAAAAGATTGTTTGGAACCATAGAAAGAAGTTTTCGAGAAATATTTCTGCCATCTCGAAGCATAAAGAAGGCAAAAAATGGAGCTAAAATAATTGTAGTAAAAGTTTTTTGTGCAAGAACGGGAAGGCTACTCAATGTCGAGCCAATCCAACTTTGAAAAAGGGCGCCAGATTCTTGGCTTAAATTAAAATCATAAAAAGATGAAAGTGTAGAGCTTAGGCGGTCCTCAACGTATGCAACAAGGCTTGTGATACCTTCGGCATACTTAGGAAGCTCGGATTGGATGTTTTGCAGTTGATTTGTAATAAGTGGTGAGACAAGTGAAATAATCGTTCCAATCAAAATTCCAGAAATCAAAAAGAGAACAGAGATGCAAAGTGATCTATCAAAACCCATTCTCTCAAAATGACTTACAATAGGGTTGAACAAGTAACTGATAACAAAGGCGAGTAGAAAAGAAACAAGCATGTTTTCGACTTTTATAAGTATTGTAAAAGAAAGGAGAAGAAGTGCGATAACTGCAGCTAGCCTGAGCCACTGTTCTCTGCGAAGAGCTTTGTTATTTGCCACTTTCGCCCTTTTCCTTTTGAAGGTCAGCTAAGAGTCGGATCTCATTTCTGAGTTGAGTGATTTTATCAGTGGTCTCTTTGAGTCTGCGTCCCAAAACTTCCGCAAGTTCAAAAACAACCTTGACCCCTGTAGCTGGACTTCGCTCTAAAATTTCAAGTAAATCAGGTTTAAAAAACCCAATAAGAAGCGTGTCTTCGGCGGCAGTTGCAGTTGCGCTTCTTCTTCCGTTTTCTTCAACGAGAGAAATTTCACCAAAAAAATCACCTGAGATCAAACGAGTGACGAGAACTTTCTTTGTAGGTGCTTTGCCTGTGGGATCTGTATCGGTAATCGTAATGTCGATACTTCCTTTGACAATGATATACATTCCGACACCAATTTCGCCTTGTTTGAAAATAACTTCATCGGCACGATAGTGTCTTTCGTGAACAATGTTTTCTACAAACTTCAGTTCTTTTTTGGAGAGCTTTCTAAATAGAAGGTTTTCACTCAGAATTGTCGTCAGAGTTCGATTCTTGGCGTCTCGTTTAAAAATGTTTTCCCAAAGATAATTTACCATAAGTTTTTGCCAGAGGTGTGAATCAAGGTGTTTGTTTTTACCCAACCAGTGCCACCACCGGGGTATGTCACCTGTGCCCAATCTCCTTTTAATTGTTGCACAATTACCCCCGCTCCTTCAAACAAATCAAAAAGCGCCCCATAATCTTCGCCGGGTCCAGACATTGCGCTAACTCCTGAGGTAACAACGGTTGCTCGAGGAGACTTAAAGTCCTGGTGTTTGAAAAAAAGCAGGGAAAGAGAGAGAAGAAATCCCAAACCAAAGATGAGTAAACTCAAGGAGGGGCGAGGGGGTGTTTTCCCAAGTTTTAAGTTTTCAGTTCTCTTTGTAACGTAATTTAAGAAAATCCAACCCGTTCCTAAAAAGAAAATCAGAAGAAAAAGTAAAATGGATGAAAAGCTCAGATAAATGAGAATATTTGATCTGAGAGATTCTTGGAAACTGGTTTGATATGGAAGGCGTTGGTTGCCAATATTTTTTTGAATGTGTTTTAACGCCTCTTCTCCGGCAACAAGTGTGGGCTCCAGACTTAACGCTCTGCGCAGGTGCGCGATAGCTCGACCCACCTCGCCCAATCTATACTCTGTGAGAGCAAGGTTATATAGTAGATGACTGTTGTTCGGATATTGCTCGTTGAGTTCAAGAAATGTTTCTTTGGCTTGAGCATAGTTTTTGGAGTTGTAGAACTGAATCCCTTTAGAAAATGGTTCTAACGGGCTTGAATTCGCTACAGTAGAGTATATGAAAAGAATAAAAAATAAATATCGCATTCTTTTAAGTTAATGAGTTATGTGGGGATTTGTAAATCAATAAAATTTTGACCCTATTTGGAGGTCCTAAGTGTCACTGATTGGCCATGAAATAAGAAAATCATCAGAATTCAATAAGAGTGTAGAAAATCTTGTTCATAGTGTTCAAGAGCAGAATAATAAAATCACAGAAATTCGACCTCCAAAAGACCCAAATGTACAAAAAAACAACGAACTCTGTGAAAAAGTTCATGCACTTCGTGGGCGTCCTCTTTTTTATAAGTACGTTGGAACAGGTGCTGGAAATGGACCGTATGTTGAACTTGAAGACGGTTCAGTTAAAATGGACCTTATCAATGGAATTGGAATTCATATTATGGGGCATGGGCACCCTGGTGTTATGAGGGCAGCGATCGAAGGTGCAACGGCTGACGTTATCATGCAGGGAAATCTGCAACTCAATAATGAATGGATCCGGCTTTCTGAAAAACTTGTTTCCATTGCTTCAAAAAACTCTCGACTCAAACACTGTTGGATCACAACATCAGGCTCGATGGCGAACGAAAATGCTTTAAAAATGGCGCGCCAAAAAAACTCACCTGCGAGAAAAATCCTATCTATGTTTAATGAATTTGCAGGACGAACAACAATGATGACTGAAATCAGTGACAACCCTGCATACAAAGTGGGCTTACCCACTTATGACGAAGTGTTGAGAGTTCCGTTTTATGAAAAAACAGATGTCAAATCATCAGAAAAAGCATTGGAGATTGTAAAAAAGCATATTGATGAAAACAAAGGTAACATTGCAGCCTTTGCATTTGAGCCGATGTTGGGAGAGGGTGGGTATAAAGTAGCTCCACGAGATTACTTTGTTCCTATTCTTGAAGAGTGTAAGAAAAATAATATTGCTGTTTGGGCTGATGAAATTCAAACATTTTGCAGAACGGGTGAAATGTTTGCTTTTGAAAAAATTGGCTTTGGTGAGTATGTGGACCTTTGTACGGTGGCTAAGACAATTCAGATTGGCGCAACGCTCTACACAGAGGACTACAACCCAAATCCAGGTTTGATTGCAGGAACCTTTGCGGGAGCAACTTCGCAGCTCACAGCAGGGTATGAAATTTTGAGAACTTTGACAGAAGATGGATATCTTGGAAAAAGTGGAAAAATTCAAAAAATCCATGATGAATTTGTGGGTATGCTCAATGAGTTAAATGAAACGACATGCAAAGGGAAGTTAAGAGATGCTGGTGGACTGGGTTTGATGATTGCAGTCACTCCATTTGATGGTGAAAAGGATCAACAGATTTCTCTACTTAAAAAACTCTATGAAAATGGAGTTATTGCATTTGGCTGTGGGCGTGATCCGTTTCGAATTCGTTTCCTGGTGCCAGCTATTATGACAAATGATGATATTCGGGTTGTGAAATCGGTACTTGAAAAATCCATGCAGGAGACGGGTGTATAATGGAAGATAAAACAATTGAATTCTTAGGTGATTATATCAATGGTGAATTTGTTAAAGCCACAAAGAGTGATGGGAAATGGACAAAGAAGAGTCCATCAAACCTCAAAGATGAAGTTATACACATAGAATGCAAGTATGACCATATTGACCAGGCTTGTAAGTCTGCTCAAGAGGCATTCATTGATTGGGCGGAACTTCCTGCAAGTCAAAGATTTGAATACTTAAACAAGCTGAAAGAGCTTTATGCCAAACACAAAGAGGAGCTTGCAACACTTATTGCAAGAGAGACTGGTAAACCTATGTGGGAATCCCTTACAGAGGCTCAGGCAATGGTTGGGAAGATTGATATTACAATCAATGAGTCTATGAAGTTGGTTCAAGATGTGATTTTGCCAGAAGCTTTACCTGGCGTGACAGGCCGAACTCATTTTAAACCAAGGGGTGCACTTGTTGTTCTTGGGCCATACAACTTTCCAGGGCACTTACCAAATGGACATATTGTTCCAGCACTTGCTACTGGAAACACTGTTGTGTTTAAGCCTTCTGAGCTGACACCAGCTGTGGGTCAGTTTATGACATCTCTTGTAGATCAAGCCGGATTTCCACCAGGGGTTTTCAATTTAGTCCAGGGTGAGGGTGAAACAGGCAAAAGACTTTGTAAACACGAGTCCATTGATGGAATTTTATTTACAGGTTCTTACGAAACGGGCCTGAGAATTGAACAGGAAACACTTTCACATTTTTGGAAAATCCGTGCTCTTGAGATGGGTGGAAAAAATGCATCTATTGTATGGAAAGACACAAATTTAAGAAAAGCCATTTATGAAAACTTGGTGGGATCTTTTATTTCAGCAGGGCAAAGGTGTTCTTGCACAAGTCGGATACTTGTTCATAGAGACATCGCAGATGAATTTACAGATAGGTTTTATGAGGCGGCCAAAAAATTGGTTGTAGGCCACTGGCGAAACAACCCTTTTATGGGACCACTTATCAGTGAGGACTCTGTTGAAAAGTATGTGAGGTATCAGGGTATGGCCAATCGTGAGGGGGCTGAAAACCTAATGCGTGGAAAACCTTTGGAATTTGATCCTGGTGGTCACTATGTAACACCTAGTATTCATCTGGTGGATAAATATCGAGAAAATTCAGTTTATCAAAAGAGTGAAATTTTTGGGCCAAATGTTGCGATTTATAAAGTGGATGATTACGACCAAGCTCTTCATATAAATAACTCAACAGGGTTTGGCCTTGTGATGTCTCTTTTTAGCGAAGATGAGGCTCTCTATGAAAAGGCAATGAGTCGCGCGAAGGTGGGCTTAGTTAATTGGAATCGATCTACAGTGGGGGCAAGTTCAAAGCTTCCATTTGGTGGAATGGGTAAATCTGGAAACAACAATCCATCGGCTCACTTTGCGGTTTATTACTGCTCAGTTCCTGTTGCGAGCTTAATTGATAAAACGGAGTTTGATACCAATAAGATACTGCCCGGTGTGGTTTACTCGTAGGACAAGAGATGTTGGGGAAACGCGTCTTTTCAGTTCTTCTTTTTCTAGGCTTAGTCGCTTTGCTTTATGGAGTATGGCAGGGACTGAGCTTTCTCTTATCTCCACCTGGAGAGGAATCTCAGAAAATCGTATTTGAAGTGAAGCCAGGGGAGTCTCTTTATTCAATTTCTCGAAATCTAAAAGAAAAAGGAATGCTGAATGATATTCGAAAGTTTGTTTGGCTGGCAAGACTTCAGGGAAAATCAGAGTCCGTGAAAACGGGTGAGTATAAAATTCATGCTGGTATGACTCCCTCACGGCTATTAAAAGAAATAACTGAAGGTGTGAGTGTTGGCCGTCGTGTGACGATCCAAGAGGGAATCAACATTTATGACATTGCTGATATTCTAGAAAAAAATGGGATGGCCAATAAGGGTGAGTTTCTAATTCTCTGCCATGACCAAGAGTTTATTCATTCTTTGCTGGGAGAGAGGTTAAGGAGTCTTGAGGGATATTTGTTTCCTGAAACTTATCAGTTTACAAAGTATGCAGGGGTAAGAAAAATCATTGAAGTTATGGTAAGGCGATTTTTAAAGGTCTACGATGAGACGATTCCTAAAGCTGTAAACTTCAATCGTCACCAGATTGTGACCTTTGCAAGTCTTATTGAGAAAGAGACAGGGGCTCCAGAAGAAAGACCTCAAATTTCCTCTGTTTTTCATAATAGACTCAAAAAAAAGATGAGACTTCAAACAGACCCGACAATTCTTTATGGTCTATTGGTATCAACTGGAAAGATGTTAAAAAACATCAAGAAAAAACACATCACTCAAAAAAACCCTTACAACACATACACAATTCACGGGTTGCCCCCGGGGCCGATTGCAAATCCTGGACGTGAGTCTTTACGTGCTGTGGTTTATCCAGACAAAACAGAATACCTTTATTTCGTGAGTCGAAATGATGGAACACATTATTTTTCTAAAACCTATGAAGAACACAACAAAGCAGTTCGTAAGTTCCAGCTAGATCGATCTGCCAGAAAAAACAAATCTTGGCGAGATCTAAAAAAGAACACAAGCCCTTGAAATCCCAATTATAGCAGGCTTGTTTTTTATCTACTTATTTCTATGAAATTTGAAGCCTAAACTTTTAAAGAATTAATGATGTAAAAACCCTGTTTTTTCCAACAGGGCCATTTCTTTTGGAGAGCCTCCAAGTGGAAGCTCCCATAAATAAGTCTCTTAGAGATTGCATTCAATTCTTGTAACGGGGTGGCTACCGGGGTAAGCAAATGGGTAGTGTCTTCCTTCACAAATCAGAGTGTTGTTTTGCGACCAACATCTTTGGTAAGTTCTACTGCCAATACCGGATGCAGTATTGCTACCGGCACAGTAAATAGAAGCATAACAGTTAGAGGAAAAGCCTCCCCCACCACTATCACAGTTTATACTAAAGTAGCTGTCTCCAAAGTATTTGGTTGTAGTCCCATCGGATTTTGGGCCAGTGTGTAAGTTGGGGAAATTTGATAGGTGTTCTGGTGTGCACGTACCCGGCAATGCACATGTAATTGAATGAGGAGGTTCATAAGGGTCTTCGTGATCGCCACAACTATCAATAATCTGAATCGCATGAGCTTGAGTTAAACTAAAAACTGTAATTAAACATATAAAAAGTATTCGATACATATTGCCTCCAAAGAATCCACACGGGATGGTTAACGTTCAAGCTAGTCATCGGTCCAGGGTGGGGTTTTCTTTAGAAATTTACAGGAACGTATTGATTCACCAAGATATAAGGGGATATAGATCTTTTGTGAGACGTATTTGTTAGTTTTTCAAAATAGATGCAGATAAATAAATCTACTTACATTGATCCCTCATTCCGCTCCTTGACGGAATCTACTTACGTTGATCCTCTTGTCTGAAATTACAAAGGAGGTCCGATAGACTTCAGCGTGTTCTAACGGCACCAAGATCGGGGCTGAAAAGCTCAGGCCCTGTGAAGCAACACGGATGTAGTTATTGGTTTTGGAAAAAGGTTGACCTTTTTCAAGTAGGCCATAAGTTTTGAGGTCAATAAATAGATTTAAGGATGGTGAATATGAAAACGATAGGCATAGTAGCTCATAGTTTTGAGGGTGGTAACCTCTGTTTTTTAACAGCTTGTAGGGAAGGTGGAAAAAAACTAGGTCCTCATATGCACCCAAATATAATCATGAGTGCTATTCCTATGGGGTTGAGCATGCCGGGTTGGGAAAATGACGAGTATACCGAAGTTGCAAAATATTTATCTCATGGTGTAAAGCAGGTAAAAGATGCTGGAGCCGATTTTTATGTTTGTCCTGATAACACGGCTCATATTGTGCTAGAAAAAATCGCATCAGACTTACCTATACCAGGCTTACATATAGCAGATGTTGTGTGCCATGAAATACTTCGTTCTGGGTGGAAAAAAATTGGTCTTCTTGGAACAAAGTGGACGATGACAGGGCCCGTTTATGAAAAAGCTTTTGCAAAAAGAAACCTGCAAAGGGTTATACCAAATGAGAATACGAGAAATAAAATAAATTCATTGATTTTTGAGGAGCTCTGTCAGGGAATTTTTAATCAGACAACGACTGACGTTTTTCTGAATGCAATTGAGGAACTCAAGAAGGGTGGGGCTGAATGTGTGATCTTGGGGTGTACTGAGATACCTTTAATAGTGACTTCAAAAAATTCGACACTTCCCACACTTGATTCGACCAGATTGTTAGCCAAATATGCAGTTCTTGAGGCTATAAGAGCAGAACCACTATCTTCAGACAAAAACTGGGTTCAAGTGAGCCACTAAGCTCCCGGGTTTTCTTTGCCCTCTTGAGCATTTAAAATTGTGAGGGTTTGGCCCAGATTTGGTGCTTTTTGCTAAGTGGGGCCCTGAGAGGATCGGATTTTGAGTGTCAAAGCTCTAGACAAATTAAATCACGAGGTGGCCCTAGTTTTTAGTTCATGCTTTAAATGACTATTTTGGAACCTGGATGTAAAACTATCAAACAAATTGTCGTTGTTACTGACTGGCTTACTGTCTTCTAAAGCGGTGAATTTGGCTCAGCTCAAAATTAAACTGACTTTGTGGCTTGGTCTGTCTTTTGAATATAAGAGGTCTGAAAAGACCGTTTTATCCTTTAAAGGCTTTAAAAATAGGAACAGAATCTCCTAGAGAAATAGAACGGTATTTACGATTGTGAGAAGATAACTCCTCGTGGAGTGGAGGAATATTGGGATTGAATATAAAAGGACTTTTCGTCGCCCTTTTCATCTTTGTGTTAAGTAGTAGTGCCTTTGGGTTTATCAAATGGTCTCACGACGAGGACAAGACTTCAGACAAAGTGATTGATGATTCTTCGTTGGTTTTTGTATGTGACCTCACGGATCAGATCGAGGAAATCTTTCATAGAGATCACCTAGCGAGATACAACGTGGTGGTAAACACTCAAGGAGAATATTTAGGAACATTCATCTACCAATTGTCGGACAATTTAATACCTCAGGGGTTTCTTGTTGAAGAATATGCAGAAAAAGAAGGTTATTATCAGAATGCTGATGGGTTGTTGAACTATTTGAGAAAGGCCAGAATAAAAGGGCCATTTGGGTTTAACGACATTAGAAGTTTCGAAAGGGGACTTTTACAATGCAACAACATATTTCCATGCACTATATTTGCCAATGAAAAAGATGAGAGAATAAACAGTCTTATTGAGGATACCCTCTCATACATTGAACTCCACCGGGACTCGTCTTTTAAGTTGATCCGAGTGGCGCTAAACAGCAGGCAACGCAGAGCTTTGGATTTTTCAAGATATATCGGATTTCACCTTGTTGATGACGTTATGATGGATCAATATGATTTTGGGAACTACCTCTGGGGAGCAGCTCTTAGTAGGTTAGGGGTTTCCATGGCAATGACTTCTTTTGGCTCAGAGATGAACGGTTTTTTCAACACTTGTCGGCAGAATGACTGTTTCGGAATTATATTTAAGGGAGATAGTGATAGAGACCAAGGTGCGATTCGAATGGGATTCTACAGTCGATTTGGAAGACGTCAGGCAGAGGATTAAATATTTTTCCTAATTATTAATTAGCTTCTGCAATTAGCCATCTGTCAGAATATTTAAAAAATATAAAACACATAAAGAGATTCAGATCCACCAAGTTCCCGGCTTTTTTACCTTCTTGAGTCTCTAAAACTGAAACAAACTTCTCTAAATACTTAAAACAAGGACTATAAAAACGAGAGGGTGAAGTGGGCCAAATGTTTAAAATGAAAGTTGGGCACGTGACCAGCGCTCAAATTTTTCAACACTTAAATATTAAGAGGGGACGATTGCAGTGTCCGCCATGTGGCTTGTATTGAGATATATAATGATTGCTTTGTGGTTTAGAGTTTGTTTCTTTTGCGTTTGTATGGAGGTTCAAACTCTGGAAGAAAATAAAATTCACGAGTCACTTTTTCACCAGGGCCAATTGCTCTGGGATTTCTAAGCTCAATTGGAAAGCTATAGTGATCTGGAATTTTGTGATCGAAATAGGTTAATGGAATTGATATTGAGCCAATTGTTCCCAGGCCACGCTTAATGGATTCCTTTAGGTCGAGATCTTCTACTTTGTCTAGCGCCTCTAAAATAGTAGGTATTCTGGTAGCATAAAACAAATCTATCGATGTATTTTTTAATAAATTATCTATTGAGCGTTGTGTTGCAAACGGAACCACTACAGAAATATGGTGGCCGCTATATAAACGGGAGCGGTATATAGATGAGGTTTGGTAAGAAATACGTACACCGGAATAGGAAGCATCATCGATAATGAGTATGTGTGCATTCTTTGGTATATCTGTTGTAGAGGATTTGAAAGATCTATTAAAAAATTCTTGAGCATCGATAATGGACACATCTTCAAGCATTCCGTGTCTTTGTAAGAGTTGAATACACCAGTAACCACTTTTGTTTTTTCCATCATGAAAAATAACAAGGGGTTGTTTTTCATTTATATTATGATTTAAAAAATCTTGCATTGTATCAAGAAGAGCGCTTTCGAATTCAGCATGAGGTACATAACTTTTAAGTAATAACTCGGCTACAAAGTATGCAGCATTTTTCCCATCTTTTGTTGTGTGGGCATTTATCCAATTGCTTAATTCATCTCGTTGAACGGATCTCTTTTTCGGAATTAATTCGCTATCAGAGGGATTACTTTTTGTTTGGTCAAAAGCCCTTTCCAGAATTTCTTTATCAGTGGCTTGTTCAATTATTTTTGCTACAGGGTCTTTTGGTGTTAGAAATTGTAAACACGATGTCACTTTTTGTATCAATCGATCTCTTAGACCAAAAGACTGAAGGGCAAAAGAAAAAACAATCAATATTGCGAGTGTTTGTAGGGGCAGGCGATATTTTTTAAGCATATATACAACCTTTTTAAGAAAAATATAAAGGCAATTATCGCCGTATTGCTCGCTCTTTTGTTGCTTGAATTTTATTTGGATTTACTTTCAAGAAAATATTTTGATTTGAGTCATATCGATAAACATTCATATGAGCCATCAAATTGGAATCATACCCAGGGACTAATATTTCAAGCTTCTTATCGCCATCGATATCATCAAGTGCGAGGTTTGTAGCAACACCTTTAAAAGTGAAATAAGCATCTTTTTGTGTGTTCAAAGGAATGCGTCCAAGAAGAGATGTTTTTTGTGATTTACTATTATTGCCGTAAATCTCAAGATACAATTTGTTGGCTTCCTTGATTTTTAAAACTTTTGTTTTCATACCATTATGAAGAATATTGCCACTTGCAGTAGAAAGGATCTGTCTATCCTGTTGAACGAGCAATGTTCGAAACCCATTACGAATCGAAGGGTGTAAAACACTGATCATTGCGACGCTTAAAAGAGTCAATCCGGCGGCTTTTAATAGAAAATCAAATGCAAGATTCTTATTCATTTTACCTCCCCAGGCACCCTTATGTAATTCAAGTTTGATACCAACTTTCAGCCTCAGAGGGTCTGAAAACATAAGTTATTTTAGGTAGTTGAAAATGAGCCATGGCAGGTTGAGTGGATGAGGTGTAGAACTGGTTTTACGTGTTTTTGTATTAAGTCTTAAGTAGCTAAAAACACAAAAGAAATTTAATTTTTGATTCTCGACAGTTGTAAGGTTCTTATACAGGTCGATCAAATAGAGAAATAAAGCTCCAAAGTCGTTCACCAGCATGATCTCGTCTAAAAGAAGGGTAATTTTGATCACTGAAAGTGTCTCGTTTTGAGACAAAGCATTTTGAAAATCCTAAGTTTTTTAAAATCTCTTTCGTACAGTCAGTAAGAGAGATGTACTGCTTTTTAGGATCTGGGTGAGGATAGGTGTGCTTCTCACTTCCTATAAAATTTGAAATTTGCTCCCCAACGTCGCGCCCAACTTCAAAGTGTTCTTTGCGAATATGTGGACCAATGAAGGTGAGATATTTCTCAGGGTGAGAGATAACTTTCACTGAGTTTTGAATGACTCCTGAGACAAGGCCGCGCCACCCGGCATGGACGGCCACAATTGGTAAACCCTGATTTTCAGGTAAAAAAAGAATGGGCACACAGTCGGCGGTTTTTATTAAAAGTCCTAAACCTGTTTCAATTGTCCAGTGGGCATCTGCTTTTTTTTCTTCTGATACGCCCATTGAGTGGACGAGTATGTTGCTGTGTATTTGGTGAAGACTTACAGCAGGGGTTTTAAAGTATTTTTGAATATCTGCTTTGGTTACAAATCGATTTCCAAAAAAAACATGACCAACATGGTTTTGAAAATATTCACAATTTTTAATTGGATTCTTGTTACTCACCTGAAACATCGTTCAACATTGGAAAACCACAAGCTTTGATCAGTTCGACGAGATCCTTTGGCCAATCACTTTGAAATTGAATACTTTGCCCCCCCTTTGGGTGTTGAAATCCGAGTTTAGCAGCATGTAAAGCAAATCGATCCATTCTTGAAATCAATGCTCTCAGGTTAGGTGAATTCAAAGATTTTACAGCAGATTTTTTCACATATGTCCAATCTGCCACAACAGGACGAGAAATAGATGAAAGATGCACTCGAATTTGATGTGTTCGACCTGTTTCAAGTCGACATTCAATTAGAGAAAGACCTTTTTCTTTTGCTATAACTCGGAAATGTGTTTTGGCAATTTTCCCTTCTGTTTCACTCACGGCAAATCGCTTTCGATCATTTGGATGTCTTGCAATCAAAGATTCAATAGAAAATTGATCTTCTTTTGGATAACCAAAACAAATGGCATAGTAGACACGAAAAATAGATTTTTCTTTGAACTGTTCAGCCAAATGAGAATGAGTGTGGTTGTTTTTTGCTATCACAATAAGTCCACTGGTATCTCGGTCAATTCGGTGGACAATGCCGGGTCTGGTTTCTTCAAACCCCATTGAAAGATCTTTTGCATGATGAATGAGAGCATTTACTAAGGTGTCATTTGCATGTCCTGCAGAAGGGTGAACCACAAGACCTGCGGGTTTGTTTACAACTATTAAGTCCTCATCTTCAAAAACAATATCAAGAGGAATATTATAAGGGATAAGTGAAGATTCAGATTCGATTTTTAGATGAAGTACGATGTTGTCATTGTCGTTTACAAGGTTTGAGGATTTGGCAATGTTCCCATTGATTAAAACATTCCCGGACTTAATGAGTCTCTCTGCCTGTGACCTGGTGCCAACTTCTTTAAATTGAGAAAGATATTTATCAAGGCGAATGGGTTTTTCTAAATTTTGTACCAGGATGTTTTTAGTCACGATTGGATTTAAAGAGTTCCATGTATGAATCTGCAACTTTCTTAGGTTCAAGACCAAGAGTTTTGGAAACTTGAACCACAAATCCCCTGACAAAAACAGGGGCTGGGAGTTTTTCAAATTCATTGTTTTCAAGAGCAACAAGATATTGTCGACCAATACGGGTGATTTTGCTCATCTCTTCAATTGAAACGTTTTTATAATCACGTACTTTTCGGATATAGTTTCCATCAAAACTTTCTTGTGATGCAATTTCAGATTCAAGTTGAGGGTCTTTCTTGAAATTGCTGTCGACCTTTACGGGAGTTGGTTCACTTTTATTTTCTGATGCAGTAGCCACGTTACCATCCTCAATTTTTTTATCGTATATTTTACGTCTATCAGCGTGGCCAAGTACGGCGTAAGCTTCGTCAATCAATCGAAGAAATGCAATAGCCTCATCCTCACTAAACACGGAGTATATAGCAGGATTATTGGAAGAATAAGTGTTCTTTGCTTTTAAAAAAGCCTTATGAACTTCCTCTTGAGTTGCATTCCCTGCAACTTCTAAAATGTCATAGTAAGTTTGCCCTGGTTTAACACTCATACTGCGATTTTTTTCCGTTCCAATTCCAAAATGCTCATCACGATATCTCTTAGTTGTTTTACAACGTGGTTTTGTGGACATTCTACTACGAGAGGGCGTCCTTTTCTAAGCGCTTGCCACACAGCATCATCCCAGTCGAGATAACCTGCATACTTCGTATAAAGTCCAAAGTACTTTCGGCAGATTTGTTCAACAGACTCACCAATTTGAAGATCTTCGGTACTTCGGACTTGATTTACAATGAGGTGAATATTCAGTTTTTTCAATTCGGCCTCAATTTTACATCCCACATGCGGGTGGGATTTAGACAAATAGTGGATCAAATCCCATGGACTACGAATGCCTTTGTTGTTCCTTTGATCCATGGCCTCCTCAACAATCTTTTCAGCTTTAAAGCAATGCTCAATACCTTTTAGTTTATGGTAAAAAGCAGACTTGAGAAACCGATATGCATTTTCTATGCTTGTTGGTTCAGGAGTCAATCCAAGTAATGATCTGTCAGCAAAAGTAAAAAAATCCAAAGTGGGAACTGATGTCCCGGCTCCTAGATCTAAAAGAAGATAGTCGTAATTCAATCCTTTTAAAGCATGTTTTATTCTTTGTAGTGTAAATTCATCAAGGCTTGCAACATTTAAAGCATCGTGTGCACCACTTATAAACTTTAAATTTGGATCAAGTGTTGGCGTGAGTAGTTGTTCAATACTTGCAACTCGAGAGGAAATAAAATCAGATAGCGTGTGCTTTGGAAAACCCAATCCTAAACATGTGTGTAAATTTGCAGAGCCCAAATCCAAATCAACAAGAACAACTCGTTTGCCAAGCTTTGCAAGTGTATGCGCAATCCCGCAACTTATAAAACTTTTTCCAATACCACCCTTGCCACCACCAATCGCCCAAATCTCTTTTAAAGAATGGATGTCATCCTTGGTTTTTGGAGGACCAAAAGAGTTTTTATTGGTTTTGTGGTCTTGGTAGAGTCGCAACGGGTCACCCTTAAGTTACTGGTTTTAAAAGACCTTTCTGTAACTTCTCTTCGGCGGCAGAGGGCCTGATATAAAGCGCATCTAAGTCATTCCAACCATTGGTCTGTTTAGGATCAAAGTCCCTCAGTGAAAATTTACCAAGTGTACTGGCCTTAGGGTGGTCGAATTCTTCAGATAAAAAAATAATATTTTCTTCGATATTCTTTTTCAACTCGTCATCCAGCATAGAATAGAGGTCTCCAATGACAATTTTTTGGCTAGTGAGGTATGGTTTCAAATTTGCTACAGACACAAGTTGCGGAGAAATAGTTTCTTTCCAAGATTCATTTGTGTAGGCGTACTCTGACAAAAAGGCCAATTGGCTGTAAGCGTTCATTAAGCAAAGAACAGGGTGTTTTTGTGGTGGAAGAGCCTCGACCAAAATCCGAAAAGAGTTTGGGGCCCAAATCGGTTTTTCGTTTGAATAGGAAAGTGTCTTAGCTGCACTTAAGCCCACACGCAAACCTGTAAAGCTTCCAGGTCCTCGGTTTACAGAAATAAAATCAATATCCTCAAGTTTGGTTTTTGCTTTATTCAATGCCCAAATAATATTCTGACTGACAACCTCACCATGGGATCGTGAGCGCTTCCATGATGAATGAGATAGAATCTTTTCGCTACTAACAACAGCAACGCTACCAAACTCAGTGCTGCATTCGATAGCAAGAGTAATCATTCAAAAAGGCGAGTGACGTCGTTGAATATGGCAAGGGCCATAAGCCCAAATAGTAAGACCAACCCAATTTGCTGGGCAATTTCCATTTTCCTCATGCTCAGTGGTGCACCTCGAAGCGCTTCAATAGAAAAGAAGACAAGATGACCGCCATCTAAAACTGGAACGGGCAAAAGGTTTAGGATAAACAAGTTGATGGAAATAATCGCCATGATTTTAAGAAAAGGACTTAAACCCACTTGAAAGGTTTTGCTGGCAAGCTGTCCAATCATAATGGGTCCACCAATAGATCGAGCTGAAACTTTGTTCTGAATAAGTCTAACAAAACTCAAACAAGTGATTTTTGTCCAATGTAGAGTGTCTGTTACACCTTTTCCAATGGCTTTGATTGGGTTGAGTGTTCTTACAAGAGTTGTGTTTAAATTGGCAATTCCAGCTCCGGCAAAAACACCAAGAGCATAAGACTTTTCTTTTGCACCAGTACGTGTGGTGCGCTCAATTACTGTTGGATTAATATTGAATTCTCGAATTTCACCTTCTCTCAAAACCTGAACATTCAAGGAGCCACTTGTCTCTTCATATTTAGAAACAATCCCCACAAGTTCTTCCCAGTCATTTAGTTTTTCACCACCGACTTGAACAAGTTTATCTCCACGCATAAGTCCTGAAGCTTTTGCTGGAGAATTTTCTGAAAAACCTGAAACAAATAGCCCGGCGGGCTCAATTCCCAAATCCATAAGGCTATTGGCATTTTTGATACTTGCCGTAATAGTGACAGCTTCAGGTTCAGATTCGGTGTCTCTTTTTCTCAAAACTTCAAAAGTCATTTCAGGAGTTATGGGTATGTAAGCAAGCTCATAAAAAGTTTCAACGCTCTTACCGTTAACAGACTTTATCTCATCTAGCGGTCTTAGACCCTCTTTGTACAAAACAGAATTGTGTCGGATACCAACCGTTGGAGCAAAGGCCATGTACGTGAGGCCTTGGATCCCTCCGATGCGATCCTCAGTGCTGAGAATATTTGGATTGTCTGTCATTTCTGTTTTAGCAGTGAAAGTGACAGGTTCTTCAACCCCTTGTCGTTTGACTGCAAAATTTAGTTCACCATCAAAGTTGTATTCAATTTTCTTTTTTACATCTTCCCAAAGGCTAACTTTTTCTCCGTTGATCTCTACAATCTTGTCACCTGGGCGAAACCCAGAAGTGTAGGCCTTTGAGTCGGATTTAATGGAACCCACAACAGGGTTGATCATCTGTTCGCCAGCCATTGAAATGATAAAAAATAATAAAATTGCAAAAAAGAAATTCATCAATGGGCCAGCTAAAACGACAGCAATTCGTTGTCCAACAGGCTTGTGGAGAAATGAAACAGCTTTTTGATCTTCTGGGATATCAGCTGTTGGGTCATCGCCGTACATTTTAACGTATCCACCAAATGGAACGATGGAAAGGCAATACTCAGTATCTCCTTTTTTGAATTGAAAAATCTTTTTACCAAACCCGAGACTAAACACCTCAACTCGAACACCATAAAATTTTGCTACAAGAAAATGACCCATCTCGTGGACAAAAATCAAAAGCCCAAGAAGAATAACAAGTGGGATTATAAATGAGAGACCTTGTTCAATAATTCCGAAAAGAAATTCCATAACGCTCCTGTGGAAAATTAGACTATATTAGGACACCCACATAGTCAGCCAGAATACCGCTGGTACTCCAAATAATATACCATCGACTCGGTCTAAAACACCACCGTGACCTGGCATAATTTTACCTGAATCTTTCACACCCGCGTTGCGTTTCAGCATGGATTCAAAAAAATCTCCGCATTGTGCTGAAATTCCCACAATTACAGAGGTTATTAAAAACACAGAAAGTGGAAAAAATGTGGAGAACCAAAGTGAATGACAAATCGTTCCAGCAATAAGAGATCCCAAAAGTCCCCCTGTTGCTCCGGCCCATGTTTTATTTGGAGAAATATATGGAAACATTTTTTTTCGACCTAAGGCGAGTCCTGAAAAATACGCAAGTGTATCCCCCATAAACACAGCCATCATCAAAAATAGAAGCCAATAAAACCCAAGTTGCGTGTTTAAAAGCGACATGACCATACCAGGTAAAATCCCTGTATAAAGAATGCCCAAAAAGAAATGAGGTGTATTGGTGGCAAATGATTGTATGGATGTCGTTTGATTTGAAAGTGCCAGCTCACTTATAAGAAAAAGTAAAATTGGAATAAGGGCAAAGCCAACGTAAGCCATTTGGGGTAAAATTGAAAATGAAGCGAAAATAGTTGAAGTAGAGACAAAGGCAAATGTGAGACTGTGTCTTTGCTGGTTTTTAAAGACAAGGTTTAAGTACTCCAATTGTCCAACAAAGGCGATTGCGAGTATAAGAATACTCAAACCTTTGATATCAGTAAGAAAGTAAATGGTAAAAAAGATGGCAAGGGCAATAAGTGCTGAAAAAACCCTTACAACTAGCCTATTCACTCAACACCACAAGTGGAGGGTGCGTGTGTGGTGTTGTGGCGCCAAACCGTCTGTTGCGACGTTCAAATGAGTTGAGCGCATCTTGCAGATCTTCTTCTTTAAAGTCAGGCCAATACTTTTTGGTGAAATAGAGTTCTGTGTAAGAAAGCTGCCAAAGTAGAAAATTTGAAATTCGAGATTCACCACTTGTTCGAATCAAAAGATCGGGATCGGGATATTCTGCTGTGTCTAGATACTGAGAAAAAATGGATTCATCAATTGCTTCTGGGTTTAGGTGGTGGTCTTTTACGTCTCTTAGTATTTTTCGAACAGTGTTTACAATTTCTTGTCGGCCACCATAATTGAGCGCCAAAACAAGAGTCATACCTGTATTACTTTTTGTTCGATCAACTGTTTTACTAAGTCTTTCTCTGACTTTCTCTGGTAGGGGGGCGATATTTCCGATGTAACGAAACCGTATGTTCTCACTCATTAAATTTTCAGTTTCGTTGTCTAAATAACGGCGCAAAAGTCGCATAAGGAGGTCGACCTCACTTGCGGGACGCCTCCAGTTTTCCGTACTGAATGCAAAGAGAGTTAAGTATTTAATATCAAGTTTTGCTGCTTCTGTAACAATAGACTTTACAGTCTGAGCACCTTTTATATGGCCGAATGTTCGTGGGCGTTGTTTTTCAACTGCCCAACGACCATTTCCATCCATAATAATTGCTACGTGCTCAGGTCTTGTCATTTTAAATAGTCATGATCTCTTTTTCTTTGTCGTCACCAATGGTGTCAATTTTTTTAATGTAGCCATTGGTGATTTCTTGAACATCATCTTGTGCGCTTTTGGATTCGTCTTCGCTAATTTCCTTACCCTTTTGAAGGGCTTTGAAAGCTTCATTTGCAGTTCTTCGACATTGTCGAACGCTGATGCGAGCATCTTCAGCCATCTTCTTTACTTGTTTAGCTAGGTCTTTACGTCTTTCTTCTGTGAGTTCTGGGAGTTTTAGGCGAATCACTTTTCCATCATTGATCGGAGTCATGCCGATATCACTTTTTACAATAGAGGTTTCGATATCTTTTAAGACAGAAACTTCCCAAGGAGCAATTAAAAAAGATTTAGCATCGGGGCAACTCAAGGCTGCCACTTGGCTGAGTGGGGTGGGCGAGCCGTAATAATCCACCATAACAGGATCTAGCATTGAAGTGTTGGCTTTACCTGTGCGCACTTTTGCAAGCTGTTTTCTTAAGCTTTCAATAGCCTTAGACATGCCATCTTCGGCTTCTTTTTTAAGATCTTCAATCATCTCCTCCTCCTTGAACAATTGTGCCAACGGATTCGCCACATACGGCCTTCATAATGTTTCCGCGGGTGTTGAGGTTAAATGTTAAAATGGGTAATCGGTTATCCATACAAAGCGAAATGGCAGTCGAGTCCATAACTTTCAGTCCTTTTCTTAGGACATCAATGTAAGTGATTTCATCAAATTTAACTGCATCTTTGTGCAAGACAGGATCTTTGTCGTAGATTCCATCAACCTTTGTTGCCTTGAGAATAATCTCGGCATTGATTTCCATTGCACGTAAAGCCGCGGCAGTGTCTGTTGTGAAATAGGGGTTCCCAATTCCAGCAGCAAATATAACCACTCGGTCTTTTTCGAGATGTCGAATGGCTTTTCGTCGAATGTATGGTTCAGCAATTTGTGCCATTTCAATTGCTGTCTGTACACGGGTTTGCATTCCCAACTTTTCAAATGCATCTTGAAGTGCAAGAGCGTTGATACAGGTGGCAAGCATTCCCATATAATCGGACCCAGCTCGGTCCATTCCATGAACGGAAGCGGCCACTCCTCGAAAAATATTTCCACCACCAATTACAATACCCACTTGTACGCCTAAGGCGTGGACGTCATGGACATCCTGAGCAATTCTTTGAATAACAGCAGGTTGTATCCCATATCCCTCTTCGCCAGCGAGAGCTTCGCCACTGAGCTTTAGAAGAAGTCGTTTATAGGCAGATTTTGAAGCCAAGATTACCCCTTTACTTGCGCAGCCACTTCATCAGCAAAGTTTTCTTGTTTCTTTTCTATACCCTCGCCAAGTTCAAATCTTTCAAATCTTCGAATCACAATATTTTCACCAATTTTTGCAATGGTATTTGTTAAATACTGTTCAATTGTTTGATCCGGATCTTTTACGTAAGGTTGGGAAAGTAGAACTTTATTTGATTTCCACTTGTTGATCTGTCCCTCAATGATTTTTGGGATAAAATCTGCTTTCTTTCCCTCTTCCAAAGCCTTTGCAGTTAAAACCTTCTTTTCTTCTTCAATGAGGCTTTGGGGCAGTTCTTCTGAGGAAACGCATGCAGGTGCAGCTGCAGCAATGTGCATAGCGATGTCTTTTACAAAATTTTGAAAATCAGGAGTTCTTGCAACGAAATCTGTTTCAGAATTGATTTCAAGCAAAACACCAATGCGCCCCTCACCATGAATATAAGCAGACACAGCACCCTCAGCTGCAACACGACCTGCTTTTTTAGCAGCCGCGCTGAGACCCTTTTTTCTTAACCACTCAATGGCTTTGTCGACGTCACCATCATTTTCAGTGAGTGCTTTTTTACAATCCATCATCCCGGCGCCAGTACGCTCGCGCAAATCTTTAACATTAGTAGCTGAAATAGACATAACAAACCTCTTAATTAATCTTTTTTGTTTTCATCAGTTGCTGTCACTTCGACAGAATTTTCACTTTCCTCATCGGCTTTTGGCTCTACGGCTTGTTGCTCAAGTTCGATCTCGATTTCAACATCATCTGCTGTACCAGCTGCAACGAGTTTTCTTTTGGTCATCTTCACAACAGATGGTCCGCCCTCAGTGTCTTCTTTTGGTTTTGTTCGTTCTTCTTTTGCTGCTTGTTCTGCCTTGTCGGCTTCTGCTTGTTTTCGAATCTTGTACTCTTTAGCACCCTCAAGGTATGCATCGGCAACAAGGTCAGCAAAAAGTTTAATGGAGCGAATTGCATCATCGTTTCCAGGAATTGGGTAATCAATCATCTCTGGATCTGTGTTGGTATCTGCAATTCCAATAACTTTAATTCCAAGTCTTTTTGCTTCAGCAACTGCGATGTGCTCTTTTTTGAGGTCAACGACAAAGATGACTCCCGGAAGGTCTTTCATGTCTCGAATACCTTCAAGATAATCAACAAGGCGTGTGTGTTCCTTTTCAACTCGAGCGAGTTCTTTTTTGCTAAAGTACTCAAAGTCGCCCTTGTCTTTCATAATCTCAAGTTTTCGTAGACGATCAATACTGGCTTTGATTGTTTGAAAATTTGTGAGTGTTCCACCCAACCATCTTTTTGTGATGAAGTACTGGTCACACTTTTTGGCGGCTTCTTGAATGGGTTCGATGGCTTGTTTTTTTGTTCCAACAAAGATCATTCGCTCACCTCTTGCTGAGGCTTTTTTTACAAAATCCAGTGCCATTTGTGCGGCAACAACTGTCTTTTGTAGGTCGATGATATGGATTCCACCGCGTTCTCCAAAAACAAAGGGCTTCATTTTTGGATTCCATCTTTGAATTTGGTGTCCGAAATGAACACCGGCATCCAACATTTCTTTCATTGTCACTTGGGCCATTTTTCCTCCTTCGGTTGGCCACCCCTTTGCCAAAACTCAACGTGTGAGCACCAAAGGTGCAAAGGGTGCGTAATAAGTTAAGCCGAAGACCTATCATGCAGGATGATTCAGGGCAATAAGTTAAACGAAAAGAATGGGAGAAGAAGTCTATGGTTATCAAAGACCAACACTGTTATAGGCCAGTTTCTAAGGTTTAGAGGGGTAGATGCTACGTGCTAGAAGTGTGTGCCTGAGAGAGTTTCGGGGTTTGGGCTACAAGAAATTTCAGCTTGTATGGCCGAATCACAAAGAAGTGAAGTAATTTCAGGTATTTGAAGAAGTCTTTTGACGGCAAGGATCTCACCTACAATACCCCCAGGGGCGATGCTATTTCCAGATACGACATGGAATCTATCAAACCCAGGTAGTGTAATGGAATTTGTGACCTTTGTTTCAATAAATCCATGGTCGTTTTGGCTAAAAAGAATTCTTTCAAAGTCTACTTTTTTGAGTGCTTGGGGGTAGGCGCGCTTTACTTGCTTTTTGATTTCCCTCAACAAATGCCCTGCTTGATCGCTGTCTTGACCAGATTCCTTATCTACAAAGCCTTGCCATTGAGACACTTGCTTTAGCTTTCCGTCTACTTCAACAGGTGGATGAAACACACCGATACAAGGCTCTGAAGAGTCTGTTCCTCCAACCAAAACATTCAATGTTTCATGATCACATATTTGCTCAGAGTGAATGAAATCAATTCCAATAGAAGACCAAAGGGGGGTTTTTGCGATTTTTTGAATGAGTCTTGGAGAGAGTTCAGATTCACAGAGGTAGTTTGATAGGTTTTCAATAGGTGCTGTGTAAATCACGCGATCGCAGTGAAGTTTTTTTCCTCTATTGTATTCAATGGAGATACCACCATCTTCTGTTTTGGTGATCGAGATATTTTGTGCATTCAATATTGTGAAATCTTCAAGTCCTTCAGTTAGTTCGGTTAACCATGTAATGGGGCCGTGGTTTAAAAAAATGCGGTCACTCAGTGTATACCGATCTATTTGATCTGAATACTTTGGCTGTTTTTTTCCAAACCCAACAAAGGGTTGGAAGTGTCCTTTGTCAAAGGTAATAGGTGGAAGTTCTCGAGTTTCAGTTTCTAAATTTAAGTCTAAAAAAGTGGAATTGAGGTAATCCAAAGCCTCTATGGTTAGATCATCTTTCCAAAAAAGTTTAAGAGAGCGTTCTATTGTGAGGGGGGCATCGGGTGCGCGGAGATGACCGCCAAGAAGTTCAGTTGAATCGATAATTTTGAAAGATTTGTGACTTTTTCTAAGTGTCTGCGCGACTAAGAGTGCACTGAGTCCGCTTCCCAAGATTACAAAATCATATTCTTTCTTTGCCATAGTGATCTATCCTAACTTTTGTGAAATTAACAAAGCAATACGGTCCAGTACAAATCGGCTCAATTTTTTTAAAAACAAAGACTTGTCGACAAACTTAGCAAGGTGAGGACTGGTTGAATAGTAGAATTTGATGAAGTTTCGACCTAAAGTTGATTGGATTAAGATCTCGTCTCGAAAACGATAAAAGGTTAAAACCTGAGCTGAGTTTGAATCGCCATAAGTGGCTGTTGCGATATAGCAGCTCCCGCTTTTGATTTTTATTTGACGAATCAAAGGTTTCATAATTTTAGGGTTTCGACAGTTTCTAGAGAAAGCCTGTATCTTTTTTGCAAGATCTGATTGCCCTTTTGAGTGTGGAAAAAATAAGACAAGTTTATCAGCTGCGGCCTTCATCCGTTGGTCATTTCTGGAGCCCGTATCAAAGATTCGGATCAAGTCCCAATAGACTGAAGTGAGGGCAGACATCTCTTTTCTTTTAATACCTTTGAAGTCATCAGGGGTAAGTTCCCCAGGTTTTTTACTAAAGACAATTTCAACAGCCCGAATGTATTTTTCGTAAAGAACAGCAGCTTCTGTAAAGTTTCGCTCCTGCATTTTCTTTTTGCCTTTTTTTAGAAGCTTCAAGCGGTTTTTCCAAACAATTTTTAAATTCTGGTGTCTTGCGCTTTGCTGCGCTCGTAGCTTTGCACCGCGTGAAGTGATAGAGCTCATTTCACTATAGCAGTTTGGACAAACCTCTTGTGGGAGTTCTCCTTCAAACTGACTTGCCTGTAGAGCAAGTCGCATTCCAGGGTCAATTCGGAGTAAATCCTGAACTTGGCTGCTACATTTTGGACAACTGACGCTCATGCTGGATATTGTAACGAGGGCACGCCCTCATTTCAATTGAGTTATGGGGGAGACAGGTCATTTTCAAAGCATGTGAATGGGATCTATATCAAAACTCAGTTTTGTCCCAGAGGGGAGGTTCTCCTGATGTTTCTGGATTTCTTTGCAAATCTGAGAAAGAAGCATGCCCTTGGGGCCGCGCAAGAGGATTTGATATCGGTATTTTCCTCTTAAACGAAATAGAGGCGCTTTAACGGGGCCTAAGATCATAACGTCGTTGTTTTTGTTTAAAATCTCTCTCAACCAGTGGGCGATTGAGTGAATCGCGCTTTCCGCACGGTCTTTGTGTAAACTCTGAACCTTAACCATAGCAACCTGACCAAAGGGTGGGTATAGGAGCTCTCTTCTTGATTCAAGCTCTTGTTCAGCGAAGTTCTCAAACTTGTGGGCAAGGGCCATCGTAAGAGCGGGGTGTTCTTTGTTGTAAGTTTGAATAACGACTTCTCCTGCATCTAGGTGTCGCCCGGCTCTACCTGCAACTTGTACGATCAACTGAAAGGTTCTTTCAGACGCGCGAAAGTCAGGTAAGTTCATTGTTAAATCAGCAAGCACTATACCGACAAGAGTGAGGTGGGGAAAGTCCAAGCCTTTGGCAATCATTTGAGTACCAACAAGTATGTCAATTTCACGATTCATCATCTGATCGATCAACTCTTCCATTTCTTCTCGTGAAGAAATTCGGTCTCGATCGGCGCGTGCAATTCTTAGATTTGGAAACAGTTTCTTTAGTTCAATTTCAACCTTTTCGGTACCCAGCCCAATTGTACGAATGGATTCAGAACTGCAGACTTTACAAGTCTCGTTCATGTTTTCGTGAAAATCACAATAGTGACAGATGAGATGATTTTGGGAATGAACAGTTAAGTTTACAGAGCAATTGGGACAAACCACTGAGGCGCCGCAATCTGTGCAAAGAAGGCTGTGGGCCTCACCTCGGCGATTCAAAAAAATTGCAACCTGTTTTTTTCGATCGGTGTGTTCTTTTATTTTTGTATGGAGGTTTTTACTTAACCAATAGGGACGTTCTTCTTTTGTATCTTTGGACTTTTCGGCCTCCGACATATCAATGATTTCAACACTGGGAAGTTCAGCAGTGCCGATTCTATTCTTCAATTGATGGAGTTCATATTTCCCTGATATGGCATTTTGCCAAGTTTCTAGGCTTGGTGTGGCTGAACCCAGAACAACAGTTGCACCGGAAAGCTGTCCCAAAACAATTGCGGCATCTCTTGCGTTGTATCGGAGGGTTTCATCTTGTTTGAAGCTTGGTTCGTGTTCTTCATCCACAATGATTAAAGAGAGGTCATCTATGGGACAAAAGAGAGCAGATCTTACGCCAATGAGAATTTTTTTTTCTTTATCAACAATAGACCACCACTGATTTGTGCGCTCTCGATCTGTTAACTGGCTATGAAGAAGAGCCACCTCGTTTCCAAACTTTTTTGTAAAGCGTGAAATAAGTTGGGGTGTGAGTGAGATTTCGGGAACGAGCAAAAGCCCTCGCTTGCCTTCTTCTAAAACTTTCTCGAGCAATTCAAAATAAACTTCCGTTTTACCAGAGCCTGTAATACCTCGGATCAAGTGGGGTTTTTTATTCCCAGTATGCCGAATATTCTCAAAGACTTGTTTTTGTTCAGAAGTGAGTTTTATCTGCTCTTGAGATTTTTCACTTATCGGTATGGGGGTTTTTCTTGTTCTCCCCCCTTTTTTTAGTGGAGGAAAGCAACTTTTAAAAACTTGTCCTGCAGGGTAGAGATAGTAACTGGAAAGCCATCGAACCCATTGGACATAGGCCGTTGGTAGCGGAGGGTACTCCATGCGGATCTCAGAGATGGATTTGATTTTGTATTCAGATGTGAGCTCTGTGCTTTTTTCTAGAGCTACACCACTAACAGTTCTTTTTCCAAGTGGTATTTTGACGGGTGATCCAACTTGAATAGGCCCAAATTCCCCAGAATAACTATATGTGAGCCCATCGTGTATGGGGGCTTCAACGGCAATTTTCCAAAGCTCTTCATTCACCGAAATTTACCGTAGAATTCAGCCACAAAATCACTCAAGTAGGATTCTTGTGACTTACTGGGTTTTGCTGTTTTTTGAAAACTTTCAAAAGAAACACGTGATTTTCCAGATTTCCAATTTACACTTACAACTCGGATGGGAACTGTTTGTGCTCCCCAGCTCACAAGACGAGTTTTTGGAAAAAGCATTCCTTTGGAGTAATCACCGTATTCATCGGCGGTGACTTCACTTAATGTTGGGAAACGAATTTTTCGAATGACAAATTTGTCTTGTTCAATCCAAATTCCAGGGTTGAGTTGTGTCTGCCCCACAGGGGTAGGCACTCCGAGTGCGTAGGTGATAATACCGCGACTTCTTGAGAGTCGGATGGGCTTCTCTGTTGCGGCAGAGTCTTTGACCTTTGTTGGGTCCCATCTTAGGGCTTCACGAGTTGCAAGTTGTGTTTTGAGAATATCTTTTCTCAATCGTGACTTTGATCTTTCTAGAAACCAGGTTTCCAAAAACTCATCGGAAACTTTAGCCTTCATTGTTTTGCCATTGGGGTTTTTAAAGTAATAATTGTCTCCAATGTAAAGGCGTTCGAGATAAAAATCATCTGACCTTGCGATCAATCGGAGTCTGTCTCCAGAATCTATAGACCAAGTTTCATGCACAAGTGATTGGCGATCCCCTTTTTGTAGTGTGACTTCAAGTTTTATTTCATAATGACCGTTGCCATGTTTTTTTGCGACTTGTTCAATAATAAAGTCGGCATGGGGGATATATGCAAAGAGAGTGTTTGGTAGAAAAATAAATGTCAGTAGTAGAAATTTCTTCATCGATTCAATTCCGCCTTGGTTATGGTTTTTAAATATTCACGAAACTCTTTTCCGATTTCGGGGTGTTGAAGTGCAAGTTCAACATTTGCTTGAATAAAGCCAAGTTTGTTTCCTGTGTCGTATCTTTTGGCTTGAAATGTAGCAGCATTGAGTCCCTCGTTTTGAGCGAGTTGAATCATGGCATCTGTCAATTGTATTTCTCCCCCAGCTCCGGGAGTGGTTCTTTCTAAGTATTTGAAAATTTCGGGAGAAAAAATATAACGCCCAGGTAGAGCCCAGGAGCTTGGGGCTTCGTCAATGTTTGGCTTTTCAACAAGAGATTGAACTTTGAATTTTCCAGGACAAATTTCTTGAACGTCAGCGATTCCGTATTTGTTCACTTCAGGTTTTGGAACATCCATTATCGCAACAACGGATTCCCCTGTTTCTAAAAAGTGTGGCACAAGTTCTTCGGTGACGTTTGGGTCACCAACCATAAGTTCATCTGGAAGTAAAACGGCGAAAGGTTCATTTTGAATGATAGATTGCCCGCAAAGAACAGCGTGCCCCAAGCCTAGGGGTTCCATTTGTCGGATACTTATAACTTTTGCAAGAGACCGGATACTCTTTAATGTTTTTATGAGGTCTGTTTTCTCTCTTTGCTCAAGTGTCTTTTCAAGTTCAAAGGAAAGGTCAAAGAAGTCTTCAATGCAATTTTTCCCTCTTCCTTGAACAAGGACAATCTCTTCTATTCCAGCTTGTGCGGCTTCTTCAACAGCATAAAGGATTCCAGGTTTATCCACTATTGGCAGCATCTCTTTAGGAATGGACTTGGTTGCTGGCAAAAACCGAGTTCCAAGGCCAGCTACGGGGATCAGTGCTTTTCTAACTCTACTCATTCTTAAATCGTTACCACATGTTGGGAGCTTAAGGGAGTTGATCAAAAGGTACGGCCTGCCTTTGAAGTGCGTCATATCCGAGAACTCAATTATCGGATATGACGCACTTCAAAGGCAGGCCGTACCTTCTGGCGGGCACCGTAAATTGTCGAATTGATTGATTTATTGTCAGGAAAAAAAGTTATTCTTCGGAGACAAAGCTCTAAGACACTGAAATTACATCGTTTTCGATGTATTCAGAAATGAAGCAAACGGCAAGGGAATTGTAAGTACTAAAAGGTATGAGAACTCAAATATTTGTCCTTTTGTTATTTGCTCTTTTTTTACCACACTTTGCAGAGGCCAAGGTTCTAAGTTTTAGGGCTTGGAAAGCAAGACGTGTGAGTGAGGCTCGTAGTATTGAAAAGCAGAAACTGCGTGAGTACAAAAAGTTGAAAGCAGCAAAAACCTCAGATGTGGATAAGCTTGAAATGCTCAAGGCGCGCTCTGAGCAGGCAAAAATCAATATTGAAATCGCCAAGGAGCTGACATCAACGGACTACTTTGTTTTGTATTTTGGGCGACAATTTAAAGGTGAAAAATCAGCATATGTAAAAGCAATACGTAGCCTAAATCATGCTGAAATAGCAGATCTTGTCCTAAGTCTTCAAAGTAAGTTTGATCAGCAATTGGAGGTGGGTGGCGGGACCGCTATGAAGCTTAGCCCCCCAACCTATGAAATTGCACCTTTAAGATCTAAAGCGACGACCCATCATTCAGAGGATCTTCAACCCGAATAAGCGTCCACCCTCTGGCTGGTGGATATGCGTACCCACTTGGGCGACAAAAGTAAAAATTCAGATTTTTATAGTACTGACTCCGAGGTCCCGCCTCTTCGAGGTCATTTATAGCCGTTGTACATAGAGTTTTGCTATCCACTGTATTGGGTAGGCGCGGAAACATCATATGGCAGGCAGATGGATAGTAGGGTCGGGTAAGTACGCAACTCACCTGTCGGTTTGGTGTCTCACAGTCTGCAGGTTGGTGATCTGCAGAAAACTCATGACAAGAAAGAGAGCTGCACTGTGGAAACGCGCGGCCCGTGTTGCCACTTTCCCACTTGATCTCACACTCGCATTGTCCTTGAAATATAGAATCTGGCTGACAGTTACTCAAAACTCCGTCGGCTTGTGCTTGCGATAAAATTAATGAAATACTTAGAACTAAGAGTGTCTTCATTTTCCCCCCTAAACATCTGTAAAGATTTCAGTATCACCTAAGTGAGCTGGCCGTCAATTGAGTCTGATTGATAGAATTTTAACTACAGCCCCTTGACAGTTTCAAAGGCGAACTCAAGATGGTGCAGTACGCAGCAACAGAAGACTTCAAAACGCTAAAGTATTGAAATTATTAATTTAACCTTTTTGAGGAGGTTTGGAAAATGTCAGAAGTATCAGTGCGACCATTACACGACCGCATTCTTGTTCAACGACTCTCAGAAGATGAGAAGACTGCTGGGGGACTATTTATCCCAGAAACAGCCAAGGAAAAGCCCCAAAAGGGTGAAGTTGTAGCTGTTGGAAGCGGAAAAGTGACTGACGATGGAAAGTCTTTTCCACTTGAAGTGAAAAGTGGAGATCGGGTTCTTTTCAGCAAATATGCGGGAACTGAACTTAAGTTGAATGGCAATGAATATTTGATGATTCGTGAAGACGACGTTTTGGGAATTATTAACTAAATTAGGATTGGGATAAAGGAGTTTTATAATGAGTAAAGAATTGAGATTTAATGAGGATGCAAGAGCTGCAATCCTTCGTGGTGTGAACACACTTTCAAATGCAGTGAAGGTCACTCTTGGTCCTAAGGGACGAAACGTGGTTATTGAGAAGTCTTTTGGCTCGCCTCTTGTAACAAAAGATGGTGTTTCTGTTGCAAAGGAAATCGAACTTGAGAACAAGTTTGAAAACATGGGCGCACAGATGGTGAAAGAAGTTGCTAGTAAAACAAATGATGATGCTGGTGATGGAACGACGACAGCGACAGTTTTGGCCCAAGCCCTTTTTAGAGAAGGTATCAAGGTCGTTTCTGCTGGGCATAACCCAATTCAAGTTAAGCGTGGAATTGATAAAGCCGTTGCAGTTGTTACTGAGGAATTAAAGAAAATTGGTAAGCCGATCAAAGACAAGAGTGAAATTGCTCAGGTTGGAACTATTTCTGCCAACAATGATAAGGTGATTGGTGATTTGATTGCAGAAGCGATGGACAAAGTGGGTCGCGAGGGCGTCATCACTGTTGAAGAAAGCAAAACTGCTGAAACAGAACTCGATGTTGTTGAGGGAATGCAGTTTGATCGTGGATATCTTTCTCCATACTTCATTACAAATGCAGAAAGAATGGAAGCTGTTCTTGAAAATGCATTCGTATTGATTCATGACAAAAAAATCAGTGCAATGAAAGATCTTGTTGGTGTGTTAGAGGCTGTTGCTAAATCTGGTCGACCACTTGTCATTCTTGCTGAAGATATCGAGGGCGAAGCTCTTGCCACTCTTGTTGTAAATAAATTGCGTGGAACGATTCAAGTTGCAGCTGTTAAGGCTCCTGGTTTTGGAGATCGCAGAAAAGCAATGCTTGAAGATATTGCAACTTTGACTGGTGGAACTGTTATCAGTGAAGACACTGGACATAAGTTGGAAAATGCAACTCTTGATGATCTTGGTGTTGCAAAGCGCATTGTTGTAGATAAAGACAATACCACTGTGATTGATGGTGAGGGTGATAAAGAAGCAATTGAAGCTCGTGTAACTCAGATTCGACGCCAGGTTGAAGAAACAACAAGTGATTATGACAAAGAAAAACTTCAAGAGCGACTTGCAAAAATCGCAGGCGGAGTTGCTGTCATTCATGTTGGTGCTCCAACTGAAACAGAAATGAAAGAAAAGAAAGCTCGTGTGGAAGATGCGTTAAATGCAACTCGCGCGGCAGTTGAAGAGGGAATCGTTCCTGGTGGAGGAACTGCACTTCTGAGAGCTTCTCAGGCACTTAAAAATGCAGATTTTGATACTATTGAAAGAACGGGTGCAAACATTATTTTGAGAGGCTGTGAAGAACCTTTGAGACAAATTGCTGCAAATGCAGGTCTTGATGGCGCAATTGTTTTGGATCGTGTTCTTGCAAAGAGCGAAACATCTTGGGGATTTAATGCTCTAACTGAAGAGTATGAAGACCTTATCAAAGCTGGTGTTATTGACCCAGTTAAGGTTGTTCGCTCAGCTCTTCAAAATGCATCTTCAGTTGCATCTTTAATGCTTACAACTGAAACAATGATTGCTGAAGCTCCAAAAGATGAGAAAGCTGGTTCTGCTATGCCTGATATGGGTGGCATGGGTGGAATGGGTGGAATGGGAGGCATGGGCGGCATGATGTAAGCCCATTTTCTAAAGCCCTATAGCTTTAACGAATGCCTGGTTACGAAAGTGCCAGGCATTTTTATTTTGAAGGTGAAGAGAGTTGTCGTTTGAAAAAAGGATGCTTTCATATTTAAAAAAGATACTCAAGCCCGACATTGAACGTGATCAAGCGTTCTGAGGAGTTTTCAGCATCATCAGATCTACTTCCAGAACCAGAGAACGTAGAGGAATAAAGTTCAAAATCAATTCCACCATTAAAACGAATTCGCTCACTGATTTTGTAGCGGCCATAGAAGCGAAAGATATTGATGTCATTGTCAGAGGTTTCACCAGAAGTTTCAGGGGATTCTTCGAGGTTTGGATCTATGTAGAAGTGGATCATCGCTCCCAGATAAATTTTATTTTGAGTATCTACAGGAAGACTGCCATCAATTCCAAGAAGAAAACCACTATAGATGGTTGATGTGAGAGCAAGAGGGTTGCTTGAATCTACGAAACGTGAATATCTGGAATACCCACCCTGCACTTGTACTTTTGGTCCAAAGAAATCTCCATGAATGAGAATATTATAACCAAATAATAAGCTGTACTCACTGATTGAAACATTAAGGGTCTCTGGAGAGCTGCCTGACATGGGGTTGTCAATATTCATAACTCCCTGTCTTAGACTTGCTAAGACAGAAAAATCTGGGGTGATCCAAAGTTCACCATTGAGTCTGAGTTGTGGGAAAACACTTTCTTCAGCCTGAATGGCTCCCGAAGAATCTAAATCTGAATTGGCTGTGTAGGTTCCAAAACCAAGAATGAGGCCAATTCTTCCAAATGTTGGAGGGTCCACGGGGACCCAAGCTTTTGGGTTTTTCCCGAAGGTGACTTTTTTAACATCATTTGGAATTCCACTTTTCTTTGTGGGTGCTGCCAAAAATCCTCCGCCCTTGTAATTGACCATATTAACTTTAGCGATTTTTGTATTTCTTTGAATAGCTCCTTTTTCCTTTTCACTGACAATGCTACCAAAAGAAAGAGTGTTTTCAGCCTTTTCAATTTTAATTTTACCTAAAACTTCTTTTTCAGTTGAAATGAGAAATCCAAACTTAGGATGTCGTTTTTGACTTATTATCAGGACAGGGGTTACGATTTGTCCACTATCGATTCCGTCAGCCTTTCCAAGATCAAGGGTGACGCGATTGTTTTGTCGGCTTAAGACCAATCCTTCATATGGAAGTTTTGCAAAGAGTTGTTCTAGGTGGGATTTTGTTTTTATCTCGATATCTCTGATTTCAAACTTAGGGTTATTTCGAAGCTCCTCTTGGGCAATTAGCTTTCCATCAGATTTTGTAAAAAGGTAGAATTGCAAAGTCACACCTGTTGGGTTTTTTGTGGCTTTAGCGGCAAGTAATGCATCGGCGTTGCTAGAGTCTAAAACTTTTTTTACAGCACTTTCACTCGCCATCAATTGTTGAGGTGAGAGAATGGCTCCAGCATAATTAGAGTCGACGGCATCGAAGTGATGATTTTTACTGAGAGACATTCGAATTTGTTTTTCGATTGGACGCGAATAAATGCCTGAGGCATTGTCAGTTACAGGGTAAATCAACACTGAGCGAATGGTTAAAGCTTCATCGACATCACTTGTAAAGGGTGCACCAAGTGCGATTTGCGATGTGCTTAATACCACAAGACAGAGGAGTTGGACAAAAGTACGGGTTGTAAAAGCATGGTGCATAAAACTATTTTGAAGTGAAAGGCCTCTTGGGTAAAGGCGTATCTATATTATCCGATAAAGAAAGAGTATGGTTTTGGGTAAGTTTTATCTAGTAGTGGGTACTTTGGTCTTGTTTACGTTTCATAACGTTCAGGCTCAAGTGATTGAAGTGCTTCCAAGTTCAGGAAGTTATGAGGAAGAGGCTTTTGATTCTTCTCGTTATCAAAAAAAACCTCGTCTAGGACCATCTGTTCAGGTCAAGCCCTCTAAGACTGCAACTCAAAAAAGAAAAAAAACCAAACCAAAATTTCAATTGATCCCTGATATTCAACAAGAAAAAACTGAACCCAAACCTAACCCAGCTCGTGAGGACCTTGTACAAGAAGAGAATTCGGGGTTTGTTGACGACGTTCAAGGTTTGGTAATGGGTGGAACAGTTGAAGAGATTCACAAATACCAAAAGAAATTAGATAAAGATGACATACGTCACAATTTTATAGAAATAGGGATTGGAACCTCTTATTACTACAATGAATCAAAAAGCAATTATTGGTTTAGAGAGTACATTACAAGTGCACCAGCTCTAGATTTGGAAACCAAAATCTGGTTTGGGCCGTTCTTTGGATTGAAGGTTGGGTACATGACCTCTGTTGGTGCTTCAGTCAAAAACGAGTACGGAACAAATTCTCGAACAAAATCAACAGACCAATGGATTGAGGTGGATTTGGTTTCTCGGCGTTTTTTTAAGAAAGATGATCGTGCCCCCTCTTTGGAATTTAGTCTGGGTTACTACGGTTATCAAAGGCGCGTTCCTTCAGATGAAGATCAAAGAATGAAACTTGCAAGTCAGGCGATCAACTTAGCTTACGATGGCAGATGGCCTGATAAAGATGGTGATGCATGGAAGATGGGCTTTTCTATCCGCCCAGTTGTTTGGCATAGTGAGGGAAAAACCGGAATCAATGCCAAATCAGGAAAATCCAACGAGTCGTTTGGGTTTGAAAGTCGTTTGGGTCAGGAATTCAAATTTGATAGGCAAAATAGATTGTATTGGAATTTGAAATTTCTGTATGAAAAAAATCAATTTAGCGGAAACTCAATGAAAACAGATCCTTCCACTGGAAGTGATATCTCTGATGTCAGTGTGGATACACATTTCTTATTTTTAGAGTTGGGATTCATTTGGGGGAATTGACTTTTTTTTCTTGATGCTATTTTTCCAAAACAAATAAATAGCAACAAGTGCAACAAATCCTAAAACATAAATCAACGCTTCGTCTGCAAGTGCGAAAGCTCGATCGATTTCAGAATGAAAACTCCACCCAGCCCATACCCATACAGGAACACTTATAAGAGCGGCAAATCCATCTTGTGAAATAAAAGTTCGAAAAGGAACTCGTAGAACACCAGCGGTAAGAAAGATTGCCGACCTCAACCCGGGTGCAAATCTTGCGGTAAAACAAATAAGTTTGGCATTGTTTTGTATGCGTTCTTCTGCGCGTTTGACTCGTTCTTCAGTAAAGATCAGTCTTGCAAGTGGAAGTGTGAACACGCGTCGACCAAATTTTTTCCCCAAAAAGAAAAGCACGGTGTCGCCTAAGAGCACTCCAAAAAAGCCCACAATCATGGCTCCAGCAAAGGTGATTTGTCCCTTTCCTGCTAAATAACCTGCAGCAATAAGTGTGATGTCTTCGGGGATGGGGACGCCCATCCCGCATCCAAACAAAACGGCAAGTATAAAAGCATACGCATTAAAGCCGCTTAACCCGACGAACATCGAGAATATCTTGTAAGAAAACCCAGTCTTATCCACTCTTTACTCATTCTGTTTGGGTGATACAATAAGCCAACATATAATAATAATTACGACTGATAAATCTAAAAGGGTGAGTATTTGAAGAAACCAAGACTTGTGGTAGTTGATGACGCCGCGTTTATACGAGAAGTTCTTACACAGTTGTTGTCAAAAAATGGGTTTGATGTTGTTGGCGATGCTGTGGATGGAGAAGAGGGTGTTGAAGTGGTTTTAAGAGAGCAGCCGGATTTAGTGATTATGGATATCGTAATGCCGAAATTGAGTGGAGTTGAGGCCACTAAGCAAATTTTAAAAAAAAGTCCCAATATGAAAATCCTTGCGTGTTCAACAGAGGGTTCGGAGGGGATTGTTTCTCAGGCGATTGAGGCGGGGTGTGTGGACTTTGTAACAAAACCTTTCAATGGATCGGACCTGATTCAGCTAATTCAAAAGCATTTGGAGGACTCGTAGTATGGGCGATATTATTTTCTTTGTAAAATCACTGGTCTTTACATTCATTGTAATTGTGTTGCTCCAGATTAAAGTGGGGGAAACGACTTTAGAAGAAAAGTCGGCAAGTCTTGTAAAGAACTCGTCAGCAGGGCTTTATTTGAGTGAAGTTGCTCAAGGTGGGTTGAAGGTGCTTTCAGATATGTATGGCTCAGTTCTTGGGAAAATCGATAAAAAAGTGGGTCGACATTTCAATAGCGAAAAGTTACCAGGAAGAAGAAAAATCCTAGGCGCTTTAGAGCGCAGTCAAACTTATGTCAAAGAAGAGTATGAGAAAAAAGAAAGGGAGGAGCAGCTTCTTCGCGAATACGAAGAGGCTGCCAAGTCTATAGATCAATAGTTGTTAGAGCTTGTATTTCCTTCGCCTATACCGACTGTACCGTCCTGACTTGTCTGAACAGCGTCGTTTCGAGTGAAGTCTTTTGACTTATCTAGAAGGCCGTTGAGTTCAGACTGTGCTGAACAATCATTTGCAGGCATGTCGCCATCTGCTATTGCAAGAGGGCTTAGAATCATTGTTAGGGCGAAAAGTACATATTTGGCTTTCATAGTGAGCCTCCTCAAATTTGTTACTCACTCTCTATATTAGCGAGTAATGTGCCAGGAGGGCTCTTTTGGCAGGCAAAAAGCGCTGTAATTTCAGCTAGTTAAAGCTGGTACAAAAGAAGCTATGGAGAAGTGACCCTTTTGGGCTCTTTTCTGTCCCTAAAGTGTCTAATAATTAGACAGAAAGTGCGTTTTTTCTCTTATTCGCCAATCCCGGTGGTCCCTTGTTCTCTTGATTTGAAGTCTGGGCGTGTGTTGGATCTGATTCCATCGGCATCTTCAAACCCATGACAAAGGCCCATTTCTTGGCACTGATGATAGTCTTTGGCTGCAACAGAGTTTGAAGCTTCTGTTTGTTCAACTCCACCGTTGAAATTGCCCTCACGAACCTTTTCCTGAGAAAGGGCTATGGACGCTGAAAAAAGAGTTAATATAAAGAGAAGTGTTTTCATATCAAGATACCTCATAGTCCTAAGTCAATTCCAGCAGGGCTTACAATGTCTAGTAAGCTATTAAATGTTGAGGCCACTTGGGTTGCGACAGTTGGCCCTTGTTTGCTATCGACCTTTTTAATATCACCATTTTTCTTATAGCTAACCAGTATTTTTCCAATTCCCGGGCGTTCAATAATTTTGGGTTTCCCAAATCTCACATCATATGTGATTTTAACAACTCTTTGGGCCTGATCAACAAGGGAAACAATTCGGCCTTTTTTATCATACTCCAATTTCACACTTTGCCCTGCAGTGCTTTTGGCGGCCACTAAATTGCCTTTTGTATCATAATTGAAATATGTTTTTCTTTTTCCAATTCGAACTTCAGAAACTTTATTGAATTTCTTGTTGTACTTAAAAGTAGCAAGCTCTTTTCCGCTCTTTCGTGTTTTTAGAAGGCCGTTTGAGTAATAGCCGAAAACAGTTTGTTTTCCATTTGTTACAGTTTTAATTGGACGTCCAAACTCTTCAGAGTAAATAACATCGTTGGAGTTTCCATTGATAATTGTTTTTGTTCGATATAAAAATTTCCCAGCCAACTTCGCGCGTGATTTATACCAAAACTCAAATTTTGCTCTTGTTTTTACTTTATCTTTGCAGATTTTTAAAACATCGGCCCAATAGTGGTTTTTCTTGTTTTTCGAATCAAACGTGTATTTGTAGGTTTCTTTGCAACCAGATCGACCTTTGAAACTTGTTACCCAATCCTTGTTGGAATCATATGTGAGGAGTTTAAAGGTTTTATCAGGATAACTAATTTTTGTAAGATTATGTAGTTCATCGTATTCATAAGTGTACTCATTGCCCCATGCAGATTTCACATAGACCAAGTCGCTGACTTTTTTATACTTATAATTGACACTCATTCCACTTGGTCCACGAATGGATTTCACCTTACCATTTGAGTGATGTGAAAATGCAAGTTGGCGACCATTGTTATCTCGAACGGTTGAAAGTTTTTTATTGGAGTAGGTGAGTTTGAGATAATTTCCGTTTTTATCGTACATATGGGTGAGAAAGCCATCCGTGTTGAATCTTTGCTTTGTGCCATCGGCAAAACGTCTTTCGTAGTATCCATTTTTTAGAACCAGAGTTTCAACATTTTGACGATCTGAGTAGTAAACAGTTTCCTTACTTGTTCCGGTAGAAATCTTATATTTTTCAGCCATGGCCTGTCGCTCATTTGGGTTGTTTATAAGATTTGCTTTTAAGCGCTTCAGATAGGCTTTACTGTATTTGGTTCCATCTTTTTTAACTCGAGCAACAATTTGGTTTACCAAGTGAATAGAAGTTTTTTTGGAAAAACTTCGTGTTCGAAAAAAAGTTACGCGGCCATCACCGCACTCTTTAAGTTTGATGAGTCCTTCTGCTGTTTTTGAGAACTGAGTTTCAAAATCAGAACACCACCCAAAGCCAAACATGCCATTGAAAAGCGAGCGACTATTGTAGGTTCTTGTCACTTTGAGGTCATAACCTGTGCCGGGCAGTTCAAGATCTGTCCAAGAGTCGCTATAATTTGCAAGTCGCATATCCACAATTGCCTGAACCGTATGGGGGGCGGCCAATATAGACAGAGTCAGAACAATAATAGTTTTCATAAACAACACCTCTACACTTTAATTTTAACAATCTTTTTAATCGCTAGGCCACCAATGACCTGTAAAACAAGAACTATGAAGAGCATAATAATACCAAAGGTCGTGGTGAACATGGGCCGTATGTAGTCGGGATCAATCATCCAAAAGACTAGGAATATCCCAAAGGGCACGAGTGAAATGATAATTCCCTGCATAGTTCCTTGAGCTGTGAGTGCTTCAATCTTTTTTTGCACCTTTTGGCGATCTCGAATAGTTTCTGAGATTGTCCCAAAAGTCTCTGACATATCTCCACCTGTTTCTTTTAAAATATTTACGGATGTTACAAACATTTGAACATCAGGAAGAGGTACGCGTTCTCCCATTTCATTTAAAGCATCTTCTACACTTAATCCAAATTGAGTTTGTTTTAATACAAGAGAAAATTCCTGAGAAATAGGGTTTCCCATATTCTCAACGACACGTTCCATGGATTGAGTAACAGTGAGTCCACTTTTTACTCCATTTGTAAGAAGTGTTAAGGCATCCACCATTTGATCATTGAAGCGTGCGCACCTTTTCTCATAGAGATTGTCGACAAGTAATTTAGGCACTTGCCACCCAAGTGCTGTCACAATGGCTCCAAAAATAAATCCAGCAATAACATTGGGAAGAAGTATAAAGAAAACAAGAAACCCGGGGCCAAAACTGATTGCAATCATAGTCCAGGTGACTTTCTTAGCACTTGTTTCAACAAACATTTTCTCGAGTTTTTCTAAAACATAAGCCCGACTTCCGAGAGTTTTTTCATGAAGCCAAGAAATTACAATGTCTGAGGATTTGTATGCTGCAAAAACGGCAAGCGCCAAAATGAGGGGATAAAAAAAGATCTCTTCGCCGATGAGAGGAATATTCACGACCCACTCCCAATCTTTTTCTTAGTATTTGTGCTTTGCGCTCCTGAGGTTCCAGTAAAGAGTGTTCTTGGGATTTTAATACCTCGTCTCTCAAAATCTTCAAGAAAAGTTGGAACCCGTCCCATAGACTGAAAGGATCCTATAATTTTTCGATTTTTATCAAGACTTTCTTCCTTGAAACGGAAAATCTCAACAAGAGTGACGTTCTCTCCAGACATGCCGACAACTTCAGTAATGCTTTTCACTTTGCGACTTCCATCTGAAAGGCGAGAGATTTGCACAATAAGGTCTACAGCACTTGCAATTTGTTTTCTTATTGCAGATGCAGGAAGTTCCATTCCGGCCATCAAGCAAAGTGTTTCTATACGGCTTATGGCTTCAGTTGGATTGTTGGAATGAACAGTTGTCATTGAGCCATCGTGACCTGTATTCATAGCAGAAAGCATGTCAAGGGCTTCACCACCACGACACTCCCCAACAATGATGCGATCTGGACGCATCCTTAAACTATTACGAACAAGGTCGCGTATGGAAATAGCCCCGCTTCCTTCTAAATTTGGTGGACGCGTTTCAAGGCGTACAACATGTTCTTGTTTGAGTTGAAGTTCGGCTGCGTCTTCTACAGTCACAATTCTTTCTGTCGCAGGGATAAAACTCGACATGGTATTTAGTAGGGTTGTTTTACCAGAACCTGTTCCGCCAGAAATCACAATATTTAAACCATTTTCGACACAGATTTTTAGAAAATCAATCATTGGTTGGTTTATTGTTTCCCAATTTAAATAATCCTTAATAGTGATCGGAGTTTTAGCAAATTTTCGAATTGTAAGTGAGGGGCCATCAATTGCAACAGGTTCAATCACTGCATTGACTCGGCTTCCATCCTTCAATCTTGCATCCACGTAAGGGGAGCTATCACTGATTTGTCTTCCCAGGGGGGTTACGATTCTTTCGATCACTTTCTTCAAATGAAAATTGGAAGTGAAGGTGATTTGACTTCGATTTAGGCGTCCACTTTTTTCAACAAAAATATGATCATAACCGTTTACCATAATTTCAGTGACATCGGGATCTTCAAGCAAATCTTCTAGAGGGCCAAGTCCCAAGGCCTCATCTAGAACTTCTTTAATAAGTTGTGAACGTTCGTTTCGAGCCATTCCCTTTTTTTCAGTGTCTACAATTTGGGATATGATCTGTTGTGTTTTCTTTCGGAGAGCCTGTTCTTTTTGTGGATCTCCTTTTGTATCAGTTTCTGATTTTTTTAAATCCATGGCTTTAATAAGCTCTTGGTGAATCCTGAGTTTCAAAAGTATACGTGGATCTCCAGAGGGGTTGGCACTACGGCTGGAACGGGTGGCGACAGAAGACTTTGCACCGTCGACTTGAATTTCAGCATTTGTTGCACGTGAACTCATATTGAGTTTGCTTGGCTTTGCAATAGCTTTGAGTCTTTGTAGCGTTCCTCCGCTTGTTAGGCGTCTTACGATTTCATGATGAGCTGCTGAAATAGGAAGTTGAGGTTGGGCTGCTACAAAAGGCATTCCCTTTTGTATGGATGATAGGGCTGTTTTGTCGTCTTGAGGGATAACCCCTAGAACGGGTCGCTTGAGCATCTGTTGAATGACTGAAGGACTTGTGCCGCCAGGCCCAAGTTTGTTAACCACAACATGCACGAGGTCACTTGGAAGGGTTGCAGCGGAAAAATCTCCAATTAATCTTGTTGCCTGATTGAGCGCAAGTATTTCTGGGCTTGTGACAACAAGAACAATACTGGCGTTGTCTATTAGAGTTAGTTGAAGATCTGTCATGGTAGAGCCGAGGTCAGCAACAATATACTGAAAAACTTGACTCATACTATCTAAAGGTCTTTGTATAAGAGAGGCATCCACTTTAAATTGTTCGGTTGGATTTTTTACAGCCCCAATATACCCAATACCTGTTGGGTGTTTGGTAACAAGTGATCCAATTGTTTGAGAGTTGATTTGCCCAGTGAAATGGGCAATTTCATTGAGTGTTCGAGTGGGTTGTGTTCCTAGAATAATATTTTGATCACCACATGAAAGGGCATCGGCATCTAAGAAAAGTGTGCGTGCACGAAGCTCCTTTACAAGCGCAACGGCAAGGTTTGCAGAAAACAAACTTTTTCCAACTCCACCTTTTCCGCCCACAACGGCAATCAAATGAGATTTTGGATTCATGTACGAAACCCCTTCACCTTCTTTTCGGAAAACCTCGAGATTCTCTACACTTACTTGTGGGAATCCCGACTATTGTCGGGATTTAAACCAAATCAATCAGGGATTCGAAACATGGACCGTATGCGATCAGATCCTGTGCTTGCTGAGGCCTGAATGATGGGGGTGATAAAGACAACAAATTGACTTTGTTCTCGACGAAAGTCTTTAGAGGCGTAGAGGGAAAAAAGCGGGTTTGAAGATGCATTTTTGGGGAGTTTGTTGAAATTGGTTCCACTTTGATTGGATACCAGACCCCCAACTGCTGCGCTTTGCTTGCTTCGAACAATTATTATAGTGTTGATCTGACGGCTGGATGTCAGTGGGCCGCTTGAGGTCATACCAAGAAGATCCTTCACTTCAAAGTTGATATTGAGGCTGATACTATCAGATCTTGAACCAATAATTTTTGGTGTAATTTTTGAAACAAGCCCGGATTCTTCAAATGCAGTTCCTGGTACACCACCTTGACCAATAATTTGATAAGGAATTCGTGTTGTGGATTTTACCTGACCTGCTTGGCCGTCTTGTACGATGACTGAGGAGCTTTGTAGAACTCTTGCAAATCCATGAGATTTGGCCCAGTTGAGTTTGGGAAGCAAATTGGAGATAGTCCCTGTCAAAGTACTAACAATGCCACCAGGGTTTCGTGAGCTTGTTTGAAATTCAACGTTTGTTCCATCTTTTAAATCAGGTGTCCACTGAAAACGAAATCCCTTTTGATAGTCTTTTTGAAGCTCCACAAAATGTACAACGAGTTTGATGATTTTACCAGGTTGGGCCTCAGGTGCTGGTTTGAGTCCTAAAAGATTGATGACTTGGCTGACTTTAATTTTTTTAATTAACTTGTCAGCCTCACCTTTTGTTACAACAACATCTGGCACGTAGGCTTTTGCCATAATTTCAGCACGTCCCTTTTCTTCTTTATCATTTGCAACGCCCTCAAGAAAAAACTTACCGTTCACAGCCCGGACATGAATTTCTGGATTGTTGATATCTCGCTCAATGATTTCAGCAATTTTTCTTTGAGCAACTGGACTGAGTGTTACAATGGTTGAGGCTTGTCCACCGTACTGCGAAACCACAGTATAAATTCGATTTAGATCTCTTGGTAAGAGTACTTGTCCATCAACGACAACTTTGTTGTTGATGATTTTAACTTGAATTCCTTCAATATCATTTAAAAGAGATTGGATTTCGCGGGCAATTTTATTTAAATTACTTTTTCTTGCAGTTAAAATAAACTCATAGACGACTCGCCCTCTTGAGTCCAAGATGCTAAAAGTTTTTGTTCCTTCTTTTTTTGCAGAGAAACGAAGAGTTCTTGTATTTTTATCATATCTCGCATCAATATATTTTTTGAAGTCCTTTTGATATTCATATCCAGGTTTTTTGGGCATAAAGGGAAGTTTTTCATCATGTGAAAGACCAACAACAAGATTGATGTACTTTCGACTTTTTTCTGATTTTTTTTGTGCATCCACTTGAGACGATAAAATCATAGTTAGAGCAATCAGAAAAAATGAAGTGCATTTAAAGAACGAGTTTTTCATTGGACCTCCACAAAGGGCCCAGATTTTTTGGAAGTTTTTCTGGGTTTACGCCTTGGTTTGGGCGGCGTTTTAGCTGCTGCAGGTATTCGTGGCCGAAGAATAGGGGGTGTGGCTCGCCCAAGAACAGAGTTTACGTTACTGGATGGAATATTTGTTTTATATTGGTCAGAAGCATTTCTTAAGGTGACATAAATGCCGCCAGGAGATGTCACTTGCAAATAAACCAAATCTTGTGCTTGCTTTGGATCGGCCTCAACTGTGATTGTTGAAAAAGAGGTATCGCCGTTGAGGTTTCGAAAAACTTGGTTTTGTCCAAAAGAGTTCGTTTCAAGAGATCGTGGAATGTTATTTGTGACATTGATTCCAGTAGCAAGAACGGGAACATCTGTCATAATAGTTTTAACTTCTGTTTTTCTATTTACAGCTGAGCCAGACTCAATTGCTGCCAAAATGTCAATTCTATCACCGGGTCGAAGTAACTTTGCAACTCCTCGAACTTCATCTATAGATATCGTCACAGCACGTTTTGAGGGTGTGACTTGATTGGAGAGGCCAGTTGTTGGGCCAGGAGCTAGAAGTTTTGTCGAGAGGACCTGTTCGTTCACTTGTATTGGAGCGGCGGCGACCATTCCGACAATTTCCTCGGGATCTTTCACGGCTCCGGGTTGCACAAAAGCTGTTGGTACTTCAGCAAACTCAATCATAGTATCATCAATTGTGCTCATCTCTAGAATTTGCTTACTGGCAATGACGATTCGTTCAGTTGTACCATATTTTTTGTCGTATTCTTCTTTCTTTTCTTGTGAGTAGCTCCACACGAGAAACATGGCAAATACACCAGCACCCAATGAAACAAGAAGAGTTCGAGTTGGATTTGAATTCATCTGCTACCTCCGCAGGCTGTGTTGAGGCATATTCCGTATGCTGTTTTGATCCAAACGGGATTGATGGAAAGTGGTTCAGGTCTGCCTGGTGCAGTTGTAGAGCCACTCACTCGTACATTGTGTTCTTGATTTGAGCCAAAAGATTCATTGAATGAGGGTGTGATTGCAATATTTCGAGCTGGAGCAACAAACTCCAAGTTTCTGACATCTTGATTTATTGTTGTGTGCATTCGAAATCCAAAAACCCTATAGGAAGCATTATCGGATGGTCGAAGATTGGGGCGGCTTCTGTGAAAAATAAGGTTTGTCCGATTTCGAAATGTATCAAAGGCATATTGTCTGGTTGCAATGGAGTTCACAATTGCAGTATGAATGACTCCAAAAAAACCAATGCTGAAACTAAAAAGCATGACGTAAATACCAGAGAGAAGAACAGCTTCAAGTGAAGCAAGTCCTTTTTCTTTGGATCTATTATGCAAAACTTTTGTTTCTAGCACCCGTTATCTCCAATTGGGATATAGTTAAAACGTCCAAGTGAACTGTATTTTGAATCTAAACTTTGTATAGCATCTGCTCTTAAGGCATTTGCATCTGAGCACTCTGACATTGAGGGCTCGCGCCCCAAGAAGGAGTTTACGCTTGCTGCAAACTCCTCTTCTTCTCCCGTGAGTCCAATCAAAGGGAGGCGGATTGAAAGAATTTTTGCTATATAATCGATTCGAGTGCCCCAAAAGCTATGTTGATTTCCACGGTTTGCAGGCATATTCTCTGCGTGATTTCCTACAGAGGCTGTCATTTCAAACCACTCAGGCTTCACAAAGGACCCGAAAACCTTTCGCTCTCTTAGAAGTTCGAATTTTTTTTCGGCAAGCTCTTTCTGTTTTTCTGGTGTTATGTGCGCACCATAATAAACGCGACTTGATGAAAACGCGGCATATTGAATTGTCTCAGTCACTGAGAGAGTAAAGTTTACTGTTAAAAGCAAAACAGTAAGGCTCATCAAAATGACAAACGCAAAGAGGAAGTCCAGAGCAAGAATTCCTTTTTGATTTTGAAGGAACGCTCTTTTTCTCATTCGCGAGGTCCCTCAATAGAAAGTCTGCGATTTGTATCCACAGAAGGGTGATATTTTATTGCTTTATCTCTGGGAGCCCAGACACCGCTTTCTGACATTCCGGCAATCATAGCCCAAGGTCCAACAGCAATGGAGCGTGCCCATTCTGCCTGTCTCATCTCGCGTGTAATGAAGACGATTGCGCTGGCAAAGAGCGTAAGTACCAAAACAGCTTCAATTGTGATCTGCCCTGTTTGTGACTTTTTAAGAGCTTTCATAGAAAAGCTCCTTTGTTGTTTAGAGCAAGATGTGTGATCCAACCTATTAGTATTGCAACGGTGTATGGAATCATGTGCATTTCAGATTCTGGTAGTTTGACTCTGTAAATGACAACATTATAAACATTTTTAAAAACTTGCAGTCCTTGTTTGTCAAATAGAGCTCGCATTAACCCAAGCAATGCCCCCCAAACAAATGCATAGAGAGCCACTTCAAGTGTGATCCCCCAATTGGTTGCAAAGCCAAAAACGGCAAGAAGCTTTAAGTCCCCAGCTCCCATAATTTTAAAAATTACAAGCGGGATGCCGATGGCGCATGCTGTGGCAAATCCTGAGAGACCGACAAGTAAGCCATTGACTCCATCTAGAGCAAATACAACTATTATTGAAATAGCTAAAGATGTAAGAAAGAGCCAGTTTTTGTACTTCCGAGAGACAAGATCATTCACAACTCCTGCAATAAGAATTGCTCCAGGTAAAACAAAAGAAGAAATGATATGACTTGCCATCATTGTTCAAAATCTCCTTTGGAGCCTTTCCAATTGAACGACTTGTATCTAGAATTTCTAGCGGCTTCTTGAAAACCAGCACCAGTATCTAGTTGGCGCTCGATGCGAGCGCCAAGACTTGGTCCTGCTTCAACAAAGGCTTTCCGGGGGGCGCTGTTTGGCCCAACAAAAATCCCGACAACCACAAAAGCTGTGATAGTAAGTAGTATCGTGAGTTCTGTTGTCATGTCCCCCCTTACGAGCGATGACTAGTTCACTGTAAATTCACCAATCTTAGAGGCCACTTCATCGAGTTTGCCTGTAAGGATGGCTTGGATTTTATCCTTGAAGATAGCAAGTACAGCTACGACGGCAACAAGAAGTAAAATATACTCAGTTGCACCTTGAGCTGATTCATCTTTCCAAAGCTGCTTCATCAACTTTTTAAGATTGTTAGACATATTATCCCCCTATGAGTTTAATCGGTTAAAGTTCCGTCCCACATTAGGACGTAATCTCAATTTCATATTTAATTTTAAGAAAACTGACGTACCGAGTGTTTCAGAGGAAACGGACAGAGAGTGAATGTTTGGTGACCAATTTGGCCTATACTTAATTCTATGCTAAACACCCCCAAATTAGCAAATTTTCAGACAAATTTTTTATAAAAGCGTTTCAGAATGAGAGGCTGTCAAAAAGTTCGACAAAAATGTTGCTCAAATAAAAATGAAGCAAGAATTAAAAAATAAGTGCTGTGAATAATGTAAACAAAAACGGTCTCATGTTGAGATTTGAAAAAAAGGGGTGTCTAGAACTTGTACTTAGTTTGCCTGGGTCGTTTTAACTCTGGCAGACGGCAAGCGGGAATGGGGCTGAGCCTGGTCCTGGCTATGAAGGACAGGGATTTTTCATATTTCCCAGGTGACTTCAATAGAGGGGATGGTTTAAAACAAAGGCATGTCCTCAACCTTTAGAAAACACCCACTATTGATTATTGAGAGCAAAAATGTCGGTTCGATAATGAAGGAATTGAACTCACTTTTAAGTGATGTTGTTCAAGTTTTGGAAATGAGCCTTATTGCCCCTGGAGAATTGATCCTTTTAATAGAAGGTCCAGAGACCTCTTTGAAAGAGATCGTAGATGGACTGGATTTGAGCTCGGGGACTCGCTATCGACTTCTGAGTCGGGTTTCTCAAAAGACCCTGGATTCTTTTTACAGTCTTTTGAAGACCACTCTTTCAGAAGGTCTTCTGGTGGGAGAGTGTGAATTTACTGGAGATATTATATCCTCAAGCAATGAGTTGATTTTATCGGGGTTTGTGGAACCTATAGAAACCCGTTCAACCCGTAGCACAGGGGGAAAAGCGATTTTTTATGGAACTTATCTAAGAGCCAATCAAGAAAAGTTAGAGGAAATTGTTGATTCTAATGATCGAGTTCAGTACTCGTTTCTTTTTCCTGTAACAAAAGAAATAAGAAAGTTTTTCGATTTTCTTTAAGATCTATTTATTGACCACATTTATTTGCAGCAGATTTAAATTTTGAATACCATTTTTGGTTTCCACGAGTTCTGAGTATTCCCATTGCAGCTCTTATATCGGAATATTTGGTTTTATCAAGTTGGCAGGCTTTGAGAAAGGCTTCCATTGAAGCTGCCATTTTCTTTGATTCAAGATTGGATCGACCAAGCCCTAAGTAGCATTTAACAGACTTGCTTTTAGCAGAGATGCATTTTGTATAATAGAGTATGGCGGCTTCCCAGTTTTTCTCATTCTCGTAAAATCTAGCTGCCTCGTACTGCGCAAGTTCAGATTTTGGAAATTGTTTAGCTGCAGTTTTAATTATTTTTGAAGCTCGTTGTGTTTTCTCTTGAGCTTTGAATGCAAGCCCAAGGTAGATATGGTTTTCTGCAATGCTTGATTTGATCTCAATTGCGCGACCACAGTTTTGAATGGTGGCATCTAAAAACCCATCTATGTAATCTAGTCGACATAAGTGTGTGAAGACTTCAGGATCTTTTCCAAATACAGAGAGCATGTCTGTAAGTACGGTTCGTATCTCATATGAGTTTTTTTGAGCTTCAAAAACTGAAATCAAACCTCGATAAGCGGGTTTGTGCTTTTTATACTTTTTGATTGCAATTCTATAGTGTTCAATGGCTTTATCTGGTTTTTTAACCTTAAGGTATGCATCTCCCAAATCTGTATGAACGTTGGGTGAGTTGGGAATTTTTTGTGCAAGAATCCCTAAAGTTCGAACTTCTTCAAGATGATCTTTTTTTAATCTCAGTAGCTGAATAAGAAACTTCAATCGTTTTACGTTGGGCTCAGTATTTGTTTTCTTGAGATAGAAAATGGCATTGTCTATATCGCCAAGTTTATAATAGAGGCGCCCCATTTTATAGTTTAGGTCTGTGCTTGTAGGGGATTTTTTAAGCTTCTTTTTTATAAGTGAAATTTGTGAGTAGACTTTTTTCTTTTCAAGTTTTGAAATAGCGAAAGTTCTTTTTGGTAGAGTTACCAAAAAGATGGTTGAAAATAGGAGTATTAAGATGAGACGCAATATCTCCGATAACTTCATAGGGTATCTTACATCTTATTACTTTGGATAGGAGCCGACAATTAGGGTATTGAACCAAAACGGACAAGCTGCAGTAGAGTATGTGCTCATCTTAGTTGTGACACTATTACTCGGCTTTGGTCTTGCGTATCAATTCAATCGTGGTGTTCGCACATTTTCAGAAGAATTTTTTGGAAACTATATTGATTGTTTATTGCGATCTGGGGAATTGCCGAGTTTGGGAGCTGAAACAGATGCAGAATGTGTTATTCCTGAGTTTTCCTATCAAGCTCGAAACATTGCAAGCGGGTCAGGTGGTGGTGGAAATGGAAACGCTGGCGGTGATGGTGGAAACAGTGGTGACCCAAGTTCATCGAAAGCTTCGGATCCAAACAAAGAGGGGGAGGGCTCTGAGAGTTCAAGAGGGCTTGGAGAAGGTTCATCTAACCGAGGTTTGGTTTCAGGTGGTCGTGGTTCGTTTGCTACAAGAAAAAGAGGTCAATCTGGAGGACGTCCCTCTGAAATTGATGCCAATATTAAAAAAGAAGGTAGCGGAAGTGTGGCTGGGGTATCAGCAACTTCTAGTCAGAGTGATACTGGGGTGGATGGAACTGCTGGAAGAGTGCGTTATATTTCAATTGGTGAAATAGAAAAAAGAGAAGAAGCAGATCGGCTCGCAATTGCCCGTAATCAAAAAGAGAAAGATGCTCAGGGAAGAACGCGATATGTTAAGGCCAAGACAGATCGTGATCCACAGAGTCGAATTGAAGATGAAGATAGTGGGTTTAGTTTTGGTGGTTTTTTAAAGTACCTTGTGATTATTGCCATTGGCCTTGCGGTGATTCTTCTACTTGGAGGACAGGCACTTCAGATCAAAAAGAGCATGGAAAGCGAATAAAAACTTGTCTTGGACTTAGGTCTAGAAAGTTTAAAATTTCCCTATAAAGAATTCTAAAGATTTTCCCGCATGGTTCCAAAGTGGGTCTATTTTATGTTGTTTATGTTGAAACTAGAAGCGCACTGTAGAATAAATACTACATAAATTGTGGGGGTGGGGAATGAGCAATCTCGTCGAATTGAATCGACAAAAGATTTTCACATATTCAGATGCTCAGTGTCTTTTGCCTGTGATTTTTCGCATTACGCGTCAGCAAAGTGAGCGAGTTGAGGCGCATATCCAAAGGATTGAGTCTCTTGGTTCCAATCAAGACAAACTTATTAATGGCATCGAAGCTGAAATCAATTCTGAAGTTCAATCCTGGCAGGAAAAGCTTAAGAAACTGGGCGCACAACCAAAAGGTCTTTGGGTTGCGGACTTTGATTCAGGCGACGGCTATTTTTGTTGGAAATACCCGGAAACAAAAATTGAATTTTGGCACAGGTATGCGGATGGCTTTTCAGGAAGAATCCCTATTGAAAAGTATCTTAAGTCTCAGCCCGTTCAAGCCTCTGAGGCTTCTCTTTAGGTTTTAGAAGCTTATTGACTGCTAAATGACTAACGCTGTTGTAGACTTGGGCTTTAAGAATTCTTGTACCAAAACCTTTTAAACACCTAGCACCTATTATATACACTCACTATGCGAATCGCGTCTGCGCAAATTCAATCCCACCTTGGCTCTTTTCAAGAAAATGCCAAGAAAATTTTAGAATATAGCACTCGTGCTCTTGAGAAACGATGTGACCTTGTTGTGTTTCCTGAACTCAGTTTGTTTGGATATTGGCCAGGTGATCTTTTGGAGCGTGAGAGTGTTGTTCAAGAACAACTAAGGGCTCTGAGGTGGTTAGAAAAGCGTGCGCCCCAGGGGATTGCTCTTTTGGTTGGTGTGGTGACACAAAATGAAAAACCTGATGGAAAGTTTTTTAAAAACTCTGCAGCTTTGATTCGAGCAGGTATGAAAACCAGATTTTTTCATAAAGAGCTACTTCCAACATACGATGTTTTTGATGAAAAGAGATATTTTGAAAAGGGAGATTTAGAAAAGGGCTTATTTCAATTCAAGGGAAAGCGGATTCTTGTCACAATATGTGAAGACATCTGGGCTTCTGGAGTTGCGTGGAAAGGAACTCGATATCCCAAAAACCCAATTCCAAAATTAAAGAAACTAAAACCTGACCTAGTTTTAAACTTGAGTGCCTCTCCTTTTTCAAAAGGAAAGGACAAGAGACGACTTGAGGTAGGTAAGAAAATAGTAAAATCTCTTGGAGCTCCACTTTTGTATACCAACTTAGTAGGAGGACAGGATGAGCTTGTTTTTGATGGGGGCTCGTTTTTCTTAGATAAATCACAAAATATAAAAATGAAAAGTGCGTTGTTTCATGAGGACCTCAATCTTATTGATCTTGACAAAAAAATAGGCGGATTTCGTGAACCGATATCTGAAATCGAGCAAGTCCGCCAAGCTATTGTGATGGGCATTCGTGATTATGTGACGAACACGGGTTCAAAGAAAGTTCATTTAGGGTTAAGTGGTGGTATAGATTCTGCTCTTGTTGCTTGTTTGGCTAGTGATGCTGTTGGACCGAGAAATCTGACATGTGTTGCCCTACCGGGTCCCTTTAATGCTGAAATGAGTTTTGATTTAGCAAAGGAACTTGCGAGTAACCTGGGCTGTCGATTTGAATCCATAAAGATAGATGGAATGTATGAACTGACTTTGAAGAAGTTAAATGAATCTTTTGATTTTAACGAATTCACTTTCGCAAATGAAAACCTGCAAGCAAGGCTTCGAGCTATGTGTTTGATGGCAGTGAGCAATAGAGAAAACTCCCTTTTACTATCAACAGGAAATAAAAGCGAGCTTGCAGTGGGCTACTCTACAATGTATGGAGATTTAGCTGGAGCTATTTCTCCGATTGGAGATTTACTAAAAACTCAAGTCTATGAACTCTCTCATCACTACAATACTCAAAGTGAATTGATTCCCACTCAAATTATTGACCGAGAACCAAGTGCTGAACTAAGGCCAGATCAAAAAGACTCTGATAGTCTTCTCCCATATAAGGAACTTGATAAAATTATTGAAAAACTTGTTGTGGAATGTCGCCCTGCTAGAACAAAGAATGAAAAGTGGGTGCTCGACAAAATTTATAAAAGCGAATTTAAAAGATGGCAGGCACCGCCAATTATACGAGTGTCTGTTCATTCTTTTGGGCGTGGGCGAAGATATCCAATTGCACATAGTGTGAGGAAGTAAAAACAAACTCTCTTTCTCAGTTTAATAGCTCACTTCTTCCTAATGTTTCTGAGGATAAGATTTTTTCGTTATTTAAAATCTTACAACTGGGAAACGATCGACATTCCTGTAGGCTCGTTTCAAATCTCAATCTAAAGCGAGCTCAAGAGGTCCAACTGTTTTGGTTGTTTAATGATTTTAGGGAATTTTAAAGCAGACTTTCCAGAGAGTGAAACAAGTGTTTCAGTGTCAGGAATTTGTCCGTTAACGGCAACTTTATTTAAAATATGTGCAAATAAATGTCCGCAGTATGTGGCGTCCTCTTGCGCTCTGTGAAAGCCTGTTGATTGAATCCCCAAATGCTGAACAAGGGTTCCCAATTTATAATTCATAAGACCTGGGAAAACCTTTCTAGCCATAGCACAGGTATCAAGTACAAGTCCGCGTGGAGCTGAGGATTCAAACTTTTTAATATCTGCTGTTAGAAATTGAAAATCAAAAGGAGCATTGTGTGCAACGACCATATCTTCACCGCAGAATTCAGCAAATTCTTCTAAGAAATTTTCAATGGGTGGTTGGTCTTTTACCATTTCATCTGTAATCCCAGTGACTTTCCGAGCCCCTTCGGGAATACTTTGTCTAGGATTTACAAGTGAAGCAAAAACAGATGCAGGTTTTCCATTTTCAAATCGAACGGCTCCGATCTCAGTGATTTGGTCTACGCCCGGCAAAAAACCTGTCGTTTCAAGGTCAAAAGCAATATATCTCATAAGCCCCTCTTTTTGATCCTCTATAAATACAAAGAAAATGAGTCCCGATCAATGCCAATGGCTTTTGGTGGATGCGCCAGGGCGTGAGATTGTTGTCTAAATAACTGAAAATACTTAAATGTTTTGGAATAAAAAACCTCGCTTTAAAATTGATGTACTGGGAATCAATAAACCTGTCCCCATTTTTGAAGAAACCACTTTACTTGATGCCCTACAGAGAGAAGGCATTTCAATCAATAGTGAGTGTGGTGGAATGGGAATTTGTGGAACATGTCGAGTGATCGTGGAAACCGGAGAATTGAAACCCAAGAATCACCTTGAGCGCGAACGAAGTAAAGATTTTGAATACAAAGAAAACGAAAGACTTGCATGTCAAATACCAGCAGTCAAAAACATGAAGGTCAGTATTCCCTAAATTTCAATAATTCGTTTGAAGCTTATGTCTATCAAAAAAAAGCATCTGTTTGTGAGGAGTTATAGAGTGGGCTCTCTCAAGTTTTTAAACCAAAGAGATCTCTATTGGGAAATTTACAACGGCTCTGCCCCCAAGAGCATAGCCAACAAAAGGACTGGTCTGCAAATTGTGAGTTTGGGAAAAGAGATGTACAGAAATGATTTATTTAAAGTATCTGGAACCAGTCGATGTTTAGACATGCCAAGTGTTCTTCACGATCATTAAGTGAGCGATCCGATAGTTTTTTTATCATATCAACTAAGTCTGTTCTATTTGCCTGTAGCGCACTTTTACTTAACGACATCGGTCCGGAATAAAATAAGTTAGACTTATTTTGTTTCTGCATACTCTCGATTGCCTTTAATCTCCAGTTTTGATGATGACGAGAAACCAAAGGAGATGAGGATTCTAAATGAGTTCGTTTGGGACCCATTTTGACTTTCTCGCCCTCTTTTATACACAATCCGTATTTTAAGAGAAATTCAATAACTCGCGAGACTGTGTCTATAGGGAGATCTAATTTTTCTGAAAGAGCATTGGCATTATCCAACCCCTTAATCGAACTCGTTAGGCGAATTCCGCTATAGTACCAATTGGAATAGAAAATAGCCTTTGCTTCTTCTGAAAATGTGACATCTTGAGAAAGTCGAGTTTTTAGATCGGTAGATTCTGCTTGAGCTTGAGAGATTCTTTTTTCTAAAACCTTTTTCAGTTCAGCAGTTCCAGCTCGTGCTTTGGCGACAAGAATCAGAAAATACTCCATTTCTGACTCTGAGTGACCGAGATAGCTGGAGAGTTTATGAGCAAATTCTAAACTCATTTCCTGGTTTCCCTTAAAGATTTGACTGACTCTTACGCTGTTAATTCCCAGATATTCTGAAATCTTTTTATACTGCCCACGACCTTTTTTAGGTTTTCTTAAAACCCAATCGTTCACATATCGTTTATAACACCTGTACTTGAAAATCATTTTATCACCTAATATCAAACAGTTACATAACAAAGATAATGATTTATTTAAGAATATCATTAAAAAATAAAATAATAAATCTATAAATTTTTGGAATAATCAATAGAGTTCATAATCGAACTGCGAGAAAAAATAAAAGCAGCAAAGAGGAGTTAAAAATGAAAATATTTGTCTTGAGCTCATTGATGCTATTTTTGGGAACCTCTGTAGCACTGAGTGGAACGGACGGTGGTGGCGATGACCCCTATACGCCCCTTAAGTCTACTTATGAATGCAAAGTCCAAGTGATTCAAGGGCATCACATGAGCGAAGCGACTGTGACTATTGATCCTCCAAATAATAAGAGATACCACAGATTTACTTCAGAAGATTGGACTCATGGAGTTCCAGTTTGGGCTAGTGATAATGTAAAAGGATCCTGGGTGCGGTCAGAAGAACCTGTGACTATGCCATTACCATATAATTTAGATGGTACAGTAGTCAGTGTAATCATACTTGTTGGTCCCCAACCGACAGTCCGCATGGTCTTAACATACATAACTGGTGATGACGCAGCTAAGGTATACCTAGAAAGTGAGCCGAAACTTCTTGGAGAGAAAAACCTTTCTGCAAGGCTTCGATTTACTAACGATGTGACTTCAACTCATAATGAGGCGGGTTATCTTGTAGGAAATTGTTCTGCGACCTGGGACGATCAGTTAGGACAAGAAACTGAACCTGTAAAACCGGGACAACAATCAAATCCTTTGTTTTGCACTCCAGATCTCAATGAACATGGTCACCCTTCTGGCTGCGTATGCCCTGAAGATTATAAGTATGATAGTCAAAATGGAACCTGTATCCTAGAGTCTTAAAAGTTATAGAAGGAGCTTTTTGGGGGTGCATAGTTGTAAAAACCCCGGACTAACACCTGACCTGAGCTCTCCGGCCCAGATTGGGTGTTAAAAGCCAGTGGTTACTATTTATATAGCCGAAGAGTATATCCTGCGAAGCCGAGTTCATCATCAGAAAGCCCTGCACACATGAAAACACAAGTTCTCTTTTAATTAAGAGTTTCATATAAGTGGTCACGTGCCCATTAGAAGGTGGGCCTGAACGAATTATTTGTTTTTAACAAAGATTGGATTTGTGTAAATCCATGGGAGCCATCTTTTGCCTCCAGGAAGAGGAAAGACGGGGATGACGCGGACAACGGATCTGTAAACGCCAGGTTCAGTGACCTTCATGACCATGTGTTTGTCATTTGAAATTGCGTACTCATCTCCATTTCGATAAACAATAATTTCAAAAGGGGCTTCCAGTGTGTCTGGTAAGTGCACAACAAGTTTTAATCCTTTCTTAAATTTAACCGTAGAGCCAAGAGAAAAAGTGTTTTGGCGAAAAGTCATTTCAGAGTAAAATCCCTTTGGGTTGGCGATGATATCAAGGGCCATATAGAATTTGCCATCAAAAAGAGCTCGCGCAATTTTTTCTCGATCACGATCAAAATCTCCAGTGAGTTCAGATTTCAATAAAAGATGATTGCTTCCTATGGCAAGCGAGGTTTTATAAGACGGAAATTTTAAAGAAAATGACGGAGTTATAATTGCACGTGCTGTGGCGTCTGGTGCAAACAAACCCACCACGTGAGATTTTTTGTTGAGTTTGTCCCAAAGTTTTAATTCTTTTTGGGGAGTGGAGTAAATTCGAATGAGAGAAAGGTGTGGGTTGAAAGGATAAATCAATAAACTTCCAATTGTAGAAATCTTTGATTCTTCCCATGCATTTTCAAGTACCCGTTTTAAATTTATGATTTCTAGCCCTGTGAAACCCTTTGGATATTCACCGCGCCAGGAATGTCCTCTTAAAAAAGGGTGGGTTAAAACAGTTATTCCATCTTTGGGCTCTGTGTTTCGAGAGATAAGGTCTGTAAAAAAAACCTGAGATTGACCACTTGCCACAGGCGGCTCAATGCCATCGAGATTGTAATGAATAATATTGGAATCCAAATAAGTGTACTCACCACCCACAAGTGTAAGAAGTCTCCCATGATACCCCTCAAGATTGGAAGGAAGTGGGGAAAGTCCCATTTCAGTTAACATGATAAAATCAAAATTGAGTTCATTTGCAATTTGGATAATTTCTAGAGGTGACTCACTTCCTGTGCTTAAGTTGGAATGAACATTTAATACACCTTTGTAATCATAATAGTTTTTGGGATGTTCAATGTTGAGTTCTGTGCGTGCAACGTTGAGACGAAACTGAATTAAGAATACCAAGTAGCCAAGAATTGGAAAAACAAGAAAGACAAGAAGAAAGAGTTTTTTCATTTTGGACTCACCTCAAAGACGATATGGTACTCATCTATCATAAATTCGGAATGAATACTCAATTTCTTTCCAATTCGGCGTTTGGAGTCTTTCACTGTTGCAAGAAGATAGAATCGTTCTTCTGTTGAGTTTTTGGAATTAAAATCAAAGTAATCCGGGCGAGATAAACCTTGGTATTTAAAATATGGTTTTTTGTAATCCCAACTGAGCTTAGAGGCCAATTGGTAGTTAATGGCATAGAGTGGGTGATACTGAGAAAGATTGAGTGATTTAAGATCGAGTAGCTCTCGTCCTTTTCCTTTGATTTCTTTAGAACCGATGAAGTCATGGTGATAATTGAAAAAAACCAGTCCAAAAGCAAAAAACCAGATTGCAATTGGAAAATGAAGCCAGCGCCTACGGCTTTCTCCGAGTACGGCCAAGGCATATATGGCGGGGTAGGCGACAAGTGGCCAATTTCCTTCGACACGCCCCTTAAAGGATGTGAGTAAAAAAAACAAAAGAGGTGTCCATGCCAGAATTTTTAAAAATGCTGCACTTTTTGCTCTTAAAGCAAAGTAGAAAAGAGTGGGGAAAATAAGCAAGACTTGCCCAATTACATATTCCACTGGCCACTCAGGCTTCCATTTTTTAGGTTTCAACCCATGTCCAAGCTGGAATTTAAATGAAATAAAGTCATTGATGTAATTCCAATACAAAACAGGCATAGAAAAAATTAAACCAAAAACAATTGTTAAACCGATGTATCGATATTTAACTCGATAGAATTCTCGATTAAAAATAAGCCAAAGAAAAAGTGCAGGAACAAGTATGACAATATTGTATTTTGAACAAAAACCTAGACCAAGAGAGGCTCCTAAAAGTGAATAAGTTATTCCAGAAGGGTTTTTGAGGCATTTTTGGAACATGTAGATAGACAGGGACCAAAAGAAAAGTAGAGGAAGATCTGGTGTAACAAATATTCCACCAAAACCCAGTAGAGGTGAAAGGCCTACAAGTACAAGCCAAAACTTTCTTTGTTGAAGGGAAAGGTGGCTTTCTAAAACTTTATTCCATATTAAAAGCGATGCATGCCCAAGAAGTATCGCTGGGATTCGAACAGCAGATGCAAAGGGTTCAAAGATTTGCCCAAGCCACATGAGCCAAGCCACCATTGGAGGATGGTCAAAGTAACTCCAACTGAGATTCTTAGACCATACCCAATAATAAGCTTCGTCGTATACAAGTGGAAAAAATATCCCAAGTGATAACTTAAGCAAGAGAAGAACTAGCCAAATGGAGAAAAAATTCACCGAGGCAATCTCAGTTTGTAGCGTTCGCCCAATCGCCCAGGGGGCCCAAGATCTTTTCCGTTGTAGATAACACTGGCGGCACCGCCATCGCTAAAATCAATATTGAGTGATTCTTCGGCGCGAATTGTATGAACAGATTCGGGGTCAAGTTCTATAGACTTTAGGCTCCCCCCATCGACTCGGTAATCCAATTCGACTTTATCTAAAGCTTCAATAATAACTTCAATAGACTTTACCTGAGGTGTGGGTGGCAAAGTGGTGACTGTTACTGTGGTTGAAACGGTGGAGGTTGTTGTAGTGGTAGTTGCTGTCGTTGTTGTTGATGTGTTAACAGCAATGGCTGTTGGATTTGATTCAGGTGTGTCGGTTTTGCCAGTTTCAGGTGGAGTTGCAGATGGGGTTTCTTTAAAAGCAAGAACGGGTTCTGTGATTTTTGCTTCTTCTTCGTAGTCTTCAAGTATTCCCTTAACAAAGAGAATGACGGCAATTAATAGTATGATCCCTATTGCAATAGCTATTTTAAAGACGGGATTGCTTTTTCCGATTTCTCGAGTGATTTCACTTGCAGTAGGTGAAGGAGCAGAGGGTTTGTTTTTTACCTCAAGCGGAGTCACTTCTTTTTCAACATTGGGCCTTGAGATGACCTCATCATTTTCATCCGAGTCTTCGTTCTCTTCAGTTTCTTTATCTGGCTGGATAGCTTTAGGTTTGGTGGTTCCCATTTCTTCTTGAAAAACGGTGAGCACTTGTTTCTCATCTAATCTTAAGTGTTTTGCATAAGAGAGAACAAATCCTCGAAGAAAAGATTTTGCTGGGAGTGAGTCTCTATCGCCACTTTCAATTGCGATAAGGGTTTTAATATTGATACGTGTTGTGACGGCCACGTCTTCAAGGGCAATCCCTTTTCGCTCCCGTTCTTCTTTTAAAATTGTCCCGGTTTTAATCATCGCTGTTTTAACTCTGTTAGTAGTTTTTTTGCTTTATCACGATACACGCTATTTGGGTAAAGAGCCATAATCTCTTGCACTCGAGCGAGAGCTTTGCTTTTTTCTCCAGAGCGTAAATAACTTAACGCACTATAAAAGTGAGCCTCATCATATTTTTTGCATAAAAATAGAGCTTTATCTAGGGAGCGCGCTGCCTTTTTAAATCGTCCTTGGCGGAAGAGTGATTGGCCGTATTGATTATGTGCTTGGCAGAAATTGCGATTGTACTTGAGGGCGCGTGCAAAGCTCTTTTCTGCTTTTTTGAGTTGCCCCTTTCTCATGTAAACAAGTCCAAGATTTAGATAAGCTTTTTCTGGTGCTTCGTATCCAAGATCGTTTGTGACCTTGGTCAATTCTTCAAGGGCTTCGTCATAACGATTGAGTTCAATCAAGAGCCTGCCATAGTTGTTTCTGGCATCTGAGTAATTGGGTTGTAAACTTAGGGCTGTTAAAAAGTGCTCTTCTGCCTTTTTTATTTTATCGCGTGCAAAGTATGTGAGTGCTAGATTGTTGTGAACGACGGGGTTTTCTGGGTCGAGATCAACAGCTTGTTTGAGCTCACGAAAAGCTGCAGGTAAATTCCCTCGCTCCAAATATCCAGTCCCAACCCTTAGGTGCAAATGTGCTTTTTGTGGATCTTGTTTTTGCCCACTCATGCACCCTGTTAAAAGCAATACCAGAAAGATATATTTCACACTTCAAATTCTATCAGTGCGGAAAGAGAAGTCACTTCTATGTGATGCGAGGCGACATTCCTCCAAGCACAAGCGTTTCTACGTGATCTGTTTGAGGGAACATATCAACGGTTTGAACTTCATAGATGTGCTGACCTTTTTTTACAAACTGCTCTAGATCGCGTGAAAGAGTCATGGGATCACAACTAACATATATGAAGTATTGAAATTGAAGGCTGTGGAAAGTGGAATCAAAAAATGATCTTGAAACTCCAGTTCGAGGTGGGTCCAAAAAGAGAAGGTCGATCTGTTTGGACTGGGGTTGATACGTTGAAACATCAGCACAAACGGCTTCTATGTTTTCATGATTGAGTTTTTTTAAGCTCTCTACAGAGGGACGACTGATTTCAACGGCGATGACCTTATTAAAAAACTCTGCAAGAACTTGAGTAAAGTTGCCGTTACCAGCAAAAAGTTCAAGAGCGCTTTTTGAAAAATTCATTTTTTGAACCCAAGTGCGGACTCTTTCTAAGAGAACTTTATTCTGTTTTGTATTCACTTGGGAAAAACGAGAATTGGGGTCATGGGTTCCTCGAGGGCGAATATAAGGTTTGTCATCTCTTGAAATCCCAATTTCAAAATCACCCTCTTGGGGTAAATCATCGGAATTGAGTATGTCGTTGATTTTGGGTTCTGCAATATAACACTCTTTAAACTCTACGAGTTCATGTGAATTTCTTTTTCGAAAGTGAGTTTGAGCATTTTTCCTTACAACTTGGATTCGGTTACGATAGTGGAACTCATCGGAATTTGGTTGGGTGGGGTTGAAGTTTTCAATATCAAATTTTCTTAGAGCGTACTGAACAATATTTTGTTTTTCCTGAATTTGAGTTGAGTAATTGATGTGTTGCCACGTGCATCCTCCGCACTTACCAAAAACGGGGCAAATTGGCTCTCGTCGGGAAGCTCCTGGTGTTAGTATTTTAAGAATTTTTGCTCGGTAGAAAGATTTCTTAGATTCTGTAATTTCTATTGAGACAGTGTCACCCGGGGCAGAAAATGGAACAAAGACAACTTTTCCGTCTTTAAGTCGCCCAACGCCATCTCCGCCTCCTGCCAAGCGATCAATTTGAACTTCAATCACTTGGCCGGGTTTGAGCATTTTAAGAGTTTACGATTTCGTTTTTTTCAAAGAAAAGAGAGATTTCTCTGTTCGCACTTTCCTCGCTGTCGCTGCCATGAACAGCATTTTCACCAACACTGTCGCCAAAAAGCTTACGGATTGTACCCTCTGCTGCTTCAGCAGGGTTGGTGGCTCCCATGATTTCTCTGTTTTTAAGTACGGCGTTTTCGCCAGAGAGAACCATCAACAATACGGGGCCTGAGGTCATAAAACTGACCAATTCTCCAAAGAATGGGCGTTCTTTGTGTTCTGCGTAGAACTCCTCACACTTTGCTTTACTTAAAACAACCAATTTAGCTGCGGCAACTTTCAGGCTGTTTTCTTCAAATTTTTGAATGATTGGTCCAATTACATTCTTACTCACAGCATTTGGTTTAATAATACTAAATGTTTGCTGGGTAGCCATCGTTCTCTCCTTACATATTTATTCGGATTTGGTCCTCAGGTATCATGGATTATGCGCTGAGGCGCAAGAAAAAAATGCCCCCATTTTGGGGGCACAAAATCTCATAGAGCAGCTTTGAGGGTTTCACCCATTTTGGCAGGGCTTCGAGCAATATGACAGCCAGCACTTTGAAGTGCTTCAAACTTATCTTCAGCCGTACCTTTACCACCGCTAATGATAGCTCCAGCATGACCCATTCTCTTTCCTGGAGGAGCAGTTGCCCCGGCAATAAAAGAAACGACAGGCTTCTTTACTTCTCTTTTGATGTATTCGGCTGCTTCTTCTTCAGCCGTTCCACCAATTTCGCCAATCATAATGATGGCTTCTGTTTTTGGGTCAGCGTTGAAAAGCTCTAATACATCAATGAAGTTTGTTCCATTGACGGGATCACCCCCGATTCCAATACAAGAGCTTTGGCCAAGTCCAATATTGGAAACTTGCCAGACAGCCTCGTAAGTGAGAGTTCCTGAACGAGATAAAATTCCTATATTTCCAGGGTTGTGAATGTGTCCAGGCATAATTCCAATTTTGCATTCCCCAGGGGTTATAACTCCTGGGCAGTTGGGCCCCACAAGTCGGGTTTTTTTGCCCTTCATATAATTTTTAACTTTAACCATATCTAAAACAGGAATTCCTTCTGTGATACAAACCGCAAGTTCAAGTTCTGCATCAACAGCTTCCATAATTGCGTCTGCTGCAAATGGAGGCGGAACATATATTACCGTGGCGTTGGCTCCAGTTTTTTCTACTGCATCTTGAACAGTGTTAAAAACAGGGAGGTTTAAGTGTTTGGTTCCGCCCTTTCCAGGAGTTACACCCCCAACCATTTTTGTTCCATACTGAATTGCTTGTTCGGAGTGAAATGTGCCTTGAGCGCCTGTAAAGCCCTGACAAATGACTTTCGTGTCTTTGTTCACCATAATGGCCATAACTTATGCTCCCTTCACAGCGGCGACAACTTTTGTAGCAGCGTCTGTTAAATCATTTGCTGGAATAATGTTCAGTCCACTTCCAGAAAGTATTTCTTTTCCTTTTTCCACGTTTGTTCCCTCTAAGCGAACGACAAGTGGAACGTTTAATCCAAGTTCTTTTGTTGCTGCGATGATACCTTCGGCGATAATATCACATTTCATAATTCCACCAAAAATATTGACTAGAATCGCCTTAACATTTGGGTCTTCCAAAATAATTTTAAAAGCATTTGTGACCTTCTCTTTATCGGCTCCTCCGCCAACATCTAAAAAGTTTGCAGGTTCACTGCCTTGAAGTTTGATAATGTCCATTGTTGCCATGGCAAGACCTGCACCATTAACAAGACAACCAATTTCTCCGTCGAGTTTAATAAATGCAAGGTCGTATTTACTGGCTTCAACTTCAGCAGGGTCTTCTTCGGTGATGTCTCTTAACTCTAAAACATCTGGGTGGCGATAAAGCGCATTTGAATCAAAATTCATTTTTGCATCAAGGGCAATAATATCTCCCTCTTTTGTCTGCACAAGTGGATTGATTTCTGCTAACGAGCAATCTGTTTCGATAAAGGCTTTGTAAAGTCCCATGAAAAACTTGGTGGCTTTCCCAATTTGTGGAGCTGGGATGCCAATGGCAAAGGCAAGTTGTCTTGCTTGAAAAGGCATAAGTCCCGCAGCAGGATCCACATGAGCTTTGTGAATTTTTTCAGGAGATTTTTCAGCAACGACTTCAATTTCAACTCCACCTTCGCTACTTGCCATTATCGTAACGCCTCCAGTGGCACGGTCGACAACAGCTCCAACGTAATATTCTTTTTCAATATTACATCCTTGTTCAACAAAGATTTGATTGACCATTTTTCCTTCAGGTCCTGTTTGATGAGTTACTAAATTCATTCCAAGTATATTGTTAGAGTGTTCTTTTACTTCATCCATGGATTTGGCAACCTTAACTCCGCCTCCTTTGCCCCGTCCCCCGGCATGAATTTGAGCTTTTACAACCCAAAGGTCACCGCCAATAGACTTTGCTGCAGAAATAGCTTCATCTACAGATTTGGCAACCTGACCCTTTAAAACTGTTACCCCATATTTCTTCAGGATTTCTTTTGCCTGAAACTCATGGATGTTCATTCGTCCTCCCGATTTTAAAGCTTTTTAAGTGCACTGACGAGTTCTTCAACAGCTTGTATTGAATTGTCTAAGCCTGCGCGTTCTTCATCATTTAATTTTACTTCAACGACTTTTTCTAGTCCATTTCCGCCAAGTTGACATAGTACACCTATAAAAAGTCCATTTACACCATATTCTCCCTCTAATAGTGCGGCAGCTGGAAGAATTCGGTTCTGATCTTTAAGAATAGATTCGGCCATTTGTACGGCACTTGCTGAAGGTGCATAATAAGCAGAACCTGTTTGGAGAAGTCCAACAATCTCTGCTCCACCTTTTCGTGTTCTATCAACAAGGGCATCTACGCGCTCTTTTGGAAGCATTTCAAGTAGGGGAACTCCGCCAACACTACAGTGACGTGGCATTGGAACCATTGTATCTCCATGACCTCCTAGAACAAAGGCTTGAATGTCTTTTACAGAAACGTTGAGTTCTTCGGCAATGAAAGATCTAAAGCGCGCACTATCAAGAACTCCCGCCATTCCGATAACTCTGTTTCTTGGAAATCCTAGGGCTTCCTTTGCTACATAGGCCATTGCATCAAGGGGGTTTGAAACAATAATGACAGTACTATTGGGTGAATACTCTTTGATACCTTCACAGACAGATTTCATGATCTTGGAGTTGGTTGATAACAAATCATCACGACTCATACCGGGTTTTCGTGGGATTCCGGCTGTTACAATCACCACGTCTGAATCTGCCGTATCTTTGTAGTCAGAAGTCCCTGTGACTTTGGAATCAAAACCCTCAACAGGTGAAGATTCAAAAAGATCAAGTGCCTTTCCCTTTGCGGCCCCCTCATTGATGTCAACTAAGACAACATCACCAAGTTCTTTGGATGCTGCCCAGTGTGCACAGGTGGAACCAACAAAACCCGCGCCAACGACAGATAGTTTTTTTCTCTTATGAGCCATTGTGATCTCCTTTAGTTAAGGTGCATAAAAAATAAGCACCTCAAGATTTATTCAATTTTGGATTCAGGGCCTGTGCTCTTAGTTTCTCTAGCTCGGACACTTTGTCACGAAGTGAAATGAGCAGCAGTTCCTAAAGATTTATTAATACACAGTCGGTATATAATAAAACACGCTCTCGTTTAACCGTAAAAAAACATACTTGAGGTGTGGTTTACATTTTGACTGCGTTATGAAAATTGTCAGATCATATTATAGTATGTACTCACTTATCTAGACCACTACGGAGAACCAAAAAGATAAAAACCTATCCGAATGTGAACAAACCGTGCGATGCAGGGTGTTGATCCTGGTTTATTCCTATCCAAGAAGTGTTTGAGAGAAAGACTCCATGACAGAAAGAATAGAATTCTCGATAATTTAGGGATCTTTGGGGGAATGAAAAAAGTGATACGATTTGATCGCGTGAGTAAAGTTTTTGGAAATGAGAAGGTTCTCAATTCCATCGATCTAGAGATCAAGTCTGGTGAGTCCGTTGTATTGATTGGCCCCTCAGGGAGTGGGAAATCTCTTATACTGAAATTGATTTCGGGTCTCTTAAACCCGACAAGTGGCAGTATTTATATCAACGGCAAAGATTTAGAAACATTATCTCATGATGAACGCATTTTACTTTTTCGGAGTATGGGGATGCTCTTTCAAAAAAATGCACTTTTTGACTCACTGACTGTCAAAGACAATGTGTGTTTTCCACTCAGAGAAACCACAGACAAATCCCAATTTGAAATTGAAGAGATTGCAGAATACTTTTTAAAAGAAGTGGGATTGGATCATGTTTTGGATCACTTTCCTGATGAAATAAGTGGTGGGATGCAAAAGCGACTTGGTATTGCTCGCGCACTTGCTTTAGCTCCTGAAATTATTTTGTATGATGATCCTACGGCGGGATTGGATCCCATTACAAGTCGGAAGATTGTAGATCTTATTTTGAACTTGAAGGACTCAGGGTCTTCGACTCTTGTGACAGTCACCAATGAAATGAATCGTGCTTATCAATTGGCAGACAAAATTGTCATGATTGTAGATGGTGAGGCAATTGTGACGGGAAATGAAAGTGAGACCAAGTCTTTTCAAGACAAAAGAGTTCAACAATTTATAAAAGGCCAAGTGGATGGACCCTTGACGGATTTGCAATGATTGAGTTTCAGAACGTAAAAAAGAGTTTCGGTGATAGAGAAATTCTCAAAGGAATTTCCTTTTTTGTTTCTAAAGGAGAAATACTTTTTATTCTTGGTACGTCTGGAACGGGGAAGTCTGTTACCCTAAAAAACATTGTTGGGCTACTTAAACCATCTTCTGGAAACATTGTTGTTGATGGTGAGGACATCACTCAGTTTTCTGAAGATCAACTTTTTGCTATACGAAAAAAATGTGGAATGGTTTTCCAGCACCCAGCACTCTTTGATTCTCTTAGTGTTTTTGAGAATGTTGCCTTTGGTTTAAAAAGACACGAATCTCTTTCGGAAAACGAGATAAGGGATCGTGTACATGAGTCTTTGGAGCTTGTGAATATTTCAGGAATTGATGACAAGCTCCCCTCTGAAATTTCTTATGGAATGCAAAAAAGGGTGAGTCTTGCAAGAACGATTGCTCTTCGTCCAGCAGTTTTGTTGTTTGATGAGCCGACAACGGGGCTGGATCCCATTACAACAAATTCTGTGAATCAATTGATTCAAGATCTTTCAAGAAAACTCAAGACAACATCACTTGTTGTGAGTCATGATATGCACTGTGCTTTAAAAATTGCAGACCGGATTATTGTTCTAGACAAGGGGCAAATTGTTGACGAGGGGTCTGTTGATGAAATTTTAGAAAGTCAATCTGAACTCGTAAGAGACTTTTTGTTGGAAGCTCGAGCGGGAGGTGAAAGTTGACATATGTCTCTCACTTAGGTTTACAGCTAGTTTCTTTTTTTGATGAACTGGGGCGTACGGTTTTATTTTTAAAAGACATTTTGAAGCTTGGTATAAAATTAGATGTAAGTAGAAAGAGTGTTTTTGAGCAAATTTGGAGAGTTACAGTTCAAAGTCTTCCTACAACAGCTCTTGCAGGGTTTTTTGTAGGTGCGATTATGGCTGTTCAGTTCACTCTTCAGGTGAAAGAGTTTGGCGCACTTGGGTTTTTGGGCGGTCTTGCTACAAGTGGAACATTTCGTGAAGTCGGCCCTCTCCTTATTGCTTTTATGTTGAGTGGAAAAGTTGGTGCTTTTACAGCAGCAGAACTTGGAACGATGCAGGTCACAGAGCAAATTGATGCTATCCGGTGTTTGGGCGCAAATCCGATGAAAGAAATTATTCTTCCTAGATTTATTGGAATTGTTATAGCGAGTTTTTTTCTTTTGGCATTTGGTTTAATGTTGAGCGTGGGTGGAGGGGTTCTAGTTGGAATTGTTTTTTCAAATATCAGTCCAGAAGAGTATGTGCGCCATATTCCAACAGTTGTAACATTTCCGTCTATTGCAGGTGGATTGTACAAATGTTTTGTTTTTGCAACTTTACTTGCCACAATATGCACCTATAAGGGTTATACAACCCGTGGAGGCGCAAAGGGCGTGGGGCGAAGTGTGGTTTCAACAAGTGTTGCAACCATGGTGGGTATCGTTATAGCAGACTGGTTAACCAGTTTAACTGCTGAAGCTGTGCTTATGTTTTTTATAAGGGGTTAGATTGATAGATACAATTGGCCATCAAGTGATTTTTTCGTTTGAAACGACAAGGCAGTTTCTATCCCTTGTCTTTAAAACAGTTGTTGGCGTATTTACTCCTCCATTTCGAAGGAAAGAATTTTTTGAACAAGTGTATTTTGTTGCAAACCAAAGTGTTTGGATTGTTGCATTTTGTGTGACATTTGCTGCAATTGTAACAATTATTGAAGCCTCATTTCACATGAAAATTGTGATTCAAAATGACTCTCTTGTTCCGGGGTTTGCAGCGTTATTGATATTAAGAGAATTGGGATCTGTGCTTGCGGCACTTCTTATGACATCCAGAGTCGGAGCTGGCTTGGCAGCAGAGGTTGGTTCCATGCAAGTGACAGAGCAGGTGGATGCTCTGAAAATTTTAGGAATTGATCCAGGAACTACAATTATGGGATTTGGGTTGATTAAAGTGGTGGGTAAAACCATGTCTTTTATGCAGTTGAATGAACTCGATTTAAAAAAATACGACGACCATTACCTAAAATTGAAGCTTATT
>JAUICD010000087.1 GCA_030427965.1 Bdellovibrionia bacterium
CAGCGCCTGTGCCGCGCCGTAAAAGGCATAGAATGGGATTAATATTATTCCCAGATTGTGTGAGTAAATGGCTGGAAACAAGCTCCAAAAAATCATCTTGTAAGTTGCATTAACTTTTGAGTATGTGAAATACAGGGAGAATACTGCCGCCATTACGCCATAAATCCTCAACGAATCGATCGAAAAGGAGAGTGCCATTTGATAGGTTGCGGGGATAGAGAGCAAGAGAATGCATGTGAGCAGGGCTATTCTCAAACGTTTGTATCCTAAAAATCCAATTATCGCCAAACACTGAAAAATTAAATAAAGAGGGTGAATAATTCTTCCTGCCCCAAAGGAGTCTGAGTGACCTTGTATCAAATAAGTGAAAAAAATTAACATGTGGTTCGCAAGAGGGTGACATGTTCCTGCCATGAATCCAGTACTATGAGCTTTAATAAATGGATAGTTTGTCAGATTCAATTCGCTAAAAAATATTCTTGCCATTGTTGCGTACTGAAGGGCGTCGTTTTGTGTTAGTGGGAGCAAAAGTGACTGCCAGAAATAAAGCAGCAAAAAGACAAAAAGAAACACAAACAAACCCATGTCCAGGAGGTGAGCCTGATAAGCTCTGTATTTGAATTGGTGAAATAGTTTTTTGATTGGGGATATAGAAAAGAATGTAGTTAAAATAAGTGCTGCAAAAAGAGACGCCGTATAAAAAATTAGGGGTTGCTCGGGTAATAACCTAAGAAGTACTTCAAGAAAATATGCGAGAAGAATTGGTCCGCACCCAAGAAAAACAAAAAACAGTTTGAGGCGGAGCTTTTGTGGGAAAGAGGTGGACAGCAATGCTGAGCAGGAGATCGCAGCCCATGAGAGGATAAGAAAAGTAACAAAAGGAATCACACTTATAGCCTACCACTTGGGGCTTTCTCGATCCAAGACAATGCCTATATTATGAAGTAAATCTTTTATCTTTAGATTGTTCAAGCATTTTTCTGCTCCATTATTACTCAGAACCTTTTTTACCCTTCTCCATAATACGCCGACTGTCCGGGGTTTTTGGATCAGATGAAAAATGATTTCAGGGAAATACCACTTGTAGAGAAGATTCTCCCTGTAGTCCAGATATGAGGCTGGTTCTTTCTGGTGATAAAAAATGTCAATGATTTGTTCAACAATATTTGAGCCGGCAGATATTGTAAGTTGAGTTGTTCCCCATATTTTGGGGTTGATTTCCAAAAGGTACAGTTTGCCCTCTGATGTTTTCAGAAAGTCGAATAAGCAAGCGCCATTCCAATCTAGTAATTTTAGAATCTTGGAGGCTACCTCCTTCATTTGTTTGTCATCTGTGGTTCTGTTAATAATTCCCCCGCCACCAAAATCAAATAGCGCAAGATGTCTCTGCTGTGTGAGCAAAGAATAAGGTTTACCCTGGAAGGAGCATGACGTGACATCGTGAAGATCTCCATTCACTTTTTCTTGTAGTACATAAGAGCTGAATCTAGAGTTTTGTCGGAAAAACTGATCTTCTAAAAAATCAAGATAATCATCTTTTGTATCAAAAAACATGACACCAATGGATGCTGAGGAGTTACAGGGTTTGAGTACTGCCGGGAACGGGACCTGGGTGGCAGCATCTTTGGCGGAGCTATTGTCATGAACATGTGCTGTTATGGGAAAGGGAACCCCCTTTGATTTGAGCAGGTCATAACTCTTCCATTTATCTGTTAACGGTTCCAGCTTGTCAAAGTTTTCAGCAGCAACTTTGGCCTTTGAGGCTCTTTCAATCTGTTGTTTGTATTTTGAAGCCAGGTTTGTCAAATCAGTGCCAACAGGAATAATAAGGTCGATGTTGAGATTATTACTTAGATTTATAATGGCCTTGCAGCATTCTTTTGGATATTTCGTGGCATTGGGGTACCTGTAAATACTCTCGAGCTTTCTGGATTTGAAAACCTTTTCAGGGTTGTAGTTAAAGAAAAAGAAGTGGTCGACTTGGGCTGTGGCGCCAAAGACAGTGAAATTACTGCCAAGTGAATTAATTACGGCAAGGGCATTACGACTATAGCAATTCAATAAGAGGATGTTCATCAGCTCGTTTTTTCCAGACGAAGACCGTTTTTGGACCAACGATTGAAGATCACGGAAATCTCTTTGATTTTCAAGTAACTGTTGCCACTTAGCGCTAGGCAACGCTGCGCGCAATATGGGTGGTAAGTTGAGCTGGGAAAGGGCCTTTCTTTACTTATTTCAAGGATTTTTGTAAACACAGGAATGGCTTTGAATGTTCGAATTTTTGATGGAAATCATCATGATCCCCCCGGTGATGTCGTCGTAATTATAGACGTACTCAGAGCATTCTCCACCACACATTTCCTGTTCCTAAAGGGATTTGAGTCCATAAGACTGGTTGGAACCGTTGAGGAAGCATTTTTGTTGAAAGAGCAGTTTCCCAAGTCTTATCTTGTGGGAGAAATAAATGGTTACAAAATAGACGGGTTTGATCTGGGGAATTCTCCTGAGGAAGTTGAAAACAACCATCTTGATCCGTCTTATTTGGTATTCATGAAAACGACAAATGGGGTCAAGTCGGCACTGACGGCCAAAACATCAGATTATTCACTGGCAACCGGACTATTGGGGGCCAAGGTCACTGTTGAGTATATCAAAACTTTGCTGCCGGGAAGGGGCGTTGTAAATTTGATAGCGACAAATCCTCAATCTGATGAGGATCGTGCGTGTGCAGAATTTATGAAAGATTCGCTTTTGGGATTAAGTACCAGTGAGGACTTGACCATCAACAGAGTTAGGGGAAGCTTTGGTGCGAAGAAGTTTTTGGATAACAGTATGCCTGAGTTCAAACAAGTGGATCTGGATTTATGTGCTGGATTTGGAGCGCCGGCTTTTGTTATGAAATTGGAAAACAAAGATGAAAAGACTTTTCTGAAAAAGGTAGATACATGATTGAAACAGATTTCATAAAGCTTCCAAATCGGGCGTCAAAACCAAGAACCTTCGGTTTGAACTTTCTTCTCGACAATGGGCTTCCCACTCAAAAATTCATTGATGTTATTGAGAGCCATAGTGAGCTGATAGACTCCGTTAAGTTTGGTTGGGGAACGGCTCTTGTAACAAAGGACTTAATGACAAAAGTGAGCTGTCTTAGAAAGAATGGTATAGGTTATCAGTTGGGTGGAACTCTTTTTGAAAAGGCAGTAATACAGGGAAAAGTCGGAGAGTTTGTCAGTTTTTGCAAAAAAATTGAGGTACCGTATGTAGAAGTCTCTGATGGGACCATCGAAATGCCAATTCAAGATCGGCGCAATTATATCAAGGAACTTTCAAAAGAATTTAAAGTGCTGACTGAGGTGGGCTACAAGGATGTTGAACGGTCCAAGCTACTGAGTCCTTCAAGTTGGATTGACCTGATGAAATCAGATTTTGAATCCGGCGCCGTTTATGTGATCACGGAGTCGAGGGAGAGTGGAACCAGCGGTATTTGCAGGGAAAATGGAGAGCTTCGCTTTGGGTTGATTGAGGAGATTCGAGCATCAGGTCTGGATTTGAACAAGATTGTATTT
>JAUICD010000049.1 GCA_030427965.1 Bdellovibrionia bacterium
CTCTTGTGATGCTCGTTGCAAAACGCGCGAAATCTCTTGTAAAGGGTGCTGATCCAACAGTTCGCGTACGAAATAACAAGCAGGTCGTAATGGCGCTTCGAGAAGTGGCAGAGGGAAATGTGGCTTTCAAACACGACGATTCTCTAGGTACGCCTAATGAGCAGATTCAAAGTGATTTGAATCGATAGAATTACCTGTCTAGCTGTAGTTTATCTCTGTTATTCCGATGAGTTAAATGCAGGGGGTCCATGTCCGACAGATTGTCTTCCGAGCTTAAATACGATCACCCCGAACCAAGAACGATTGATGAATTCTTGGATCAAATCCGTTCGCAATATTGCAAAGAAGACCTGAAGAGAATTGAAAAAGCTTATCACTATTCAGAAACGGCTCATGAAGGTCAAATCCGCCGAAGTGGTGAGCCATATATCTCACACCCTCTTTGTGTTTCTTCGATTCTTTCCGAACTCAATTTAGATGCTCCAACAATTATGACAGGTCTTCTTCATGACACCGTTGAGGATACGGCAGTTACTTTGAAAAACATTGAAGAGGAATTTGGATCAGACATTCGTCTCTTGGTAGATGGTGTAACCAAAATCTCACAAATCAGTTTTCGAAACACTCATGCTAAGCAGGGTGAGAATATTCGTAAGATGATTGTGGCAATGGGAAAAGACATTCGCGTGATTGTTGTAAAACTTGCGGATCGCCTTCACAACATGCGTACGCTCAATCACATGCCCTATGAAAAACAAGCACGCATTGCTCAGGAGACTCTTGATATTTACGCTCCCATTGCGAATCGCTTGGGTATCAGTGCTTGGAAAGTTGAGTTAGAGGATTTGAGTTTTCGTTATTTGAAGCCAGATATTTTCTATGAATTGGCTCAAAAGGTTTCAAAGAAAAAGAAAGAGCGAGAAAAATACATTGATGAGGTTCGAAAAATTTTGAACTCTGAGATGGGGAAAAGGGCCAAGATAAAACCGATTATCCAAGGGCGCCCAAAACATCTCTATTCAATTTACAGAAAAATGACTCAAAAGAATATCGACTATGATGAAGTGTATGACGTTCTGGCGTTTCGTGTGATTGTTGAGTCCATGGCCCAGTGTTATGAGGTATTGGGGGTTGTGCATTCCCTGTATCGCCCAATACCAGGCCGTTTCAAAGACTACATTGCAATGGCAAAAGCCAACAACTATCAGAGTCTTCACACCACTGTGATTGGGCCAGATGGAGAACGAATTGAAATTCAAATTCGTACGCATGAAATGCACTTGGTGGCAGAGCGCGGGATTGCGGCTCACTGGGCTTATAAAGAAGGTGGAAGAGCTGATGACAAGTCTGCTATGCGATTTGAGTGGCTCAAGAATCTTATGGATTGGCATAGGGAAACCGGGGATTCAGATGAGTTCTTAGAGAATGTAAAATCCGATCTATTTGAGTCAGAGATTTATGTTTTCACCCCAAACGGAGATGTCAAAGAATTACCTGAAGGGTCAACACCACTAGATTTTTCTTATTCCATCCATACAGATGTGGGTAACAGAACTGTTGGAGCTAAAATTGATGGCCGAATTGTTCCTCTTAAGCACAAACTAAAAAATGGAGATACGGTTGACATTATGACCTCTCCTCACCAAAAGCCATCTAAGGATTGGTTGAAGTACTGTGTGACCACTCGGGCTAAATCAAAAATCCGAGCTTTTATTCGCTCAGAAGAAAGGAAGAGATCTGTAGCTCTCGGCACAGAGCTTTTAGAAAAAGAGTTCAGAAAACATGGATACAAATTGGAGTCTTTTGTAGATACGGATCACACAAATAAGTTTTTAGAGAGCATTGGAGCTAAGGGGATTGAAGAGCTTTACGCGCAAGTGGCTTATGGGAAACAAATGCCGCTTAAGGCCGTTGAACGTATGGTGCCAGATTTTCGTAAAGAAGAAGACAAGCCCAAAGAAGAGGACAATTCGAGTTTTCTTGGTCGAATGTTTAAAAGCAATAAGAAGAGAAAGGGTACTTCGTTAATCAAAGTAGATGGGATGTCTGATCTTTTGGTTCATTACGCCAAATGCTGTAATCCAATTCCAGGAGACCCAATTGTTGGATTTATTTCTCGAGGGCGTGGGGTGACAATTCATCAAGCGGCCTGCCCTAAAACTTTTGAAATTGACCCTGGAAGACGAGTGGACGTGGAGTGGGCTGGATCTGAGCATGCACAAGAGAGACACACTAAGATTCGTGTGGTCTGTCATGATATTCCTGGTTTACTGAAGCTTATGAGTGATGCGTTCACTGCAAATGGAGTGAATATTCACAATGCTCAGATCAAAACAAACAATGACAGAAAAGCCATTTGTGTTTTTGACGTCGTTGTGAAAGATACCTCACAATTGACTCGCACAATTCAGTCTTTAGAAAAAATCAAAGGTGTGATTCGTGCTGAAAGAATGCACTACTCTTAAAGTCTATTGGGAGTCTTTAACAATTCATTTAGTTAAGATTCAAGGTGTGAGCTTTTGTAAACCTTGACGAATAGCAGTCTTCAATTGAAGTGACCAGTATAGGGTTTGTGTGGAGAAGATATTTTTTTCAATAGGGTATACTTTTTTGACCCATCTGGTACTTTGTCTCTTATGTTTCGAGTGGTTTTTTGTATTTTAATTTTGAGTCAGATAGCGTGGCCGTCTGATGCTTCATTTGATGGAGTTTTGCAGTCGGCAAGAACTCTCTTTTTACAAGATTCAGGTGAGGCGTTTTATCATTACGTGGCTGAATTTAAAAAGAATCGATGGGAACAAGAGGAGTTTTCAAGACTTGATTTTGAAGGTTTGGATTCTGACAAATGGTTTGTGGGTTCTTTGGCGGCGTTCACTGTGGACAGGTCCATTGAAAGTTTTGGCCCTCAAGCTTTTTACTCTGCTCAAACAATCAATCGACTCAATCGGACGACAATTCTAAAGGATATGGGACCAAAGGGAAGTGGGCGGCACTCGGGTATTTCAAAAAAAGCGGGAAAGGAAATTCACTTCAGTTCCTTGGTGGATGTTCTAGAAAGTGAAAGTTTGATTGGGTCTGTTTTGAGTGAAAGGGTATGGGACCAATCTCCCGACTTTGTCGTAAGGCATGAGATGTTTGATTATAGCCATTATACAAATAGGACTTTAAGTGTACTAGAGTTTTATAAGCTTTCTAGTAAGAGGACTCTTGTTTTACATGCAAGTCTTGTTGTTGTTCGAGACTTTATGATTTCAGGTATTGTGAGTTCAAAGATCAAATCTGGGACAGAAGAAAAAGTAAGATATATTCAAGATGCACTTCTTCAACTTCCTTGATTTAAAAATCAAATTGAAATATCGCTATTGTGTTTTTTGGCTTTGAGATTTGGATCTTTCCACCAAGATGGATAAGGCTCTAGGATGCGCTCTTTTTTCAGACGATTCAATCGACCACTTTCTGGTGATTTCTTTGAAGCCTTGTCATTTTCAGGCCAAATTTCATCTACATAATCTCCAGCCTCTTCTAAATTGGTATCCACTGCCTTTTCTTTACTTACAGAATTTGAGTAGGCACTAGATTTATTGAAGTCCCCAATGGGTTTTGGGTCTGTGATATTTGTTGTGATTAAATGACCTTCAATGAAGCCCATAACTTGTTTATCTCGAATGTTGGAATTGACTAAGCTGTGTCTCATTCTAAGTAGAAATCGGATGCGGTACTCTTTTGGGTTGGTGTTATTGGAGCCAATGCCGACTTCTCTTGCAAGCATTGCAGCTAGTCTACTTGCAATAAATGCTCGAAGCGGTTGACCTGTATAGAATTGATCAAATTGATATATGAGGTGATCTAGTAGATCCACTTTATTTGACAGCTCAAAGCGACGTTTACTTTTAATGAGAATTTCGGTTTCTTGGTGTGAGAGATTGCGGTTTGAACCATTTGGTGTACTTTGAACCATTGTAACGATGTCTCGATCTAGGGTGTCGAGTTCGCGGCTATACTTTTCCTTTAATGACTTCAAGAATTTTAATGAGCTGGATTTTGACGATCCTAGACCTTGGCTAGGTGCCAGTAGAAGGGCTGTGAGCCCTAGTATGAGTATTTTAAGAGTCCAGTTTGTCGTCTTCATCACAACTCTTATAAGAGCAAGCCTGGGGCCAATAAATACCCCTGAGGGCGAAATAAGAGCCGTCTGAAGTCAAAATCACTAGATTTGAGAGTTGGAGCCCAATTTGGGCCTCAGGCTGTCAGTTTTGTTGGCGAAATTTAAGGGTAACCCAAACGCCTTTTGCTTTATTTACTTAGGGAGGGGTGATTTTTAAGAAAGGAAGCTCTTGATCCTCTAGTTCATACCTATTTCGAAGGTCATCTATAATGAGGTTGGCAACAATTGTGGAGCCTCTTTTATTTGGGTGAATAATGTCAGCCATAACATGTTGTCTCCAAACAGTGAATTTTTGATCTCCCAAATTGTATTCATACCCTTCGTTGGAATGAATCTTTTTAAATATGGCATCTAGTTCGAAGACAAAAACATTTCCTAATTTCTTAGCCACTTTGCGCATGCGTTTATTGGCGATTTCAGGGCCTCCCAGATACAGGAAGTCCACAGCTGTTCCAAGGTATACTTCACGAGCATTTTGAGACATCAAAGTTATGTACTCTTCAAGACGGTTTAACTGTGCTGCTGATGGATTTGTTGAAAAGCGAAAGTCATGGAAAAAAAGATCTATTGCCACAATATAGTCTGGATTGAGTCCTCCGAGTTCTTTGCGAATGAGTTTGTCATGGTATGTAGATTTAGCTCCGTCTTTGGCTCGGATAACCAATTCTCGGCCCTTTCTAAGTCCCACGGATTCTGCAATCATGCGGCCTGGAGATTTTGCAGAGTGGTCGTCTGAAACAGAAGCACCGATGATCAACATGCTTTCTATAGGAAAACCGAAGGCTCCAAAAGAGAGTAGTAATGTAAAAATACATATGCTGATTGATTTGAACTTCATTGATGTCCCCCCACAGTTCATCGTAGATTCTCTTTAAGATAAAATCTTATCGCGAATTTCCAGTCTGTCCACCTAAGTTGGCTTTATCTAGACAAAACTGTCTTAAATTGAGTGGTTTAATATGAGATTTGATTGAAAAAAATACGAGTGTTTTATTTCTGAAAACATAAAGTATCACGTATAGATAGGTGCTAAGGCGCTAAATCAATAGACACTCTTTTGAAAAGAAAGTTGAATCTTACTATCCGTGTTAATCCGTTTCGTTTGGTATACTAATCTTACATAGTAAGACTCGTTTTCCAGGTCTTAAAACTTTGGAGGAAGATATGGCGGATTGCCTCAAGCAATTTCGTAGGTGCCATGTCTGTGGGGATGTCTCGACTCAATCGGGACGCGTTGAGGAATGTGAATCATGTGGTAAGCCCATTCCTCCTTTTTACTACTTTGACGACAGGTCTACGCCTGTTGCTACGGATAATGCGGAACGCCCGACGTTCAGCAAACAGCATGTGAATCCAATTTTAGGTCTAACAGCCTATTGGGATGAAACAGCAAATGATACAAGGTAGTTCTGGACAACGAGCCATGGTCGGCTCATATTTATTTCATGCTTGTTACAACTCAAGACATTCAAAATGCTTATAGTTTGGTTCAGGATAAAATTCGTCGAACCCCCTTGACCCACTCCAGTCAACTGAGCTCTTGGGTTGGGTCAGATATCTATGTCAAATATGAAAACCGTCAACGCACGGGAAGTTTTAAAATACGAGGTGCTTTAAACAAGATTGCCTCTCTTTCAGAAGAAGAAAAAGCACGAGGGTTGGTTGCAAGCTCAGCAGGCAATCATGCTCAAGGCGTGGCTTACGCAGCAAGCGCTCTTGGGGTGAAGGCAAAAATCGTTATGCCAAAGACTGCTCCTCTTGTAAAAATCCAAGCAACCAAAGGGTATGGTGCTGAGGTAGTGCTAGAGGGGGATTTCTATGATGAAGCCTATAGCCACGCCCTTGATTTGGCTGAAGAACACGGGTTTGTGTTTGTTCACCCATATGAAGACAAAGCGATTATTTCAGGACAAGGCACTGTTGGGCTTGAAATTGTGGAAGATCTTGATCAAATAGACAATGTTGTAGTTTCCATTGGTGGTGGTGGACTTATCAGTGGTATTTCGACTTATATCAAAGATAGTTTTCCAAAGGTGCGAATCATTGGAGTACAGGCAAAGGCGGCTCCTGCGATGGCGGAGACTTTTCGATCTGGGAAACTTGTTGAAATTCAGCCCAATTCCTCAAGTCTTGCTGATGGTGTGTCTGTAAAAAAGCCAAGTCAATTTATGTATGACTCTTACATTAAGAGACTTGTAGATGAGATTGTGACAGTTGGGGATGAAGATATTGCTCAAGCCATCGCGTTTATGATGGAAAGATCTAAGACAGTACTTGAGGGCTCTGGGGCACTCCCAATTGCGGCAGTGATGTCAGAAGATCTTTCTTTAAAGGGAAACACTGTCTTGGTTGCAAGTGGTGGAAATATTGACCTGAACATTGTTTCAAAAGTGATTGAGCAGGGGCTTAAGAGATCCGGTCGGCGCGTGCAGCTTTCTGTGTTAGCACAAGACATCCCCGGGACTTTGAATCGATTAACTGAAATTATCGCCAAACATAACGCCAATATTTTAGAAGTGGTTCATGATAGAGCCTCAGGTGATTTATTTTTACGTGAAACAAAAATCCACTTTGTCTTAGAAACAACAGATCAAAACCAAATTGATTCTATCAAAAAACAAATTCAAAGCTTTGGTTGTCGAATTATTTAGTGTATTTTTAGATTTCTATTAGTGTCACTTTCGTGTACTAACTTGACGTCGTGGCAGATCCAAGTGGCGAAACGGTAAAGTGTTCATTAGAAGAGTAGGCTTATTAGGCGATTGAAAAGCATTGAGTTTCTTACTTTGTAAGTATGTACAAACTACAAAGAACTTCAATCCTCTAATGGTACAAAAAAGCCTTTGAGATGGAGTTTTGGGAGTCATATTTTTGACTACCTTTGAACCAAACCGTTCTTTTTGCTCTACATCCTTTGGTGCGATTTAATATCGGTCAATTCAGCATAAAGAATCACTAACAGTGACCATTGGGGGAATCTGTTTGTCTAATTATTAGACAAACAGATTGCTAGGTTTTATTCATAAACCTTATTTGGGTTTCAATTTCACTCAATTCAAACACAAGAACAGGACAAGAATTGGTCTGGTTTTTGAATCACGGTTAAGGTCTTGGATATTCAGAAGGAGAAAATGTGCAATTGGATTTTAAGAAAACAACTCTCTTAGTAATAGGCCTTATTACAATGAATTTTACTTCACTGTCTATTGCTGAAGTAGATCGCAAATTTTTATTTGATGCGCAATTTTTCAAGAACTGTGAAGAACTTCCTGAGCCAATTGCTTTTCGTAATTTAGTTTCGACAAGGATAAATGTTGAGACCTATGAGCCAATAGATGGACACTACCTTGCCATCAATAGCTGTCAAAAAATATTTTTTGAAAAACTTGGCCTAAAACAAGAGAGGGTGGAAAAAGAAGACTTTATTAACTTGGGTGGTCCTTCTCTTACGGGTTTCACGGACTTTACAGAAGATAGAGAAGTCATCTATCGTAGTGATGCTCTCGGTTATCGTTTTAAGGTGTCATCTAATGTTTCAGACAAAACTATTCTGGTAGGATTAGCATTTACAGAAATAAAATATGATGCAAATACTGAAATTCCACTGTTTTCACAAAATCTTACGGATCATCTCCAAGTTTTTTGTAACCCCTCAAAACGAAAGTTCGTTACAAAATCAGAAGTTGGAAGCTCAAATCAATTCAGTGCAGATCACTGCTTTAATGATGCTGCCTCTTCTCAGAGCATCCATACAGTCGTACGTACCTTTCATACTGAATTGAGTCACTGGAAGTACGATGATATTTCTCTTGAGATAAAACACACTTCCGACACTTACCCTATTTGCGGCATCGAGATTCTTTCAAGAGAAGAGCCTCTTGACTCTCTTCAGGAAGCTATTGAACTCCAAGATTCCAATGGAAACACGCTTGATATGGAACTTCTGCATGATGGAATGACTCTTCGTTTAAACCTTACTGAGTCACTCAAGGATGGAAACATTGGCTTTGTGATGACGACAAGTGATGGAGAAAGCATTTCAACAGTCACCTCTCGGCTTTTTGAAAATAACTTTACCAATGGCCCCATCTTGATGGCTTTGCCCTGTTTCTTTCCGTGATTTCTTGTAGCTTGCAAGAACCTTCAAAAAAACAACTCGTACTCCAAATGATTGCAACTTTTTGAAAAATAAAAAAGTGAGTTACTCCTGAGCTTTTTCTTTTCCCCACCCGCCGCCACCTGCGGATTTGATTGTGATGGTGTCTCCGATGTTTAGGGGAAGTGAGCCAAATGAGTTTAGTTTTTCTGATTTTTTCCCTGATGGCTTTAGATTGAATTCAGTTTCAGTGCCTGACATTCCGCCATTAGCACCTGATGGTCGAATTTTGAGATTGTCTCCTGACCACTTCATTGTTGCGGGTTCAAATACGCGGAATGTTTTGGCAACTCCAGATCCACCAGGATTTTCTCCGCTTCCACCTGTTGATTTACGTAAAGTGATGCGGTCGACGATCATAGGGAATCGGTTTTCAAGGTCTTCAATACTGGGACTCAGCTTGTTTCTCTCCCAAAAATTAATCCCCACTTGTCCAGGTTCGTTGGGTGTTCCTCCGGATCCACCATAGACTGTATCAAAAAAATGGGCTCCGGATTGAAACTCAAGATCTATTATTGGTGCTATTGTTGCGCTTGTGCCAATTGAGTTTTCTTGCCCAAGTGTACAGAGCGTGTGCAGGATAGAGGAGGCGACTCCATGTATTCCAGATGACATGCCTAAAAATGTTGGGCTTGGGTATTTTGCGGATAGCCATGAAAGACTTGGAGTGTTCACTTTTATAGCTCGAAAACTTCCGGAGTTTAAAACCAAGGGTTTTTCAAAGTATGCCAAAAGTGCAGCTAGGCATGTTCCAAAAGTTGCAGAGTCAGTGAGGTTATATCTTTTTGAGGGGTTTGAGGCTTGAAACTCAAATGTGATTTCTCCACCTCGGCTTAATATATTCAACTGAAGTGATTCGTCACCATCTAGCTTAAAGCTTTCAATGACTTCTCCAAGTGGGAGGTCCTCAATATGAGATCGCATCATTTGGTAACAGGAGGTAAGATAGGACTGGAAAAATGTTCGACTCAAATTGAAGTTTCGCATTTTAAGAGAAAGTAAAAGATTTTTTTCAGCCTTTTTTAGTTCCTGAAACCAAGTGTTGATATTTCGTGTGAATTCATCAGGACATAGTGGGTGATTGCTAATAGCAGATAAGATATCTTCAAATATTTCATTTTTGGATCCAATAAGGGTTGGTGGGATCCTTAAGCCTTCTTCCTCCACATTTGTGACATGTCGTAAATGAGGCCTCAATGGCTTTCTGAGTGCAATAAGAAGTGGAGTTGGTTTTGGCCCTTGCGTTTCAACACATAAAATGAGGGTCACGGTGGAAAGTATGTTTCCTCCAGAATAGGGGTCATTTACAATGGCCACTTGTCCTGGTTGGAGTTTCAAGTATTTTTGTGTCACCTCTAAGGCTTGTGGGAGAGTTCCATAGTCACTGAGATATTCTGGATTGAGATGCAGACATGTTCCGTCATGTAACCCAATTGCGCCAGAGCCAAACTTGGAAAAGAAAGTTTGAAAAACTTGAGCCAAAGACTGGGCGTTATACAAATTCATACTCACCTCTGCTCAATTGTGTGGAGCTTCCAAGTTTTTCTTGAATGGATTGAGATAGAATTGGTGCAAAAGCCCCACAAACAACAACCTCGTTTTCTTGGGTGAATGTTGCAATCTCTTGAGCTATCTGGCTTGAAATATTTTGGTTCAATAGATTGACAACTCCAGAAACTGAGGCTCGATCTTGTTGATGAAATGTCATTATAGATTCCAGTATACGGCGTTCTTGATTTGGCTTTTGAAATGGAAGTAGAGGTTCTATGTCGAGATGATTTTGGTTTTCTAGATACAAAATATCTGCTAATTGTGGTTTCAATGCTCGTCCAAAGAACATGGGGCCAGGTTCATAGGAACCACACTGTTTGCTAAAATTCACAAGTCCCCAACTGTCTGTCTCAAGAAACGTATTGGGTTGAATAGAAAAAGAATGACTTTGTTTTCGTAAGGCTGAAATAGGGCCAAAAGGACTCATCCATGGTGAGCTTTCTTGTTTGAAATGAAGGATTTGAAAAGACTCAAGTCCAAGATAAACAACGGGTTTTTTTTCAAAAAAATGTGTTAAAAAATATTCTTGTCCAAAGTTTGTATCAATAAAATCCTGAGGGGAGTTGAAAGAAAGCTCTCCCAATGAGTTCACAAATTGAAAGGTCACTTGTTTCTTTTTTTGAATTTCCTCAAGATCTTCACAAAGGGATTGAAAGGTTTTTGCAACATAAGAGTTTACTAGTGCTCTCCACCATCTTGCCACTTCATTTCCTGGTATTTGAACTTGATGAGAGCAAACAGTGTCAATGCCTGCATTTTGAAGAGCAAGGGCAATTTTTTGTTCGTGAGCAGGATTGACTTGCGAGTGCATAAGGCCAATTGCCACTTTATTGATTTCAGTCAGTTTAAACTTCTCAATCAAAAACGCGAGTTCTTCTGTGTCGAGTGCTGTTTCCACCTGTCCATCAAACAAAATTCTTTCTGTGATTCCAAAAATGTAGGCTTTGTCGAGTAGTGGGGAAACCCTTCGTGGGGACTTTGAAAGTCGGTTGCTCTTTAGAGGTTGTCTAATTCGAGGCCAGTCTTCAAACCCGCTTGTCACGATTAGAGCAATTTCATCTCCAGCATGACTTTCAATAGCTTTTTCAGGCCATTTTGTTGAAATCAGAATTGGGTCTGTTGGCGGTGAGTCAAGATCCTTTAGGCACTCTAAAATGAAATCATGAGCATTTCTGCTGGAGAGGAGCCAGCTTTTGGCTATAGTTGAATTACCATTTCTAAAATAGAAATGACCAAAAGACTCCCCTATATCGATCCAGCAATTCATCTTCTTGATACCACCACAATGTGCTGTTAAAACTTCGCTAGAGAAATACCAAACAGCTTTATTATATTCCAGTTACGGAGTTTGTGCATTGAAAGTTTCAGATGAAATATTGAGCTTAACGCCGTACGCACCAGGAAAACCCATTGAAGAAACTCGCCGTGAGTACGGTTTAGATAAAGTCTACAAACTTGCAAGTAACGAAAATCTCTTGGGAGTGAGCCCCAGGGTCAAAAAAGCCCTTCATGACTTTATTGACGAGATACACAGGTACCCCGACGGAAGTGCGTACGCTTTACGTCAATCAGCATCAAAATTCTACGGCGTATCTACAAATAAAATTGGGTTCGGAAATGGCTCAGATGAGTTGATTTCACTTTTGATTCGAGGATTTTGCGAACCAAGTGAGAAAATTCTGATTTCAAAAGGGTCTTTTCTTCTTTATAAGATTTTCTCTCAGGGGTCGCGCGTTGGAGCGACTCAAGTGGATTTAACAAGTGAATATAAAATTGATTTCAAAGAGATCATGAATGTGTGGGATGAAAACCATAGGCTTATATTTCTTCCAAACCCGAACAACCCCACAGGTACCTACCTTTCTTCTTTGGAATTGAAGGGGTTTTTGGATTTTTTCAAAGAAAAAGATGTTTTGATAGTTTTAGATGAAGCATATTTTGAGTTTGTGACGGCAAATGATTATCCAAATGGGGTTCAGCTACAGAGTCAGTATCCAAATCTTGTTGTATTAAGAACAACATCTAAAGATTTTGGACTCGCAGGTCTTCGACTTGGAGTTATGTTTGCTGAACCAGAAATTGTTTCAGTTGTTGAACGTATTCGCACTCCTTTTAATGTCAATGCTTTTGCACAAGTGGCTGGTATTGCCGCGTTTTCAGATCCAGAATTTGTTATTGAAGCTAGAAAATTGAATAGTGAGGGGTTGAAGTATTTTGAAAAAGAACTGACTCGACTTGGTGTTCGTTATTGGCCTAGCCAAGGGAATTTCATATTTTTTGACTCTGAAAGGGACTCCGACCTTGTGTATCAGGAGTTGTTGAAGCGTGGAGTGATTCTTAGGCCACTTAAGCCCTATGGTTTTCAGACTCAGCTTCGGATGAGTGTTGGCCTTCAAGAGGAAAACTTGGCAGCTATTACGGCATTAGAAGAAGTTTTAAAGATTTGTCCAAAGGTGAAGTCGTGAGAGTGATTACAATTGATGGCCCTTCGGCATCCGGAAAAACAACAGTCAGTCGAAATCTTGCTCGCCAGTTGGATTATGAGTGGGTTTCAACTGGGGTTTTTTACCGAATCATAGCTTATTCTGTGAACGAAGAAGGGGTTTCACCTGAGAATGAAAGCTCTGTAGTGGACTTGATTCGTAGAAAAGACTGGTCGGTTGAACTGACTCTTGAAAACACTCTTGCTCTTTATAAAGGAAATGATGTGACCCCAGAGTTGCATCGTGAGTCTGTTGGAAATACGGCTTCAAAAATTGCTCAACTTCCTCTTGTTCGAAAAGAAATACTTGAACCCCAGCGTGAGTGTGTGGGGCGAGCAAGAAAAGGACTTATCGCTGAGGGGCGTGATTGTGGAACTGTTGTTTTTCCAGAAGCTGAATTGAAAATTTACCTCGATGCCAATCAAGAGCAAAGAGTTGCCAGACGAGCCAAAGAAGAGGGTGTGGAGGCTTCTCAATTGACCGCTCATCAACAAGAAAGAGATGAAAGAGACTCTAAGAGGCAACACGCGCCACTTCAGGTGTCTGAAGGTGCTCATATCATTGATTCAAGCCAAATGAGCTTGGATCAGGTGGTTTCCAAAATCCTTGAAATAGCAAAATCCCTTTGACATAGCGTATTTACGCCCTATAACTGATCCCTCAAACCGATCCAGATTTTAAATCTGGTAAGGGTCGCCCTTACTTTTAACCAATGGGTGAACTCTTAAATAAAAACAAATTTGGGCCGCGAGTTTTTGATCGGTTCTTCGGTACCAAGAGGAGGATGAATGCCATCAGACCAGAAAACGTCTAAAACCAAAGCTCAGCAAACGCGTGAGCAGGTTTTAAGCCAACTTGACGCCCAGGACGCAGCGATTGAGTCCAATCCGGGTGCGTTTGGCGACTATAGCGGAGCGGAATCATTTGAAGATCTGTTTTCGGAATCAACCAAAAAGCAAAACTTTAAACCTGGAGATGTGGTTCAGGGTAAAGTGGTTGAAGTCCAAGATGACTACGTTTTAGTCGACATCAACTATAAGTCAGAAGGCCTTGTTCCTATCAGTGAATTTAGATCTGTAAACGGCGCAGGAATAAACGTTGGCGATGAAGTCGAAGTTTACATAGAAAAAATTGAAAACGACAATGGAATGGTTGTTCTCTCCAAAGACAAAGCGGATATGCTTCGTGCTTGGACTGATATTTCTCGAGCTGCAGAAAACGGAGAAGTGGTTGAGGGGACTGTGATCGCAAAAGTCAAAGGTGGCTTGAGTGTTGATATTGGCGTAAAAGCATTCCTTCCTGGTAGCCAGATTGATTTACGTCCGGTTCGAAATTTGGATGCATATATTGGTAAGAAATTTGATTTCAAAGTTATTAAATTCAATAAAAAACGTGGAAACATTGTTCTTTCTCGTCGTGTGATTTTGGAAGCCGAGCGAGAAAACATGAAAACCAAGACTCTTGATAGTATCAAGAGCGGTGAAGCCGTTAAGGGTATTGTTAAAAATATCACAGATTATGGTGCATTTATCGACCTTGGTGGAATGGATGGACTTCTTCACATTACAGATATGAGCTGGGGACGTATTAAGCATCCTTCTGAAATGCTCAATGTCGGTGATGAGATTGAAGTGAAAGTTCTCAAGTATGATGAAAAGAACGAAAGAGTCAGTCTTGGACTTAAGCAACTTTCACCAGACCCTTGGTCAGATGTTGTTGCAAGTTACCCTATTGGAACCAAAGTTTCAGGGGCTATCGTGAGTCTTGCGGATTATGGTGCATTTGTTGAGCTTGGATCTGGTGTTGAAGGTCTTATTCACGTCAGCGAAATGAGCTGGACAAAACGAATCAAGCATCCATCTGACAGAGTCAATGTTGGTGACAACGTAGATGTTGTTGTACTTGAAGTAGACACTGAAAACCGAAGAATTAGTTTGGGCATGAAGCAACTTGAGCCAAATCCTTGGGAAGAACTAAAAGAGAGTTATTCACCTGGTACAATTATCGAAGGTGAAATCAAATCGATCACCGATTTTGGAGTCTTTGTTGGTATTGAAGAGGGGATCGATGGACTTGTCCATATTTCAGATTTCTCTTGGACAAAAAGAGTCAACCATCCTTCAGAAATGTTCAAAAAAGGTGACAAGGTTCGAGCTGTTGTTTTAGGCGTGGATGTCGAGAATGAAAGGTTTAGCTTAGGTGTTAAGCAACTTGAGTCCGATCCTTGGACAAACGTGGATGAGCAGTTTGCGGTTGGATCTCAGCACGACGTCAAAATTGTGAAGACAGCTGACTTTGGAGTGTTCGTTGAACTTGCTCCAGAGGTTGAGGGTCTTATTCATGTTTCTGAGATCACTAAGGAAAGAATTGAAAAGCCAGAAGATGTTGTCAATGTGGGCGACACAATCAAGGCGGAAGTGATTACGATTGATAAAGATGCAAGAAAAATTGCATTGAGCGCAAAGCTTGTCACACTTCGAAATGAAAAAGAAGACGTGGAAGAGTATGTGAAAAAAGCGAAATCAACTTCTAAAACAAGTCTTGGTGATGTTTTTGGTGAAACCTTAAGACAGGCAGCTAATGAAGGGTCTAATACAGACAACAACTGATGGGTCGACAACAAGGTAGTTGGATTTGGAAGTTTGCCTTCCTCTTCCTAATAGGAATGGTTTTTATGGGAGTGCTATCTATAGGTGGCGCTCTCGTTTCTGTTTTTGTTCCTCAAGAAGTTGGACCAACCAAATCATCGATTCTTGTTATGGATCTAGAGGGAATTATCTTAGATTCCAAAAAGTTTTTAAAGACGTTTCGACAAAACATTAAGCGAGATGAAATTAAGGCTGTGATTATTCGGGTGAATTCACCTGGTGGTGTGGTTGGACCAAGCCAAGCGATTTATCGTGAGTTAATGATTGCGCGCGAAGAGCATGAGAAACCCATTGTAGCCTCATTTGGTGGTTTGGCAGCAAGTGGCGCTTATTATGTAGCTGCAGCAGCTGATAAGATTGTCACAAATCCAGGAACGCTTGTTGGGTCTATCGGAGTCATTATGGACTTTGCCAACTTAGAAGATCTATACGAGTGGGCAAAGATTAAGCGCTTTTCACTTAAAACAGGAAAGTACAAGGATACAGGTGCGGATTATAGATCTATGGCACCTGATGAGAAAGAGTACCTTCAAGACGTTATTGATGAAGTTTTACTACAATTTAAAGATGCTATTGTAGCTGGTCGTAAAATTCCAACTCAAGTGGTTGATGAAAATGCAGATGGCCGCATTTTCTCAGGTGCTCGAGCTGTGGATCTTGGTTTTGCAGATGAACTGGGGAATTTTTCAGATGCGATTGACCTAGTTGAAGAGATGACTGGGCTTGAAGGGCTAGACTTGTTTAATCCAAATGATGGAAAACCACCATTTTTAGAATTGCTTGGGGAGTTGGAGGGAAAGATTTCTGCTTCTTCGATTCAAAAAATATTCCGCACACATCTTCTTGGTAAACCTTTATATTTGATGCCAGGGGCGAGTTACTAACTTTTTTGGGGGTTGCCATTTCAATTGCCAATCATCTTAAAATTCTTTTTCAACCTGAACGACTCAAATATCTTTCCAGAGCCGTTGGTGTGAACAAGGCTTGTGTTTTTTGCGAAGGTCTTAAAAAGGGTGTCAAATTTGAATCTTTGATTGTCTTTGAAGATGAGCTTTCGATGGTGTTTCTCAATAAATATCCTTATAACGGCGGGCATCTTCTTGTTCTTCCCAAGAGGCATGAGGGAGACCTGTTGAAGTTGAGTGAAGAAGAGTACATTGGGTTACATAAGACTTTACGTCGCGCTGTTGATGCTGTGCAGACAGAGTTTCGACCACGAGCTATGAATGTGGGGGCTAATTTGGGGCAAGCTGCCGGAGCTGGGATACCTGATCACCTCCATTATCACGTTGTGCCTCGTTGGGATGGGGATACCAACTTTTTTCCAATCATTGCTCAGTCTAAGGTCATACCTTTGAGCCTTGAAGAGGTTCACCAGCGCTTATTGCCCTATTTTAAATAAAGTGAGATCCTCTTTCTATGCACGGGCGTCCTGGATATTTTTTTGATCACGTTGGAATTGCTGTAAGATCTATTGAATCTTCTCTAGGCATTTATCGTGCTATGGGATGGTCGAATGTGAAGATTGAAGAGGTTCCAAGTGAAAAAGTGCGAGTGGCTTTTATTGAATTTGAAAATCAGGCTGATGTTGAGCTTTTGGAACCATTGGATGAAACAAGCGTTATACACAAGTACATAGAAAAGCGAGGAGAAGGGATTCACCATATTTGCTTTCAAGTGGGTGACATCCAAGAGTCATTGGATCAATTGAATAAAGAGGGTTTTAAGATGATTGATTCCAAACCACGTGAGGGTGCAAAGGGGTGCCGTGTGGGGTTTATCCACCCCAAGTCTGCTGGGGGAGTTTTGATAGAATTGAGTCAGAAAGTGGAGGCTTAAGCCAATGGGGTATCGGCAAGCTCAGATTTCCATTCCGTTTACAGGTGTTGTTAAGAAATTGATACTGATCAATGTTGGGATCTGGCTTGTTTTCCAGCTCTTGATAGAGCGCCTTGTATTTCAGACAAATGTGATCACAGATATTTTTGGACTGAGCACGACTAACGTGATCACTCAGTTTTTTATCTGGGAACCGTTCACCTATATGTTTCTTCATTCTCAGAACCTTTTTCATATATTGTTCAACATGTTGCTTCTTTGGTTTATGGGGGCTGAGCTTGAGCAAAAGTGGGGGAGCAAGTTTTTTCTTCTTTACTACCTAGTTTCTGGGGCTGGGGCTGGAGTTCTTTATTTGGTCGTCAAAACCCTCTACTCTGTGATTTTTCTTGGACGGTTACCGATTGATCCATTTGTTGTTGTTGGAGCCTCTGGAGCTGTTTATGGCCTAATGTTGGCCTATGGGATCCTGTTTGGAGAGCGTACAGTCTATGTGATGTTTCTTTTCCCGATGAAGGCGAAGTTCATGGTTGCTATATTTGGTGGGATTCAACTTATTAGCCTCCTACAGTCTGGAATAGACGGTGGTGGGGTCTCAAACCTTGCCCACGTCGGCGGGATCGTTGCTGGGTACCTCTTTTTGGTTCTTTGGACCAAGTATCACAGAAGGGGGCCAAGAGATGGTGGCGGTGGGCGTCGAAAAAATAGACGTAACCTGAGATTGGTGGTAAGTAACGACGAGGATGAACCCAAATACTGGAACTAAACTAAACGGAGGCACTGATGGGCTTGAATGATGAGTTTTCAAAATATCTATTTGATTCGCGTATGGTGGAAAAGAATATCGAATCTGGACTCATCACTCGTGCAGAATATGAGGCCCACTTAAAATCGATGGAAGATTCGGGTTCAAACGCTGTAGAAATTCAAATTAAATCAGAAGAAAAAGCTCCAGCTCCAGAGCCAACTCCGCAAGTGGACTATGGTGAGGCATCAACTCCTGCAAATGGTGTGGGTGGAAATTGGGAGCCCAATGGTTCCGGCAATTCCGGTTCCAATTGGTAAGGTGCATCCGCAGAATATGCCTGGCACCTTAGTTAGTTCGGGTTTCTGACTCGGACTTGAGTGAGATTTTTCGTCCGGACTTTTTAACGTCAGATTCAAATTGCTCAAATGCCAATTTGTTATTTAACGCAGTCCACTTTTCAGCGATGATTTGAAGTTTTCCGTCTTCTTCTTTTAGATAAAGAATTTTTTCTCCAAAGTCTTTGTGAAGATCGGATTGATACTCTTGTAACATGCGTACGGTGTACTCACCTTTGTGGCGTAAAGCCACGGGTTGAGAAAAGTTAACAGATATTGAGCTGTAGTTTTTGTTGAGTTCACTCTTGTAAGCTTTCCATTTTTTCCAATTCATTTTTAGAGACCAGAACCTCTCTTTTGAATAAAAACTCATATAAGATTCTATGTCCTTGGACTGCCAAGCATTTTGCCAATTGGATATGAAGTCTTGAACGCGTTTGCGTTCTCTAAGTGCTTTGTCAGTATTTATGAATTCCACAGCATCATTTACAATAAAAGGTGTTTTTCCGATGTCGACAAATCGACTGACTTCCATAATAGCTTTGTTTCGAACAACGACACACCCACGTGAGCCTCTTTCAAGGGACTTTGAATCAGGAATTGCGTGTAGCCAAATCCCACTTCCTGTTTTTCCCTCTCTTTTGTCAAAGAGATTTGGGTAGTTGGTATCAAATGCCCGCAAACCATATTCTTCGTAGTTGAGGTTTGAGCCCTCATACATATCCTTGAAAAAATAAACTCCTTCAGGAGTACGATGGTCGCCTAGTTTGTGTTTGTCGCCTTCTTTTTTACCATGGTCTGAGATGAATTCAGCAACCTTAGTATAAGATTTATCCTCAACTTTCCAAATGCTTGTTAGGCGAGCCGTTTTATCAACAACAATAGCGTATGGTGTGTAGTACGGTCCGCCAGCAAGTGAGAGAAGATTATTGGGAACCGTCGACTCAGCAAAGAGCGGGGAACAAAGGAAATTCAAAAGTAATACAATAAAAAGTATTTTGTTCATAAGTCTTTATATTATCTCAATTCCGTGGCTTGAGTTTGTCAAGTTATGTCCCAATTTGAGGCGAAGAGCGAGGTAAAAATAGCATTGCTCACGATTTGGGCAGTTTTGATGAACTTCTTAAGGGGAGTTGAGACAAACGTCGAGTCTACCGATAGAAAGACAATGGCTGAAGAAAAAGAAGAGAAGAAAGAACGAGACCCTGCAAAAGTTAAGAAATTACTATTTCTAGGGCTTTTGGTTGTGAATGGTCTTTGCGCAGGTTGTGGTCTCTTTCTCACATATATTTCAACGATAGGATACAGCTCGACTCCAGTAGATGAAGAGTATTTACGCCCTGAACTTGAGCGACAGAGAGCTCTTAGAGATGAGAAACCTATTATTTATACAATGGAACCTTTTACCGTAAATCTTATTGGGGAAAATGATCAAATTGCCCGTACGGTTGTGAGTTTGGGTATGTTAGATGAGCGAGGTTTTGAGGAGGTTGTAACAAAGGCCCCGGTGGCAAGGGATGCTATTGTTCGAATTCTACAAGAGAAAAAATTTAAGGACATTGAATCTATCCAGGGAAAGCTTTTCTTAAAAGACCAAATTGCCCAAGAGGTAAATGGCTTTTTAGAAGAAGGCGTGGTTCGTGATGTCTATCTTTCCGACTTTGTTGTGCAGTAGGCAAAAAAAAAGCTGCCTTGGAGGGGACCTAGGCAGCTCGCTATTATGATCGTGGGGCGATCATAAGAGGGGGGATTCAGCCCTACTCTAAAGCAAGGTCGATGCCAACTTTTATAAATCTTCTTATTTTAGAAAAACTCCTTTTATTTCAAGTATCTATAGTCATTTGGTTGTGATTTTAAAAATCTAGTGAATGAGTTTATTTGGTTCCAATCTGGAGCTAATATCTTGTGATGGTGTAGGGACTTCCTATTTATCAAAGTGATTTCAGATAATTGGGCTGAAGTTGTGGCTTGGTTCCAATTCGAGAACAACAATAAGAGAGTGGGATTTTCTACTTTTAGTTCTTAGGTGCTGAACGTGAGCCTCTAATAAATAATGAAATTACAAGTACTTAGGCCAAGTTCGAGTCTGTCTGGCGTTGACAGAATTTGCCGTGGGATCAGACAATGTAGAGTACGCAATTTGGAGGCATCATGGTTCGGCTGAGTTTTCTATTTTCTCTATTTTTCTGCATTGAGCTCTTTGCGGCACCGAGTATGACTGTGGATTTCAAGGTAGAGAAGTTCAAACTCGACAACGGGCTTACCGTAATTTTACATGAAGACCACTCGGCTCCACTTGTGAGTTATCAAACTTGGTTTCGAGTGGGCTCTGCTGATGAAGAGGTGGGGTTTACTGGAATAGCTCACTTATTTGAACACATGATGTTCAAGGGAGCCAAGAGATATTCCAATAAAGAATTTGATCAAGTGCTTCGATCTAACGGAGCTACAAACAACGCTTTCACAACACGAGACTACACTGGATATTATATAGATCTTCCTTCGTCAAAGTTGGAGCTTGCAATTGATTTAGAGTCCGATCGAATGGAGTCACTTCAAATCACTGAAGCGAACTTAAAGAGTGAACGAGAAGTTGTGAAGGAAGAGCGACGTTACCGTGTTGAAAATCGGCCAACGGGACTTTTGTTTGAAACACTTTTTGCTAAAGCGTTTGTTAGTCATCCTTATCGATGGCCAGTGATTGGTTGGATGAAAGATCTCAATAACATAACTGTTGAAAAGTGCCGTGAGTTTTTCAAAAGATACTATTCACCAAATAATGCGGTCATAGTATTAACAGGTGACTTCAAGACGTCAAATGCCAAGAAACTTATTCACAAATACTATGGGCATATGAAGTCTCAAGAAATTGTTCGTACAGAATCTATTCAAGAAACTCCCCAGAAAACTCCAAGAGAAACGACTATTCGTCGAAAAATCAAAGGAAACCATATCGCCCTTGGATATCATATCTCCAAAGCGGGAGAAGACGAATCTTATGCAATGGATTTGCTTGCTGAAGTTTTGGGAGGTGGAACTTCCAGTCGTCTTCATCGCAGGCTTGTTTATCAGAGCCAGTTGGCTGACTCTTTGGTGATATATCCTATGACGTTGAACTCTGAAGGGTTGCTTGTCATTATGGTATCATTGAAGCCTGGCGCTTCTCCTGAAGCTGCAAAGAAAATACTGTATGGCGAGCTTTGGAAAGCACGCAATCGTCCATTTACGGAAGCTGAAGTTGAAAAAGCCAAAAATAGCACTTTGAT